>JAKLKB010000196.1 GCA_023150835.1 Myxococcota bacterium | reverse complement strand
CCCCTGTGGCTGCCCGACCATCGGGCGTTTACACAAACTAATCCGAGATCCGCCCGTTATGTGGTCGAACCATGTAGGGGCAGCCCCCTGTGGCTGCCCGACCATCAGGCGTTTACACAAACTAATCCGAGATCCGTCCGTTATGTGGTCGAACCATGTAGGGGCAGCCCCCTGTGGCTGCCCGACCATCGGGCGTTTACACAAACTAATCCGAGATCCGCCCGTTATGTGATCGGGCCATGTAGGGGCAGCCCCCTGTGGCTGCCCGACCATCGGGCGTTTACGGTTTAAGGTTGATACCAGATCGGCGAGGTCCATGCGCGTTCTTGGATGATCTTTTGGACGTGTGAGGTCTCGCAAGAGGCGGGCCGCTTGTCGGGGGCAAGAGCGATACATTGTCGAGTACTCCACCGACAGCTTGGGTTTTCGAGCGCACGAGCGTAATAAAAAGCCCGCTGTGTCGGTTCAAACGCAGGATCACTCCATACCGCGCACAAGCTCTCCTTGCCGTCTCCGCTGCTTTTACACGTCTTCACGTCCACACTCGCGCCGTTGTTTGGGTCGCCTGCGGCTTCATAGACTTTTTCGTATGGCTTTCCATCCGCCCCCACCCATCCCTTGATGATCTGTACACGTTGCAGCATCATCCCGGGTGCTTCGGGACTTCCTTTGTCTGCTGTCGCCATCACCACAAAACGCGGTGCTTTTGCGTCGGTCGGTGCTTTGGGCAAGATCCCGCCCATCGAAACCCCTGTTGCGTAGGCTTTTTTGATCCAACCTTCTTCTTTGCACATCCCATCCGAAAAGCCCCACCCACCGAAGAAACGAACTTGGATCCGTGGGCCGCTCGTTGCAAAGGTTTCGCGGCGGCGCAAAGCGTCGAAGATCGAATCCCGAGAGCGTTCTTCGGCCCAAACTGCGGCGAGTCCTCCCGGGTTGTTGATGATCCCGTCGTGGGTGATATTCCCCGAACCAAGGCGCTTGATCGGCTCGTCGTCCACCGTTCCGACGTGACCGGGAAAGTCGACTTCTTGTACGAGACCTGCCGTTCCGTTGTGTGTGTCGGTCGATCCGATCAGTCCGAAGGTATAGGGATTGACGCCCAGCCGCTGGTGTTCTTGGAGCCCTGCCTTCAGCGCGTTGCGCACAAAGTCAAGATGCGAAACACACCCTTGTACACGCATCCCGCCTGCGTTCGCTTCTGTAAAGGTGCCTTTGCAATCTTTGGTTTCCGCAGGGCGCAGCTTTTCAAAATCGCAGAACGGATCGGGATCTCCGAACACACCAAACATCCCGTTGCGGCACTCCATATCGCCCTTGTGCTGGAACATCTCGACAAGAGGCTCCATCTGCGCCCGTAGAGCCGCCATCTTGGCTTGCTCTTCGAGGCTGTTGGCTTTGGGGTATTTGGTCGCAAAATAATGTCCATTGCTGAGGTTCGAGTTGTGGCCGATCGAGAATACATCGCAGCCACCGCCTTTATCGATACACTCTTCTTTCAAAGCTTTCCATAACCCCCAAGGATTCGGCTGTTCGTAATACGTGATCGGCAGCGGCGTGACGTGTTCATTGCGAAAGATCACATTGCGGTGCATGTTGCTTACGGCGGGTGTTGCGGTGTATTCGTAGCCCACAAACGCGACAAACCGACAAGTCGACTTGCGATCGTAGGTCAACTCTGCTGCTTCTTGCATCTTGCGCCATCGCTCAAGCGCAGCCTCTCTGCACCACGAAAGATCTTCGCCGCAGATCTCCTTGCTTCGGACAGGATTGTCATAGATCAGCCCGATCCCAAACTGAAAGGTGCTTTGTTCGTTGCGTTTACGGTAGCTTTGACAAGGCGTAGACTCGTAGCTTTTGGAACCCGGCGTCGTACAAAGCGCGATCTCTCCGAGATATTCCGAGTGTTCGGTGATCGCAACAAAGTCCAACGGCTGCTTGAGCTTGACAGGACGTGTGCCTTTTCCATCCGCTCCAAGCGGCGGCAACGAGACTTGTTCTCCGCTCGCAAAACGGTACGCATCCAGCGATGTGAGTTGCGAAGCATACGCCCACGAATCAAACGAATATCCCGTGTGTACATGCAGATCGCCATAATACGCTTTGCGCTCGCTGCTATACTCCGCACAAGGCTCTCGTTGCTCCGAATATACCCGTGTCTTGGGCGTTTCCACTTGCTGGCAGCCGCTCCAACATCCCACCGTCCACCACGACACCACCGCGCCGATCATCCACCATCGCTTCAAGGCTCGCTCCTTTCCTTCTTCCTGCCCATCGTCCTTTTTCAGAAAAGCCGGTACATACTTGCTTTTCTTTGCGAACTCTCTCTATACTGCGAAATCTCTGTTGCCGCAACGCTACCCCACGCGACATCGGTTTCTCTGTTTGCGGTTGGAAGGCTTTTTTTGTGGTGTATGATGTGTTGATTTGATTCAAAGGATGCGAAGATGGCTTGTGGTGTTGTGTTTCCGACTTCTTCTCGCGTTCGTCTCTCCCGAACATCCGCAATCTTGTTGATGTTGAGTGTCGCGCTGCTCGGCTGTTTGGTTCTCGCTTGCGATACTCCCCCTCATCTCGGGCTTTTGTGCGAGATCGACAAGGACTGTGGGGGCGGACTCAAGTGTCTCAATCGACAATGTAGCCGACCCAACGAACCCCAAACCCCCTTTGGCTTGGCTCAGATCTGTGCGGCTCCCAAAGCCTCTGAAAGCCAAAATTGTTTCCTCCACAAAAACAACTACTGTTGCGTCTTTCAGTCCGCCGATTTTCCCACTCGCGGATGTTATGCTGTTCGCTATGATCTCTCTCCCCCCGAAGGACGGTGCCTTTGCAAAAGTGATCTCGATTGCCCCAAACCGATGAAGTGTTGCGAACTCAACCCAAAGTCTCCCGACAAAGGCTTCCTCACTTGTACGCTGCCCACCGCAGACAACCAATGCCCCGCTCCGACCGCAACTTGCAAAGCCCCTGAGATCAAAACAGGCGACGATCCTGATACCAAACTCGATTGCCACGATCCCGCAAACAATTATTGCTGCTCGATCTACCAAACCAACGGAAGCTGCCAAGAATTCAGCATCGAAGGAAAACCCCGCAAACGCTGTTCTTGTGTGTTGTCAAGCGATTGCCCGAATGGCATGGTTTGTTGTCCCACCGATCCTCAAAAACTCGCCAACTCCCGCTATTTTTGCGCCATCCCTGACGAACAAGGCAAATGCGCCAACGCCCGCAACTTCTGCACGCTTGCCGACAAAACCCGCCAAGATTGCACCGCCAACCCATATTGCTGCACGCCCACAGGTCGAGGCTCGTGCAATGAATTTCGTGCCTTTAACTTCTTTTTCGGCAAACAGATCAAGCGTTGTTCGTGTGATCAAGATACCGATTGCCCACAAAATACCTTTTGTTGTCCAAGCTCTCTTGGAAATAAATTCTGTAGCGCCGATGTCAAGGACTCCAAAGACTGCGCAGGTTCTTGTTCCAAGCCCACCACCAACCTTGATTGCTCGATCCCCGGGAACTTCTATTGTTGCGGAAAAATCAACGAAGCCTGCATCAATATCGAAACCCAAGGCAAAGAGGAATTTCGTTGCTCTTGTAAAGCCGATCCAGATTGCCCACAAGGACTGCGTTGTTGTCGAAAAGGGATCTATCTGTTTTGTGCTGATACTTGTCCTTGAGGTCTGTCTTTCTCTTCTCAGAAAGGGTCGTCCACCATGCCCATCCGCCGCTGCTTGACGCCACACAACAAATCCAGATATCGGCCATCCCTGTCTTGGCGTCATCTTTGTTCGCATCGGCTTTCTCGTGTTGTCTGGACGGTTTTGGCTTTTGTGGGAGGCGTCATCGGCTTTTGGGCGGATGCTTCGGCCCAGTCGCTTGATGCCAAAGCCTGTCATGCTTTGCTCAAGCAAGCTCCTCGCCTCGCTGCCGATTGTTATGTCCGCGTGGCCGAGCAGATCAAACTGATGCCACAGTCCAGCCCCATCGATCGAAAGCAAAAGGCACTCCTGCTCGAAAATGCTGCCAAGTCTTACGAACAAGCCGCCAGTCGCTCCACCAAGCTCGAAGAGCGCGCTTATTTGTTTGAGCTTTCTGGTAATTATCTGCGACAAATTCTTTCAGAAAAACTCTGTGTCAAAGTCTACCGCTGCAAAAGCATCCAAGGCTTGCTCTACCAAGTCCAGCAGGAAACCGGCTACAACAACGTCACGCTGCTTAACCCGCGAAAAGAGCCTGTGGAAGTCGAGATTCGTGGTTATCAGTATGAAAACAAACTCCAGATCGCCGAACGATGGGCGGGAGCGTTGCGACCCGGGGTGTATGCTTTTCGTGCGACGTATGCGGGCCAAGCTTCGCGCACGATCCAGATGACCTTGGAGCCACGAAAAGATCAGCTCGTCTACACGGCTCCTGTGGGCGTTCCGATCCCTACGGGAGCTTGGTTGTTGACAGGGGCGGGGGCTGCGTTTGTAGCGATTGGTGCGACGTCTTTGGCGATCCGTATCGCTGCAATTGATCGGGCTAATTACGCAAGGCTCGAAACCTACGCCAAAGACGCACGCGATGGAAACTTAACGGATGCGAATTATGTCGCTGCTGTCGAGGGATTGCGACGCGCCAACGATATCTTGGACACCACCCAACCTCTCCGTGTGATCGGTTGGATCGCGGTGGGCATCGGTGGGGCCGCTGTGATCGGTGGTTTGGTCTGGATGTTTCTTCCGCGCAAACCCGCAGCAGGACAAAGCATCGCAAACACACCACCTGCCGCACCACCGCATCTGTTCGCAGCAACACCTTCTTTGCAAGGACATACCTTGCTCCAGATCGGCGATTGACCGAGGCGAGGCTTTGAAATGGCACCTTTTCTTCACTTAGATCGGCACAGCATGAAAACGTATCTTCGCTTTTTTCCTTTGTTTCTTGCGATGGCCTCGATTCTTTTGTTTCAGCAAAATTGTATCAAAGAATACGAGGGTTTGATCGGGTTTCGTTGCTCCAAAGAGACTGAAACATCCCAAGAGTGTGGTGGGAAGCCTTGTCGGGGCGGTCGTTGCGGGGCTTGTGTGGAGAACGCCCAATGCTCGGGGGGAGATGTCTGTTGCGTTCCAAATCCCCCCCCCAACGCCGATCCTGCGGTGCGTTATTGCCGCCCTTCTAGCCAATGCGGTTCCTCCGGCGAGTCCCAAACCGAAGGAACTCCCGAACCATCCAACGAACCCACTTCCTCCGAAGAACCCGCACAACCCGAAAATATCTCTCCGCCCGACGGGGCCGAGGAGACTTCGGGGCCAGAGAACCTACCCGAGCCAGCCCCAGAGGTGAAAGTCTGCGCTCCGTCGTGTCGCACCACAGAGTTTTGTTGTGATGGTGCATGCTCTGATTCGGCAAATTTTCTTGCTTGCGGTGGATTGAAATTATGCACCACGAGTTCGGAGTGCCCCAGCTCTTGGTATTGTTGCGGTTCGAAGTTGGGCGGCCAAAAGAGATGCCTCGAAAGAGATTACACACTTCTTTCTTGCGATCGATCTCCTTGAACGGAAGTTGCGCTGTAGCGAGAAAAATTTCTTGCCAGCGTTTGCGCGAGCATTTTTTGCTTTTTTGGATTTTGCTTTTTTGGATAGGAGTGACGCGCTCGGCAAAACCCCCCGTGTTCGCGTCCCTCCTCGCGATGGAGTCGTTGGTTTGAAAAACGTCTGCTCGTTCCGCCGACACGGGGTCAAGGGGGCAAAGCTCCCTTGCGGGGCATGGGGCAGCGCCCCATAGGCGTTAGGTGAAGCGGAGGAAAGCCCCCCACCCCGCCCTCCCCCGTGAACAGGGGAGGGAGCGAAAGTCGGAAGCATCGGGGATTTTGTTTTTTCATGACGCACGCTGTATGCACGAGACGCAGACGCTGCCCGTTCCAACTTCCCCCCGTTCACGGGGGGATTGAGGGGGGGGAGAAAAAAAAGGCGATCAAGACCGACTCTACGAGGTTTCCACCTTAACAAGGCGCGTATGGGGCAGCGCCCCACAAACAAACCGAACTGCGTCACTCCTGTGCGGAGTTGTTTTTTCTGAGGAGTTTTTGCGATGCGTTATGCCTGTTTTGTCTGCGTTTGGAGCTTTTTTTCCCTGATGGTTCCGTTGGTTGGGTATGCCAACGATCCTTCGTCGACGTGTGCGCAGCTTTTTCGCCAAGAACAGCACAAGCTTGCTGCAGAGTGTTATACGCAGATCGCTGCGAAGATGGCGACTCCCGACAAGCTGGACGATCTGCAAAAGAAGCGCAAAGGACTTTTTCTCGAAAACGCCGCGAAAGCCTACCAAAGATACGCGGCTGCGCAAAAAGAGGCGCAAGAGCAGCGTTATTACTACGAAAAAGCCGCTGGGCCCTTGCGCGTTTATCTACAAGAACGCCTTTGTGTCAAAGCGTATCGCTGCCAAGCGATCAAGGGGATGTTGTTCGATCTGGACACAAAGATCGGTTATGGGACGTTGACGTTGACCAACAGCCTCGCAGAGACGGCGCGTGTGGAGATCAAAGGCTACCAGTTCGAGCGCGAAGTGTCGCTGTCAGGGCAAGAGAATCTCCGACTTCGTCCCGGGGTGTATCAGGTGCGAGTGACGTATCCAAAGCAAGCAACGCAGTATGCGGAAGTGACGTTGGGTGAGCGAGAAACGCGGTTGTTTGAGGCGGCAACGATGGGAAAAGGCCCGTACAAGCAAGGCTTGACAGGAGGGCAGATCGGGGGAGCCGTCGTAATTGGCCTAGGGATCGCGGTGTTGGGCGGGGGGGTCACGTTTGTGTTCGTATCAAAAAACATCGAAAAGGATCTGGATGGGCTGTTTGCAGATCGTTTTTCGGTGAACGCTGCGAGAGCAACGCTGTTTGCGGATCTCAAGCGAGACGCGAACCTTTCTTTCAATGCGGGAGTGATCGGGTTGGCTTTGGGGGCGGTGATGATCGGAGGGGGGATCTTGTGGTTTCGCTTGGCCGCGCCCCAAAAGAAAGCGGAATCGCCCAACAAGACAGCATCACAAGGGCCGGTCTCTTCGCCGTTTCCGTTGGCTTCCTCAAACGCTTTGCCTGCGCAACGCCTGTACACAGCGCCTTCGTTTTAACGAGTTATTCTGATCGTGCGTCGGGCTATTTTCGTTTTTGCAAGCAATAATCTTGGTTGGGTGGGGTGCCGCCTTCATCTTCTTTTAAAACAGCGCGTAGGCGTGTTTGGCGCTTGGGGAGGGCGAAGATGCAGGTGAGATAACCTTCTCGTTCGAGAGCGACTTCTTTGGTGTTTGATCGAATGCAGTAGCCGTTGGCTTCGGCGCGGCAAGCGTTGCTTGGTGAGATCTCTCTCCTTCTGAGAGAGAGGCGCGGGACGGTGATCAAGAAGACTTCGTTGTTCGCACAAGGGGTTTGCTTTTTGGGGGGGGTGACTTGCGGTGA
>JAKLKB010000195.1 GCA_023150835.1 Myxococcota bacterium | reverse complement strand
ACTTGGCTGTGTTTAAAGTTTTTTTTGCCCATTCTCTTTCAGACTTTATGTAGTACATCATCGTCTCCTTCTTGTACCTTAAAAAGCGCTGCTTGTCATTCTAACCACTTACACATAAAGTGTCCAAGAGAAAGCCCTTGTGGGGCGTGGGGCAAAGCCCCACCACACCACGCAATGAGCGGCTTTATTTTGCGACGGAAAGGTCCAGTACAAAGCGAGCGGTGTGGGCTTTTTCTTCGTCGGGTGCGCGGAAGAGTTCGCCGCGTGTAAGCTCTTTCATTTTCAGGGTTTGTGTGGAGGCTTCGCCGCTCAGATTGATGACGGAGAGGTCGCCGAAAAATTCGCGAAGCATCGTGCGCGCTTGATCGTTTGAGATAACAGAGAAATCCTTTGGAGAAATTAAGCCTGCGCGGATGGGGGCCTTGGTGCCTTTTTGCCAATAGTCGCGGGGACGGATCTGTGTGACCATCGTGTGGACGTGGTGAAAGGTGAGCAACAAGGGGGTTCCGTCTTTTTGCAAAACAGGTTTTCCCTCAAATAGGACGCGCAAGGAAGAAGGAGAGCAGACAAAGTGGAAGCCTTGGAATTCGACTTGTAGCGTGCGACCGAGATCTTCGCGCCGAAGGGTTCCGCTGTAGCGGATCTCTTCGGCGTTGGTGAACGTGGATTGGGGAGCAGGTTGCGTTGTGTCCGAAAGGAAGGGAGTTTTGATCGTGTGGTGCGTTGCTTGAAACGCCCAAGTTGGCGCGAAGATCTTTTTGTGAAAAAAGCCGGCCACGCCGTTTTGTTCGCCTTCCACCCGAAGCGTTCGCGCTGCGTTGCCTTCGCCGTCTTGAAATATGGTGATGCGCGAGGTGATGCGTCCCGACGAGATCGCAGGCTGGCGGTGCCAGTCAGGGATCGGGATACGGCGAACGTGAGGGGCGGGTTGTGTTTGGACGAATGTATAAGTCAGGAAGGGGTTTTCTCCCGAGGTATCGAAGTCATAGAGGCGTGTAAACATCTCGCCCTGTTGGTTGATCACGAAGAGTGTCGAACCGCTAACGCTCATCTGGATCGCTTTGAAGGTTCCGCGTTGGGGGCCGCACACTTGGCGGCTCCAATCCGCAGGCAGCCACCAGTCGTTGTAATGGATCTTTTTCTTTTCGGGATCGAGCACGTAGATGTGCGCAACGCCCAAGCCGATGTGATGGCGTGTTCCGTTGGCGTCTTCGTAGTATTTGAGGTCGAAGGTGTGGGCATCTGCGACATCCCAGATTGTTTGAGACCCCCACTCGCTTTTGAGTCCGGGTCCACCGGCCATCGGCCATCCCCAACTATCGTTCCATTCCACCCCTTTTTCGATATCTTCTCGAAGATTGGTGGCGCGATAAATGACCTGATTTTCCCCTAGAACTTGAAGATGGATACCATCCGCAGACAGCGACACGAGGTTTTTGGGGACGCCAAACTTCGACAACCCGCATCCTTCGGGCCTTCCTGTTCGCCCAAGCAATTTCCAATCGCTGCTTTTTTGGGTATTTTCTACGTTGTGTTTGTACCAGATCCGCCCGTCGCGTAGAGCGAGAACATAATTCTTGTTAAAGGTTTCTGTGCGGGTTCGGAAATAAACATGTGCCGGAAGATCCGCAGGGGCCGTTAAGTTGAGGGGGGCAGGCAAGGTGCAGCAACCTCCGAGAAAAAACAGACAAAAGGGTAGGTACAGATGCGTAGGTGTGCGCATAGGCTGACTCCATCGGCGGTGTGGGTGTTGTTGTGATAAAGAATGAAAGGAAAAGCGTTGTTGCCTTTCTGGTTCTTTCTGTGTCGTCAAGGTGGCGGGTTTATCAAAAATTGTTGGAGAGCAGAGATGGCGGGAGGAGATTTGTGTAGGAGCGATACGAAACACCCGGGCATGGGGGCTTTTGCCGACTGCGTGGCCTCTCTGTGCTAAGGGCCCAAAGCTTTGGAGGAGGGCGTCTTGGATGCGCTGTGCATCGCCCCGCATCCGATAATCGTCGGATTGGTCGATCCATCGGACGTTTCCGTTTTCATCAACAAGGATGGATGTTGGGATCGCCATGCTTTTGAATCCGCTTGGATAGCCGAGCGGAATGCCCAAGATATCCCACGTTTTGAATTCGAGAGCTTTGTGGTGCTCTAGTCCCAATGCGCGGATATGCCGCATCGCTGGATCGCAGAAGAGTCTCACAAATCCCAAGGCATCGCGTTCTTGGTGAGCTTTGGCTTCAGCGGGTGTGTCTTTGCTGAGAGCGTACACAGCGACGTTGTAGGTTTCAAAGAGAGGCTTCATTTGTTCAAACCGCCGCAACTCGGCGGAACAGTACGGTCACCAATGGCCGCGAAAGAACTTGAATAAAAAGCGTTGGCCTTGCTGATCTTGGGTGTTGCGTAATTGCCCGTTGGCATCGACGATTTGGATGGGTGGAAAACGATCGTTGACCTGCAATCGGATCGGTTGATCGGGGAGTGGGGCTTGGCGCAACAGGTACACGAAAAACAAGGCCAGTCCGACGGCTCGAATCGAGAGCGAGACCGCAAACAGAGAGAGCGGAAGCTGTTGGGCAACAGCCACCATCCAAGGAGCGAGCGAAAGAAGGCTTCCTGCGAGCATCGTGGAAAGAGAAAACTGGGGATGCTTGGGGACTTTTTCTTTGCCGATCAAGGAGAGGTAATGCAGCCATCCAAAGACGACAACGCCCAGCCCTACGGCAGAAAAGAGGATTTGGATATCTGGGGTCAAGGCGAGGCTCCTTTTCTGTTTTGTGCAAGGCCGTTGCTTGCGGTGTCACGTTGCGGGTCGAAGTGTTGTGTTCTCTCGAAGAGCAGCGACTTGTCGCGAAAAACCCCGAGTTCGTGCTTTTGCAAGCGAGAGAGTCGTTGGTGTGAAAAGCGACGCTCTCTTCGCCGATACGGGGTCAAGGGGCGAAAGTCCCTTGTGGGGTGTGGGGCAACGCCCCACGAAATGAATTCAACAAGTCACTCCGATCAGATAGAAAGACCCAGCCATCGTTTGCCGTGTCACATCTTTGTCTGTGTTTTGTCATCTCTGGGGTGTGTGGCTTGCGTTGTGAGGGGGGATGTTCATCTTTGGGCGGCGATGGGCTTGATCGAGCGCATCAAGTGTCTGCGCTTAAGCCTGATCGTGCGTGGCTTAGACGTGGGTGCGTGGCTTAGATGCGGATGAGCGGTGAGACGAGGAGGTTTGGATGCCGAAGGATCGGCGGATTCGAGTTCATCGGGTCGTTTTATGGTTGGCCTTTGTGGGGATGGTGCTGTTGTGGGCGTGGTGGTCTTGGACGAGTCTTTTGATCTTTGTCGGAGTATTGGGTATTTTTGAGATCGTGTGGATGGTTTCTACTTGGGTTGGGGGGCGTCGGTTGGGCGAAGCGCGGCAGGCTCCGCGAGTGGATCGGATCGTGTTGGAAGGCGGGTGGTCGTTGGCGGTGGCGCGACATCCTGCGGAGGGGCTTCGCCGTGCGGTGGTGGTGACGTGCCACGGATTCAATGCCAACCGGGGCAATATGGACCTGATCACGGGAGCGAGCCTTGTCGAATTTTTCTGTCGGCATGGTTTTGAGGTGTGGAATGTGGATCTGCGGGGGTACGGGGAGAGTCGTGCGCGTTCTGTGGCGGAGGGGGGGCCGAGCGATCCGCTGTGGAGTTTTGATGATCATGCGAGCCGAGATGTCCCTGCGATCTTGGCGCATATTACGAGAGAATCGGGGGTTGATGTAGTGCATTGGGTGGGGCATTCGATGGGCGGGTTGGTGATGTATGCTTATTTGGGCCTTCATCCCGAAGAAACACGCGTCGCCTCGTTGTGCTGTTTGGGCTCCCCTGCGGGGTTACCACCGAGCCTCTCGAATCGACTGATCGCATGGGTGGCTCCGTTGATCTTTGCGGTTTGTGCGGTTTTTCCATTGCGTTGGCTGACGCGTGGCGGGGCGATGTTGATCCCTTATCTACCGATCCATCTGGGCTTCAGTTATCCCCCAAATATCGAGCCGTATGTGTTTCGGCGCGGCTTGTTTGTGATGACCGAAGACTTCAATGAACGGATCACGGCTGTTTTTTTAGAGATGTTGCGTTCGGGCCGCTTTTTGTCGGCGGATGGAAAGATCGATTATCTCGCGGAGCTCGCCAAGGTTCGGGTGCCGCTGTGTTGTATCGCGGGGGAAGGCGACACCTTGGCCCCTCCTGCACAAGTGCGCCTTGGCTACGAGAAGATCGGCTCTTCTTGCAAAGAATTTCATGTGATGGGGCGATCTTTTGGGGCGCGATTGGATTATTGCCACAACGGACTGATCTTCGCAAAACACGCCCACGAAGAAGTCTATCCTCGAATCTTGCGCTGGCTTGAGGCGCGTTGCGCGTAAGATTCGAGGATAGACACAGTTCGATCGTTTTGTGGGGTGCCACCCCACACCCCGCAAGGGGCTATAGCCCCTTGACCCCGTGTTGGCGAAAAGATCATCGTTTTTTACACCAATAACTCTCTCGCTTGAAACGGCACGAACACGGGTTTTTTGTGCGCTTCGTGGGTTCTACAAGATTTGACGGACGGGCTTGTTGTCTCTGCTAGTCGCCCCACGAAGGCTTTGTGACACAGGAAACAGTGTTCTTATCGCCGATTCTTGGAGGAGAGTGTTAGTCGCACCATGTGGGCTTTTTGACTGGGATGATCGCTGCCTCTCCTTTTAATTCGCCGTTGTTTTGTTTGGTCGAAAGATCTTTTGCTGTCCCATCGTCAAAATTCCAATAGCCAATCAATCCTTTTTCTTGAGGATTTAATTTATTTTTCATATTTTCTTTAATCTGCTGTTCAGATCTTGCATAGTCCCAAAGTCGTACTTCATCTACGTACCCAAGAAAGCGATCCACTTCGCCTCCGCCGCCTCTTCCGATGTACATTTGTTGTCTTGGATCTGTTTTCACAGGTGCGCTGATGGGGAGGCTTTTTTTCAGAGCGCCGTTGATATAGAGGTTCCCTGTTTTGCCATCGTATGAAAATGCCAGATGGAGCCAAACTTTGAGCGGCGATTGTTCTGGGGAATCGAAGATGATTTCTCCGGGGGCAGCCACGACCATACGTGCGTTTGGCTTGTCTTTGCCTTTGCAAGCGTTTGTGCAAAAATGCAACACAGTATGCTCATAAGTCGAACCGGGCAGTCCAAGGCTGAACACTTTGGGATTGCCGGGAAAGGGTGGAGTTTCGTTGATGAATACCCAGCTTTCCATCGTGAATTGGTTTTGTATTTGGATGTTTTGTTTGGCTTGATCCACGAAAACGTAAGAAGAGGTTCCCTTTAATTCGAGCATTTTTCCAGAGGAGCAGCAAGCCGCTGAATCGTCGATGAAACCATTGCAATCATTGTCTTTCCCATCGCAAACCTCAGCGGAAGATGCTGTTTGTGGTGTGCATTTTAATTGGCCTTCTTTGCACTCCAGCTTGCCTTTGGCGCATTCTCCTTTTTCTCCAGAATCGCATTCTTTTCCGATCGTGGCGAGATTATCGATGGAGCCATCGCAGTCATCGTCTTTTTGATTACAGGTTTCTTCTTTTGGGACGGTCTCGTTTTGGCAAGAAGCCCAAGAGCCATTTACGCAAAGCTGTCTACCTTCTTTACATTCGCCTTTTCCGCGAGAAGATTCTGGCCCAGTATAACAATTTCGAGCGGCGATATTTTCATCCACGGCACCGTTGCAGTTGTCGTCCAACCCGTTGCAGACCTCTTCTTGCAAACATTTTGGATCGGCCACACATGCTCCGTTTTGGCAGATCTCTGCGATCTTACAGTCTTTGTTGTTTGTGCATTGAGGTCCCGATGTGCATGTTCCACTTTGACAGATCTCTCCGTTTTTGCAGCCTTTGTTGTCTGTGCATTTGGGGGTCTCAACGCAGATCAAAAGCTTTTTCTCGCAGTATTCGCCATTTTTACAATCGCGATCACCCGCACAAGGCGTAAATTTCGATTTACACACTGAGTTCTGACAAGTCTCGTTTGCTTTACAGTCTTTATCTTGTAAGCATTTGGGTGATTCGATGATGACGCAAGAGCTAGAATACAGCACAGTAAGCGCGAAGAAAAACCAGAAAACGCTTGAATTCCTCATGATGTCTCTCCAACGTATGATTGATTGTATCAAGCGTTTTTGATGCTATCACGAGAAGGATTCTTCTGTCAAACAAAAAACAGTGTCTTGCTGTTTTGGTACTTGTGCGGAACATGGTTCCCATTGTACAAGTCAGACGGTGCCGATATGTTTCCCGCCGGATCGCTTTCAACACACGGAGTGGCCTGAATAAGGAGTCGAGATGTTTTGGAATGCTCTTGATAAACTGAAAGAAACAGCAACGCAAGCCGCTCTCGCACTTACAAAATTGTACGAGTTGCTATAGCAAACAAGCCCTTGATCTGTCTCAGAATAAATCTTTAGCACAGAGGATACACAAGATGATCGGAGCCATCGCAGGTGATATCATTGGATCTGTGTACGAGCGCCGTCCGATGAAGACGAAAACATTTCCTCTCTTCCATCCATCGTGCCGTTTCACGGATGATACGGTTTTGACGGTCGCGATCGCAGATGCCATACTTGGTGGAAAACCTTATGTCGATTCTGTGCGAGAGATCGGTAGACGCTATCCGAATGCTGGTTATGGTGGCACGTTTATTCGGTGGCTTCGCGTTGAAAATGCCGGACCTTACAACAGTTGGGGCAACGGCTCTGCGATGCGGGTCAGTCCCGTTGCCTTCGCTTTTTCCACCGAAGAAGAAGTGTTGGCTCAAGCGAAAGCAACCGCAGAGATCACGCACAACCATCCAGAAGGCATCAAAGGGGCACAGGCTACGGCTCTTGCTATTTTCCTCGCAAGGACCGGCCAAAGCAAAGAATCCATCCGTTCGCAGATATCCAGCCAATTTCACTATGATCTGGGCCGCACCACCGAAGAGATCCGACCGACGTACTCTTTCGACGTCTCCTGCCAAGGTACGGTTCCTGAAGCGATCATCGCGTTTCTAGATTCCGATTCGTACGAAGACGCCGTCCGAAACGCGGTCTCTCTCGGAGGCGATAGCGATACGCTGGCTTGCATCGCGGGAAGCATCGCAGAAGCCTTTTACGGCGGTGTGCCGCAAACCATCCAAGAAAAAGTGAAGGCGTTGTTAACTTCGGATCTGTGGGACATTACCAGCAGATTTTGCACAACGTACTTGCCGAGCCGACACCCGTTTGAAAGTGCCTAAAACTTGTTGAAAAAGTCGCGAAGAAGAAGCGAGGCGACGTAGCATATTTCATTCATTTGTACCGGACAAAGTGTTTGACGCCAGAACTTTGAACGGATATACGATGTATATATATGTTCTTCTCTGCATAAAGCTGAGACAATACGCCGTGTGTGACGAGACTTATATACGATGTATATATATGTTCTTCTCTGCCGTTTTGTGAGCAGCAAGAAGAAATGGAAAGGAGGCATCGTATGCGCAAAGCATCCATCTCGGTATGGGGCAACAGTTTGGCGCTGAGAATCCCCGCAGACATCGTAAAAGAGCTAGAGCTTTCGGCG
>JAKLKB010000194.1 GCA_023150835.1 Myxococcota bacterium | reverse complement strand
AAAGCAAACAGTTTCTACGAGTTCCGTCCGTGAAGTACGTGAAAAAGTAGGGGCAGCCCCCTGTGGCTGCCCAATCACAGGGCGTTTACAACAAACCGCATCGACGCTTATGGATACGCTTTTGACGGATATTGTAGGAATGATGATCGCAAACGAATGGCATGAGTTGGTCCAAGTGTTCGCGAACCGCCCGCGCCCGAACATTGGCCTTTTTCGTATCCAACTGCGTAAGTCCTATCCTTAAAGAATCTTTCGATACCGAGAGAATGTACGGTGGCTCTTCGATGTGTGTTTTCTTGGAGGTGGATGTGCTTTGGGATACCACCGCACGGAGGTTGCGGTGTTTGCGTTTTGTATGGAGTCTTGAGGGAGAAGATGGCCGAAAAAAACAGGTTGAAGCAGTTTGAGGATCGGTTGAGCAAGTATCTCGTGGCGGGCGTTTTTGGGGAGTATGCCCTTGTGGAGGTGGGGACGGATTTGCTTCCAGATAATTTTCGTGCGGATGTATTGTTGATCCCCCATCAACCGCTGCCAACAACGATGCAAGGTGTGGGTTTGCTCACACGTTTGACGGGGGATGCGCGTTGTCTGATCGAAGCGTTTAGTGGTTCCGTCACCGAAGAGCGCCTTGAGGCCAATCTTTCCAAACTCCGCCTTGCGATCCAACGTGCTTATCGGGACGGGCTCGGTTTGCGCTATCCGAAAGGTGTCCTTTGGCTGATCTTTAACTATTGGCCGGAAACCGCCATCGAATCTGTTTTTTGCGAACAAGGTGAGGTGGTGGAAACAGGCTTGCGCCGATGGCAGGGATTCCGCCGCGAAACGGTCTACGCCATCAATACGGCAGAGATCGCGGTGCGCGAAGAAACCTTGTTGTTATGCTTGCTTGGCAAGGGTAGACAACGCCGAGAGGCCGTGATTAAAATCTTTGCGGATCACATCGAACCCTACGCCACACTACTCAACACATTCGATAGGAGCTTCTTTATGAGCCAGACACAGCACCCTTCGCAACTTACGCCTGAAGATCTGGAAGATATCAGAGACCTCCGAGACACCCGCGAGGAAGTCTTGCGCGAACTTGGGCGCAAAGAAGGCCGAGAGATCGGCCTTGAAGAAGGATTGGAGAAAGGATTGGAGAAAGGATTGGAGAAAGGATTGGAGATGGCTGCGCAACGCCTTCTCCAACACGGTCTCAGTCTCCAAGATGTCGCAGAGATGTTGTCCCTCCCCTTGTCTCGCATCCAAGAACTTGCTAAATCCTCCGCGACGTAAACACATCCCCAAAACTCATCAGAACGCACGGCGTCCCTTCAGCTAGACAGACAACTCGCATGGTGGACTTTGTGCATGGCCCCAACCCATCAAACCAAAAGGATGCACCTGTATGTCCGAACTGATCGTCCTCTCAGACCTGAATGCTGCCGAAGCCACCACCCTCACCACCAAGATCGCTGCTCTCGTTGATCAAGCCGTCGCAGACGCCAAGCAACAAAACCAACCTTCCATCTCGGCTTCTGTCCTCGAAAAAAAAGCCGCGCTGGTAGCTGCGGCAGAATCCCTCCACGTCTTGTCGAGCACATCCGCAAGCGAGCGTTGGGCCGTTGATCAGGCGAACGATCGCATCCTTGCGGGCCTGCACAATACTCTGCAAGGCTTCGTTCAAGCCCTTTCTTCTCCTCGCTACGCCCTCAACCCCGCACAACAGCAGCTTTTGGGCGCTGCAACCTTGCTTCTCGACGAGCTTTTTGCCAACGGAACAGGGTTCTTGCGCAAAAGCTACAGCACCCAATACGGAACCATGCGCTTGATGTTGGCCCGAAGCAAAGAAGCCCACTGCCAACAAGCCACCCAGACCCTCGGCCTCCAACCCGTAATCGAGATGTTCCAAACCGCAGCCGAAGAATATGGCCGCACGATGGGCTACACCACCGCCTCTCTCCAGCCCGGCCTCATGGATGCGTGGTCCGAAGCCCTCGAAGGCTACCTCGCCGCTGTCATCTCAGCCTACGGACGCAACTCGACTCTCCGAAGCCTCTTTCTTTCTCCCTACCACCAAGTCCGCGAACAGATCCGAAAACGCCGCGCAGCACAAGAACGCCAACAAGAAAAAGCTCCCGAAACCTCCCAAACCCAACCTTCCCCCACCCCACCCAACGAAAATCCGCCCTCTCGCTGACGCCTCTCGGTAGCGAAGCGAAGGCTACATCGTGGCGCTCGGTAGCGAACCGATGCCTTCAAAATGGCGCTCGGTAGCGAAGCGAAGGCTACATCGTGGCGCTCGGTAGCGAACCGATGCCTTCAAAATGGCGCTCGGTAGCGAACCGATGCCTTCAAAATGGCGCTCGGTAGCGAACCGATGCCTTCAAAATGGCGCTCGGTAGCGAAGCGAAGGCTACATCGTGGCGCTCGGTAGCGAACCGATGCCTTCAAAATGGCGCTCGGTAGTGAAGCGAAGGCTACATCGTGGCGCTCGGTAGCGAACCGATGCCTTCAAAATGGCGCTCGGTAGCGAATCGATGCCTTCAAAATGGCGCTCGGTAACGAAGCGAAGGCTACATCGTGGCGCTCGGTAGCGAACCGATGCTTTGAAGGGGGACAGGCGGAAGAAGTGGCTCGAAACCATTGAGGTTCCTTGTTGTATCAAGGAGAGGCAGGAGGAGAGGAGATGACGGAAAAACCTAGGCTTAAACAATTTGAGGATCGGCTGAGCAAGTACCTTGTGGCGGGGATTTTTGGTGAGCATACGCTTGTGGAGGTGGGGACGGATCTGTTGCCTGATAATTTTCGGGCAGATGTGTTGCTGATTCCGAATCAACCGCTTCCAGCGATTCGAGGGGTGGGTTTGCTTGCTCGGCTCACGGGTGATGCGCGCTGCCTTATCGAAGCATTTAGCGGAAGCGTGACGGAAGAACGCCTTGAAGCCAACCTGTCCAAGCTTCGCCTTGCGATGCAGCGTTGGTATCGAGACAAGCTCGGCCAGCCCTATCCCAAGGGCGTGTTGTGGCTAATCTTTAATTATTGGCCTGAAACGGCGATGGATGCGGTGTTTGGTGAAAAGGGTGAGGTGGTGGAAACAGGCTTGCGCCGGTGGCAGGGATTCCGCCGCGAAACGGTCTACGCTATCAATACGGCGGAGCTTGCGTTGCGCGAAGAGACCTTGTTGTTGTGCTTGCTTGGAAAGGGTAGACAACGCCGAGACACCGTGATTAAAATCTTTGCGGATCACATCGAACCCTACGCCACACTACTCAACACATTCGATAGGAGCTTCTTTATGAGCCAGACACAGCACCCTTCGCAACTTACGCCCGAAGATCTGGAAGATATCAGAGACCTCCGAGACACCCGCGAGGAAGTCTTGCGCGAACTCGGGCGCAAAGAAGGCCGAGAGATCGGCCTTGAAGAAGGCCGAGAGATCGGCCTTGAAGAAGGATTGGAGAAAGGATTGGAGAAAGGATTGGAGAAAGGATTGGAGATGGCAGCGCAGCGCCTTCTGGAGCGTGGCTTTGATGCCCAAGAGGTCGCGGAGATGCTTTCTTTGCCGCTGTCTCGCATCCAAGCCCTGATGGGCCGCTCTCCCGCCTGATGGGCCGCTCTTCCGCCTGATGGGCCGCTGGCTTCCCCGCCGATACGGGACCAAGGGAGCCGCGCTAAGGAGGCGGGGGGTGTGGCAGCGCCCCACAAAGCACAACACCGTGAAGTGTGGGGGCGTAAAGACTAACGTCGATGGGGCGGGGTTCAGAAGGACAACATCGCGAGAGCGTGGGGGTTATACGAAATCCGCCCATTGTGTGATCGTAAGACGTAGGGGCAGACAGGCGTGGCTGCCCGACCGTAGGGCATCTACGCACGATCGTTCGATCACACATCACACGGATATCGTATTATTTGGGATAACAAGCGTTGATGCGAGAGTCGCAGTTTTGGGTGGAGAGGCAGTTGGCGTTGGTGGTGCAGTTGACAAAGCAAGCGCGGTCGCCTGTGGTGGAGTTGATGGTTTCGCAGCGTGAGCCAGAGGGGCAAGAAGAGGTGTTGCATTGGCGTGAACAGAAGCCGGTGGTGTCGTTGGGGAAAGTCAAACAGACGAGACCGGCTTGGCAGCGCAAGGTAGCGTTAGAGGGGGTGCAGTTTCCGCCGTAGGGTACGGTGCCGGGGAGGGGAGAAGGAGAACAGAAGCGGGAGCCATTGGTGGAGTCGGTGGCGCAGACGTGGTTGGCGTAGACGCATTGGGCATCGGAGGTGCAGCCTTGTTGGAGACAGGCTTTTCCGCCGTTGCTAAGTGTGATGCACTGGAAGCCGCTTTGGGAGCAAGTGGCGGTACACGTTTTCAGGCAGATGCTTGGGTAACCTGTGCCGAAGCCTACGCAGGTATTGCCTGTGGAGCAAAGGATGGGGTTGGCGGCATTGGGATCGCAGGTTTGGCCTTCGTTGGCGGTGGCAACGGCTTTGCAGACGTTGTTGGTGCAGAGGTTTCCTGCGAGGCAGAGGGAGCTTTGGGTGATGTTGCAAGCGGCACCAGTGGGGGATTGTTTGGCGCAGATCTGGATGCTGTTGCCTTGGCCGTCGGTGGCGAAGTCGACGCATCCCGTGCGTCCGTCAGCATTGGATTGACAGATGGTGCCTCGGTTGGTGCAGTCTTGGAAGCAGCGAGTGTCAGGGGCGGCTTGAGTGCCGACGTTGATGCAAAGCTGTCCGTTGTCGCAGTCGTTTCCGGTCTGGCAAGGTTGGTGAAGTTTGGTGCTGGTGCAGTTTTCATCGACCTTGCCGTCGCAGTTGTCGTCGGCAGCGTTGTTGCAGGTCTCGGGGGTGGGTTTGACGTCGCCTGTGCAGGCGGCCCATTGGCCGCCGACGCAGGACTCGGTGCCATCTTTGCAGACGCCGACGCCACGGGTGCTTGCGGGGCCTGTGTAGCAGGGGCGGGTTTGCCCAGCGGTGCAAACGCCGCATCCATCGTCGATTTGGTTGTTGCAGTCGTTGTCGAGGTTATCGCCGCAGATCTCTTTTGCGGCGGGTTTGACTTCGTTGTTGCAAGCGCCCCATTGACCGCCTGCACAAACGCGGATGCCTGAGCGGCACATCCCCGCGCAAGCATAGGAGCCATCGGGTTGTTTGGTACACCCAGCGGTGCCTGTGTAGCAGACATCTTGGTCACCGTCACGGCAAACACCGCAACCTTCGTCGGCTTGGCCGTTGCAGTTATCGTCTTTGGTGTTTCCGCAGATCTCTTGTCCGAGGGGTTTGACTTCGTTGATGCAAGCGCCCGACCATTGGCCATTTTGGCAGGGTTCATTGCCTTCTTTGCATTCGCCGACGCCTTTTGTGCCTGCGGGGCCGGTGTAGCAAAGGCGGGTCTGGCCGTTGTTGCAGGAAGTGCTGCATCCTTGGGCATCGTCGATCTTGCCGTTGCAATCGTTGTCGAGGTTATCGCCGCACTTGTCGGTTTCGGGTTTGACTTCGCCTGTACAGGCTCCCCATTTTCCGCCGGTGCAGGTCTCTGTGCCGTCTTTGCAAGTTCCGATGCTGCGGGTGTTTGCGGGGCCTGTGTAGCAAGGTCGGGTCTGGGCATCGGTGCAAGATCCGCAACCTTCGTCGACTTGGCCGTTGCAATTGTTGTCGAGGTTATCGCCGCAGGCTTCTTTGTTGGCGGGGCGGACGTCTCCTGTGCAAGCGCCCCATGCGCCCGATGCGCAAGTTTCGGTGCCTTGGCTGCAAGTGCCGATGCCTTGGGTTCCGGGGGGGCCTGTATAGCAGGGGCGGGTGTCGCCATCTTTGCAAGAAGCGCTACATTTGGGATCTTCGTCGACTTGGCCGTTGCAGTTGTTGTCGATGCCATCGCAGAGTTCAGATGCGGGTTGGACTTGGCCTTCGCACCAGCCCCATTGACCGCTGCTACAGGTGCGTTGGCCGCCTTTGCAGATGCCCACGTTGGTGGTGCCTTTGGGGCCTTCATAGCAAGGTTGTTTTTCGCCTTCGACGCAGTTGGCTTTGATGCAGCCGTCTTTGACGCATTTTTCTCCCGAAGCGCAATCCGTGTCGGTCTTGCAAAGGGGCTTGAGGGCGTTTGAAGTGCATTTGCCATCGCGGCAAAGTTTGGTGCCTTCGCAATCGCCGTCGTTCCGACATTCACCACCGCCGCAGGCTCCGAGCGAAAACCACCCACCCAGCGAAAGTAAAGCGATCATTCTGTAAACAGGTTTAGACCAACATCGTGAAAAGATCGAGACAAACATTCTTCTTCCTCTGCCCTTTGGACCCGTGAGGGTGTGTGTGGGAGGCGAGCACGCTAGAGAGGAGAGACCTAACGAAAAGACAAGACGTCTCATCCGAGGCTTGCGCGTCGCACAAGCGATGCAATTTGCCACAAGCAAGCCGAAGGTTCAACCCTTGCGCAGAAGAGAGCAACGATGCGTTTTGGAGAAAAAGCGATGGGGTGTGGGTGCAAGCGAGGACACTCTCTCTGCTTTTGATCTTCGTGAGAGTGAAGGGGAGGTTGTGTGTTTTGTTGGGGGCTTGTTGTGGGGGCTTGTTTGGGAGGGGGAGAGTGTGTAGTGTGGCAGCGGATCGAAAGCATCATAAAGAGGCATCGCGTAGATGTTGAGGCGTTCAGAGCTTCGGGAACACTCGATGAGTATCGTGACGATTGTATGGGCGACAAAGACCTGCGAACTGCATGGCGTCGATATCCAAGAGGCGTACGCTCGAAACGCTTTCACGATTTGATGTTGTCGTGTCTTTGGGCAGCCAAATCTGTCTGCCCGTACAGAGGTCGAGTACACCCTGCGGATCACGTATCCTCTGTGGGGTGTTGTTTTGGTTTGTCGCCCTGTGGGCAGTTGCGTGGCGCGGCCACGTTGAAGAAGGAAAGAGGGGTAAGATGAAAGCGAGGCAGAACAAGTCCGAAGGGAACAAGCCCGAGATCGGGCAAGCGTTGTTGTTGGTGGTGTTGGGAGCGTTGGTGCCGTTGCTGTTGGTTGCGATGTTCGGAAGCATGGGGCGGTTCATGCAGTTTTATTCTGACGGTGGGTTGTTTATGCACCCGATTTTGGCGGCGTATGGGCTGTCGGTGGCTACGATGGTGAGTGTTTCTCTGTTGGGGATCCATTCGGGTGGATCAGGGCGAATGGGTGTGTTTGTGTTCTTGGTGGGTGGTGTGGCGGCGATGTCTGCGTTTGGGTGGATCGGCACAGAGGCGGGGTTCTTGGAGACATCGAAGGCGCTGGAGATGGCGACGTGGGATCAAAAGCACCGATTGGCAAGCCAATACGTTTCGTTATCGATGTACACCTCGATGTTTGGCGGATTTTTGGGGGGAGGATTGTGCTTGGTGGCGGGTGTGTGGGCTTGTTTGATGGGCTGGCGAGGGGGGCAGTTGGACGGTATGGGGATGGCGTTGGGTGGGCTGATCGCGTTGGGCAGTTTGGGCGGAGCTTATGCTGTGGTGGGAGGAAGCGTAGCGGCTGCGCTGTATGTGATGCCTTGGGGGTTTTGGTTGGTGTTTGTGGGGGCGCTTGGGGTGGGTGTGTTCGTTGGGCGTGCCGATTTTGTTGGGTTTTGCGATGGTGTGGATGCATCTCTCCGAAGTCTTGATAGCCTTGGATCGGGCGACTGTTGATCAAAAAGAGGCGTTGTGTCGGAACTATGCAAACTTAGCGGGGCAGAGCTTTCTTGTGTCGTTGGTGATCGTGGGAGGGGTGTTGTTGTTGGGGATGGGGATGCTGGCGCTGCGTGGAGGGGCGTTGAAAGGTCGAGGTGGATTTGCGTTGTGTGGGGCGGTGATGGTGGCGTTGTTTGTGATCTTGTCACAAAGGGCAGAGGAGGGGGTGCGCAAGATCTTGACGCAAGCAGGAGAAGTCTCGGCGGCATTGCGTGTACCTGCTGGACTGGGGATGCTTTCTGATCCGAAAGCCCCAGAGATGGGGTCGTTGAAGCCCGATCTGATGCGCATCGCTGCGGATGGAAAGTACACGATGGTTCGCGTGCCGTCTCCAAAGCAGAAGCGAGTTTTCGAGGCGAAAGGCTCGAAAAGCACGGTACGAACGAGTGCGCTCTTGCAAACGGATCGCCGTGCGACTTTGGCGGCCATTCTTGGGGCGTTGCGGCCTTGGGTGGTTGAGCAGATCAAAAAGCAACCCGAATGGGAGGATCGTTCGGGGGCCTTGGGACTTTTGAGGGGGCGACCGTCCAAAGAACGCGCAGAGTTAGAGAGACATCACAACCGACGTTTTGTGCGTGGGAAGAAACAAGTTCCACATCTTCGGGGTATCTATGTGTCTTGGTTGGTGAAACGGGGGGACAATCGGTTTTCAATGGCGGACATCCCGAAGTATCCGATGATCTTGAGCGATATCTTGAAGCCGCTGACATGGCCAGAGATCGGTGCTTATGGCTTGATGCTTTCGACGGATGCGGAAACAGAGAGGAGTTCCGAAGAGAAACATCCGTTGTTGTTGACGCTGCGGGTTCAACCCAACGGCGTGACGATCACAACAAGGGGAAAAGCCATCGGGGTGGGGTGTGACTTGAAAGAGGAATCCAAGACGTTTCCGACGTGTGGGCGAAGAGATGGCGGTTGGGATCAGGCTTGTTTGACGGGCTGTTTGGGGAAGATCAAAGCGGTGTTTCCCGAAGAAAGAAAGATCCGAGTGTATGTGGCACAGGCCGACGCCCTCGAAGTCTCGCTGCTGTCGGTGTTTGACGCGTTGCGCAGCACGATACCCAAAAAAGGCTCGGGACAAGAATCGATGTTTCCCGAGATGGTGTGGGTGATGGACGAGACCTTGGCGATGCCGAAACGCACCGCTGTTTCTCCTCAGCCCGTCGACGAGACAAAGCCATCGGTTGAGAACATCGCACCGACGCCGAAGCGGTAAAGGTGAACGTTCGCAACAGAAGGAGTCGCCATGAAGTATGTCAACGTTCGCAACAAGAAGGAGTCGCCATGAAGGAGATCAACGTTCGCAACAAAGGAGTCGAGATGAAGGCGATGCGGCAAGGCCACTACGAGATGGGGAAAGCGTTAAGTGTGTTGGGGTTGGGGGGAATTTCGCTGGTAGCGTTGTTTTTGATGTTTGGGGATATGGACCAACTCAAGCGGTTTTATTTCGACGGTGGGCACGTTATGCACCCGATTTTGTGGTTGTATGTCTTGTCGCTGTGGGGCTTGAGCGCGTTCACGTTGCGGGGGGGGTATCGCCAAGCATCGGGAAGGAGCGTGTTGTTTTTCGTTGTGGTGGGCAGTGTGGTGATGAGTTGTGTTTTGGGTTGGGTGGGGACCCTCGCGGGTTTTCGTGAAACAATGTCGGCGTTGGATAAAGCGTCGGTTCAATATCGGTATCAGTTGGCTGCGCAATATGTATCGATCTCGATGAATACGCTGGTGTTTGGCGGGATCTTGGGTGGGTTGTTTAGCTTGATCGCGAGTGTGTGGTCTTGTTGGCTAGGTTGGGGGCGTGGTCGATTGGAGAGCACGAGGGTGGCGATGGGAGGGATAATCGCGGTTGGCGGTTTGGCGGGTGCCTTTTGGGTGGCGGGGGGGAATGCTTCTCAGGCGATGAGTGCGGTTCCTCTGGGGGGTTGGTTGGTGTTTGGGGGTGCAGTGTTTGTAGGGGTGATCGCGTTGGGCTACCAACGAAAAGCCGAACAAGGGGAAGCGGCTGAAGGTGGGGGAGAACAAGAAAATGCGGTGGTAGATACGGACGGGTGGATGTGGGGAGCATGGTTGGGAGCGTTGGGAGCGCCGATGCTGCTGGGTTATGCGGTGGTGTGGGTGCATTTAAGCCAATTGTTGCGCGCATTGGAGAGCGCGACAGCCGATCAGAAAGAGGCGTTGTGTCGGAGTTATGCGAGTTGGGCGGGGCAGGCGTTTGGTGTGGTGTGGGTGATCGTGGGTGGGATGTTGCTGATGGGTTTGGGGATGTTGGTGTTTCGTGGCGGGGCGCTGAAAGATCGCGCAAGTTTTGTGTGTGTGGCGTTGTTCGCGGTGGCTTTGTGCGTAGGCGTGGCGCTTGATACGGAGCGCCGGTTGGTTGGTGCTATGGACCATGCAAGGGAGGCGGCTGCGGCGCACGCAAGCCCACGATCATCGATCGAGATGTTTTTGGATCCAAATGCACCGAAAGCGGGTTCGTTTGAGCCTATTTTTTTGCGGATTGCTGAGGACGGCAAGCCTACGATGGCTCGGTTCTCTCTTGCCCAAGGAGCGAGCGGTACGCAAGCTCTTCATGTGACATTGCAAACAGATCGACGTGCGACGTTGGCGACGGTTTTGGGGGCGTTGCGTCTTTGGGTGGAGGAGCAGATCAAAAAACAACCGAGATCATCGGGTCTTCGGTACGTAGAGGTGAGTTGGGTGGTGAAGAGAGTAGACAGTAGGTATTCATTGTCGGATGCTCCCAAGTATCCGAGGGTTGCGCGTGATCTTTTAAAGCCATTGATGTGGCCGCAGGTGGGGGCTTATCGCTTGCAGTTGTCCATCGATTCGGAAATCCGAAAGGGTTCCCAGCAAACAGGAGTGCCTGTGATGTTGCGCATCCGGCCCAAGGGCGTGACGTTTCTCACAAAAGGAACAGCGATCGGGGCGGGTTGTGATCTGAATGCAGCAACGAAGACGTATCCGACTTGTGAGCGGCGGGGGAACGGGTGGGATCAGGCTTGTCTGTTGGGTTGCCTCAAGAAACTCAAGAAACTCTTTCCCCACGAGGCCCTCCATCTGCATCTTGCACAGTCTGATGCGAGAGACGTCTCTTTGCTGGCGTTCTTCGGCGTTTTGCGTAGTCATCTGTTGCGCGACGGCGTATGGGGTGCAGAATGGCTGTTTCCTCGGATGGTGTGGGTGTTGGACGAGACCTTGGCGACGCCGCCACCAGCCGTTCGGGCTGGCGAACCTGTCAAAGGAAACCCACCAATCGACGCGACTACACCGGCACCAGATCGGTGATCGCGTCGAGGTCGGAGCGGGCGTGCTTTGTTGTTTGTGGGGGGCTGCAAAAAGCTAGGTTTTTTGTACCGATCATTTGCGAATCATTCTATTTGCAGCCACACACGGCGTACATCGTACCGAAGAGGGTGGTTTGCCAATAGCCGTCCCATCGGCAACGGTATTTTTGGCATACGCGGGGGCAGATTTTTTTTGCGTGGTGCTTGTGGTAAATAGGCCGCGTTTTTCTTTTCCCGGGACGCAAGCAGGCTTGGCGGTTCGAGGTGTTTTGGGCTGGGTTGGATTTTCTGCATCCACAGACCGAAGCGCGGCCCAAAATAAGATTGATCCAATCACCGTCCCAAAACAGGCGTTTTTGTTGGCAGACGTTGGGGCAAACAAGCTTTGCGTGTTGTTTGTTCCACACAGGGCCAGCGTCGTAGTACCTTGCGTTTGCTTGGTCTGGAAAGCCCAAAAGGACCGCAGAAACCAAGCCCATCCATCCCAATGTACGCATCGTTGATTCTCCTTTTTGCGCTGTTGTGAAAAAGACGCGATATCTCTTGGAGCGGAGTTTGAGAGGGTGTCTAACATAGCGAGATCTGAACGCGATATCTCCGCGTAATGTATGATCGCATGATGTAGGGGCGGTTCGCGAACCGCCCGATGGTTGGGCAGCCACAGGGGGCTGCCCCTA
>JAKLKB010000193.1 GCA_023150835.1 Myxococcota bacterium | reverse complement strand
CAACGAACACATCGGCACTTCCCGAAGCAACGAACACATCGACACTTCCCGAAGCAACGAACACATCGGCACTTCCCGAAGCAACGAACACATCGACACTTCCCGAAGCAGCCATCACGAATTCTGTGGTAGAAACGGATTCTTTGGAATCGAAGTAGGAGAGTAAAGAAGTAGGGGCAGCCACGGGGGGCTGCCCGACAATAGGGCGTTTACGTACATTGTGTACACATCGCTCGGATATCGTATTATTCGAACTGTTTGAGAAGTGCTTTGGCTTGTTTGCAGATGGGGTCTGTTTGGGGGAGGGTATTCGTGATCCGCAGGAGGTAAGTTTTGGCGGCGGTGCCTTTGGCTTTTTGAGCCTCGGAAAGCCAGCCTTGGGCTTCGGCTTGGATCTCTTCGATCTTGCTTTTGCTGACGATATGGTCGGGACGTTGTTTGAGTGCTTTGCGAAAGCTGCTGTAAGCGGAGCCGTATTGTCGCTCGCTAAAAGCCATCAGACCGGCCATCGAGTACATATTGGCGAGCATTTTGCGCAACTGTACGGTGTAGAGGCTCTTTCCTTGCCCGAGTTCTTGATCGATTTGGAGTGCTTGTTCAAGTGCGGGGATCGCTGTGGTGTGGATGCGGTTGTTGTGGCTGCTTTTCCCACGCGAGTAGGCTTCACGGAACTGGTCGATCTGGTTTGCTTTGTTGCTGTTTCCTGCTTTGATCAGAAGATCTTTGGCTTTGTTGAGATCGCCTTCAGCGAAAGATTCTAAGGCGATCTGTTCGGGGGTTTTTGCAGCAGGAACCGCAGGAGTGACCGTTGTGGGCGGAGGTGTTGGGGCGGGAGCAGAAGCGCGAACCCAACGGCCATTTTTCTTGACCCATCGCGTGCGTGCGGGGGGTTTGGTTCCGCCGTTGCGGACTGGAGGAACGACAGCGACAACAGCGGGTGCAAGGGCTTTTCGAACGTTCGATTGGAGGCGCAAAAGGTCTTCTGCGTAAACAGAGCCGGGGGCCAGTTTTTCTTCGATATCAGTTAGGGCTTCTTTGGCTTCTTTGTAATTTTTGTCCGCGATCAACAACCGAACCTTTTTCAGTTTGAGATCAGCATCATTTTCGGATCTTGCGTCGCGGATATACTGTTTGATATCCATGCGCTTGCTGTCATGGCTCAACGCACGTTCGAAAGCGATCTCTGCATCGCGCCATTTGCGTTGCCGATACAGGTTGAGTCCTTCCTCAAAAGCTTCCGAGACCATCTGTTTCTTGCTGTCGTCTTGGGCGGTTTTCCTTCCAGAAAACAAGAAGATCCCTGCCCCGATCCCTCCTGAAAGAAGAACCAATCCAAGGACCAGAAAGATCGCCATGTTGGATTTGGCCTCGACTGGGGCGTTGGGCTGCCCGAGCATGAGGTATTGAAGCAGCGTCTTTCCTGCTTGGATGCGGTCGCCGTGTTTGAGCGTGGCTTTTCGGGTGGCCTTTCCGTTGAGCAATGTCGGGTTTCCATCGCTTAATCCTTCCAGATCGTGTCCGTTGGGTTTGCGGTGGATCTTGAAGTGGTAGCGGCTTACGGACAGATCAGGAAAAGAGATGGTGTTGTCTCTTTCTCGACCAAACGAGACGGTTTGCTCAAGGATAGGGAATTCTTTTCCTTGTTGCATTCCTTCCAAGATCACCAACTTGGCCATCGCTCCGAGGCTTCCTTTGATGTCGTCGTGCAGGATGGTTTTTTCACTGGCGATATCTTTGGGATTGATGCCGCCACGCGCAGCGGGTGAAGCCGATGGCGCGGGGGCTTGCTGGGCTGCGTGAGGAGAGATTGGCGCAGTTTGTTGGAGTTCTTGGCTTGGATCTTCGAGCAATCGGGTCTCTTCAAAGCCCACCGCCCCTTGCCCTCGAGGTGGTCCATAAGAAGCGTAGGGGGACCCGGGTGCGTTCCAGTTTCCGTCTTTCGGACCGTTGTTCATGTCGCAAAAATCCTAAATGATGAAGGGCCTCGCACAACGAAGCACACAGCCAAGATCATGCGCAAGCCACAGGGAAAAAAAGTGCGGATGGTTTGTCCTACCGAAAGGCTGCCCATCTTTCAAGGGTTTGTTTGCAACATCTCAGAGAGTCGCAAGTATTGAGGGGATTTGTCATCAAAGTATTTTAGCAAGCCCTCGTACACCTGCTTTTTGGTTGCAGGGTTGGATTGGGCCTGTTTGAGTCCTGCAACATAAAGATCATTTCGGAATTGTTCAAGCTGTTTGATCTGCTTGGTTGCACGCGAAAACAGAGGGTGGATCGGAGTCTTTCGGAACAAATAGAGCCGGCAATTTTCGTAGGCTTCGATGGCGCGGGGAGTATGCTCGGGCTGTGTTTGGAATGTATCAAAAAGCTCGTCTCCCTGTTTGCAATAAGTCTTCGCACGGCGGAGGTTGGCAAGCGGGATCTCTTTTTCTTCAAAGCGGACGTGTGTCAGTCCCCAACGGTTGTCTGCGGCAGAGATGCGCTTGAAGGTGATCAGGTTTTCGCCGTAGCGCAAGAGTCCACGCGGGATCTCTGCGCGAAAAGGCAACCACTGTTGGGGATTGGGGTGTAGCCGCTCGAATTCGGTGCCGTTGGCGAGCAGGCTGACGCTGTCAGGGCCGATCAAACGAAATGAAACAAAGAGTTTGCCATCGCTGTACTTGATCGAAAACGTAGTTTCAAACAGATAACGCGCATCAAGCTTGTTGTATTGGTTGTAACCAAAGCTGCGTTGATAGATGCTTTCGATATCTTCGGCACGTACAGGGACGGGTTCGCTTTTTTGTGCAGCGACAGGCTGCGCGATCAACAGGTTTTGAGGGGGAGAAACGGGGATCAAAAACGTCCCAAGTGTGGCGAGAAGCAACACCAAGCCAAGGATCGAGAGTCGAAGAACATAAGCGCGTTCTTGTTGCAGAGAGATCCCGGGCCGATCAAGAGACGGGCGCCGAGCAGAAGCTGCGGAAAGTCCGCTTGGTTGGGGGGAAACAAGGTTTTTTGAAGGAGCAGGTGCGCCAGAAAGTGGTGGGAAGGCCGATTGTGGAGGCGGAGACAGCGAAGGGATCGCAGGGGCAAACCTAGCCAATGCTGCGGATGGCGGGGGCATCGAAGCCGCGTTCGGAGAGAAGGCTGCATCTCCAACGGCAGGTTGCGCTGACCAGACCGGTGCAGGGGCTTGGGAGGGATAGGACGGCCCAGCAGGAAACGAAGCAGCGCCGTTGTAAGGGGCGGATGGCGCACCATAGGGCTGTGATGGCGCACCATAGGGCTGTGACGGCGCACCATAGGGCTGTGACGGCGCACCATAGGGCTGTGACGGCGCACCATAGGGCTGGGATGGCGCACCATAGGGCTGTGATGGCGCACCATAGGGCTGGGATGGCGCACCATAGGGCTGTGATGAAGCGTGCGAAGGTGCGGGAGTGCCGTTGGGATGAAGAGGAGGGGGTGCGTGTTGTGGAAGTGCGAATCCAGCGGAAGGATGGAGGTGTTGAGCAGGAAGGTGCTGGGTTGCCGAGACAGGGGGGAGGGGGGCTTGGCCTTGGTGGAGTTGGTGTGCTGAAAAAGCGCGGGTGTCGCCTTGTGGAGGGACAGGTAAGCCCGAACTGGCGTCAAAGCGAGGGCGTGCGATCGGAGCGGAAGGATCGGGGTTCACCCAATGTTCTGGGATGGCTTCGACTTCCATCTGTGTGGAGTCGCCGCGCTCGACTTCCAGCGTGAAGACAAAGCGAACAGGCCCGATATCGATGCGGTCCCCTTCGGAAAGAACATTGGGTTGCGTCAACGGTTGGCCGTTGAGGATGGTTCCGTTGCTACTGCCCAAGTCTTCGATAATAAACTGTTGATTTCTATAATAAATTACGATGTGGCGGCGAGAGACAGCCCCATCATACAAGACAAGATCGTTGTCAGCCGTCCGACCAAGAGTGACCTCAGGTTGTTGAAAGGTAAAGCGTTCACCTCGTTCACCGCCAGATTCGATTACAAGCGAGAACTCGGGAACATCGTCGTATTGCTCCAAAATGGACCTCGGTGTCTTGGTGCCCTTCGCAGACCTTGGCGTCTGGCGTCTCCTTTGTTCACAACCGTCACATGATAAAGGAGGGCAAAGAAAAGTCAACGGCGGCGAAGATTCGTGGGGAAGGGGTTTGGGGTGAAGAGGAGCTTTTGGCGGATGGAGCGGATCGCCCATGCTGCGTGCTCTTGGATCAGAGGCTCTGGATCACAAAGTACACGTTGAAGCGCAGGGAGAGCCGTTGGATCACCGATGTTTCCGAGGGCCACAGCCACGTTGCGCAACAAGCGAGAGCGTTTGATGCGGCGAATCGGGGATTCCGCAAATCGCAGTTGAAAGCCTTCCTCGTCTAGCGCCAGCAGTCCAAGTAGTTTGGGCAGCGTCACTTCTTCGGGCGGAGAGCCCCAAAGCGGGCTTGGGCCATCCCCTGCAAAGCGCATCCAAGGGCAAACTTGTTGACAGACATCGCAGCCGTAGATCCAATTTCCCACCAATGGGCGCAGATCCACAGGGATCGATCCCTTTAATTCGATGGTCAAGTAAGAGATGCAACGACGTGCATCCATCTGAGAAGGCCCGACAAAAGCCTGTGTTGGGCAGGCTTGCAAGCAGCGTTGGCAGCGACCACAGCTTGGCATACGGGCCGGAGGATCAGGGGGAAACGCCAAGGTCGTCAAGATCTCGCCTAAGAAAAAGCCGCTCCCGTAGGTGGGATCGATCAACATGGTGTTTTTGCCGACAAATCCGAGCCCTGCGCGCCCGCCGAGGTCGCGCTCTTGGATCGCACCTGTATCGATGTAGTATCGGGTTTTTCCGCCAGCTTCTTGCTCAAGCCAAGCACAAAGCGTCTTAAGCTTCTGTCCGAGGATATCGTGATAATCGCGCCCCCAAGCATAGCAGGAGACCACACCGCGCATCGCGTCCGTTGCTTCGGGAAAAGAAGACGGCCAATACGGCAGAGTCACAAAGATCAGGCTTTGAACTTCGGGTAAGATCAAGCGAAGATCACGCCGCCTTGCCAAGCGATCTTCTCGACCAAGGTACGCCATCTCGCCGTGATATCCGTTGCGCAACCACGCTTCGTAGTGTTGGAGTGTTGCGGCAGGCTCGGCGTGCGTCCAGCCGATCCGTCCAAGTCCTAGAGCCTTGGCCTTTTGACGAAAGCGCTCTTTCAAAGAAAGCCAATCGATCGGTGTTTCAGAAGAGAACAAAGGGGGATGTTGCATGGTGTATGGGTAGCTAGAAGAGAGGGGGGAATCAGATCTTTTCGAGTGCGTTTTCGAGGTCTTCGATGATATCTTGAACGTCTTCGATGCCGACGGACAGACGGCACAAACCGTCCGTCAAACCACGCGCAAGCCGCTCGTCTTTGGGGACTTCGGCGTGGGTCATGGTGGCGGGGTGTGTGATCATCGTCTCGACAGATCCGAGGCTTTCAGCAAGCGCACACAGTTTCACGTTGTTCAACAGCGCAACGCCCGCAGGGATGCCGCCTTTGAGTTCAAAGGAGATCATGCCGCTAAACGCGGACATCTGGCGTTTAGCGACTTGATGGCCGGGATGGCTTGGCAAGCCGGGATACGAGACACGCGACACTTTGGGATGTTGTTCCAAAAAGGTCGCCACCTTCATTGCGTTTTGGCTGTGGCGTTCCATCCGCAGGGCCAAGGTACGAAGCCCACCGATGATCAACCAACAATCAAAGGGGCTAGGAACCGCGCCAATGGCTTTTTGCACAAAGCGCAGTTGTTTGTGGATCTCTTCGTCGCTGGTCAGTACGGCACCACCGATGATTTGGTTATGTCCGCTGATGTATTTCGTGGTGCTGTGCATGACGATATCGATGCCAAACTCGGCAGGACGCAACAACGCTGGTGTTGCAAAGGTGCTATCCACACCGCAGATGATCTTGTGTTCTTTGGCGATCTTGGCGATGGCTTCGAGATCGGTCACTTTCAACAGAGGATTGGTAGGGGTTTCGAGCCAGATCAGCTTGGTGTTGGGGCGGATGGCTTCGGCGACGTTGTTGGGGTTGCTGCTGTCGACGTAGGTAAATTCCATCCCGTAGTGGCTCAAGATGCGATTGAAGAGACGCGACACTCCACCGTACACGTCATCGCTGGAGATGATGTGATCGCCCGGGCGAAACATCTTCATCACCGCGTCGACCGCAGACATCCCCGATGCGTAGGTAACAGCGTATTTTGTGCCTTCAAGGGCCGCCAGCATCGACTCCAACTGCGCACGTGTGGGGTTGGAGGAGCGCGTATAGTCGTATCCACGATTCTTTCCGATCTCGGGAAGAACATACGTTGCGGTTTGATAAATAGGAGGGACGATCGCGCCTGTTGTGGGGTCGGGTTCAACCGTTGCGCGCACCACTTTGGTATCGAATCTCATGCTCAAATGTCTCCATATCTCGGCTTATTTTGCCGAAAGATCGTCTCTCCAAGATACACTACTTGCTTGAGAGGCGTATCCTTGGAAGAGATCAGATAACTTGATTTTTTGCTCAGCGCGGATTACGCCTGTTCTTTTGAAAAGCCATGCGCTTGCAACCACTTGTCGTTCACGAACTTGCTCAGATAATTGCGGATCGAATCGGGCAACAACACCAAACAATTTTGGCCTGCTTCCAACCCTTGCGCAGCTTGCAAAGCAGCCCATGTTGCGGCGCCACAAGAACCGCCACACAACAAGCCCTCTTCACGGATCAAGCGGCGTGCGATCTCGAACGAATGCGCATCATCCGTCTTGATGTAGCGATCGATCAACTGATTGTTCAGAACATCGGGGAAAAAGTCGTAGCCGATGCCTTCGACATGATAAGAATGGATCTCATCCCCTCCCCCAAGGATCGAGCCGTGTGGATCGGCTCCCACGATCTGGATGTGGGGGATGTCTTCTTTGAGCCGCTTGGCGACGCCTGTAATGGTTCCGCCCGTCCCAACGCCCATCACCACCATGTGCAGATCTTGACCAAAGTCGTCGATGATCTCTTGGGCGGTGTATTTGTAGTGGGCATCGGGGTTATCGGGATTGCCGTATTGATCGAGGATATGTGCGTTGGGTAGCTCTTTTTGCAATTTTTTGGCGATGCTGATGTGACTTTCGGGAGCATCCCAAGCGGCTTCGGTCGGGGTGCGGATGATCTGGGCTCCCAACGCTTCCAACACCACTTGTTTTTCTTGGCTCATCTTTTCGGGCATGGTGATGATCATCTTGTAGCCCTTCACAGCGGCTGCAAGGGCAAGACCGATCCCCGTGTTCCCAGAAGTCGGCTCGATCAATGTATCGCCCGGCTTGATCTCACCCCGCCGTTCGGCTTCCAAGAGCATATTGTAGCCGATGCGATCCTTTACAGAGCCTCCCGGATTCAAGAACTCACACTTTGCGTAAAGGTTGCATTTGAGACCTGCGCCGATCTTTTTGAGCGGAACAATGGGGGTTTTGCCGATCACTTCGAGGATATTGTTGTAGATCATACCCGATCTTCTCCTGAGATTTCGATGGTTCGAGGCTTTGGCCTCGTGGGATACAAGACGAATCGTGCCTTTTTGTCTAGGGCGCGCATCTTAACGACAAAAGAAGCGGTTGGCAACTGTTTCGATACCACAAACATACCCCCCCGCTCGGACAGGTGGGGCGCATTTTGTTTGTTTTGTGGGGCGCTGCCCCATAGGCGTTAGGTTAAGCGCTTGTTGGCCCCCCCACCCCAGCCCTCCCCCGTGAACAGGGGAGGGAGCGAAAGTCGGAAGCAGCGGGGATTTTGTTTTTTCATGACGCACGCTGTTTGCACGAGACGCAGACGCT
>JAKLKB010000192.1 GCA_023150835.1 Myxococcota bacterium | reverse complement strand
AAATCACACGGTGTTTCGTAGGGGCAGGCCCCCGTGCCTGCCCTCGATCTGTTGCGTCGGTGACCTCTTCATCGCCATCTTTTTTGAACGAACCCGTTCTTCGGGCGCGAAAGTTGAAGAAACTTAGTGATACTTACTTAGGAGTCCATGAGATGAGCGTTTGCGACAAAGTCAAAGAACCAAAGCAACGGAACTCTCTGCTGTTATGTTTGACGTCGAGCGTCGTGGTGTGGCTGTGTGTGGCGTGTGTACCTGTGCTTCGGAAACAGCAAATTTCCAGCGCTACCACGCAAACCCTTCGCGATGCTTGTGAGGCCAAAGATGCGGATGCCTGCGCCGAGATGGCTGCGCGCTTACACTACGGAAAGTCGGTCAAAAAAAACACACCGCATTCGATTCTATACGCCCGTAAAGCCTGCAAGCACGGTTCTGGAAGAGGCTGCTTCCTCATGGGTGACCTTCTCTACGAAAACAAACCGACCCAATCCCATGAGCAATTAAAAAAATCCTGCGATTTGGGGTATGGCTATGCGTGTGCTTTGGTGGCTGTTCAATCAACGCCTTTGCAAGCCATTGGTTTGTTACAGCGTAGTTGCGACCTCCAAAGCGCTACGGGTTGTGCGCTCCTCGGCGTTGCTCAGATCAACGGAGGAGATTTTAAGGCCGCCTTGTCCAACGTACGAAAAGGTTGCCACCTCGCCATGCGATCGCAGATCTACTCGCCGATTCAAAAATCCAACGCAGCCGGAGCATGTTACCAGTACGCGAGTTTTTATATCGAGGGCAAGTGGGTACCTCCAGATAAGGAAAAAGCCCAGCAATTATTACAATTTGCGTGTTCTTCTGGCGTTGGGAAAGCATGTCGTGCAGTCGGGTTGCTTTTTCTCAATAGTTCCCCCCAAACATCAGAAAACATCACAAAAGCGCGGGACTTTTTTCGTGCAGGTTGCGATAGCTACGGCGTTTTCGCGAAATCTTGCTTCTACCTAGGCAATATGTTTAACCGAGGGCTGGGTGGAACACGCGACCAGAAAAAAGCTTTATATTACTACGACAAAGCCTGCCAACACAACCATAGTTCGGGATGTACTCATGCAAGCGTATTCTATATCCACAACTTGGCTGGGGTAAAGCGCGATCTTCCTCGTGCGCTCACCTACGCAAAGAAAGGTTGCGAACACAACAGCGCAGATGCTTGTGCTGTGATGGGGGATATTTATGTGGCGCAGCAATTTCCGCAGCGCGCTTTCGAGGCTTACCAACACGCCTGCAAACTCAGCCACGCCAATGCTTGCATGAGCGTTGGTATTTTTTACCAGAAAGGGATCGGAAGGGAAAAAGATATCTCTAAGGCAGTTTCGTTTTTTGACGCGGCTTGCACGTTACGCGGTGCTTTGGGGTGCTCTTTAAAATGGGCAAGTGAGATCGAGCTAAAATCTGTGGACAGTCTCAGGCAGTGTTACGAACGCGCACTCCAACACAAACCAACGCTCCGAGGGGAAATCGAGGTGAATTTACGTATCGCACCGTCAGGCCAAGTCACCGTCATCCGCTTCGTAAAGGATGAACTGAAACATCAAGGATTACAAGACTGTATCAAACAAAAAATCATACACAAGAAATTTTCTCCATCCACCGAAGAGATAGACTTGCGGATATCTTTTCGTTTTCAGCCAGAGAAATAGTACAGCAAATCACTCGGATCGAAAGGGATCCCATAACAAGGAGACTGTTCAAATGAAGACAAAGATGGCTTTCTTACAAGTGATGGTGTTATGTGTGTTGTTGTTTTGCGGATGTTCGGTGTTGACCTTCAAGCCGACGTGCGTGCTGTGTCCGTCGGATGGTGTGTGCGCAGATGGGACGTCGTGCAAAGCGGGCGAATGGTGCGCCCCAAACGGCGATCTTTCGGTTTGCAAAGGTCCCAAAGGTGACCCGGGCCCCCAAGGCACAGCAGGAATCAACGGAGAAAATGGAACGCAAGGCTCGCAAGGCTCTGCTGGCCCCGCTGGCCCCGCTGGCCCCGCTGGCCCGCAAGGCCCCGCTGGTCCGCAAGGTCCCGCTGGAAAAGATGGCACAGGTTCAATCCCTGATGTCTTACAAAAACTTGCGCAATATCTCTCTTTCAAAGAAAAGACCCATACTGATGGAACAAAAACCCAAACGCTCGTGATATCGGGCATCAACGTACAGATCGTTGACGACAAAAATAAGGTGGAAGAACCGAGTTATCCCGAAGGAAAAGGCAACCTACTCGTCGGCTACAACCATCCACGAAAAGACGCTCAAGGCACAGTCATCGCAACGAAGCGCAACGGTTCCAACAACCTGATCGTTGGGGACGGCCACGCTTACGAGAGTCACAGCGGCCTTGTTGTCGGAAAGGACAGCACGATAAGCGGGGAATATGCGAGCGTTAGCGGCGGCCTTGGCAATAAGGCAACAAACCCTTATGCGAGCGTCAGCGGTGGAGAAGGCAATAGCGCGTCAGGCGACTATGCAAGCATCAGCGGAGGCAAGTACAACGCAGCCTCTGGAAGGTGGTCAAGCATCACAGGTGGCGCAGAGAATCGGACTCCAAACACGTTCGCCAGTGTGACCGGCGGAAAGGCGAATACAGCAGGTCAAGACTACGCCACCGTCAGCGGTGGCACAGAGAACCAAGCGCTCGGACCCTACGCCCACGTATCAGGGGGGGCTCGCAACAAAGCAACCAGCGAGAGCGCAAGTATTTTGGGCGGGGAATCCAATACAGCAGAGCCAGAAAGTACTACAAATATAGGTAAATATGCAACAATCTGTGGAGGAAAAAACAACAAAGCTATCGGAAATCATTCGACTGTATCAGGCGGCGGAGGACAGGACGCATCGGTGGGAAACATCGCAAGTGGCGGATATGCGGTAGTAAGCGGGGGGGGAGGCAATCGTGCAAAAGGGGTCGGAGCTTCGGTTTCGGGTGGGCTATTCAATTATGCAGACGGTGCGAATTCCAGCATCTCAGGGGGGTTCGGAAATCAAACGACTGTGACGGCGCCGCTTTCAAGCATCAGCGGCGGCGGAAGCAACAAAACATCCGCTCTACTTTCAAGCATCAGCGGAGGCGGTGATCTTGCCTGCCAAGGCCAAACGAACTACACGAAATGCACGATCGGCACAGACGGCAACGAAGCAGCGGGTGTTCTCTCTTGGATTGGCAGCGGCGTGAGAAACAAAACCACGAAGCGAGCCAGCCTCGTCGGCGGGAGCGGGAATACCGTAGAGGCAGACTTCTCCTCGCTCTTGGGGGGAATAAACAAAACCGTCGGCACCCCAAACATCTGTTCCCCAGCATGTCCGTAATCTCGGCCATGAGAGTTTTCTTGGATGAGAGTTTTCTTGGAAACGACATCCGTTGTGTACGTTTGGCAGGAAACATCCTGAAAAGAGGCTCAAACTAGCATCGAAGATCTGAATAGGAGTGACGCAGTTGAAAAGGGAAACCCTGAGATATCAGAACGTTGTAGGGGCGGTTCGCGAACCGCCCGCACCCGAACATTGGCCTTTTTCGTATCGAAATGCGTAAGTCCTATCTGAAGAAAAAGGGGAATATAAGTCAATGAAATATTTTATACATTTTAGCTGGTTCTTGTATGGATTTTGGCTGATTATTCCAATCCATGTACACGCACAAAGCGATCAAGACTGTCGTACAAAATTCAGCCAAAAAGATTATCAAGGCTCAGCCGATTGTTTTGAGCGGCTGTTGCAAGCACACCCCACACAGGCCTCTCACCTTTACAACCAAGCCCGCGTCTTTGTTATTTGGGCCAAAACGTTACCGCCTCAAGAGGCTGCAAAGGCTTGCTTTCTTCGCCGCCAAGCACTCCAACGATACCAGCGCTACGAAAAGCTCGTCTCTGGCGATGAACTCATCCGCATCCAAGCCCAGATCCAACAGATCCAATCCAGCCTTGAACTTGGACGACTGACCGTACTCACGACTCCTCCCCAAGCCGCAGCCACACTCCAAAACCCGCAAGCCACACAACAAGGCCGCTCTCCCCACGCTTTTGATGACATCTGCCCGGGCGATTACACGCTCTCGCTACATCTCAGCGGGTTTCAATCGATCTCAAAAAAGATCTCGATTCTTCCGAAACAAAAACTGATTCAATCTTTCCATCTTGTCGCAATCCCCAAATCCCCCGAACCTGAATATACACTCCAGATCCAGTCCGTCCCGCTCGGAGCAAAAGTGACGCTTCAAGAAGGCTCACGCACTCAAACAGGGCAGACTCCTTTCTTTTTCAAGGCTAAAAAAACCAGCGAGATCCAGATCAAACTGGAATATCCCGGCTATCGGCCACAACAACACACCGTCGCTTTACAAAGCAACACCACCCGCAGTTTCACCCTCGAACCCAAACCGCCTGCGACACAGTGCGTGAACTGGACGCCACCGCTGCTTGTTCTCGGTGGTGCGGCGCTTTTGCTTGGCGGCGGGATTATCACGCAAGTCAGTGCCGATGATTCTTATCGGCAAGCCATGCAAAATCTCACAAAAGATCCGACTTGGAAAACCCAATACGAAAGTTCCGTCACCCTCGCGCAAGTCTCCGGCTCACTCTACATCGGAGCAGGTGCCGTTGCGATTGTGGGTGGCGTCCTGTTTTTTGTTTCCAAAAAGCCCTGCCATCCGTCTTCTGAAACGGTGACACTTACGACTCCATCTCCCGAAACAAAAGCATCTGCTCATGCTTTTTTTTCTTCTTTACGATAAGACTTATACGAAATCCGCAGGGAGTTTGATCGTAAAAACGTAGGGGCAGCCCCCTGTGGCTGCCCAAAAATCGGGCGTCTACGCACTTTCCTTCGTGTACACATCGCTCAGATTTTGTATTACGCGGATCGATGGCTTTGGTGGGGTTTCACCCCACGCCCCACAAGGGAGCACGGCTCCCTTGGCCCCGTATGGATGAGACGATCAGCGCTTTTCAAACCAACAGCTCTACTGCTTGAACGCTTGCAAACACGGCTTTTTTCCAACAAGCCAGCCCCCTCAAAAAGATCCTACCCACCAGATAATTTCGATAGGCTGAAACGATCCAATCACGGAACTCGATCGGTGCGGAGGCTCCGATCACGGAACTCGATCGGTGCGAATGATCTGATCTCCGCGTTCGGTAAGCTCCGATCACGGAACTCGATAAGCGCGGATTATCCGATCTCCACGTTCGATGCGCTCCAAGACCTCGAAGCCCTTGCGGATCTGCCCAAAGACGGTGTATTGGCCGTCAAGATGCGGCGTCTGCCCATGTGTAAAGAAAAGCTGCACGCTCCCCGTATCCCAGCCCATCGCACGAGGCATCCCAAGCGTTCCACGTACAAACCGACGCGGATTGATCTCGGCCCACAAGGAAAAATCCCCACCACCCCATCCCGTCCCATCGGGATCTCCGCCTTGGATCACAAAGTTGGGGATCACTCGATGCCACAACAGTCCGTGATAAAAACCTTTTTCGACAAGACCCACCACCGTCGCAACGTGGATCGGTGCATCTTCCGCAAACAAAACCACCGAAAATGAACCCCGCGTCGTCTCAAAGACCACCACAGGATCCTGCGAAAAACGCACCCCTCGATAAGGACTCGCTCGACGCGCCTTTGCGGGCGGCCAAGGCTTTGAGAGGCCACGCTTTTGAAGGGCTTGTTGGGCGATACGCGCCACCGAAGCAGCTTCGTCGTGCGCCACCAGACCGAGCAGATGCGTGGTCTGCGGATTCAGGATGCGTGCGAGGATCTGCGCGATCTCTTCGCGGACTTCGACCCAACGTTCACCTCGGCTTTTCTGATAAAGATCCCACGCGATCTCTTGAACACGCGGCGACTTTTGCTCCGCAAGAAACGTCACCAAAGCCCCGCGCTCCGCCAACTCCTCCGAACGAAGGGCGCGTTGGAGCAGCGACCACACACGCGGCGACTTTTCTTTGGCCAACGCCATCAACGCCGCCGAGCGCACAAGGACATGCGGGTCTTGCAAAGCCATCTCCAAAAAAGACAACCGTCGCCATCCAAGCCCAGCACTCGCCGCAACCGCCGCTTCGCGCAAGAAGATATCCTGCTGGTGCAAGACTCCGATCAGCTCCAACAAAAACGCATCAGGATCGGTATGCTCTCCCAAAGCGATCAACGCCGCCGATCGGACGCTTCGAGAAGGGTCAGACTTCCACATCGCACGAAACAGCGCCAACGGTGGGCGCAAGCCTTTGCTGCGAACTCGCACCCAAACAGCCCGTGTATGGGCCGACTTGTCACGTGAGAGCAAGTCCGAGACCCGATGCGCTTGTTTCATCGCTTCGAGCGCTTGCAACGCAGCGATGCGATGGGCCACCTCCGCCGAAGTCGTCCCGCGCAACGCCGCCTCGGCTCCCTTTGGGTCAGCGAGTTTTTGAAGCCCCTGCAACGCAAACAAGCGGACCTGCACGTGCGCATCATCCGCCAAATCCAGCAAGATCGATAATCCTTGTGGCTCGTTGATTCGTGCAAAGTAATACGCCACACCCGCCCGAACTTCCGCCTCTTTTGACTTGGATAGCCGTTGCATCTGTTGCATCATCGCCTGAGACAGCGGCAGACGCGAAGGCAACCAGCCTTTCGTGGCCGTCGCTGCCCGCCGCTGCCACAAATACGAAGCACGAAACAACGCACGCAACGCCTCTGCCTGCAACGACACCTGCGTTCCACGCAAAAAAGCCATCAGCCACAGGCGCGTCTCGACAAAGGCGTATTTTCCGACCGCTTCGATCGCGGCACGCCTCACCCCCACCGAAGGATCAGCCAACGCCCGACGCAAGACCCCCTTGATCGTATCTCGATGCCCTTGCGTCCACGAGACCTCCCAACCCAACTGGCCGAGTCCAAAGATCGCCATCGTTCGGACTTTTTCGTCTGCATCGCTCGCCAACATCCGCAACGCATCCAACGCCTTCGGTGTCTGCATCCTCCCGATGCTCCGCGCTGCGCGAACACGCAACGACGCATCCACCGAACGTAATGCCACCAGCAGACTCGGATGGCGCGGATCTTTGTTCTCCTCCGCCACCCCAAACAGCTCCCGATCCGCCCCCCACAGCCTTGCTCCCCCCACCAACCACACCAACAAAGACCACACGATCACGCGCAACATCCGTCACTTCCTCTTGGTTTGAGTGTTCGCTCTCCAACTGTTTCGCTTCTACCACAACACCCGCCTCACCACGAGGGACGTCCCCGCACGAACAACACAAACACCAAAGATCTTGCCACAAAGGCCGACTCAAGCCATAAGGAAAGTCAGGCGCTTGTTTTTTGCGGGCAGGAAAGACTACACTCCGCAACAGCCTGCGCCTGTGTTGTGCAATCGTAAGGAGAGTCTCAAATGAATTGGATGTTTCGGTCTGTAGGATTGGCTTTTTTGTGTGGTCTGTGGTTGAGCGCTTGCGGTTCTTCGCCCGGGAAATCCTTCGGCGAACCCTTTTGTAAGAAAGGGTTTTCTTGCCGCAACGATCTCCGCGCCGATGAAAACGGGAAGGCTCAATTCGATAATTACTTCGGCATCAACGACGAGACTTTTTGCGTCAAGCTCTGGGTCAGCCGCCTTGATGACCCCCTCAAACACGGCAACTCCAAATGCGGTAGCGTCACCCAACCCCAACTCGACGCTTGCCTCGAAGCCATCAACAAAACCACCTCCTGTAGCGAGATCAAAACCGTCCTTACAGCCGCCTGCAAGCTCTGCCTCTGATCTCTCCCCTTTTTGTTAAAAAGTCGGTTCGGTTTTGTGGGGTTCCACCCCATACGCGCCTTGTTAAGGTGGAAACATCGGATAGTCTAGGCTGATCGCCGTTTCTTTTTCTACCCCCCCTCAATCCCCCCGTGAACGGGGGGAAGTTGGAACGGGCAGCGTCTGCGTCTCGTGCAAACAGCGT
>JAKLKB010000022.1 GCA_023150835.1 Myxococcota bacterium | reverse complement strand
AGAAGGGAAGGGGGTATGAGAAGAAGCACGAGGGGGGGGGACAGAGAGAACGTCAAGAGAAGCGATGGTGGCTTGGTTGTCGGTGGGGGGGCCTTGTGGGAGGTTGCGAAGAGACTGGAGTGTTTGAAGAACGTTTGCGATGTGGTGGGGGCGTTGTTGGGGTTCGCGTTCCATGCATTGGAGGATCAGTTCGGCAAGAGGGGTGGGGAGAGAGAGGTTGTAGCGTCGCGGATCGGGGGGTGGGTTGGTGAGCCGAGCGGCGATGATGGCGAAGACGTTATCGCCTTGCCAAGCCTGTTGTCCTGTGACCATCTCAAAGAGGATCGCTCCGAAGGCGTAGATATCAGCGCGGGCGTCGATTTGGGAGTTGGTGGCGATCTGTTCGGGGGCCATATAAGCGGGGGTGCCGATGACGCTACCGACGACGGTTTGAAAGTCACGAGATCCCGAGGCGTGTCGAGCGATGCCAAAGTCTGTAATGACGGCGCGTCCGTTGTATTCGACGAGGATGTTTTCGGGTTTGAGGTCGCGGTGGATGACTTCGACGCTGTGGGCGGCATAGAGTCCTTCGCAGATCTGGATGGCGAGGTCGTAGGCTTCGAAGAGAGGGAGGGTTCCGCGATGTTCAAGGATACGATCAAGGGACTTGCCGTTGATCAGTTCCATCGTGAGATAATAGCGTCCGTTTTCTTCGCCAAGATCGAAGACCCGAGCGACGTTGCGGTGTGTAATTTTTCGGGAGAGTCGAACTTCGCGCTTAAAACGAGCGAGGATCTCGGGATTTTGGATTTGCCCGGGGAGCAAGAGTTTGAGGGCGATGATATCGTCGAGTTCGAGGTCGCGTGCGCGGTAGACTTTGCCCGTAGCGCCTTCACCGATCAAGGAGATCAGTTCGTAGCGGCCTGCAACGCATTGCGCTTCGAGAGGTGCGCCTCCGCCCGCATCGAATTCGGGGGGAGCGTTTGAAAGCATGGTGGCATCGCCGCCGTCGTCGTCGTCGTCGTCTTGGCCGAAGTCTTCGGAGAAATCGAAATCAAGGCGATTGTGGGCATAGACGCCCGAAGGAGCCGAGGAGGTTTTGTTGGAGCCGTGGACGATGGTGGAATCGCCGTCGTCTTGTTCGGACGGAGGGCTGTGGACGTGTTGCGGATCTTGGGGGTTGAACTTCGTCATGGGGGGTTTCCTGTTGGCGACTTCGTGCATCCACAAAGATACAGGGAGTTCGGTGGGTTGCGGAGTCCACCAGAGGAGAGGACTGTACCGAGAGAGGGAGTCGGATGTCAAGAGCAGTACGCTCTACGGGCACCACCACGATGTGTTCAGAAAACAGAAATACGCCAGAACGCCACGTGGGTAGGCCAACCGATCCCATGGGAGGTGGTTGGGTTGGACGTCGGCGGTGACCCCGCAGCCGTCTTGACCCTCCAAGCCGGAACAAAGCTGTTGTTTGGAGAGGACGCCGTGATGGATGTGGGACGGGTAGAAGGGGGAGAAGGTGGCCTGATCGTGAAAGGCACCAAAGAAGCTCCTGTGGTCTTCGATTCAGTCCTCGCTCAACAGGTGTTGCCTGTCTTTGTACAAAAACAAAGGGCGGTGCTTTTCTTTTTGGGGGGTGCATGCTACAAGGCGGAACAGTCCGTCGTTCGGCCACAAAGATCTGAAGAGCGCGAAAGCGCGGAGCGCGTGCTATGGTTGTATTAAAGTCATCGCAAAGCCACCATGAGATCCATTTTTCGGAAGCCTTTCGATTGGCCGAAGGGGAGCCGATCTTGCGCTTTCGAGTCTCGTTTCAGATGGGCAGTCTGCCGTATTTGACTGTGTGGGTCTTGCACGCGCATCCTGTGGACTTGGTCGAATACTTTCATCGCTTGTTGCGCCTTGTGCGTTCGCCCGAAGAAGCCCACCGCCAACTCAACGTCGAAGCCTTTTCTTGGCGTTCTGCCGAGGGACATCTTTTGTTTCGTGGCGAAGAAACGGACGCGGGGATGTTGCGCTTGGAGAGCGCGATCTGTACCGTTCCCAGACGCGATCCCTTGGGGACTTCTTTGTCGATGGTCGTCTCGGATGGTACGCTGACAACGTTTTTAACCGAACTCGCACAGTTTTTTTCGGTGGATCTGCCGGGTTCAGTAATGCTCCCGCAAGAAAACTGGGACGAATGGACCGCCACCGATCCGCAAGGATTATCGGTACAAGCGGGTTCGGCCCGATCGGCTTCATCCCCGTCATCCGACCTAGCGGCGTCGGGGGAGAAAGCCGCGCAAACCACCGAGACGACAAAAGCAGCGCAAGAGGCACGAGAAGATATCTGGTTAGAGGGCCACACTCCACCCCCCGCGAGTCCTTCGCAAGTGGATCTCGAAGGTTGGGGCGACGATTGATCAGAAAATGCGGTAAGAGCGACAAAGAGATCGCGTGTTCGCGCCACTCCAAGCGGCGGAGTGGTTTGGGTGAGATACGTCTGCTTGTTGCGCCAACATGGAGTCAAGGGGTTGCGACCTATGGCGGGTTTTGGAGCAGAGTTAAAACGAAGCGAGGGCAGCGGTTTGTGGTGTGTTGCGACCCCTTGCGGGGTTTGGGGCAGCGTCCCAAAAAACACGTTCCAACAAGTCAGAACGATGAGACGATATCCGAGTGATGTACACAGCAAACGAGAGTACGCAGATGCCCGATTGTTGGGCAGCCACACCTGTCTGCCCCGACTTCTTTACGATCACGCAACGGGCGGCTCTCGTATTAGTACATGGATTCGAATTGGACGGCAGTTTCGCGTTCGTGGAAGGTGATCCCGTAGCGTTCGAGTTCTTGGAGGACGGGGTGATAGATCGCGGGGAGGGTGGGGCGTTGGACGCCCGTTAGCTGGATGGTGCGGTTGAGGATCAAACGAGCGGCGATGCCGAGGGGGAGGCCGACGGTGTGCGCCATGGCGGTATAGGTGCGATCTTCGCCGAGGATGGCGGTAGAAGAAAAGAGTTGGTGGCGTTTGGCGTCGGAATCGAGAAAGTGGATCTTGTGGACCATGACGATCATATCTTTGTCGTCAGGTTCGAGGTTCCATTTTTTCTCAAGGATATGTTGAAGAAGTTGCGCGGGCGTCCCGGGCTTTCCGTAGCCGATGGGTGTGTCGTCGAAGATACCGAGCCAGTCGAGCTTTTCCATTTCAGGAGAATCATGGTCAAGTCGGAGGTAGTGCATCAGGCGAAGGCGTGTGCTGTCTTGGGTGTCGTAAAGCAAGAAGGAGTCGATGAATTCGCGGCAGGTCATGTCTTCGCTGCCTTCCATCAGATAAGAATCATCGGTTGCGCCAAGCTGCACAAAGACATCCCATGCCTTGCAAAACCCGGGACGTCGGAGTGTTCCGCGATAGATGGTGGGGATACCACGCAGACGATACACATCGATGTACTTGAGCGAGTCGCGGTTGGCGTACCCTTCAAACTTGCCGTATCCTTCGATCTCGATGATCTCTGTGCGACGAAACAGCCGCTGGTAAGGGATGTATTTATAGCGGTCTTCTTGGACGAACTTGACGGCAGAACCCGACCCTGCGAGGACGACGTTGCGGGGGTTCCATGTGAATTTGTAGCGCCACGGGTTGTTTGCTTCGCTTTGGGGGGCAAGGAGTCCACCTGCGAAGGACTCGAAACGAACGATGGGAACGCCTTGTTCGCGGAGTTTATCGAGCATACGCATCGCAGACATGTGATCGATGCCGGGGTCGAGTCCCATCTCGTTGAGCAAGAGTACGCCGGCTTTTTGTGCCTCGGCGTGGAGTTCTTGCATCTCATCGGAGATGTACGAAGCGGTCAGAAGGTGTTTTCCGTGATCGATGCACTCGCGTGCGATCGGGACGTGCATCGAAGCCGGGAGCATCGAGATCACCAGATCGGACCATGTGATGTGGTCGCCGTAGGTGGCGCGGTCGAGCGAGTCAAACAAGACGGCTTGTCCACGCGGATGACCGGCGATCTTTTGTTTGGCGAGTTCGAGGTTGATATCACCGACGCGGATCTCCCAAGATTGAGCCTCGGCGTTTTCGAGAAGATAACGAATCAAAGTAGAAGCGGAGCGTCCTGCACCGATCACGAAGATCTTGCCCATCGTTTGGCGCCTTTTGTGTGAGAAGTGAGTGCGTGCAACCTGCCGTCGTGATCGTTGCACACAAAGCGAAGCGAGAAGTGGTCGTGGTCGTGGCTTGCCTCGCCTCAGCGTGTTGGTGTTGAGCGTTGTGGCTCTGCGTTGGCAGGCGCAGATCTTGGCCAACAAGGGTCGTTTCGTCAAGGCTTGTTCGCAAAAACAGCGATGTTGTGGGCGCTTGTGTGTTGAGAAAAAGCTGTTTGAGAGAAAAACAGCCGACGGGCTTGCTGAGAGCAGGGGGATGTCCCAATGTACAGCGCGCATCGTCAATATGTTGCTGAGGAGAAAAAAGCCGATGGGAGTGATCAAAAAGCTGGTGGGTTGGTTTGTGCTGTTGGCGTTCGGAGTGACAGGGATGATCGTCGCGATCATGGTGGTGGCTTTTTCGCAAGACGCCTTGGTGCGGGACTACACAAGCAACGTCCCCAAACAGGTGGTACGTGACCTGCCGCCGTTGGCCGATCAAGCGTTGCGGGTGATCTCCAAGTCCCCCGATATGGCGAAAGATCCTGAAGCCCAAAAGTGGCTGATGGCACTCGAACAAGCACCGATGAAGTTGTCCGAAGTCTTTGAGAAAAGTGGTCTCAAAACGTGGTTTGAAGGGGAGTTGCTGGTCGCGCTTTCGCGGCTAGGCGGGGTCGTGCAAGGGAAGACCGTAGACAAGCCGATCACTATCCGTCTTGGGCCGTACTATGCGGCGTTAACGGGGCCTGTGGTGCAGCAATACGTCAGAGGTGTGATGGCCAAGATGCCGCCTTGCGATACCCAACAACAAGCCCGATGGACCGTTGCTTTGACCAAGTCCTCTTCGGAGGGCACCTACCCTGCGTGTTCGCCAAGTGAAGAGGCTCTGCGCTTGATTTGGGCGCGATTGCAAGCCGAGAGCGCGAAAAAAACCCAGAAATATCTCTTGCTCACACCACAACACAGCCAAGAACTTGCGACCGATCTGGTGATGGTGCGGAAGTTTTCGTGGTCGCTCTTTTTTTTCCCCTTTGGTCTGTTGTGTTTGGGGGCGCTGCTTGTGACATCGACGGGTACGCGGGGATTTTTGATGTCGATGGGCTTCACCGTCGCCCTTTCAGGAGCTATCGTGTGGTCTGCATCGTCCGGTATCAAGGAAGGCTTGACGCAGATAGCGGCTTCGGGGATCGATCTGACACGCCTCACAAGCGGGCTCCCCTTGGTCTCGGATCGCGCCTCGCAAAAGCTGGCCGAGATGGCCTTGCCCTTCGTCAAGATGCTTGTCGAGCCGTTGATTGGGCCATTTGTGACGATCTCTTCGTGGGTGATGGGGGCAGGCATGGGGATGTTTCTGGTATCTTTCCTGATCGCCGCACGCCGAAAACAAGAAGATCCTCCGCAAGTTATCCAAGTCGTCCGCGTCCGCAGATAGCATCCACGCGGTATGCTCCCCCCAAGATTCCTATCCCACAGGACTCACGCAACCAACAAAGACGTGTTCGTGCTGCTGCAAGCGGCAGAGTCGTTGGTTTGAAAAGTAGCCGCTCAGTCCGCCAACACGGGGGCAAGGGAGCCGCGCCCTTGGAAGTGGGGAGTGGGGTGATGCGAAATCCGCAGGGCGCGTGATCCTAAAAATGTAGGGGCAGCCCCCCGTGGCTGCCCAAGAATAGGGCGTTTACGTATATACACATCACTCGGATATCGTATGACACCCCACAAACACCATCCAACTGCACCCATCCGATATCATTGACAAACACCGTTGCTACAGGGGCGTCCCGCAGAACAAACCTTGCTGCATTGACCGCAATGTTGGGGATTGATCTTCGGGTCGACGCAAGCATTGCCACAGCAAAGGAAGTTCCCGGGACAACAGGTCGTGCCGCACTGGAGACTGCCTTGGGGACAAAGCTGGCACGTTCCGTTGTCGCAGGCCTGTCCTGTGGGGCATTTTTTGCTGCATTGACCGCAATGTTGGGGGTCCAGTTTGGTATTGACGCACACGCCGCTACATTCGACAAAGCTTGGATCTGCACAAACACATTGGCCTCCGCTACAGCGCAAGGTCGGGCCGCAAGCGTTTGCACATTGACCACAGTGCTGGGCGTCCGTTTGGGTATCTGCGCAACGGTCGCTGCATTGGGTTTGTCCTATAGGGCAATCTGTCCGACAAACACCCGCCACGCAACGCTCACCGCTTGGGCATTTTTTGCCGCAAGCTCCGCAATGTTGGAGATCGGTCTGGGTGTCGACGCATTTTCCGCTGCATTCAGTTTGTGCAAGGGGGCAGATGCAGCTTCCTTGTTCGCAACGTTTGTCGTCAGCACAAGCCTTGTCACAAGTCCCGCAATGGCGGCGATCGCTTTGAAGGTTGACACACTGCTTTCCGCACAGGTTGGGGAAAGCAGTAGAGCAAAGGATGACGCATCCGCCCTTTTGGCAGGTGTACCCCGTTGGGCAGAGGCGACCGCATGCGCCGCAATGAAGGCGGCTGGTTTGGGTATCGACGCAGCGTCCATTGCAAAGAGTTCGCTCGCTTGGGCAATCACAACGCCCGCTCTTGCAGGTGAGTCCCGCAGGACAGCGTTTTCCGCAGCCTCCGCAATGCAGCGGATGGCTCTGGATATCGATACATCCGCCATAACAGATCTTTGGCGTTTCCGTCGGGCAAGAGGTGACGCACTGACCGGCAGCACAACGCTTTCCATCAGGACAACGTGTGCCGCATTTTCCGCAATGAAGTACGTTGGTTTGCGTATCGACACATTGATCGTTGCATAGAGAAAGCGGCGCAGAACACCCGCAGCTTCCGCCGCTACAAGCCTGTCCATCCAAACAGCGCGTTCCGCACCCACCGCAATGATTGGGGTTGGTCTGCGTCGCAAAACAGCCGCCAAAACAAGCGTTGGGGGTCGCTTCGGGACAGCTTACAACGCAGTTGCCTTCAGCACAAAGCAAACCTTGGGCGCAGATCTGCCCACATTCTCCGCAATGTTCGCGATCTGTATTCAGATCCACGCAACGGCCCGCACACTCGCGCATCCCATCGGGGCAGCGACACACTCCATCGACACAGCGCCGCCCTTCTTCGCAACGCTCCGCACAACGGCCACAATGCAGATCGTTGAAGCGCGTGTCCACGCACGCACCAAGGCACAGAGAGGGGGTACTTTCAGGGCAGCTTGTATCGCATTGCCCGCTTGCACAACGCTGACCATTCGGACAAGCATTGTCGCAGACCCCGCAATGTTGGTTCGAGACCGTTGCATCGGCACAAGCAGAACCACAAGACAGATCCCCGGGAGGACACCGACACACGCCGTTGACGCAGATCTGCCCGTCCGCACAGGCTTTGTTGCAAGCTCCGCAATGCTTGGCGCTGCTTTGAAGATCGATGCAAGCTCCGCCGCAATCGGTAGATGTCGTGCTTGGACAATCCGTCACACAACGGCCACTTGCGCACTTTTCACCGCCAGAGCAGATCTGCCCGCAACGCCCGCAATGGTTGACGTCCGCGTTCAAGTTGGCACAGGCCCCGTTGCAATCCACCGAGCCTGCGGGACACATACAGCCCCCTTGGACGCAGCTTTTTCCGCTTGGACAGGCGTTGTTACAAACGCCGCAGTGTTGGTTGTTTTGGAGTAGATTCTGGCAAGCATCACTACAAAGAGCGTTGCCCTCGGGACAAAGGCACGTTCCGTTGAGACAGCGTTGGCCTTGGGCACAGGCTTTGTCGTCTGCGCAAGGAGCAAACACAACCCCTCCACAAGCAAGCGGGATTGCGGCCATCCCAAGCCAAGCCAAAAATAGCCGAAGATGCGAGGCCCAGACACCACGAAGAAAAAGAGACGCAGGCATATTCCGACGGATCATGATCCACAGATTCCTTTCTTTGCGCGTCGTAGAGATCACTGGAAAGCCCACAAGAAGATGGCGTTGCCAGAGGCGGTGAGGTTCGCAGGGCCAAAAGAACCTTGCCGATCGTAGCTTCCGACGATAAAGATCCGTCCAGCGCTATTGACGGCGATCCCGCGCCCCGCGTCATTGTTTGGGCCACCAGCCCGCTCTGCACGTCGGAAAGCCCCCGTACTATCGATCTCTGCAAACAGCACATCGTTGCCGCCGACAGAGGTGAGCGTGATGTTGTCGAGGCGGATCGTGCCTGAAAAGCTCCCTGTCATGTAGATCTTTCCAGATGCCGTGCGGATCATCTGCAAGATCCCGGATGTTCCGAGATTTTTTGCCCAAGACACCGTGCCTGTGTTCGTCATCCGCACCACAAACGCGTTGGCTCCGCCCGTTGCGGTCAGGGAGTAGCTGCCGAATTGTGCGGTCCCCGAAAAAGTCCCGTACACATAAAGGTTCGTCCCATCGACCACAACGCCACCCACAAGGATATCTTGCGTGCCGTGGAAACCACGCGCCCACCCAAAAGCGCCTTGATCCGTCATGCTAAAGACCACGCCATCAAAGCCACCTAGCGAGGTCAACTGCGTCGCCCCAAAGCTCGCCGTACCTTGGAAACGGCCCGTCACATACACATTCGTTCCACTCACCGCCAAGCCCGCAGGATAATCACTCACGCCGGGTGCTCCCACCGTCTTGGCCCACATACAACGGCCCGCCGTCGGCTCAATTCGCGCCACAAAGATCTCGTGGTACGAGTCGGTCACGGTATGCGCGCAGATCTGCTGATTGGGGCCGACGATCCAGCCCGTGACAAAGCTATCTCCTGCTGCGGTTGTCGCGATCTTGCCGGACCAATCATAGCTATTGCCGCCCAGTTGGACGGCCCATGCCGCTGTTCCGTCCGCACTGTTTTGCTTCATCACGTACGCGTCGTAAGGACCGCGTGGTGTCAATGTGGTCGGTGGATTGGTCGGAAAGGTCATCGGCGTGCTGTGTCGTCCCAACAAACCGATGCTATAGAGGTTGCCCGAACCGTCGATGCCATCTCCATCTGTTTGATCGTTGGCCGTTCCACCCGCGCTTTTGGCCCACAACGTCGCCCCTGTCTGGCTCATCTTGACCGAAAAAGCGTCTTCTTGGCCTAGCGAGGTCAGCACATTCGCGCCAAAAGTCACGCTGCCTGTATAAAAACCACCAAACAACAGATTGCCACTGCCATCCACAAACAGCTCCCGAGGAGAAGCGGTCCCTGTGCTGGAGAATGAATAGGCGTTGTCGCAGGCCGTTGTGCAGGGGGTACATAGACCATTGCGGCAGAACTGGTTGCTTGGACACTCGCTAGATGCTGCACAGGCGGAGCAGACTCCGCTGCGGCAGACCTGCCCTGCATTGCAATTCAACCCGCAGCTTCCGCAGTTTTGCGGATTGCTTTGGGTATCTGCGCAGCTTCCGCTACAACAAGATTGCCCCGCAAGGCAGCTTGTCCCGCATCTTCCGCAATGTTGCGTGCTGGTTTGCGTGTTCGCACACGCCGTACCACAACACGACTGCCCTGTCGTACAAGCAATTCCGCATCCTCCGCAATGTTGGGGATCATTTTGTAGTCCCGCGCATTTTCCACTACAGCACCGCTGTGCGGTACTACAGGCGAGCCCGCAGCCTCCGCAATGTTGCGTGTCGGTTTGTGTGCTCACACACTGCCCGTTACAACAAGCCTGCCCAGCCGCGCACGCACGCCCGCAGCTTCCGCAGTGTTGGGGATCCGTCAGGTAGTTCCGACAAGTGCCACCACAACAGACTTGAGCTCGGCCACAAAACGTCCCACACGCTCCGCAGTTTTGGTTATCCGTTTGTAAGTTTTTGCAGACGCCACCGCAACAAGAGCTTCCTGCAGGACATTTGTTCCCGCAGCTTCCGCAGTTTTGTGGATCTTGATCTGTATTCGCACAAGCCGTCCCGCAACAGCGCTGCGGAGAAGCACAAGCATTTCCACAAGCGCCGCAGTGTTGGTTGTTGTTTTGAAGAGTGATGCACGTTCCGCTGCAACAGCCTTGCGTCGCGGTGCAGGTTTGCCCGCAGGCTCCGCAATGTTGGAGACTGTTTTGTGTATCGGTACAAGCGTTATTGCAACAAGCAAGCTGGTTGGGACAACAACTTGCGCCGCATTGTGGGGCTTGAGGTGGGCAGCTTTGGCACTTGCCCTGCACACAAAACTGCCCCGCACCACAGGCATTTCCACACGATCCACAATGGGCGGGATCCCACTCCGTAAAGACACAAGCCCCCGCACAAAAAGTCTGCCCTGTACTGCATCCGCACTGCCCATTGACGCACAATTGCCCCGTACCACAGGCGTTTCCACACGCTCCACAATGCGCTGCGTCCGTTTTGACGTCGACGCACTTTCCAGCACAAACGCTTTGCCCTGTGGAACAATTGGTCTGGCATTTTCCTGCCACACACTGCTCACCCGCACCACAGGCTTTGTCACAAACGCCGCAATGTTGGGGGTTGATTTGCAGATCGATGCAGCCTGTTCCACAGGCCGTCTGCCCCGAAGGGCACAAGCATCGGGCGTCTTGGCAGCGTTGCGGGGCTTGGCATGTCACACCGCACTTTCCGCAGTGGCTGTCATCTGTTTTCGGATCCACACATCCGCCGTTGCAGACGATCTGTCCGCTTGGGCATTGGAGTTGACACAGCCCTGCTTGGCAGGCGAAACGGTCGGGACAACGGCGATGACAGCCTCCACAATGGAGTCCGTCTGTCTTGATGTCGGTGCATAGGCCATCACACAATCGCGTCCCGTTTGGGCATTGGCAGCTTCCCTTGTCGCAGATCTGCCCTGCTTGGCAACGGCGGTTGCAATCGCCGCAATGCAGCGTATTGGTCTGCGGATCGACGCAAGCCTGATAACAGATCTTCGGCGTTTCGGTCGGACACGAAGCGGTACACGCACCCGCTGCGCAAACCTCCCCATCCTTACAGCTTTTTGCGCAAGCTCCGCAATGTAGCGCGTGGATCTTGGTGTCCACGCATTGCCCGTTGCAATCGGTCTGGCCGTCTGGGCAGAGGCATTGCCCACCCTTGCACACAAAGCCGATCCCACAAGCGTTTGCGCACTTTCCACAATGGGCAGGATCCGTCTGTGTATCCGCGCAGCCACCCAAGCAGATCGTCTCCGTCGCGACGGTACACTCAGGGAGGCATTGACCCTTGCTACAAAAAACCCCGTTGTTGCAGACGTTCCCACAGGTGCCGCAATGCGATGGATCGATCCTTGGATCGACGCAACGCCCGTCACAAAGGATGGTTCCGTTCGGACACACACAACGGCCATCTGTACACTGCTGTTGTGTAGGACAGCGCTGACCGCATTGTCCGCAATGTTGGCCGTCGGTCTTGGTATCGATACATCCCCCAAAACACAGCGTTGGCGTACTTTCGGGGCAGTTCGCAAGGCATTGTCCACTCGCGCAGCGCTGCCCGCTCGGACAAGCTCGCCCACAAGACCCACAATGCGCAGGATTGCTCTGTAGGTCAGCACACTGATCGCCACAAGAGGCCCGTCCTTGCGAGCAGACGCATTGGCCTGCTTGGCACAACTCCCCTGCCTTACACGCAAGGTTGCATTGACCGCAATGCAGCGGATCGTTCTGGGGGTCAACACAGCTTCCGCCGCAAGATTGGGGGGTTTGGCTCGGACAAGACGCCGCACAACGCCCGTTGGTGCAAAACTCTCCGCTCGCACAAGTCCGCCCACAACCACCGCAATTCGTCCCGTCACTGCGGATATCAACACAAGCCGTACCACAGTCGACTTGCCCTGCCCCACAAACGCAGTTTCCTTGCTGACATCGCTTGCCACCTTTGCAGGCTTGTCCACAAGCACCGCAATGCTCCGCTGCACCGCGCAGATCCACACACGCCGTGCCACACACACTCAAACCACTCGGGCAAAAGCACCGCCCCGCAAGACACTGCATCCCACTCGGGCAGTCGCCGTCTTTTTGGCACTTGGTGGTTTGCTCGGTACAAGAAAACAAACAAACCAAACCGACCCAACCGATCGCGATCCAACGTATCAACATAAAAACCCCCGAATATCCGAACAGTTCAACTGTCATTCGAGTGAAGAAAAGCATTGCCTCTTTTCGTTGCCCTTGATATACGAAGACCCTTGCATGGCCTCCCCAAAGAGACGATGCCTAGACTCTCGGATCTTATGCAAAAATTCTTTGATGTCGATATCTGATTTGTGAGGCCGCTCTTCCACAAGCGGCGAAACCTTGATCGGGCGGGCAAAAAAGAAAGGCAGGCAAACACAGATGCACAAGCTTTTGTGGGTCGATGATTTTGCAGGTGTGGGGCGAAGCGATCTTTGTCGGGGGGATCGCGTTCCTCGAATGGCGCTGGCGAAACGACTTGCGGTCGCGTTATCTGCCTTCGTAGAGACATCCCGAAGTACAGGTCTCCTTGACCACCACCCTGCATAACTGCGGCAGCGTCGGGGCCAACTGTTGCCAGATCCATCGCGCCAAGTTCTCACTGGTCGGATTTTCGAGCCCTTCGATCTCGTTGAGATAGTGGTGATCCAAACGCTCGTACAGCGGGGCAAAAGCTGCCTTCAACTCGCCAAAATCCATGATCCACCCGAGATGCGGATCGAGCTCGCCACAGATATGGACCTCGACACGAAACGAATGCCCATGCAAACGACCGCACTTGTGGCCTTCGGGAACATTGGGCAGCCGATGCGCCGCCTCAAAACGAAACTCTTTGTAGACTTCGATCATCCGTCACCATCCTTGGTGCGAAACCAAAACACCCCACCAAACCATCCAACCGCGCAAATCCGATCGCAACCAACTGCGTGCGGTTTAGGGGCAGGTTGAGGAACACGTCCATGTTCCTGATCCGGTGGTTTTCCCAGACCCACCCAGAATGCTGCTGTACAGGGAGACGGCGGTGTTTTGTAGCCCGCCAGAAACGTTCGCGCCTTGGCTTGTTGCGCTGTTGATGGCCCCCCCAGAAACGCTACTAAAATACCCACTCGCGGTATTTGAAGAGCCGGCGCTGACGCTGCTTGCTTCGCCCGTTGCGATATTGTCCAGACCACCAGAGATACTGCTGGACGCACCAAGCGTACCATTCGAGGCATCCCCAGCAGTGTTATTCTTGCCACCGCTCACGCTGCTGTAACGGCCATAAGCCTTGTTGCCGAAGGTTGACTTGGCATAGACACCGTTCACCAGATCCAGCACGCCACCACCGCAAACCGTGGAGGCCAAACCACCCGCGATGTTGCTTGCGCCGCCTGTTACCGACGATGCGAAGCTTTTGGCCTCATTGAACATACCGCCCGATACGCTGCTGAATTCGCCTGTTGCGCTGTTATTCATGCCACCCGATATGCTCGAAGTATTCGCAACAGCGCGACCTCCGTTGCCTCCACTAATACTGCTTCCCTCGCCGCTCGCGATGTTGTTCGTTCCGCCGCTGATGCTGCTTGCGTAGCCTGTGGCGGAGTTATTGCCACCGCCACAAACGCTGCTGTATGCGCCTTCGATGGCGTTGTTCTTTCCCATAACAAAACCGCCATAACTTTTGTACACATGCAGATCGCCTACGACCACGTTATGAGAGCCGCTACGATCCGCCGGTGTTGCGCGATTTTCGTTGTGACCCACGATCAGGTTACCTGTTCCGTCCTTGGTGCTGGTCGAAGACAAACCATTGACGATCTGAACGTTCGCCCCCGTAAATTTGACCAGTTTACTCGATGTGTTGACGCTCATGTACGTCTTCAAGCCGTTGATGTAAGTCACCGTTTGCGTATCGAATCCCACGCCCGGGTCGCCTTTTGCGCCTTGGACGCCTTGGATGCCTTGATCGCCTTTTGCGCCTTGGATGCCTTGGATACCTTGATCACCCTTTGCGCCTTGGGCGCCCGGGTCGCCCTTGTCGCCCTTGTCGCCCTTGTCGCCCTTGTCGCCCTTGTCGCCCTTGTCGCCTTGGTCGCCTTTTTGTCCAGAAGCGCCCGAATCACCTTTTTCGCCTTGAAGAACATAAACTTGAGCAAGAGAGACTTTGTTGTTACCGATCAGACCGTAGAGAACAAACAAACCAGCGATGAGTGTTTTGGGAAGAGTCAAAGTGCGAAGCATCGAAGAACCTCCAGCGTCAAGTACTAGGCCCTCGTTGGAGCCGAATGTTTTGGATTCATCTTTTTTGAGAACGAGCAAAGCCCCCGTCAATCGGTCGAGGTGCTTGCCATGAAGCTGCCAGTTGTTCCGAAACCGATTGGGTGATTCAACTGCATCATCGGGCTTTTGTGTACCCGTACTGTACACAACGGCACGAGCGGAACCGTCTCCGACAATCGACGTAATGCTCGGGTTATCCGAATCAGGGTTCAAGTCGTCGTTGTGTTGTTCGGTGGTTACATCAGGATTCGATTCGTTGATCGCGGGTTCTTCGGCCCCATCGGCGACAGTTTCCCCTGTACCGTCGTGTACAGATGGCTCTGCATCATCGGTGGGAAGGCGTTCGTTCGGGTTGGTTTGCTCGGTGATCGCTTCCGAAGCGTCACCCGCAGCCTCTTCGGAAAGGCAAAGAGGATGATCTTTTTCGACTTGGCAGTTCGGGGGACCACAATGCATCAAGAAGGGGATCATGCATAGCACGATCCCCAACGAATAGGTGAGCATTTTGCTCATTCCAGCGCCCTTTCTTTCTGGTTTGCTCTACACAACGGCGTGCGAAAAACCTCTGCAAACGCCGCGAGTCTCTCTTCAAAGGTGGGTGTCGCCTGCATACTACAAAAAAGTTTTGGGGGAGGGAAGCTTTTTGTGAGATCGCCGCTGTGGTGTCTATTCGCTGAAGTACCGCAGACGCGAGGTTTTTGGTCCGAAAGCGAAACCTCTTGTCCTAAAAAAAGCGGATCGGATAGAGGCTTGGGGTTGTGCGATGGATCGTGTCACCGTAGCCCAATTCGCCGTCGTAGTTGTAGCCCCAACACTTCACGTTGTCATCGTCCAAAAGAACGCAGGTGTGCCGAGATCCCGCCGAAACGGATTTAGCCGTGCGCCCCACACCGATATCCACAAGCATCGGCGCAAGGACGCTGTGATCCTTTGCATTGCCATCGCCTAGACGCCCCTCACCACCTGCTCCCCAACACTTCACACTGCCATTGTCCAAGACCGCGCAAGTATGGGCCAAACCTGCGGAGATCACCTTGGCCGTCCGCCCTGTGCCGAGGTTGATCGGGTTGGCATCGGGTGGATTGCGTGACGTGGTGTCGCCATAACCGAGTTCTCCTTGCGCATTCGCCCCCCAACATTTCACCGTATCGTTGTCTAAGATCGCACAAGTATGCGTTTTTCCCGCTGAGATGGCTTTGGCCGTCCTGCCCACCCCCAACGGAACGGGCGCACTGTCGGGTGCATTTTTTACAGCAACGTTGATGTAGCCCAATTGACCGCCGACCCCATTCCCCCAACATTTGACCTCCCCATTGTCAAGGATCGCACAAGTATGGTGTTTTCCCAAAGCCACCGCCTTCGCCGTTCGCCCTGTCCCAAGATTGATAGGTGCGGCCTCAGGCTTCGTGCGCCCGTTGAGGTCTCCAAGCCCAAGTTGGCCTTGGATATTTACCCCCCAACACTTGAGCGCGTCGTTGTCGAGGATCACGCAAGTGTGCTGCCCGCCCACGGAGAGGGCCTTGGCAGTGCGCCCGCTTCCGAGATCGATTGGGTTTGCGTCTGGCACATCGCGCACCACAAAGTCACCGTACCCCAGCGCACCGTTTGTAGAATCCCCCCAACATTTTACCGCCCCGTTGTCCAAGATCGCGCAGACGTGGCTCTCTCCAACACCAAGCGATCGTACGCTTCGGCCCACACCCATTTGGATGGCCGTTCGGTTCGGGCTTCTGTACCTATTTCCTGTCATCAACGTATCCCCGTACCCAAGCTGGCCATAAACACCATCTCCCCAACACTTGGCGTCTCCGTTGCTTTGCAGCGAACAGGTGTATTGGGCGTTGGCGTGGATGGCGATCACAGGGGCGGTACAATGGCCGGACAAGCACGCCTGTACGCCCGAACAAACAACGCCACATCCCCCACAATCACCCGATCGATAAACCTCTCGGCACGCCCCACCACACACCGATTGGCCCAAAAACACCCGCTCACCCGTCACTTGAGAGCGCAACAGATTGTCTCCGTAGCCCAATTGACCGTTGGCGTTGTCCCCCCAACAAGCGATGCTCTCATCATCCAACACAGCACAAGTGTGTCCTGCTCCCAACGAAAGGGCTTTTGCCGTCCTGCCGACGCCCAGAGCAACGGGGGTTCCGGGCTTTGCCAGAAACTTTCCTGAACCTGACTCGCCGTTTCCAATCTGCCCTGCAACGTTGCTTCCCCAACACTTGAGGCTTCCGTCGTCAAGCAGCGCACAAACATACGAGCCTCCCGCCTTGATCAGCTTGGCGGTGCGCCCAACCCCCAAATCGATCCCATCCGCAGCAGGGGCGTCTCGCAGCGTGGTATCACCATAGCCGAGTTGCCCGTGATCGTTGGCCCCCCAACATTTGACACTGCCATCGTCAAGCAGCGCACAAGAAAAATCCCTCCCAAGCGCCAAAGCCAGCGCAGTTCGACCCGCACCAAGAGACACCACACCCACTGGTGGAGAAGATCGTGTGGTCTTGTCGCCATAGCCGAGTTGTCCGCGATCATTGGCCCCCCAACATTTGACACTTCCATTATCCAAGATCGCACAGGTGTGATCCAGCAGCGATTCGATCTGCTTGACCGTTCTCCCTGTTCCCACCGAAACCGCTTGACTGAGCGGGCTGTTGCGCGGTTGCGAATCTCCGTATCCCAATTGCCCAACATGATTTTTCCCCCAACATCGGGCGCTTTGATCGTTGAATACAACGCACGTGTGCATCTCTCCCAAAGTGATCTGCTTGGGAAACAAACCAACGGGAAACGTTATCCCCAAAGGATCGGGTGTTGCGCGATTTGTGGTGTCGCCGTAGCCTAGCTGACCGTGCTGATTTGCACCCCAACAATGCATACTTTGATCCAACAAGATCGCGCAAGCGTGCGAACTATTTACAGCGACTTGTTGAACCTGCCGCCCTTGTCCGCTGCCAAAATCTACGACGCCCCATCCCGGCCAGTACAGCGTTGTTGAGGAAGTTCGCCCCAAGATATTTGCGCCGTTGCTTCCCCAACATTTGAGATGGCCACACCCAGAGATCGCGCAGGTATTCGCCGCTCCTGCTGCGATCGAAGCCAACGGCACACACCGCCCACCTTCGCACTTTTCCCCGACACCACACACCACTCCGCATTTTCCGCAGTGTTGGAAGGCGCTTTTCGTGTCAAAGCATACTCCATCACACAAGACCAAAGAAGAAGCACACACGCATTTCCCCCCCACGCACTGCTCTTTGTTGGAGTCGCAAACTTGGTCGCATCCTCCGCAATGCTTGCTGTCTGTCGCGATATCCACACAAACACCACCACAAAATCCCTTGGGATCTTTGCATTCGCATTTTCCGCTTCGGCAGGCCTCATAACTTTTACACGACTTTCCACAGCCTCCACAATGTTTGTCGTCGTTGTTGATATCAGCGCAATCTCCGCTACATTCGAGCAGATCGCTCCGACAAGCACAGCGACTTTGTTGGCAAACCTTGCGATCTCCACAAGAATTCTCACACGCCCCACAATGAGCGTTGCTTTGGGTTGTATCGACACAAGCTCCTTTGCACTCCGTTTGTCCGTTGAGACAACGGCACACTCCTTTTTGACAAGCATTGCCTCCCGTACACGCAAGACTACAACGCCCGCAATGTTGGGGATCAGTTTGTGGATCGACGCACTCTTTTCCGCAACGCGATTGTCCAGAAGGGCAAGGTGTGATCTCGCAGCTTCCCGACTTGCAACGCGATTCCCCCGGACAGTCGGCGTCTTTTGTACAACCGCATGCCTCGTCGACTTGGCCGTTGCAGTTGTTGTCCAATCCATCGCAGGTTTCGTTTTGAGGCAACACTTCGTTTGCACACGCCCCCCACGAGGCATCTGCTTGGCAAGTCTGTGTTCCGTCTTTACATTCGCCGACATTTCGTGTCGTTGTGGCTCCTGTATAACAGGGCTTGACGTCGCCCGGACGGCAAAACGCTTTACAATCCGCATCATCAAGATCGGTCAGGCCATCGCAATCGTTGTCTTGGCTATCGCTGCAAGCTTCGCGGGTGTTTTCGGGGGTTGGGGTTGGGGGGACACAATCGCCCCACAAAAGCTCCTTGAGCGGGATAGGTTGTGCTTCTTGTTTCCCCCACTCACACTTGTCGACTTTTTGCTGGAGTTTGCAGGGGCGGATCTCTCCCCGTCGTTGGGCGGCTGTGCGTGCAGAAGAGACGCAAACCCCCGCGATACAGTAGCCCTCATAGCGCAGATTGCTGCAATCACACGCTTTGCTGCATTGAAACCCGCTTGTGTTGTACTCGCTCAGTTGGATGTTGTTGATGCACTCTCCTCCCCCTCCACACGACACCATACTCCCACCCAGCACAATACTCCAGAAAACCATGCCAAACCAACGCATAAGATGACCTTTCCTTTTAAGCCCAACGAACCAGCGCTTCGCACGAAATCCATCCGAATAAGAACTTATTCGCCTAACTGATTTCTGCTTTTTCTGATGCTCTTCTTCGATGATATCGCATGAACGCGAAAACATACACGAAGAATAAACCAACCAAGCAAAAAGGCAAGGCTTGTCGTGGAAGGAGATGGCAGCAAGGCAGATGAAAAGCGAGAAGTATAGAGGAGGAAAGAAAGAGGCAAACTGTCAAAACGAACGCAGGCGAATCATCGACTCTTCGGCGTGGAAACCCCCTTATCTTGCTCTGCGGCCACGAACACACGTTCTCCCGACACGCCCACACACACCGCATCGAGCCAGTGCGTTTTCGCATACCCTTGTCGGCTGCGGTTGTACTTCGTTTGCCCCCCGCTTCCGATTTCCAACGGTACACCCAACCCACACAACCGCTCTCGCAATGCCCGTCGGGTGCTGTTGACCGCTGCCGCACCCGAGAGCGCTCTCTGGCAGCCAGCCAAAGCGAGGAAGAGTGCGTAGACGCCCTGTGCTTGGGCAGCCACACCTATCTGCCCCGACCTCTTTACGATCGTACTATGAGCGGATTTCGTATTCGCTGTGTTTTTGGAGGCTGCTGACAAAACGATCGGGGGTGTCTTCAAAGAGCAGCTCCACAGGAACTTTGGCCAAGAGATCTTCGGACCACGTTTGACCGATCTCCGTCACAGCCGCACGAAACAGGTCGTAGATCGGGCCGCGTGCGCGCAACAGATGGAGTCGATCTGCGAGGGCGGCTTCTTCGTGAAAGTCCAGATGCAGCAGCAAGATGCGGGCTTGACGGGGTGCGGCTCCACGCAGAGGGATGATCGCGATCTTGCGGTTGTCGTTTCGCCCAACGCCGATGGATACGGCATTTTTTTTGAGGGCGAGCCATTTGGAGCCGCGCAGCGTGGGATCGGATTCTGTACGCGAAGGCAACACTTCGGCGATCCCCGAAGAGGCTTCTTTGTAGATCTTGCTTTTGGAGTTTGGGAAGCCCTCCGCATCGAGTCCTTCGACGCGATAGAGGACGGCACCTTTGACTTTGCCGATCAAACGCTCGGCGGCGATCAAGTAAGAGAGGTTTCGCCACAGCACCAACGTTGGATCGATCTGCATCTTTCGGAAAGCCTGACCGATCGGGCCACTCAGCGTCGGCGAAGGGCGAGAGATCCCCACGGTGACGGTTTTGGCTTGGTGCTTGATCGCGTCGATCGGTCGGCTCAGTTCGTTCACGCCCACCGTAAAGGTCTGCAACAGCCGCTGCGCCAACTCAAAGGGCGATTCGGTTTGTTCGGGCGCATCGAAGGTCGATTCGTCGAGGTGGGCAAACAACAAACGTTGGGTTTGGATCGCGATGCGCGTGGCTGTTTGGACTTCAAGCGCCGAATTAAAGTGCGGTGTTTGCAGCTTTTGGAGCAGTTCGTTCAGAAGAGACCGCAGTTCGCTGTGTTTGTTGGGATTGAGCAAACGCTCGGGTTCTGTTTCGAGGGTGGGTAGGGCCGCAAGTAGCTTGGAACGCATCTGTCGGAGGAATTGAGAGAGGTCATCGATCGCGCAAGCTGCGTGGTATCCGAAAAGATGGCCGACGATGGTTGCGAGGATGGGAGAGAGATGCGAAACCGTCGATGGCACGACAAAGACCGCGTCTGCATAATGCTGAAACCGATCAGCTCCATGACTTGCGATCACAAGGGGGATGGATTGGTGGGCTTTGAAGATCGCCACTTCTTTGACCGAGTCGCTGAGGTTGGCTTCATCAAGTCCAAGCGCAGGGATCAACATCAGCGGTTCGGCGCTCAAGTCGATATGTTTTTTGTCCTCGATGTAGTCGCAAGAGATCGACTTATAACAAAGTTCGCTGAGCTTGATGCGGATCTCGTGGGCGGCGATCTGGTTGGGACCGCTTCCCACAACGGCCCAATATCGCTTGCGCAGCGCGTACTTGCGCGCCACCTCTCGGATCTGATCCTTGAGTTCCAACACTTGCTCCATCTTGGCAGGGATCGAACGAAGCTCTTGGAGTCCTTGCAAGACCCGCGCATTGGACAGCTTGCCTGTGCTGTAGCCGAGATAAAGCGCCAACAGCGCTCCTGCCGTCACTTGCGAATAAAACGCTTTGGTCGAAGCGACGGACATCTCGACATCTCGACCATCGCTTGTGAACAACACGCCTTCGGCTTTGAAGGCGAGGTCCGAGTTTCGACGGTTGAGGATCGCGAGTACACGCGCACCGCGTTGACGCAATAGATCGACCGTTCGGTTGGTGTCCGTTGTGGTTCCTGACTGGCTGACGGCGATCGCAAGGACATCTTCCATATCTTCGCGCAGCATATGGCCCGAAAGCTCGGTGGCTTTGGTGGCGCGGATGCTGATGTGTCCGTTGAGCGCGTCTTGGAGAGCCTCGGCAACCCCCATCGCTGCGACCGCTGCGGTCCCTTGACCGATGCAAAAGATCTGCGTGATCTTGCCTTCGCGCAGATCCCGCAAGATGCTTTCAGGAACTGCCGATTCATCGAAGTTAAACAAAAAGGGTTCTTGGGGATCGTCCTTCAAAAAGAAACGCCCATGAAGTGTCTTGCGAACTGAAGACACGGACTCCGAGATCTCTTTGAGGAAAAAGTGCGGATACCCCGCGATATCGATATCGCGAGTGGTGATCTGTGCCGTCTTGATCGGCAGGTCCTTTTCACCCAACGGCACGCCATCAAAGCTCCAGCCCAAAAAGGGGCGAGGTGTCCCGATCAATCCGATCGAGATCTCAACCAACTGCCCGCGTGATGCGGCGTTTCCGGACTCTCGCTCGCGCTCTCCGTCCAGCTTCACAAAGGCGCTGCATCCTTCGACAAGTCCGTAAAGCTCGGAAGCAACGTACGTTGCGTGAGGATGAATCCCCAGATACAGCGATTGCCCACTACCACCCAAGCCAAGCCAGATCTTGTCGGGATCGTCTAGGTGATGCAGCGCGATCGCAAAAGAGCCTTGGAATTCTTGAAGGCACAAACGGAAGGCTTCGCGCAGATCGCCTGTGGCGCGATAGCGCTCTTCGACCAACAACGGGATGATCTTGGCGTCGGTCGTCACACCAGCAGGCATCTTTTGCTGGGTGCGGCGAGTGTACGCATCGAGCAGTTCTTGGAAGTTGTCGACGTCGCCATTGAGGACCGCAAACAGGCGGGTGGATGCGGCGTTCATGCCGTTGGCATCGTTGCCTTGGGGATGGCAGTTGTATTCGTTGATGATGCCGTTCGAGGCCCAACGTGTGTGGGTCAGTGGATTACAACGCACATTGGGCAGAGACAGCGCTTTTTGGAGGATCTCGTCGGCGTGGATCTGGCGGCGCAGTTCGCGCACGTTGTCGCCGATATTGCCGATCTCTGCGGCGACTTTGTAAAGAAAGATCAACTGGCGTTGTTCGCCATGCAGCAGATCGTGACCGCAGATCGCCCCTGTCAACAATCCTTCGATCTTTTGTCTGCGCGACCATTCGCCCCGCAACGGCGAGGCTTCGATCTGGCGGACCATCTGGTCGTAGGCGTCGCTGTTTGGGAAATGCAGCAAGATGCTGATCCCCCCCGAATCACGGCCTCGGATCTCCAAACGTTGCAGCCCGCGTAATACAAACTCGATCTGCCACATCGCACGCAGACGATCCGCCCACTCTATCGGCCAAGGCGCAGGAACAAACTGAAACAGTTCTTGTTGCCCCGCCAAGATATCCTGCTCCAAACGCCACAGCAGATCCCGACACAACGTCCCCAGTTGGTTCCACTGCTCAAGCTCATGGAAGCCATCGGCACGCTCTTGTCCAAGTTGCACACGTCGCAAAGCATCGCGGAAGATCGCTGCGATCCGCTCGATCTGCTCCTGCTTTTGGGGATCTTCGCCAAGGGCCAGCGCCGTCGAAAAGCCCGGCAGTTCTTCGATCCAGCCCTGAAGTCGGCTGATCTCCACGTGCAAAGCCTCGGGCACAAGCTGCGCGATCTGTGGATGAAAAGCTTCGGCTTGTTCCAGTGCTTTGGCAAAAGCTTCTTGCGAAATCTTGGCCTCGGGAAGGGTCAGGAGTCCCACGATACCACACATACTGTTTTTTCTCCTCCGTCAGGTGGGCAACGAGCGATGCAAGCGCATCTGCCGTCTTGCACATTTTTTTCTACAAAAGGGCAAAAAGATTACAATGGAACACAATCGGGGGCAAGTCTTGCCCGCCAGCAAACAACGCGCTCTGTAGGGGGCAAGCCTTTTCTCCGCAGACGGACGCAAGTGTGTTTTAGCAAGGAGTCACCGCGCAATGGATTTTGAACGCGCAGCCGCAGTATACGAACGCGACATCTGGCCTTTGTGGTCCGGGCCTTTTGCCCAACTGCTGCTACGCGAAGTCCCCGCTCAACTCGATCAGCCCGTCCTCGAAGTGTTTTGCAACGCCGGCAACCTCAGTGTTGCCCTCCTTGATCGACTCGTCGGAAAAGCCCGATTGATCGCCATCGACCCCGTCCAAGATCTCTTGGATATCGCCCGCGAAAAAACCACCGAAGCCCTTCGACAACACCGCATCTTCTTCCATCACAGCGAACTCTCCGAACGATTCCGCATCCCCGACGATCTCTTTGGTCTCGCGTGCTGCAACCTTGGCCTATTTTATGTGGATCCCCCCGATACCATGCTCGAAGAGATCTGGCGCACGCTCCAGCCCGGTGGATTGGCCTTATTGACCACGCCCTTGCGTGGAAGCCTGACCGATCTCTTTGGACCGACACGCACTTTCCTCGAACAGATCGGCGAACACGAAGCCCTCCGACAAATCGATGTCCACGAACACCTCTACCGCCTCCCCGAACAAGCCATGTATCTCCTCCATCAGATCGGCTTTGAGCGCGTTAATCTCCGCCGTCAAAGCTTCCGCCTGTTCTTTGAAAATGCCCACGCCATGTTCGCGCACACCTTCATCCAACGGGGCTTTTTGAGCCTATGGCTCCCTTCCTTGCAACATCACAACCGCGACCGCGTTGTCCAAGAACTCACCCGTCTCTTCGAGGCGATGTACACACATTCCCCGATCGAAGTCGTTGTACGTGCGGGTTGTCTGCTCGCCACCAAACCTTCGGTTGATGAATCCGATCTCTTTTAAGTCTGTTTTGTTCGTCGGCTGAGGAGCCATGCCTCTCGGTTTGTTTTTTGGGGTTTCACCCCCTACCTGACCCGCGATGTGAAGTCGTCCATCGCCACTCTCGGCTTGTTTTTTGGGGTTTCACCCCACGCCCCACAAGGGGTCGCAGCCCCCTTGACCCCGTTTTGACGGGCTGTTCGAGAGTGTTTCAACTCAACAGCACGACCGCTTGGTGTGGCGCGAACATGGGGGTTTTTGTTCGCTGCGTTGGTTCTCTTTCTATGTATGTTTTGTTGGTTTGTGGAGTCATGTTTTGAATACGAACGAAAAAAAGCATTACCGTTGTGTCCCTTGTGGTTATACCTACGACCCCGCCGAAGGGGACCCTAACTACGACATCCCGCCCGGTACGGCCTTTGAAGACTTGCCCGACTCTTGGGTCTGCCCTATCTGCGGAGCCAGCAAAGAGATGTTCGAGCCTGAAAGCGATTAGGCCAAGAGCTCATACGAGATCCGACCGTTATGATCACACAACGGGCGGATCTCGTATCAATGGGCGGATCTCGTATGACGCCCCTTGACCCCGTATTCAGCGAAAAGATCACTGTCCTTCAAACAAACGACACGGTCGCTTGAACTGGCGCGAAGATGGCGTTTTTGTCGAAGCCTTGACCTGGCCAAAACAACGAGGCGTTCTACACAAGCACGCTTTTGTCCCACGCTGTTTGCAACCGTTCGACCCAAGGATGCGCCCTCTCCAGCGCATACTCTTGGCCTTTCCATGCCAAGCAAGACCACGGTCGAATCCCCACCAGCGAGCTTGTCGAAAAGGCGGCGACGGCCTGTTTCACCACCTCCATCGGCAAAGAGTCCTCCACACAAGGAACTCCCCACTGCTGCATTTTGCCGAGCGCCCAAGCGCGTGTGACGCCATCCATCACGCCATCCCGCAGCGGAGGCGTTTGGATGCGATCCGCAAACACCCAAAAAACATTGCTCGTGCTGCAACACGTCAACTTCTCCGCATGATTACAAAACACCACGTCGTCGTACCCCAAACGACGGGCTTGTTCAACAGACCACACCATATCCAACAACCCCAGCGCCTTGATTCGCGAACTCAACGCACTTTCATTGCGCCGCATCACACCACAGACCACCCGCGCAGATGGCGATTTTCTTACAACATACGGGCTGATCGTCATCCATACATTCGGCACACTTTGCGCAGGGATCCCGATCCCTCGCGGTCCCACCCCCCGCGTGACGGTCGTCCGTATCGCCCAATACCCCTTCGGTCCGCCTTTTTCTTCGCTCGCCTCGATCAAGGCTTCGAGATATCCTCGCCATTCTTGTTCGGACCAAGGAAACGCGATCTCGATCTCGCCCGTATGACGGAGCAAACGCGCATAATGAGCTTCTCCCCACATCACCCGCAGCTTTTCTTCTGCGCCCGCTCCTCCGCTTGCTGCCAACAACGTATCGAATACGCCGTCTCCCAACAAAACACCTCGATCCATCGCAGGGATCACCCCGTCCTCCGCCTCGATCAATTGCCCATTCCACACCATCCACATCAGGCGGCCTCCGTCTGTTCGGCCTCTTGTGTGGGTCGCTCATTCCACACCATCCACATCAGGCGGCCTCCGTCTGTTCGGCCTCTTGTGTGGGTCGGGCTTGCCACCATGCCTCAGCGAGGCGCAGAAAGTTTCGCAGGATATCAAGACCGTGAGGCGTGAGTACGGACTCAGGGTGGAACTGCACGCCATAAGACGGATACACGGGATGTTGCAGCGCCATGATCTCGCCTTGTTCGGTGTGTGCCGTCACCACAAGCGGCGAGTCTTGTTTGCAGACGACGATCAACGAGTGATAACGAGCGACTTCGAGCGGCTCGGGAAGTCCGAGAAATAGACCTTGGCGATCGTGCTGGATCGGACTGGTTTGACCGTGTATCGGGCGGATGGCGCGCAGCACTGATCCCCCGTAGACTTGCCCGATACATTGGTGTCCCAAACACACCCCAAGGATCGGGAGCTTCGGCCCAAAGTGACGCACGATATCGAGCGAGATCCCTGCTTGATCAGGAGAACAAGGCCCGGGTGATATCACGATGGCCTCGGGCTGTAGGGCTTCGATCTCGGCCAACGAAAGGGCATCATTGCGGATGACTTGTCTTGTCTTGCCGAGGATCCCGAGATAGCGCGCAAGATTGTACACAAAGGAATCATAGTTATCGATCAACAAAAACATCGGTGGTCTCGGGAATGTGGGCGAAACTATCGAGCAAGGCGCCGGCTGTTGTAGGAAAATCGAGCGAGCGGTGTGACATCTTAACAAAAAAACCGCGTTTGCGCCCGTTCGAGCGACATAGCCGCTGGTTTGAAAAACCTGTGATCTCTTCGCCAATACGGGGTCAAGGGGCCTTCGGTCCCTTGTGGGGTGTGGGGTGAAACCCCATAAAAACAAACCCAATCGCTCGATTTCTAATCCCGATACGGAACAGAACGCGGAATCTCGTAGGCGAAACTATCGAGCAATGCGCGGGCTTTATCGAGGGTTTCTTGGTATTCTTGGGCGGGTATAGAGTCGGCGACGATCCCACCGCCGACTTGCAGATAGACCCGTTGGTTTGTGTAGACAAGGGTGCGGATGGTGATGCTGGTGTCCAAGGTACCGTCCCAACCGATGTATCCGATGCTTCCGCAGTAGGGGCCGCGTCGTGTAGGTTCCAAGGCTTCGATGATCTCCATTGCACGGATCTTGGGCGCGCCTGAGATCGAACCCCCCGGGAAACAAGCACGCAATAAGCTCCATGCCGTTGCATCCGAGCGCAGGTGCCCGATCACCGTCGAGACAAGGTGATGCACCGTTGAAAAGGACTCGATGCGGCACAGTTCGGGGACTTCGACGCTGTGGTCTGTGCAGACACGCGAGAGATCGTTGCGCATCAGATCGACGATCATGGCGTTCTCTGCGCGATCTTTGGCGCTTGAAAGCAGTTCGTTTTGGTATTCTTGATCGCGCAGTGGGTCGAGAGCGCGTGGCCGCGTCCCTTTGATCGGGCGCGTCTCCACGTTGCCATCCTGCACCCACAAAAAGCGCTCGGGCGAGCTAGACGCCAACGTCACTCGCTCGGTGTGGAAGTAGGCTGCGAAGGGAGCGGGATTGACGCGCCGAAGATGGCAATAATGCGCGAACGCGGACCATCCGTTGGACCATCGCGCTTCCATTCGCTGCGAGAGGTTGGCTTGGAAGATATCTCCTGCCCAGATATACGCGATCACTTGCGCGACCGCATCGGCATAAGTCTCGGGGGTAAAGTGCGTCTGCCATACCAAGGCAGATCCTTGATAGGGCGGTGGTTCGGCGCATTCAAGCTGCTTGACCCATTCTTCTAGCTGTTGGACATCTCGGGCAAATGCCCAACAACTGCGCGTTTGATGATCAAACGCCAAGACTTTTTCGTAGCGTCCCAACATCGCGTCAGGAAGGCCAAGATCATCTTCTGCCAGCGTGGGGAGTCGTTCGAGTGTCCGCGCCAGATCGTAGCCCAAATAACCCGCATAACCGCCTTGAAATGGCGGCATCTGTGGATGACAAGGGCCGCTGCGCTCGCGCCAAAGTGCCTCCAAGATCCCCAATGGATCGCCTTCTTGGATCGTGGTCTGCCCTTGTTCCGTGAGTTCCACCCGCCGCCCCCGCACCACCACCTTTTGCGAAGGATCGACTGCCAAAAAGCTGTAGCGACCGCGTGGATCGTCTCTCCGCGCAGAGTCCAACCACAGACACCAAGGCTGTTGCGCCCAAGGCGTCACATAATCCACAGGCTCTCGATAGGCAAGCGCTTGATAAAACATCGTCCGCAGGCTCTTGGTCGGTGTGACACGATAGGAGTGTAGGTTGGCAAAGGCCTAGCGCAGAAGCCCTTGGGTATGGGCCAAGACGCCACAAAGCTTGTAAAGCAAGCGCGCTCCGACGTTGAGATCCCATTCGCTGTTTTCGCTCGGGACGACTTCGACGAGATCAAAGCCGATCACTTTGCGGCCGCTTTGACCGAGGCGATGGAGTAGGTACACGACTTCGTGAAAGCTCAGACCACCCGGCACAGGCGTTCCCGTGTTGGGGCAGTCGGCTTGGGACAAGACATCGATATCGACGCTGAGGTAGATCGTCTCGGGCAATGCGGCCAAGATCTGATCCGTGATCTTCGAAAACGTCGTTCCTTCGGCTTTTTGTGCAAACAAGTCTTCGTCATACCAAACGCGGATGCGCCCGTTGGAATCTTCGGCAAGTTTGGCTTCATCGGCGCTGAAGTCGCGGATGCCGACAGAGACAAGGCGCTCGACTTGTGGGAAGTCGTGCATCACGTTGTAAAAGATCGAAGCGTGCGAGTGTGTAAATCCTTCGTAAGCATCGCGCAGATCGTGATGAGCGTCGAGATGCAAGATGCCAAAAGACGGATACACCTCAGCCATCCGCTTGATCGCACCAAAGGGGATGCTGTGTTCTCCTCCGACCAATCCGACAAATCGGCCTTGGCTTTGGCTGGCTTTGACGGCTTCGTAGACTTTGTGGTTAACGTCATCAGAAAGCGCGTTGACTTGGGCAAGGATATCGGGATCAGGCGACTCACCCCCTTCTAAAGAGGCGATGACTTGGTCGGCTTTGGTGCGTGCGATCGCATTGCTTTCGGCGATCTCGTGCAACACATCCAGCACGATACCCGCTCGATAAACCCGACCAAAGACGCGATCGAGCAAGTCTAATTGGTGGCTTGCGCTGCGGATGGCCGCAGGGGCCGCATGGGAGCCTTGGCCATACGAAGAAGTCGCGTCCCAAGGCACGCCGATCAGATGGATCCGCGCCTCTTCGGGCGGGATCGTCGCCCCAAAGATCCCCGCGTCCCGATGCGGTGGTTGACCCGTCGCCAGAAAATCAAAGATCGCTTCCAAAGATGTCATTCGCGCCATCACTCCATGTTTTTGAATTTGGATAGGGGTTGTTGGGGTTTTTGTTGGATAAGTTTTGTGGGGCGAGGTACCACGCCCCGCAAGGGAACTCCGTCCCCTTGACCCCGATGTCGGCGAAGAGATCACGGTTTTTCAACACAACGACTCTCTCGCTTGGAGTGGCGCGAACACGGGGTTCCACGTGTCGGGGTCGTTTTCCACCAAGAGGCTACACAACCTCGGCAGATATACAAGAGATGCGTCACAGGCGCAACGCGTTTTTGATCGCGGGGCGGCTCTTGTACGTTTCGATCTCGTCACACAAGGTTTCGATGCTTGGGCGCAACGCGTGTTTGATCGTGGGGTGGCTCTTGCTGTCTGCGGTGGAGAGCCGCACGATGTTGGGGGGGGAGGGGAATGGTGGCTTGTGGAGAAGTTTGGCGAAAAAGGTGTCGTTGTTGTCTGCAAGGAGGCGCAGGGTGTGGTATCTGTTGGGTGTCTTGGTTTTGGGTGGCGTGGTTGTGTGGTGGTTTCTTCGATGGATCGGGGCATTGCGTCACCCACACTATCTTTCGCCTTTTACGGATGCGCCGCCATATCAGTTTCCCGAAGGGTTTTTGTGGGGGACAGCGACCGCTGCGCAACAAGTGGAGTCCCAGCAAAACACCGACTGGACGGCCTTTGAAAAGCGCGCTCTCGCCGAGGGACATTTCGAGAAATACTCGCCGCAGGCCAACAACACCGGGCATATCCATCAGCTTGGGGATTATCCTGCGGAGGTGATCGCCAAGAAAACAGATTACGATACACGCTTTGGCGAAGACCTCGATACTGCCGCTGCAATGAAACACAATGCCTACCGCTTTTCGATCTGTTGGGCGCGTCTTTTCCCGACAGCCGAGCAAACAGAGGCCAGCGAGGAAGGGCTGCGTTATTATGGGGCGATCTTCGACAAACTGGAGGCCCTTGGGATCAAGCCGTCGGTGACGCTGTTTCACTTCACCACGCCAGCGTGGTTTTGGGAAGAAAAACAGGGGAAACGCGGATGGGAACGCAACGATGCGCTCGAACAGTTTGGCCGTTTCGTGCGGGGGGTGGCCGCGCATTTTGGCGGACGCTGCGCGCATTGGTGTACGCTCAATGAGCCTGTGGGATGGTTGTACACGAGTTATCTTGTCGGCGTCTTTCCTCCACACGAGCAGCGAAAAGGGGGATTGTTGGCTGTGGCCCGTCTTGCGGTGCGACTTTTGGAGGCCCATACGCTTGCTTACGATATCCTCAAGGCCGATGCCGCCAAGCGCAACAAGAGCATCGAGATCGGGATCGCCAAGCACACCCGCGCCTTTGAACCCTACCGAAACGGCGCACCTCTCGACCGTTTGGCGGCGCGGATCGCCGAACAGTCCTTTGTCTGGGACTTTCTCGACGCCATCCATACAGGCACTTACAAGATCATGGGAACGCCGTTTCAAAAGATCCCCGGACTGGCAGGAAAAATGGACTATGTTGGCATCAACTATTATGGCCGATTCTACTTAAAAAGCGACGTTTTTTCACCGCAACGATTTTCGCTATTGATGCACGATCCACACGATCCCAACGAACGCAAAAGCGATCTTGATTGGGCGTTGTATCCACACGGTTTTTATCGCATCCTCCAAGCCTCCCACCAACGCTACCAACGCCCGATCTATGTCCTTGAAAATGGGATCGATTGTCGGTCTTTGGACGATACACAACGCCAACACTTTCTTGTCACCCATCTGCGCGAAGTCTGGAACGCCATCCATCATGCAAAGGCCGATGTACGCGGATATTTTCATTGGTCGCTGCTCGATAACTTCGAGTGGGCCGAAGGTTTTACTTCTCGCTTTGGCTTGATCCACATCGACTATCTACACGGCTTCCAACGGACTCCCCGAAAGAGTGCCGAATTGTACAGCCAGATCATCCAAGGCAACGCCATCTCTCCCGAGCATTGGGAGGGAGCGGTGTTTTAAGGGATCCGATAGAGGCGTTGCGGGAGTGGCGGGGAAGTGGCGACGATTGGAGAGGTCGAGGGGGCGGGAAGGAAGGATGTTGGAGAGGGCAATGCGGCGGTGGATGGAGGCTTGGGGGGAGACCAAAAGAGCAGCGCAGCGGCGAGACCAAAGAAAACACAGGCCCCTGCGAATGTTCCGATGCTGGCGGCTTCGGTGCTTTGTGCGCTGCGCAGCGGATCGACAAAGCGCTCGGGGTCGAGGGCGAATTGGGCGGTGGCTTTCGGGGAGGCGCGTTGGGCGTCGTAGGCCGCGAGTTGTTGTTGAGAGACGGCGATCAAGGCGATGCTCGCGATGGAAGAAGCGAGTCCCATCCCGACGCTGGCCCACGCGACAGGAACACGCCACGAAGTCGAGGGCGGAGCGTTCGACTGTTGCGCTGTTTGAAGGGGAAGCAATTCGAGAAAAAGTTGCGTGTGTTGGAGGGGGTCGAGGGAGAGACGACGTTTTCTGGTCTCGTAGCCTTTTTGTTGGATAGAGAAGGTGGTGGAGCCGGGGGGGAGTGTGAGTTTGAGGGGGCTTTTTCCTTGATGGACCCGACCTTGGGCATCGATCAATTCGATCTCGGCTTGTTCGGGCTCTGTGTGGAGCGTGAGGGTGGCGGGTATGTGGGAGAGAAGGGCTTGGATGCGCTTGCGGATGGCATTGCGCATGGCGTCGCTGGGTTTGAGCGACTCGCTACCGCGATAAGCGCGGTAGGCATCGGCCCACAAAGAGGCATATTCGCTGGTGCGACCGATCACATACAACAAGCGCGCACGTTGTTGCCGCCAGTGTTCGCGTTGTTTGGCCGTCGTTTGTGCCTGTTCTTGCTTTTGCATCAACACCAAAACACGCCCAAAGACGCGCAACGCTTCGTTGTATTCTTTTTGGACAACCAAGCGTTTTCCGTTTTGATAGAGGCTTTCAAGAGAGGCTTGGTTTGCGCGTAAAGGCGCAGAGGTCGAACACATCACAGAGACGCCACAGAAAAAAAACCAGATCCACCAAAGCATCTTGGGGTGTCGGTGCATCGTGTCTCGCTTTCGCTTTTAAGGTGAAAGTTCGGGTTCAAATTCAAACAGGCCACGGGGGTCTTTTTTGCGGTGTTGGGGTGATGTGGTTTTTTTCTTCTTTTTCTTTAGAAGCGGTCTTTGTTTTCCGAAGCGTTTGAGGGAAGGCTGTTTGCGGTGATGTTTGGGATCAAAGGGGGGAGTGTGCGATGGATGCTGCGCGGGGTGGCGTTTTTGCGAAGTGGACGGAACGGTGTGTGGGTTTGGGTTTTGTGAAGAAGGCCGTCCATCGGGAGAAAAGGGGGAAGTTTGCGAGTGTGGTGCGGGAGGTTGGGTCTGTGTGGATTTTGAAGGGAAGGCTTGTTCGTGGGGTAAGACTTGTTCGGCGCGGTGGATCTCGTCGTTGAACAGCAAGCGAACAAGGCCAAAGAGCAAAAGAACGAATCCCAAGATCAGCAACAACCAAGGGAGTGCGGTGGAACGTGAAGGTGCGATCGCAGAAAGAGCTTGCGTGGTGGCTTGTTGCGTGGACGTTGTTTGTGTGAAGGGAAGCGGTGGATGGGAAGAAAGCGGCGAAGGGGAGGAGGCCGCTTGGGTTTGAGGAGGCGAAGCCGAAGAGGACAGCGAAGCGTGCCCAAAAGAAGGGGGAGCAGGAGTGAGAGGCCGAGAGGGAGGAGGAGGCGGCGGGATGTGAGGGGAGGCCGAAGACAGCGGAAGATGGGGAGACTTGAGCGGTGGGGCAGGGGGCGGGACGGGGGGAGAAGGGATCGTGGTATGGCGAGGGAGGGGCGTCATGGGTGCGCGGAAAGAGGGCAGATCGAGATCGGCGTGAGCGGTGTCGAGGTCGAGGATCTCGTCTTGCTCGATGAAAGCGACTTCGATCTCTTCTTGTGTGGAGGTGAGTTGTTGGGTTGCGGGTAGCTGGTCGAAAGAGCCGATGCGCGAACTGGGTTTGGCGAGGGTGGCTTCTTCTTGGGCGAAGGGATCGGAGAGGATGGAAAGGTGAGCGAGCGCAGGGGGCGTCATGGCGGCGGTTTGGTGGTGATCGTCGTCGTCTTGGTGGAGCAGATCGGGAGAGCGCGAAAGCGGGGGGGATTGTGCAAAAGCGGAGGTGCCGCGCTGAGGGGCGGTGAGGCGAGAGAGATCCCCTGAGGTTTTGTTTGAGAGTTCGAGGGCGAGTTGTTGGAGTCCTTGTAGGAGTGGTTGAAGCATGGCTTGGATCGTGGGCCAGCGTTCTTCGGGTTCTTTGGCGAGTGCGCGTTGGAGGGTTTGTTCGATCGGAGCGTTCCAAGGGATGTTGGGGCAGATGTGCGAGAGGCGGGGGGGTGGGGTCATGAGGTGGGCGAACATGAGGGCGGGGCCTTCGCCTTGACAGGGGGGGACGCCTGTGAGAGCTTCAAAAAGGATGACGCCAAGGGAATAGATATCGGTTTGGGGAGTGGCGCGTTTGCCTTCGCCTTTGACTTGTTCGGGGGACATATACAACGGGCTGCCGAAGGCTTTTCCTGTTTGGGTGATGGAGCTTTCGGCAGCAGCGCTGGCGATACCGAAGTCAAGGAGCTTGAGGACTTCTTCGCTGTGGGGGTGGGCGCGGTGAAGGAAGAGGTTTTCGGGTTTGAGATCGCGGTGGATGATCTCGCGTTGGTGGATGTATTGAAGGGCTGAACCGAGTTGGGGCAGCCAGCGCAAAAGGTCGGTGGGTGGGATTTGTTGGAGGCGCAAGCGTCGTTCGTGAAGGGATTCGCCTTGTAGGTATTCCATGACGAGGTAAAACACGCCATCGGCGATCTGGCCGAACTCACCGCTGCGTACGATGTAGGGGTGATCGAGTTGTTGAAGGATATGCGCTTCGCGTTGAAAGCGTTCGTGGATGGCTTGTTTGAGGTGGGCATTGCGGTTGACGCGGAGGATCTTGATGGCTTGGTGGGTTTGAGTGTGGAGGTTGAGTGCTTTGTAAACGGCCCCAAATCCGCCTTCTCCGATCAATTCGATGATGCGCAGCGCACCGATCTCCATGCCCAAGAAAGGGTCTTCGAGCAAGATCGACCCTTGTGCTTTGGGTGGGGGGGGGATGGTACGTTGCATGGGCTTCGGTTCCTGTTTGCTCAAAGCTGGTGGCCCATTTTCGTCACGGATCGGACAAAAGTTGTGGGCAAAAACAGACTCGACCTGTTGGCGCTTGCACAAGCTGCCCGCACCTGCCACGGATCGGACAAACGTTGTGGGCAAAAATATACTCAAACGCGATGCACAAGAAAACAAGGGGATGGTAGCGGAGTGGCAAAACAAGGGCAAGAAGAAGTGCAACGAAGCGGCAGTTGCGTACGCGGATGGCGGTCGATCAAGGCCCTTGTGTGGAGGCTGTTTTTGGGCGACGATGGGCCCGAGTTTGGCGCAGGTGACGAAGCGTTGTGCGGTGTGTGTACGGGTCGTATGTGAAGAAGAAAGGATTGAAGGATGGAGGATAGACGAAGGGAGCGAGCGCACCGAGTGAATCGAGGTGTGTGGTGGTTGTGGGGCTGTGTGATCTTGTGGTGTGTGTGGGGTTGTGGAAAGCCGATCGTACCGTTGTCGGAGGCGATCTTTCGTTTGGTGACGGCGCAAAAAGCGGCAGGATGCTCGGAGGCGACCCCCAATGTCCCGTGTCGTTGGGAGATCGAAGGGGCGATCGATTCGTTGGCAGTGGTGAGTCCGGGGGAAGATCCTGTGTCGGGTTGTACGGCTTGCCGTTTTAACCAGCGCATCGGTATCTTGGACACGACAGGAGCGCGGCACGACCTGTATTATCGGCTTCCCGGGGATGACAATGCTCCGTTGACGCAAGCCACGCCGATCAGGCTGTTGTATCTTGAAGCAGACAAACTCGGCCAAGGGTACGCGATGTTGATCACACACAAAGACGGTTCGCTGTTGTTTACGGTGACGAGCGGTGCGGGAGGCACCTTGCTCAAGGACGAGCGTTTTGGGCAGTTTCAGATCAAAGAAGACACCACCACCGAAGCTGGAACGCAGTTGGATACTTGTGGAACCAAAGTGTATCGGGATCTGTTGTTGGAGACATCGAGCCAATCGTTTCGTCTTTCCCCGGGCCAAGTGACGGAAGTGCGAGACGATCAAAAGCACCGCTATCGGGCGGCTTCGATCAATCGCTTCAACTGGCGTGGCTCAACATGCCCGACTGGGCAAACGCCTTTTGCTTACTATGTGCTGCGACTGACCGAACTGTAGCGGCCTTGTGTGTCTTTGTTTTGGCGCACCGGCGAGGAAAAATCATGAGCAAAGAAACGATCTTGATGATCGAAGATGAGCGACCGATTGCGGAAACGCTGTTGTATGCGTTGGGTCGGGAAGGCTTTGGCACGCATTGGTCGATGACAGGAGCCGAAGGGCTGGCGTGGTTTCGAGGGCATCGGCCTTCTTTGGTGGTGTTGGATATCGGCTTACCAGATTGCAACGGTTTGGATCTTTGCCGAGAGATCCGTGCAGAAAGCCAAGTGCCGATCTTGTTTTTGAGTGCGCGAGCGGAAGAAGTCGATCGGATCATCGGGTTGGAGCTTGGGGGGGACGATTATGTGACCAAGCCGTTTTCGCCGCGTGAAGTGGTGGCGCGTATCCGCTCGATTCTTCGGCGCGTGGGTGGGCCTCACAGCGAAAGCGATGCCTCCGAAGAACCTCCCCAAGCGATCGGCCCGTTTGTCGAAGACAAAGAGAAGATGCGCATCTCCTATTATGGCGAAGCTTTGGACCTTTCGCGCTACGAGTACCGTTTGTTGTCGTTGTTTTTGGGGCGACCCGGCAAAGTTTTTTCACGCGAAGAGATCTTGTCACGGGCTTGGGAAGAGCCTGAGATGACGATGGATCGGACAGTGGATGCGCACATCAAGAGCATCCGCAAAAAGATGCGTGCGATCCGCGACGAAGACGACCCGATCCGAACGGTGCGCGGTGTGGGTTATGCGCTCGAACTGTAGCGTGGTGGGCAGGAGTTTGCATCAAGAAGATTGCGGATGGATGGGGAGAATCGTGGATGGGGTTGCGGATCAAGGTGTTGTTGGGGTTGATGTTGTTGTGTTTGGGGTGTGGTTATGCGGCCTATGATTGGCTGTTTGAGAACATCCGACCACAATTTTTGCGGATCATGGAAGATGGGATGGTGGAGCATGCTTATACGTTGGCGCGGATCGTGGAGCGCGATATCCCCAAGAGCAAAGGCCCCGAAGGTTTCAATGGTAGCGATCTTGCGGGAGTGATCGAGCGTTTGCGTCAAGGGGCGTTGCGTGCGCGGATCTACGAATGGGAAAAGAAACAGCTAGACACACGAGTTTATTTGACCGATACCAAGGGCGTTGTGCGCTACGATTCGACGCTGCCTTCGGAGGTGGGAAAGGATTATAGCCGTTGGAATGATGTGTTTCGTGCGTTGCGTGGCCAGTATGGGGCGCGTTCGTCGAGCTATTTTGTGGATGAACAAGGGCGGCAGGTGGACGCGATGTTTGTGGCTTTTCCACTGATGCGCGAAGATCGGATCTTTGGGGCCTTGACGGTGTGCCGTTCGAAAAGCTCGTTGGTGGGATGGGCGCGACGTGCGCAAACCAAGGTGTTTCGGGGAGTGTTGATCGGTGGGGTGATCGTCTTTTTGTCTACATGGCTGTTGACCCAAGCGATGCTGTTTCCGATCTTTCGGCTCACTCAATACGCACGCGATATCACCAAAGGCCGTCGCGTCGAGCCTCCCCCTGTTGGGCATGACGAGATCGGCGAACTCACTCAAGCCTTCGTCGAGATGAAAAATGCCCTGATCGAACGCCAAGACCTCGAACGCTTCGTCACCCAACTCACGCACGAACTCAAGTCGCCGATATCCGCGATACAAGGGGCCGCAGAGCTTCTCGAAGATGAAGATATGCCCGCACAGACGCGCCGCCACTTTCTCAACAACATCAGCGATCAAACGCGACGCCTACACGATATCGTCCAACGTCTCTTGGATCTCGTTGCTCTCGAACAACGCGACACGCTCGAAAAAGACGAACCCATCGACCTCGAAGAGCTTTTTGCCGAGATCTCCGAACGTTTCTTGCCTCAGGCCCAAAAACGTTGCATCACGCTCGATCGCACGATCCACAAAGACACCCCCACCCCGATCTTTGGGGACCGTTTCTTGATCGCCCAAGCCCTCGCCAACCTCGTCCAAAATGCCTTGCACTTTACACCTGCCCACGGCACCATCCACCTTACCGCTGAGTCCTCGCCCGATGGACAAGTCGCCTTCCATGTGACGGACACAGGTCCCGGTATCCCCGAGTATGCGCTGCCCCGCGTGATGGATCGCTTTTACTCTCTCGAACATCCCGACACAGGTAAAAAAGGTACGGGCCTTGGACTGCCTTTTGTCCGACAAGTCAGCTTCTTGCATGGCGGGGATTTTTCGTTAAACAACCGCCCCGAAGGGGGCGCACATGCGACGCTGTGGTTGCGCATCACCCGCGTCTCGCGAAAAACACACTCTCTCTCTTGATTGCCTCTTGCGAGCCGCCTTGCTCTTTTCTATCTTCTTGCGGCTGTCAAAGATATCGTGCGAGTTGTTGCTCCAAGAAGGTTGAGGGCGGATCATGCATCGTCGATGGATGGGTTGTGTGTTGTTGTTTGTGCTGTTTGTTTCGTGGTTTGGGGGGAGTGGCTGCTTCGGAAAGGACCGTCGTGTCTGCGAATCTGACGTGGACTGTGCAGGATCTGCCCCAAACATCTATTGTGATATGGACGGCTTTTGCAACGTGCGCCAATGTTCTCCCGGGATCAAACGCCCGTGTTATTCGGGCGAAAAGGGCTGCAAACGTGAGGCTGCGGGGGGAACCTATACCTGCCAAGGCTCTTGCAAAGCGGGCATCCAGATCTGCGAAGTCTTTGGTCTGTGGTCTACCTGCTTGGGTGAACAACTCCCTACCCTCGAGATCTGTGATCTCGCAGACAACGATTGCGACGGTCAGATCGACAACGTCGAAGGGGGGATCGCGACGTGTCAATGCCTAGACAAAGGCAAAGAGCGGCCCTGTTTTGCTGGACACGCCGCGTCCTTGGGCGTGGCAGAGTGCCGAGCGGGCGTGCAGGTGTGTACCGATCAAAATCGATGGGGCACCTGTCGCGATCAAATCCTCCCATCTATCGAGGTTTGCGACGGAAGAGACAACGATTGCAATGGCAAAGTGGACGACACTCCCAACGGCTGTTTGTGTGCTGATGGCGACACCCGCGCTTGTTATATCGGACCCGTCGGCACGTTGGCCAACGGTCGATGCAAAGCAGGCGTCCAATCTTGCAAAAACAACCGGTGGGACAGCGCCTGCCTCAACCAAGTCCTGCCCGCAAAAAAAGACGACTGTAGCACGCCGCAAGACGAAACCTGCGGTCTGGCCCCCAACGTTGGGTGTGGTTGCACCCAAGGCGAGACCGACTGCGCGGGGACTTGCGTGGATACTGTATCGGATAGCAAGCATTGTGGCGCTTGTGGAAAGGCCTGTATTGCGGGAGAGATCTGCAAAAATAGCGTGTGCGCCTGCACGAATGGGCAAGCTTGTTGCAAGCCCGGCGAACAAAAAGAATGCTATAGCGGCCCTTCCAATACCCGCGATGTTAGCCCCTGTAAAGTAGGTAAGGCGACCTGCACCACCAACGGTATCTGGGGCGCTTGCATGGGCGAAGTCACACCCCAAACCGAGATCTGCAACGGCCTCGATGACGATTGCGATGGGCAAATTGACAAATTGACTCGCCCGTGTGCGCAGCAACAAGGCGTTTGTGCGGGAAGCATCGAATCTTGCGTGGGCGGGACATTTGTGGGATGTGCAGGAACCCCAAGCTTTGGCGCTGTGTACGAAGGTGTGGAACGAACCTGCGATGGCCGTGACAACGATTGCGACGGAAAAATCGATAACGCACCCGATGGATCGGATCTGTGCCGCAAGTGCATTCCAACCACACGCGATGATGCTCTTTCTGTCGGTTCGATGGATGCCAACGCTGACGTTCGTTTCGCCTTTCGTTGGGATGGGCTGCAGTTTGCTTCGGTCGATTCGAAGCGTGTACTACGCTTCTTTTTTGTCGGAAACTCTACCCCCTTCCCGATACTAAACAATCTGGGCATCGCAGCCACTCCGTTGCTTTCATGGAATCCTGTGGGGGCGGAGATCGCCCTTGCGATGCAAGACGAAAGCATCTTGCTTTTGAGCACGCGCAGTTATCAGCCTCTGCTTTTCCTCAAGCAAACCAACCAAGGCTACGCTCACAAAGGAGGGATCGAGCGCTTGGCGTGGTCGCCCGATGGGAAGCTCTTGGCTTCGGCGGGCGGCGCCTCTGACGAATACAAGATCCGCGTGTGGGACGCGAAAACGGGCGCAGAACGGTTCGTGCTTTTTGATCTCGCAGCAAAAGCAACAAGTATCAGTGGTCTCGCTTTTGATCGCACAAGCCGACAGCTCGTCTCCACAAGCATCGACGGTCGTATCCGTGTGTGGGGGATGAGCGATGGCAAACAAACCCAGTCCACATCCGTCTCCAAACTCATCTACGCGCTGGCGATTCACCCCGCCAAAGACGAGATCGCGATCGCCTGCGGATCGGCAGCCCAGAACCATTCGCAGATCGTGATCTACTCGCTTGGCAAACTGAGCGATCCCCCCAAAGACCCACGCCAACAAACTATCGCAAAGGTCACGCAACTTGCCTATAACCGCGATGGAAGGCTCCTTGCGGCCATCGATGCCTTCCCTTCCGTCAACCTCAGGATCTGGGAAACCAAAGACTACGAGGTGGTCTCGATCCTTTATTCCGATGCCTATGCGTTTTGGCACTTTGCATGGAATCCCACCAAAGATGAATTGATCACAGCCAGCCAAGGGAACCCCGCTTATCTCTACTTTTCTTGCCCCAACCTCTGCGATCAATTTGCTCTCAAATCCCAAAATGCCTTCTACTCCAAGTCCAACCCCGTCAAAGGCTTGGGTATGACCGCCAACCAAGATTTCCTCGTCTGGTGGACTGCCAACGGCGCTCTCCATCGCGCTGGTCCCCCTCAAGATCTTGCGTCCGTCAAATCCTCGATCTCTTCTCTTTCTGCTCTGTCTACCTTCTCTGTCTACCCCAGCCTTCATCCTTCTCCCAAAACACCCAATTCTTTGTTGCTTCTTTACGGAACCACCGATCGGAAAGTCGCCTCCGTCCAAGGCCCGAGCTTTGGCACGCAACAGAGCGCATCCACCACCAACCCTCACGCAGCCCCGATCTCCGCTGTTGCGTGGAGTCCGCACACTGGACTCCCTCATCTTTTGTCTGCGGATACCTCGGGGGTGATCAACGCATGGTATTATTTTACCTCCCAAGGTTGGGGTCGCGATAACCAATGGACGGAACACACAGGTGCTGCTGTCAACGGATTGGCCTTTGCTCCTGACGGATACAAGTTTGCGTCCGTCAGCGACGACGGCACCATCCGCATCCGAGATCTCGGAGATTTCAGCTTTTCGACCATCACCCTCAAAGATGGCAACGACAGCAATCCCCACGGTGGCGTGGTGAATGCGGTCGCGTGGAGTCGCGACGGGAATTGGCTCGCAACCGCTGGAACCAACCTCACCGCCCACACCATCAAGATCTGGGATGTTCGCAACAACTTCAATCTTTTGAAAACCCTTCCTGTTGGAGCGGGAGTCGGTCACACCTCGATCATCCGCAGTCTCGTCTTTCATCCCGAAGGTCATCTCCTTGCTTCGGGCGGAGATGACAAAGATATCCGCATCTGGAAGGTCTCTTCGATCGATCCGCCGACAGTCCTTGGATGGGATCAAGGCGGACACACCGAGGGCGTGAACGCGTTGGTATGGAGTCCTGATGGAAAGTCCCTCTACTCCGGCGGAGGCGACGGCCGCGTGATCCATTGGGAGTGCCGCTAGGATCGCTCATATGATCTCTGTGCGATCGAAAAACGTAGGGGCAGCCCCCTGTGGCTGCCCAACCACAGGGCGTCTACAGCGGATCGCACCTACCCTTTGTGTACACTTCTTTCGGAGATCGCTGATTCTGTCGGTGATCACATTGTCAAGCAAAGACCGAGGCTTTGGAGGATGGCGAGCAAGGTATCGTAAGCGAGATAGCGTGCTTCGGAGCGGTCGATATCTTGGCCTGCTTTGCGGCAGGGAGCGCCTTCGGGGTGGTAGCCGTGTTTGACGACAAAGGCAAAGGTGAGATCTTGGAGCGGAAAAGGAAGAGGGGAGGGCAGGGCTTGGGTGGCGGGGGTTTCGGTGGGGACGAATGCACCAACGAAGAGAGAGTCCGCGACGGCTTCTTCGGGATAGTTGTAGCGCCACGAGGAGCGTTGGTGGCAGCCTGTGTCTTTAAGGAAGGCAGCGTGGGAGCCTTTGTGGGTGTGGCGGGTGGCGATGACTTGTTGAAGCAGATGTTTGCGAGCGCGAGCGCTAAGGGCTTCGGCGGTGCCGGTTTTACCGATGATACGGAGTCCATAGGCGGCGAGGCATCGGCGATTGAGGCGGGCAAACGGCTGTGCGGCTGTACCGCGAGCCGTCACGGCAGCAAGGGCTTCGCGTAGTACCGCAGCATCGGGAGCGGAAAGCACACGAACAGGGTCGGTGGGTTTGCGGGCTTGAGGTTGGGGGGGAGGTGTGTTGTGTTGCCAATCGCCAAGCCAGATCTGGGGCGCAGGGAGCCAACCGCCGTTGGCGACCGCAGCGAGACTTTGGGTGATCACCAACGGAGATATCGTTAGGTTTTGGCCGAAGCCGACGTAGGCCATCCCGCGCAAAGAAGCCGCAAACGAGCCAAAGGTGGCTTGTGGCGAAGTTTTCTTTTGATAGCGGGGTTCGCGGGCTTGTCGGCTCCATTGTTGCCAAGCAGGATAAGCGGCGGCGAAGGCAAAGCTGCGCCCGATGCCGAAGTGTCCGAGCGGATGTTGTTGGACGATCCGTTCGTGCAAAAGCTGTTGTGCGATCTGCTGCTGTTGCGCAGGTTTGAGATCGGTGGGAGGGCGCTTCCAAGGCCCGTAGCGAGGGGTGAAGAGCAGATCGGTGTAATGGCTGATCTGTTTGGGGGCGTGTTGGTAGGTGTAGCGCATCGAGAAGCCGAACATCGCGGCAGTTTCCCAAAGAGCGTGGTGTTTGGGGTCATCGACGTGCTGTGCGATGCTGTCGGTCGGAAAGCGAAAGACCTCATAACGGCCCGTTCCGCTGTTTCGGCTTGAATGCCAACGCACCGAAGCAGCGGGCCGATCCAGTTGCTTTTCAGGGATCCCGACCATCGCCAACGCCAGCTTGGCAAAGTAGACGTTGCAAGAGGACGCCATCGCGGTTTGCAGATCGATGTGTCCGTGTCCGCCGCGTTTGTGGCAGCGAAAGTGGATCGATGAATCTCGCCACGCTGTTTGCTTATCCCCGATGCGGCGTTGCAATTGAAACATCATCCCTCCCGCGCATTGGTGCTTTGGAAAGCGGACGGGTTGTCCTTGTTGTCGAAGAAAACGAGCATACGCCACAGCCGTCACGATCTTGGCTGTCGAACCCGGCGTCAGCGAGCCGTAGATCGCACGCTCCGTTAACCAACCACTCCGATCCATCGGTCGGATCCCGCGCTGTTCTTCTTCGCGCTCCCATGCAAGGGCCTCAAGCAGCGAAGGGATCAGGGGAGGCTTTTGGGTGCGTCTTGTTGCGGACGGTGGATCGGGCGGTAGCGCACCTTGTCGGTAAGCAAGCAAGGGCCGCGTTAGATCGTGCGCATCAAGGATCTGACCATAAAAATAGCGGATGGCCCGTTCGCTTTGATCTTGGAGTGCCTCGGTTTGAGCGGGGGGATTGGGATCGAGGGCTGGAAAAGTTAAGGCAGTCAGGACTTGCCCTTGCTTGCGTTCAAGCAACAAGATCGCGCCTGCGTGGGGCTTGTCAGGGTTGCGGAAAAAACGGCGGCGAAAGCGCTGTTGAAAGGCGGCGGAATCAAGGCGAGAAAAATGCTGTAGTCCCACGCGAAACGCGATCTGTTGCAGGTCAGGATCCAGCGTGAGCGCGATCTTGCGCGGCCCATCGTGAACAAGCGCGCCATTGGCTGAGGCGGGTGGGGGCGGAGGAAGCTGTGTACGCAGATCGGCGGGGTGGTTGCGATACGGCCCCCCCACGCTCCCTGCGATCACATGCCCGTACAACGGCCCATGTGGATACACGGGAACGATCCGATCCCCTTGAAAGCGCGAATACGCGACGCTGATCGGTGGCGCAGAAAAACGGATCTGCCGCTTGCCAAGCAACAAAAGATCCCCATCCCGCAGCGGATAACGCTTTTGCGCCGTGAGATCGTAGTGGTTGCGCTGAACGGTCTGGCTTTCTTTGAGCGGCACAAGAAAATAGCGATCTGTCCCTGATACGTCCGTTGTTTTCGATATCACGATGCCATGATAAGACGTGTTGTACGAAGTGATCGGTGGCAACAACGGGCGCCCACTGCGATCCAACGTCACCGTCGGTTGCCCTGCGCGGCATCGTTGCTTGCGCAATGCCTCCCGCAGCAAGGCTCCACAAGGGATCACCAACATCGCATCCTGCGCAAACAGCGTCGTCTTTTCCCAACATCCCGGGCGATGCACCCAACGCTTGCCTTGGCGCACGCTCTGGTTCCCGCAATGCGGGCGCGTCTGCACTTGGGCGCGGTTGGCTTCAAGGATCTGGCGGGCCAACGCCTCTTCTGCATTCGATGCCGCCAGTTGCCGCGCAATCGCCTGTAGCGGCCACCACGTGCTGCTGCGTTGACGCCCAGGTTCTCGTTGCCACCAACGCCCCGTGACGCGATATAAAAACCGCGATGGCTCCGAACCTTCTGAGCCTTGAGTGGATGTATTGGTGGAAGACTTCGATGGATCGGATGTTGTGGAAGACTTCGATGGATCAGATGTTGTGGAAGACTTCGATGGATCGGATGTTGTGGAAGACTTCGATGGATCGGATGTTGTGGAAGACTTCGATGGATCGGATGTTGTGGAAGACTTCGATGGATCGGATGTTGTGGAAAGGGCGGAGGGTTGTTCTTGGAGGGCATCGGCGGTGGCAAAGAAGGGGTCGGGGCTTTGGAGCCATTGGTCGTTGTGCCAGATCAGGGCGCGGCCATTTGCGACTGCCAACACTTCGGACAGGCGGCGTTTTTTGGCTTCTTTGGGCAAGATATCCAAGACGATCACTTCGGTTTGTTCGTTGTGAAGGTACAAGATGCGCGGGGGCGAAGTCAGGGGCTCGGGGAGGACTTCGATCAAAAAAGGGCGTGGAGTGCGGCGGGTGGTGAGCGTGGTTTGCAGCCGAAGATCGGGCTGTGTGGAGCGTCGTTGTTGTCGTGGAGAAAGCAGGTTGCGGCGCGGAGATTGGAGCATGATGCTTCCGATGCCAAGGCCCAACAGTTCGCTTTTTTGCATATCGTTGCGGCGCTGGAGACGGAACAAGGCGCGGGCGCGAGTTTTATCTCCTCGTGCAAGGGCTTGGTTGACCATCGCAAGGCGATTGCGAAGAAACGGATCTTCTTGGAGCGGGGAAAACAACCGCCGTTGTTGATCTTGGAGCGCACCAGCGATCCAAGTATCCAAGGGCGCAGGTGCAAAGGGCGGATGTTCTAAGCGTTTTCGCAAGTCCTCGCCTTCGAGGTAATGCAATGCGCCTGACAAAACCATCTGATGCACGACTTCTTCCAAGTCACGGGTGCGCGTCGCGTCAGGCAAGATATCCCGAAAGTACAGATCGGCTCGCCCCACCAAGAAGCCCCGCTGACGCGCCAGTCGTAGCCCTTCGATCGAAAGGACACGGATGCTTGTCCCTTCACCAAGCGCAGGATGAAGCCACAGATCGATCCCTTCGTTCGGCTGTAAAGCGCGCTGCCATCGGAATGTCACCGCACGATGCGGAAACCTCGGACTATGCAAACGAAACAACACGCCTGCGGCGATCGTTCGGGCGCTTTTGTCGCATGGCGTTGTTTCTTGCGCTGCGCCTTCGGCGGGGACTTGTGTGGCGGCTCCATCGGCATCTTTGGGGGGGACTTGTGCGGCGGCTCCATCGGCATCTTTGGGGGGAGCTTGAGGGGTGAGGATATCTTCGGAGGGCGTTGTGTGGAGAGGAAGGGAAAGGCACGTTCCTTGGGGGCGGAGCTGCATCTCGTTTCCTTGAAGACGCAAGGTCGCGCTGTGCAATGGCAACATCGCCCCCCCCATCACGATCGCATTGTCTGCGCTGTATCCGAGGCTGCGGCCTTTGCGCCATGCCGCTTCGGAAAAACGCCAACCCACGCGGTACAACCCGATGCGTTCGTGATCTTGGAGGCACGCCCACAAGATCATCCCGTCGCCTGTGTAAAAGTACGTTGCATCCGCCTCGGGCGGTGCATCGCAAGGCGGGAGAAACAGCTCTGTCAGCGGTGTTTGCACTCCAAACAGCGGCACGCCTTCTTGCCCGCGATAGGCTCGCACCCCTCGCCCGGGTCTCGACAACACCACTTGCGCAGGATCGGTTTGTGGTTGAAGAACGAAATAACGTCGATCTTGCCCAAACCAAGGCTGTGTTCGCAAGGCAGAAGGCAAGGGCGCATCCAAGATCACCATCCCATAAGGCGAATCGGCCATCTTCGTGGTCTTCCATAACACCCACGCCGCCCAACTCCCCACACACACCACAAATACCGGCAAGAACCACCAGCGCAGGCCCCCCCAACGCACATCCATCGTCTCCCCTTCTTTTGGGGCTGCCGATGCCCGTCGCTGCTTTCGGCGATCAAGGATCTCCAACCAACGCGATATCTCTCGCTGCAAACCCATCCGTTCCCTCCACATTCTTCACTTGAGCACAACGATCCTTCTTTCGCGATGATCCGGGTTTCTTTGCTGTGCTTTTTGGTGGATCGAACATCTCTGTTATCGATTTCTTGGATGCTCACTTTATTCCCCAAGCGCAAGGCCAACAAGCGGCACCGAGCAGGGTATCGTTAGGGATTTTGATCGAATTTGTACTGTTGGAGGGTGGGGATTTGGCGGTAGTGTTCTTGGAGGGAGCGGACGCTAAGTTGTTTGGCGCGGAGGGCTTGGATACCTTGGACGGCGGCTTGCCCTGCGCTGAGGGTGGTGAGCAGAGGGATCCCATAACGCACAGCGGTGGTGCGGATCTGTGCGCCTTCTTCGTAAGCGACTTGTCCAAGGGGAGTGTTGAGGATCAAGGCGACTTTGCCGGCCTTGATCAGTTCGACGATGTGGGGGCTACCTTGACGAACTTTGTTGATGCGTTCAACAGGTAAGTTGTTTCGCTCGAAGTATTCGGCAGTTCCGCGTGTTGCGAGGATTGGAAAACCCATTCGGTGAAGGTCGCGGGCGATCTTGAGTGCAGCGGACTTGTCGTAATCGTTGACGCTGACAAAGACGCTGCCTTTGGCGGGCAGGGGATCTCCTGCAGCAGCTTGGGCTTTTGCAAAGGCATGCCCAAAGGAGTCGGCAAAGCCCATGACTTCGCCGGTACTGCGCATCTCGGGGCCGAGGCGAGCATCCACGCCTTCAAACTTTTTGAAGGGCAGGACAGCTTCTTTGACAAAGAATCCGCGCATGGCGGGTTCTTCGGAGAGATTCATTTGGCGCAAGGTGCGGTCGAGCATGGTGTAGGTGGCGATTCGGGCAAAGGGGACCCCTTTGGCTTTGCTTACAAACGGGATGGTGCGACTTGCGCGGGGGTTCACTTCAAGGACATAGACGCGATCTTCTTTGATGGCGTATTGGATATTCATCAAGCCGATCACGCCGAGTGAACGCCCCAAAAGCTCGGTGTATTCTTGGATATAGGCGAGATGATAGGCGGAGATCTTGAAGGGCGGAAGAACACAGGCAGAGTCGCCGCTGTGGATGCCGGCTTCTTCGATGTGCTGCATCACGCCGCAGATCACGACTTGTTCGCCATCGCAAAGCGCGTCCACATCGACCTCAAAAGAATCTTCGAGGTAATGATCGATCAACAAGGTTTGGTTGGGGGAGGCTGCAAGGGCGGTGGCAACGTAGCCATCGAGGGTGCTTTCGTCATAAACGATCACCATCGCCCGCCCACCAAGGACGTAAGAGGGCCGCACCAACACAGGATAACCAACCGAACGGGCGATCACATGGGCATCTTCGCGAGACTTGGCGATCCCGAAGGCGGGGCTTGGGATATCGAGTTCGCGCAGCAGGTCGCCAAAGCGCCCGCGATCTTCAGCCCGATCGATGGTGTCGGGAGAAGATCCAAGGATGGGGACGCCGTTGGCATGGAGATCATGGATCAAGTTGAGTGGGGTTTGCCCGCCAAATTGGGCGATCACGCCTTTGAGCGGTTGTTCGCGCTCGACGATGTTGAGGACGTGTTCGACCGTCAACGGCTCAAAGTACAGCCGATCCGAAGTGTCATAATCGGTACTGACAGTCTCGGGATTGCAGTTGATCATTACGGCCTCGTATCCGCGCTTTCGGACGGCTTGGACTGCGTGGACACAGCAGTAATCGAACTCGATCCCTTGGCCGATGCGGTTGGGACCGCCTCCAAGGATGATCACTTTTTCGCGGCTGGAGGGCGGGGCCTCGCTCTCCGTTTCGTAAGAGCTGTACAAGTAAGGCGTATGGGCCGCAAACTCTGCCGCGCAAGTATCCACCATCTGATACGTCGGCTGGATGCCCTGTTGTTTGCGCATCTGACGGATCTTGCCGATGGATTGGGCGCTTGGGAGATGTTTCTTTTCCATGATGCGAGCCAAGCGTTCTTCGACGGGGATCGGACGGGGCGGCCAGACGGGCTGCATCAACAGCCATGCGATATGCTCGTCGCCAAACCCGCTTTGCTTGAGTTGGTGAAGCAAAGCGGGCGGCAGGTCTTTGGCGTCGTGATACGCTGCTGTTTCGGACTCTAGCGCCACGATCTGCTCAAACTGCACCAAAAACCACGGGTCGATGTGCGTCACACGGTTGATCTCTTCGACCGAATGGCCTGCACGAAAAGCCTCCCAAAGCGTCCACATCCGCTCGGCGCGGCCTCTCGCAAGGCTTTCGATCCGCCTGTCCCACAGGGCATTTTCAGGCGTTGGGAAGGGGGCGCGAGACAACTCCAACGACTGCAAGCCTTTGAGAAAGGATTCTTTGAAGGTGCGACCGATGGACATCGCCTCTCCGACAGATTTCATCTGTGTTCCGAGCGTGGGATCGACGCCCGGGAATTTCTCAAAGGCCCATCGCGGCAGCTTGGTGACGACGTAGTCGATGCTTGGCTCAAAGGAAGCGACGGTGGTTTGGGTGATATCGTTTTTGATCTCGTCGAGGGTGTAGCCCACTGCGAGTAGTGCGGCGATCTTGGCGATCGGAAAACCCGTTGCTTTGCTTGCAAGGGCGCTTGAACGACTGACACGCGGATTCATCTCGATGACGATCACCCTGCCCGTCTGTGGATCGACCGCGAATTGGACGTTGGAACCGCCCGTCTCCACCCCGATCGCGTGCATCACCACGCGGGCCTGATCGCGCATCATCTGAAACTCCCGATCCGTCAGCGTCATCGACGGAGCCACGGTGACGGAGTCCCCTGTGTGGATGCCCATCGGATCGATGTTTTCGATGGTACACACCACCACAAAGTTGTTGGCGCGGTCTCGCATCACCTCCAACTCGTACTCTTTCCAACCGAGGATGCTTTCTTCGACAAGCACGCTGTGCGTTGGACTTTCGCGCAAACCAAACGCGAGGCGCTCTGCAAACTCTTCTTCGTTGTAGACGATCCCGCCGCCACTTCCGCCAAGTGTAAACGAAGGCCGCAGCAACAACGGAAAACTTCCGATCTCTCGTGCGATCTCGATGCCTTCTTCGACGTTGTTTGCCATCCGACCGCGTGGAACCGAAAGCCCCACCTCCAGCATCTTTTCCTGAAACAGCTTGCGATCTTCGGCCAAGCGTACCGCTTGCACCGAAGCACCGAGCATCTGCACGCCGTATTTTTCGAGGACACCCGCTTCGGCAAGCTTCATCGACGCATTGAGCCCTGTCTGCCCTCCCACCGTCGGAAGCAGCGCATCAGGACGTTCTTTGGCGATGATCATCTCCAAGATCTCTGTCGTGATCGGCTCGATGTAGGTGGCATCCACAAGCTCGGGATCGGTCATGATCGTGGCGGGATTGCTGTTGACGAGGACCACTTCGTAGCCTTCGCGCTTGAGGGCTTTGGCGGCTTGGGTTCCGCTATAATCAAACTCGGCGGCTTGGCCGATCACGATCGGACCCGCACCAATCAAAAGGATCTTATGGATATCGGTTCGTTTGGGCATCTTCTCGCTCCCGTGGGGCCAACGCATCGGTTTGCCCGAAAAATCTTGCTTGAACAACGCTGCTTCTTTACCTGCAAAGGAACCGATGTTCTAGGCCGTTGGGCGTGTCTTTTTGTGTTGGAGCATCATCTGGATAAATTGGCGAAACAGCGGATCGGCATCATGCGGACCGGGAGCGGCTTCGGGATGGTATTGGATGCCCATGACACAACGCTGCGGATCGCGGATACCCGCGCACGATTGGTCGTGCAGATGGACGTACAGCAGCTCCACTTCTTTGGGCAAACTGGCCGCATCGATCGCGTAGTTGTGGTTTTGTGCGCTGATCTCGACCCGTCCTTCGGGCAGATACTTGACAGGGTGATTGCCGCCGTGATGCCCGAACTTGAGCTTGTACGAACGCGCCCCCATCGCCAATGAAACAAGCTGATGCCCCATACAGATCCCCAAGATCGGGACTTTTCCAAGCAGTTCGCGGATCGTGTCGACCGCGTACGTCACCGCAGATGGATCGCCCGGGCCGTTGCTCAACAAGATCCCATCGGGCTGATAACCCAAGATCGCTTCCGCCGTTGTTTGCGCAGGAACCACCGTGATCCGACAATTCCATGCCGCGACCCGACGAAGGATGTTGCGTTTGACACCAAAGTCCATCACCACCACATGCAACGCAGGGCGATCTTCTCGACTATCCCACTCGATCGATCCAAAGTATTGCGTAAACTCCCACGTCTTTTGTGTTCGATCTTCCCATACATAGGGGGCTTTGCAGGTCACTTGCGAAACAAGATCCTTGCCGTCCGTTCCTTTGACTTGGCGCGCACGCTCCACAAGACCCGCGTCTGTTTGTATCTCATCGGTGGTCAGGAGGCCGCACAACGAGCCCCGTTCGCGCAAACGCCGTGTGATCGCCCGTGTGTCCACCCCCGTAATCCCGATCACGCCCCGCGCCTTTAACCAGTCCGAAAGATCCGAAGACGCCCGCCAGTTGGACGTGCTTGGGCTCAACTCACGCACCACAAACCCTTCGAGATACGTGCGCCCTGCTTCGTTGTCTTCTTCGTTCATCCCTGTGTTTCCGATCTGTGGCGCTGTCATCAACACGATCTGCCCCGCATAACTCGGATCTGTCAAGATCTCCTGATACCCCGTCAAACTGGTGTTAAAGACCACCTCTCCTTCTTGGGTTCCTTCGGCTCCAAACCCCCAACCCCTCCAGACGCTACCATCTTCCAAGACCAAACGTGCGACCTTCCTTTGTTGCGCCATCGTGATCCCTCCCTTGAAAGTTCGATCCTTGCGCTTTTTCTTCATGCGGCGCGGAGATACCCCCTTTTTTTTTTCCTGTCAAGGCATCGTGAGGCTTGCGTTACCGAGTAGGGTGTGCTTAGCCTTGAAGCCTGTTCTTTGAAAAGTGAAGAAGTTGAGACCCCCCCCTCGGTAGGCTTCCTGACAACGTGTGACTGCTTCGGCAGTCGGTTGTTCCCTCACGGGTTTCTCCTTTGATGTCTGTGTGATACGCAGAAGCAGGAGACAGGTTTCTAATGAGTGCATACATGGCGGAGGAACATGAGCGTGCTGCGCAAGAACATCTCCTTGCTGCACATCGCCGACGCCTCACCTACGACCTCGCAGCGAAGCGAAAACAAGGCCAAGCGACGGGTACTTAGGAGAGCCAGCAGCACCCACCGCGCACAACTCCGCGCCCGAGAGTGTTCGCCGCGCATCTCTACACCCCCCGATACTCCGCCCGTTGCAAAGGTGCAGTCCCCCCCTGATCTCATCCACCGTCCCACTCGCCCCAGTCACCACCCCCTCCAACCCCCCCGATAATCCGATACAAGAAGCACCTACACCTCACCCTGATCCACCGCACCACCCCCAGACGGTCCCCCACAACGTTGCACTCACCTCACCCACCGCCGTAAACTCGGTACTTTACGCTACCCTCGAATCGGGTCTCAACTCTTCGCTGCCCTCTTCTTTCTTTTCGTTTCTTCTTCACACCTTTCCATCCCAAACCCCCGTGTTCGCGCCTTTTCAAGCGGAGCCGCCGTTCGTTTGAAAAGCCTACGATCTTCCGCCGACACGGGGTCAAGGGGCCATTGGTCCCTTGCGGGGCGTGGGGCAGCGCCCCACAAAAAGTCTCACAAAAAGCCCCACACAAAGCCCCACAAAAAGCCCCACAAAAAGCCCCACAAAAAGCCCCACAAAAAGCCCCACAAAAAGCCCCACAAAAAGCCCCACAAAAAGCCCCACAAAACAGCCCAAGTTTAGGCTTCTTCGGGGGCGGGAGGCATGGTGTCGATGTATTGTTGGAGGATCTCAAGGAATCGGCCTTTTGCGCGGATCTTGCGGAGGTTTCCGTAATGCCCGACGATGGCGCGATCGAGGAAGGTGAGTTCGGCGGGAGGTTTGAAGGAGGCAAGGCGCTTCATCACGCCGGGGATACGGGCGATGACTTCGTTGTGGAGGGTCGATCGGCCATAATCGAAGGGTTCTTTTTGGATGAAGGGAGTGAGGAAAAGATCACGCCATTCTTTGTAGTAGTCGTATTCGACGGGGGGGCCTTCGATCTCGCGGACACCCAAGCGGCGCAGTCCATCTTCGACGCCATCGTAATCTTCGCGTAGTCCACAGACGATGGTGTCGCGGTAAGCTTCGATAATGGCGGGCTGTAGGTATTTGACACAGCCAAAGTCGTACATGACGATGGTTCCGTCGGATCGGAAGGCGAAGTTTCCGGGGTTGGGATCTGCGTGGACGGCTTTGAGGTGAAAGATCTGACTACAGACGAGGTGGAAGAATTGGACACCGAGTTGATCGCGGATCTCTTGGGGATAGCGAGGGGGGCGAACGACTTGGATCGGGTCGCCTTGTTCAAAGGTGAGGGTGATCACGCGTTGGGTGCTGCGTTCGGAGATCACCTTGGGGACGACGATATGCGGATAATCTTTGTAATACGCGCCGAAGAGTTGGGCATTTTTGGCTTCTTGGCGGTAGTCGAGTTCTTCGTGTAGACGGTCGCGGATCTCTGCGAAGATCGCATCGAGGTCTCGTTTTCGGACGTTGACCAAGCCGCTTGCGCGCAAAGCGACCTTGAGATGGGCCAGATCGCTATCGCAAGCGTCGTCGACGCCGGGATATTGGACTTTGACCACGACTTCTTGACCGTCTTCGAGCGTGGCGCGGTGGACTTGGCCGATCGAGGCTGCGGCAAAAGGTTCTTCATCAAAGAATTCGAAGAGTTCTTCGGGAGGGGCACCCAGTTCTTTTTTGATCTGCTCGGCGATGACGGAAAACTCCATCGGTGGGGCTTCTTTTTGCAACGTCCCCAAGGCTTCGGTGAATTCACGAGGCAGCAGATCGCTGGCGATCGAAGCCATCTGACCGACCTTCATCACGGCTCCTTTGAGCTGACCGAGGGTTTCGGCGATCCGCTCTCCGCTGGCCTTGTGGGCTGCGGCGCGATCGCGTTCGGCGTCTTCTTTGGATTGAAAGATCGATTTGATGCGGGTGGCGGCGTAGCTTCCTGCGACGGAGGCCGTCATCCCGGCCAGTTTGAAAAAACGCGACGTCTTTCCAACGGGGGCGGCTTTGGCTTTGTTTGGGTTGGTGTCTTGGGAGGATTGCTCGTCTTCGGCGGGTGGTTGCTGTTTTTTGTCGTCGCTCATCGTGGTGTCCCCTTCTACGCAGATTCGGGTGATTTGAACCGACGCAGTATGTGTTGTTTTGTACGGTTCTGCAAGAGCCGAACGCAACGATCTAGCGGGTGGGAGGGGAGCCATGATGGATGGGTTGAGGGACGCCAGCCATCCTGCGTACGATGGCGCGCATCGACATCAATCCGACGGCCTTGAGCTTGTCGCCGTGTTCTTCGACCACCACGAGGCGATGGACTTTCATGCGCGTCATCTTGGTGATGGCTTCGGATACGCGGGTATGTGGGCGACAGCCGATCAAACGCGGCGTCATCACATCAGCAACCGTCAGCTTGTCCATCTCTGGATCGCTGCGGCCTTGGCGTGCCAGCACAACGTCGGTTTGCGACACCACGCCCACCGCCCATCCTTCGGGATCGGTGACCACCATCCCTTGCACATCGTACTCGTACAACATGCGTGCAGCTTCTCGGATACTGATGTGCGAGGCGCACGTGACAACGTCAGGGCGCATCACTTCGCTCACAACGGGGTCATCTTCGAGGCTTTGGGGTAGCCGAGGTTCGGCGATCTCGCGGTGGGGAGGGATATAAAATTCTTCGGGGGCAGAAGCTTCAATGGTTGCCGAAGCACGGGCTTTTTGCAACGCTGCCGAGACGCCCAAACCCTCCATCGGCGCACCGATCAAGATCGCCATGTTGCCGTGTGGATGCTTGTTTTCGTACATCAGTTGGTGGGCATCAGGCAGCTCTTCGTTCGCAAAGGTCTTCGACAAACACGGATCCACCAAACCTTCCATCACCAATTGATTGAACCCTGCCGATTGTTCGGTGTTTGCAAAGTGAGAGCCTTGGAGGCTCTTTTGTCGCATCCACAAGTAGCGCAAGTCGACTGTGGCGTTGTAGCCCGTTGTACCCGCACAGATCACCACCATCCCACCTGTATCGCACACAAACATCGACGTCGGGATCGTGCTTTCCCCGGGATGCTCAAACACAATGCGCGGATTGCGCCGCTCCCCCAAGATATCCCAGATCGCCCGACCAAAGTTCCGCACCCCTTTCAACCAACGACTGTACCCCACCTCATCTTTCCAATGCGGCAACATCCCCCAATGATCGAAGTCTTTGCGATTGATCACCCCTTTCGCACCCAAACTCATGCAATACTCGCGTTTGCTTTCGCTCGACACCACCGCGATCGGGATCGCTCCTTTGGCCTTGGCGATCTGGATCGCCATCGATCCCAGCCCTCCCGCACCTCCCCACACCAACACCACATCGTCTTTGCGCACCGAATGTTCTCCCCAACCCAGCAACATCCGATATGCCGTCGCTCCCACCAACATATACGCCGCTGCTTCTTCCCACGTCAGATGCTTGGGCTTTGGCAAGCATTGTTCCGAACGCACCCGTGTAAATTGCGCAAAACTCCCGTAGTTCGTCTCGTATCCCCAGATCTGAAAACTCGGCGAAAACATCGGGTCGCCCCCCGATACCACATACGGACACATCATATCCCATTGACCGCAATGCAACACCACTTCATCCCCAACCCGCACATTTTTCACTTTCGATCCCACCCTGTACACGATCCCCGACGCATCGCTTCCCCCGATGTGAAACGCTTCTGACTCGCCCGCTTTGTTGCGCGCTGCGATCACGTCCATCGGTACTCCCAAACCCGCCCACACGTTGTTGTAGTTGACTCCCGCCGCCATCACATACACCAACACATCATGCTCCCCCAACATCGGCACATCGACCACCTCCAAACGCCATGCCTCCCTCGGCTCCCCATATCGCTCCTTCCTTACTGTCCAAGCGTACATCTGCTCAGGCACTTCTCCCATCGGCGGCTGCTCTTTTATCTCATACAATCGACGCACCATTCTTCTTTCCTCCTTGCTTGCACTCTCCCCGTACGCTTGCCTTCTTCGCTCGCTTAGGCAAACAAATTACATTCGTTGAATCAACATTCATTTTTTGTTCGGCTTTGTCAAGCGCCGTTGTGAACGAAGATTCATTTTTTATAGGAGTTACGCAGTGGAAGAGGGAAAGCGTGAAGAATCAACCCGTTGTAGGGGCGGTTCGCGAACCGCCTGCGCCCGAACATGGGCCTTTTTCGTATCGAACTGCGTAACTCCTATTTTTAGAGAAGGAGGGTGAGGCTTGTCGACGAAAAACCCGTGTTCGAGGCATTTCAAGCGACACAGTCGTTGGTTTGAGATGCGATGATCTGTTCGCCGATAGGGGGTCAAGGGAACGCAGTTCTATGGCGGGGCGTGGGGTGAAACCCCACACAAAACAAGTCCAACCCTGCTGGGGGAAGATTCATTTTTTAGAGAAGGGGAGTGGTGGCTTTGTAGAGGGTGGCGTGTCCGGTGATCTGGTAGGGAGGAGCGTCAGCGGGGACGAGGATGGCGTCGCCTTGGGCGAGTTGGAGTTCGGGTTGTGCGTGTGTTTTGATCTCAGCGGAGCCATTGAGGCAAAGCCAGATCTCGGCGCTGCGAAGCGAAGGGGAGGTATAGCGAAGGGAGGGGAGAAGGTGAAGGACAGAGAGGGAGAATTCTTCGGTGGGTGTAGAGTAAAAGGCTTCGGGGGTTTCGGTGCTTGGCTGTGGAGTGAGGAGTTCGATGCGGGTGGGGGCAAAGCGCAAGACGTGGAGAAGTTCGGGGATATCGATGTGTTTGTTGGTGAGGCCGCCGCGCAAGACATTATCGGAGTTGGCCATGATCTCGATGCCGGTGCCTTCGAGGTAGGCGTGGAGTTCGCCGTCAGGGAGGTACATGGCTTGGCCGGGTTGCAGGCAGATGGTGTGTAGGAGCGCAGGTGACAAGATCCCGATATCATCGGGATAATGGTCGTGAAGTTGTAAGATCCAACGACCGATGCGGGCGGATTCTTGGGTTAGAGCGTCGGTATGCTCGCACAACCGTTGTGCGCCGCGCCGTGCTTCGGTGAGGAGCTGTGCTTTGCGTTCGGGAAGCAGCGTCAATAGCGCAGAATAAAAGGTGCGTAGTCCGGCTTCGTTGGGTTGTTCTGCGAATTGCTTGGATTCGGGGTACAACGCCTCCAACCGCAAGATCTCGATCCATTCGAGGATCTCGTGATAAGGGCGAAAGCCGCGTAGCGCCCAGAAAGGCGTGATGGCGCAGATCAGCTCGGGTTTGTGGTTGTCGTCTCGATAACTGCGATCCCACGCATCAAAGGGGATGCCTAAGGCATTTTCTCGTGCAAAACCCACACGGGCTTGTTCGAGGTTGGGGTGGGCTTGGATCGACAAAGGCTTTGATGCAGCAAGGACTTTCAACAAAAAGGGTAGTCGTCCTGCAAAGCGCTGATCGACTTGCGCTCCGAGGATCGCGGTGGATTCATATTGCATCAACGCAAGCAGAGAGTGTTTTTCGGAGTCCTTCGCCACCCAAGAGGGGGCTTTGGGGTGCGCGCCCATCCAAAGTTCTGCTTCGGGACTCTTCGAAGGGATGGCTCGGCCTTGCAATCGTGCGATGGATTCGTGTGATCCCCACGCGTAGTATTGAATAGGATTTTCAAGACGACAGATCTGCTTCATCGAGAAAGAGTCTTTCTTTTCGTGGGTGTCGCCGACTTGTGGAGACCACAAACTCCCGTCACCCAAGCGACCACAGCGACACAAAGCCGAGGGGGTGTTCTTGTACCCAGCGAATGTCACCCAAGCGACAACAACGACGCAAAGCCGAGGGGGTGTTCTTTGTTTTCGGCAGGCAAGACGTCCAACGCCAGAGATGCGCGTTGTTCACGCAACAACGCTCCGCATCGCGTGTCCCAATCCGCAAGGAAGCCATTCACCGCAGGCCAGAGATATTCGGTAAAAGGCAACAAACCGCACGTGAGTTCGCGCACACAAAGCATCGGAAATGCCCGTGCATGGGCGATCTCATAACCTTCCTCGAAGAGATGGCGGCGCAACGCAGCCGAGAGTACAGCCCCCCGCTGAAAGCGCATCTCCCAGATCACCCGACCTTCGGAAGAGGCCGATGTTGTCGAGAAATGAGCGGCGGGGGCCGATGTGGTGGAGACCGTCGGGGCAGAGGAGCGCGATGCGGAAGCCGTTGATGCGGAGGAGCGCGATATGGGAGATGTCGAGGAAAGCGTTTCGATGTTGCGTTCGTCAAAGCGCAAAAGTTGCTCGACAAGACGAGCCAGTTGAGCGCGTTGGTTCAAACGCAGCCCTCGGCGTTCTAAGTGCGTCGCCAGATATCCCCCAAGCGTGGCTGCTTGGGCGGCCCAACACAATAAGCCCTCCCCACCGCGATTCCATGCAAACCACCACGCCCCTCCTTTGTTCACACCGTTGCGCGCTTTCCGCAGCGCGGTCAAGATATCCTGACCCACACAAGGCCCTACAGGTTCGGGATACAAAGCCCCCCCCAGATCTCCGCTTCTCCCCCACAAACACAGCTCTTCTCCTGCCCATTCTCCTAGATCCATCGCAACCCGCGCTGCCAAAGAAAAAAACACCTCCCGATCTTCTCGATAGCGCGCAGAGTTTTCTTCTACAAACGAATACGGCGCCTCACACAAACTGCCCAATATCGACGATTCTAGCGCAACGAGTTCTTGCCGATCCAAGGGCGTCAAATGGATATCCAACGGCGAAAGCCATTGCGCCATCCCGTCGAACGGTGTGACCGCCGGCAACACCACATCTACAGGGCGGCGTGGCATCCCATACAACGGACGTTCCATCACCAGCCGCAAAGACAACTCCCATAGATGCGCCATCTGTGTAACGTCTGTCGGAAACCACCCCAAGATCCGACGGCGGCTTAGATCTATCCACACCAGCACCACTGCCTCTGGATCGGATGGACGACGAGGCCGCACACACAACGCAGAAAACAACGGCGGTACAACATCCGAATACTCCCGCAGATCCCGTTGTTCTAACGCCGCCACCGACTCACTCCGCAACAACAACGCTCCCCAACGCTCCCGAACCATCGGCAAACTTTGCAGCCTCGCCAGCTCTTCGCTTTGTTCTTCCTCCGACATCCTCCCAAACATCCCGTCTTCAAGCGATCCAGCGGATACTGCCTTTTCCGAGATCTTCGCAGAGGCCGACGATGCGGCTGCCTTCTCCGAGATCTTCGCAGAGGCCGACGATGCCGCTGCCTTCTCCGAGATCTTCGCAGAGGCCGACGATGCCGCTGCCTTCTCCGAGATCTTCGCAGAGGCCGACGATGCCGATGATGGCGATGAGATCGATGTGTTTTGTTGAGAGGATGGTGAGGGTGGGAGTGATTCGTGTGAGGATGGCGATAAAAAGGGTGTCGCGAGCGAGCAAGACGATGGGGAGGTCGATTCGAGCGAGGAAGATGATGAAGGGGGGGCGAGGCAATTGAGGATGCGCAGGTGAAGGCGTGCGACGGAGGCTTGGCTGACCATGTAGCGTTCGGCGACGGCGCGCTGGGTGATCTGCCCACCTCGCAAGCGCAAGATCGCGGCGTACTCCATCGCCGCAGCATAGGCTTCAACGGAGCGGATCTGTGGTTTGGCGATCTGACAGAAGCGTTCCCATGCAGCGCAAGTTTGTTCGATGACGACGGGAGTATAGCCGACCTGTTGCATCTTGCGGCGCAACAACGTCATCACGGCTTGAAAGAGTTCACGCCGAGAATGTTTGTGTGTGGATTTGCCATGCGGGCCGGTCATCCGACATTCTCCGAGGCGTGCGCACTTTGTACATCGAATACAAGGCAAGGTACAACGAACAAGCCGATGTCTTGGCTTTCCACTTGGGGCCCGCGCTGCGGATGTAGCGGATACGGTCTTGTGCAGAGAGGGTACGATGATTCAAACCTGTAGACATCAGCATGGATTTCTCTCTTTCCTGCACACACAACGAATGCGACGTCACGGATGCGACCGCGCTTCCGAGGGTGCTTCGTTCGGGATGTCGTCTTGCCAACCCAGCAAGCCCCGCACATACCCGAGAAATCGAAGGTGCCGCCTTGCAACGTACCACCAAGAAGGACATTTGTCGAACCTTCCTTTTGGGGGAGCCTCGGCACACCAACGCTTGGACGCCCTTGTGCGGCGATCGGTTCAACCTCCGCACCACAAGCGGATTCTTCGGCGCTGCTATGAGCGAAGATACGCCTGTTGTGGCCGCACCTTTGTCTCACCATAAGCACCTGTCCGCGAAAGGTGAAGTGATATACTCGAAGGTTTGTTCTAACGCAAGAGAAATCCACAGCAAACAGGAGGGCGCAAGTATGCGTATCGTGGCTGTCGCAGACACACACACTTACCAAGCCGATCTCGGAGAGATCCCTTTTGGGGATGTCTTTCTCCATGCAGGTGATCTCCTACAAGCCGGAACGCTCGATGAATGGGCGTTTGTCGCTGCATGGCTGAGCGATCTTCCCCATCGCTACAAGGTGATCATCGCAGGAAACCACGACCGCTGTTTCGCCGAACACCGCGAACAAGCCCTCGCAATGCTCGATCCATCCGTGATCTATCTCGAAGACAGCGGCGTCATCCTCGATGGTCTGCGCTTTTGGGGCAGTCCGTGGCAGCCTGCTTACAACGACTGGGCATTCAATCTTCCTCGTGGCAGCGCGCTCGCCGACAAGTGGGCGCTGATCCCTTCCCACACCGATATCTTGATCTCACACGGCCCTCCACAGGGCATCGGAGATCGCGGACCTACGGACGGACGCGCAGGATGTGCCGATCTGCGGGCTGCCGTCCGCCGCACCTCTCCAAAAGTCCATCTCTTCGGCCATATCCACCAAGACGGCGGACTCTGGTCCGAGGAATCAACGATCTTTCTCAACGTCACCACTTGGGAAAGCGAGCGGCCCCCCACCGTCTTCGATATCCAACCCCATCCTTTTCGTCTTCACCCTGTCCAAATCCCACACCCCCACGCCCGCGAATCATACGAGATCCGCCCATCGTGTGTACGGAAGATGTAGGGGCGGTCCTTCGTAGCTGCCCAAGAACAGGGCATCTACAACAGATCGCCCCCTCCCTTTGTGGATACTTCTCTCGGGCATTGTCTGGGCGTTTGGTTATTGGAGGGCGGTACGAAGGGCTTGGAGGGTTTCGGGAGAGAGTTTTTCCATCCATTTTCTGGCCATTTGAGCAGATCCTGTGTAGTCGTGGTGTTCTTGATCGATCAGGCCTCCTGCATCGCTCCAACGCAGACCGGCGGGGAGGTTGTAGTGCTTGACGAGGGCTTCAAACACCGCTGCATCGCGGTATCCTGCGTCGTAAGTCAAGCTCGCTGCTGCCGTCAACAAGCCCACCAACTCGCGCTCGGTCTTGTCTTTGATCGGGTAGCCTGTTTCGGTCTTGGCGAGGTGACGGTTGTATTCCACCATCGTGATGGCGCGCAAGGCTTCTTCGCCGATGTGGGCGTAGCGTTCGTTGACTTTCATCACGAAGGCTTTTTCGCCATTTTCGGTGCGCGTCTCAAACTTCACGATCGGATCGTTGTCGTTGCCTTTGTAATAGCCATCCGCCATGATCCGGCCTTTGTGGCTGAATTGGTCATAGGTCGGATTGTAGAGATCCATCGTGTTGGCGAAGGCTGCCGCGAGATGGGGGAGTTCGCCATTGAGTTTGCGTCCCTCGGCGTTGTTGTCGCGAGGGGTTAGGCCCGAGCTGACACCGGGGCGCACTTCCATCACATCGAGGTTAAAGTGCCGATCCATCGTCATGGCTTGGCCGTCATTGTCGGTGTCTCGAAAGCGGGCGTTGAGTTGCAGATCGAGCGGGGTGACGTAGTTTCCGATGGTTCCGTCTTTGTGGCTCCAGCCCACCGCGTTGTCACGGATACCTTTGTTGATATCGTTCCATGATGCCCGATTGAGCGCGCCGTTGACGATCTGCATCAAGGCTTTGGCGTCTTCGCCTTGGGTGAATTGCACCTCGCCGCCTGCGATCGGCTTGGTGTTGAAGTAGGAAGAGTTGAAGGTGGTCACCATCTGGGCTTCGGGGAACGCTTCGCGCACGCCGTCGATGTTGTCTTTGCCCGAACACAGGCCGAGGAAGATCAGCTTGTCTTTGCCTGTGGCGTCGGGAGCATTTTTGAGCGAGTTGCGCGTGTTGTTTCCGAGGTTGCTGTGTCCTTGGTACACGACGACATCGTATTTGTCGTTGGCGATATCTTTGAACGAATCGTCTTTGAAGTCCCGTAGATCGACGTTGACTTTGTATTCTTCGCCGTTGATGCGTTTGGTCAGTTGAAGTTGGCGGGGTTCGGCGTTCCAGCTTGAGCGGTTGCCTTCGCTTTTGACCGTAAATCCTTGTTGCTTGAAGTAGTCGGTGATGCCTTCGTAGAAGCCTTCGCCATGACCCGCTGCAAAACTGATGTTGAGCTCGCGCTTGCCATCGGCAAACCACTGGTCGGTGGGCGGATGGGTGGGGGCGATCTCGGCGCGCAGTTTGTCGACTGTGGCGCGATCCACGTCGCCAAGGCCCGATTGTACACGCACTGCGTTAAAGATCATCGATTCTTTGAGGCCACCAATCGTCTCGTTTTGGATCAGTTGGTTGAGTTGTGCAAAGGCTTGCTGCTTGAGTTTCGCATCGGTGCCTTTGTTGCCGAGGCTGCTGAGCATCTCCGTCAACACGGTGGCTGCGCTGCTTCGGACTTGGGCCGCTTCGTTGGGCGAAAGTTCGCTGCTGGTGCGGGCTTGTTCGAGCGTTTCGCGGATCTGCGAAAGCGTGTTCTTTTTGGTGGTCTGCGAGACTTCGCCAAGCGAAAACAGGTTTTGACCTTCTGCGAGTTTGTCCGCTGTCTCGGCTGCGTTGTACAGGGCTTTGGCGCTTTCTTTGAGGTTCGCAGGGGCCGTTCCTGCCGCTGTCGAAAACACACCGTTGCGGCTCAAAAACACCTTGTCAGCGTCGTTTCCAGTCAAACTGACGTTGGGGTTGTGGCGATCTTGTCCAAACAACCGAGAACGCTCGGAGTAGATGTCGGATTGTGCCGAAAAGACCGTGAATCCCCGCCCTTCATCGATCTGGATCGCATTGTCGCTGCCACCCCGCAGGGCTTCTGCAAGGGCTTTGACTTGTTCGTTGCTGAGGGCGGTGCTGTTGATTTGCAGGTGGTAGCTTTCGCGGTTGGTTTTGCCGTAGCCATCGCTGTAATTTTTGTCGGCTTGGACAAACAGATCGATCTTGCCGTCTTTGGGATTGTGCTTGAGAGCTTCGGTACTTTGGGGGTTGTCTTGTTTGACTTTCTTGACGAGTTCGGCTTGAACGGTGTGCATCTGGCCTGTTTGGGGGTCACGGAAGCGGATATTTGTGGTGGACATGGGTGATCCTTTGCGATCTGGGGGATGGATGATGCGCAAGCAACATGACGCCGATCTCCCTTTCCTCGGCCTCAAACACTTCTTGGCGCGATCCCGCAAAGTGTTGTATAAAGATGCCTTGCGCATAGAATTGGGCCAAATCATACGAGATCTTAGCGCCTGATGCAATGAGTTTTTCTTGTATCCCCAACCGCCGAGCATTCGGAAAGGAAACTGCGTGAAAGAAAAGCATGTACAGATCCGCATCGAACAATGTCTCGCCCTTGCCAAAGCCTCGAACTGTCCGCGCCGCAAGTTTGGGGCTTTGTTGCTTGACCCTGAACGCAACGTCGTCTTGATGGACGGCTACAACGGCGGGCCGCGTGGAGGGGGTGAACTCTGCGGCGGCGATGAATGTTTGCGCGACACGATGGCGATCCCTTCTGGGATGCGCATGGAGATCGGTTGCCATCACGCCGAGATGAACGTCATCTGTAACTGCGCTGCTTCGGGCGTCCCCACCCAAGGTGCTTGGCTCTTTGTCACAGGGGAACCCTGCCTGATGTGCGCCAAACTTATCCATCACGCTGGGATCAAAAAAGTCATCATCGTCGGCGGCGGATACATCGGCGAAAATGGACTTGCGTATCTTTCTCAACACCACGTCGGGATCTTGGCCGTCGATGGCCCCCAAGATCCCCGCCTCTTTCACTTCAAACCCAACGAGGCCCTGCCATGACCGCGATTCCTTTGTGGCTACATCTTCTTGTGTACGTTGTTGCGATCTGGGCAGGATACCGTGAGGCCCGACGTTTGCGCAAAAAAGCCGGTGGCAGTTTGCCTTTGCAAGAGGTGTTGCATCACGCGCCTTATCTTTACGTGATGCTTGCTTTGGTGTTCCTGCCGATGCTCTACGGCTACGGACTCTCGAAGTATCCCAAGATGGAGTGGGCCTTGCCCTTGTGGGTCGGCCATTCTCTCGGACCCTCGATCTGGTGCGCCGTCCTGTTTGCCTACGTCTTCTTCTCCGCCCTTGCCGTCCAAGTCGCCTTTGATAGCGGTCACGCCGAACGCTGGAAACTCCCCATCGCTGGGGTCTTGCTCGCTGTGATCGTCGAATCCGGCCATTGGCTCTGCACCGAAACCGCCCTCGTCGATCTGCGTGATCCAATCATCCAAGGCCCCGTCGTCATCCAAACTTCCCCCGTCTCTTGTGCCGCTGCCAGCGCCGCTTCCGTCCTCCGCGCTTGGGGCCGCGAAACCTCCGAACGCGAGATGGTTCAACTCCTTCGTACCTCCCGAGTTCTGGGAACTTCCGACTCTCAAATCGTTTATGGACTCGCCACCCTCGGTATCTCCTGCCAACGCGCTACATGGACGCTCTCTCAACTCCAACAGCAAAAACCACCCCTCATCCTCTTCATCCGCCTATCCCCCCGCAGCCCACAAGAAGACCACGCCGCTGTCTTCGCTGGCACAGAACACGACCGCATCCTTGTCTGGGACCCCGCTCGCGGCGCAATCCGCTACTCCCACAAAGACTTCCTCGCCCTCTGGAGCGGAAAAGCCCTCCCTTGTCAACGTCCCTCTTGGGCTAAATGACTCTCCTGTGTTTGGGTTTTTTTGTTGGTGTGGGTTTTTTTGCTGGTGTGGGTTTTTTTGCTGGTGTGGGTTTTTTGTTGGTGTGGGTTTTTTTGTTGGTGTGGGTTTTTTTGTTGGTGTGGGTTTTTTTGTTGGTGTGGGTTTTTTTGTTGGTGTGGGATCGGCGAAACCAACATCGTTTTTCAAACAGACAGCGCTGTCGCTTGGCGGGCGCGAACACGGGGGTTTTGGCTACGCACGGATATGGGCGTTAAAAAGTCTGGTGGTTGTCGCTTGGCGGGCGCGAACACGGGGGGTTTGGGTGCTGATCGCGTCATCAAAGCGCAGGGGAGGCGTGTCGGCGCGAATTCGGGGGTTGGCTGTTGAGTGCAGCGCTTGCTCTGGTTTGTGGGTGGGCTAGGACTTCGGTTGCTTTTTATCGTCTAAGAGATGTAGAATAAAAGAAGGCTTGCCGTTGCTTTTGAGAGAACACCCACAGAGAAACAAGGACCCACATCACATCGGGTTCTCTGCAAGGGGCTTGTGTCCGCGATCTTGGGTCGATTTCCCCACTACTTCGCGATGGAACGAAGGGCGCTGCTTCGTGATGGGACGAAGGGCGCTGTTTCGTGATGGAATAAGGAGTTGCTTGATGGCTGCGCCTCGCAAAAAGTCTGCACAATCCACAGTATCTGTGCCTTCGGGCGATGTTTCTTCGGACGCTGCGTCTTCTGTGTCTGTCCCTGCTGTTGCTGTCCCTCCTGCTGCTGCCCCTTCGGCTGCGCTCTCTTCGACGTTGTTTTCCCGCCACCAGCTCGAAAAAGCCCCCGAACGCGCCTTTCGATTTTTGATGGCGCTTGGTCGCTACCCTGTGATCATGCGGCATCTCGAAGATGTCGGCTATTCCCCCAAAGACCATCAAGAAGGTTGGGAGCTTTTGCACCAACTTTCCGCGTACAATCAACCCAAAGCCGCACCCAACACGGCCTCTTACAAAGAAGCGATCGCGTCCCTTGATCGATGGGATGAACCCAACTTCCGACGCGCAAGCGCTGCCCTTCAGTATCGTTATCCCGAACAACACGCTTTTTTGTTCCACGACCTCAAAGCCGAACAAGGCGAAAGAGCCGTCCTTTCCATACAAACCTTCTTGGATCGCGTCGAAGCCCTTGAAAACGCTTCTCGCCCCGAACGCAAAGCCTCCGCCAAACAGGACAAAGAAGCCGCTCAACTCCTCTACCAACGCAAGATCCTCTCCCCCGAGATCCTTCAACAACTCCGCGCATGGCTCCACACCGCAAAAAGCTCCCCTCAAACCGCCCACCTTGTCGACGCCGAAACCCTCCAAGCCAAACAAGACCAATGGCTCGTCCAGATCGCACAGTGGTTTGCCGAATGGAGCCAAACCGCACGCGCTGCCAACCTCCGTCGCACCCAACTGATCTCTCTCGGTCTCGCAACCCGCCGCTCCAACAAGGCCACTCCCCCCACAGACCAAGATTCCGACGAAGACACTGACGACAACGACTCACCGATCCCACAACCCAACTAACCACCCTTCTCTTGTCTCGCGATGTTTTTGTGCAATGTGCCGACTTTGCGCAACGCGTCATCCAGAAGCAAATCTTGGTTTTTGGATTTTCACCCTTGGATTTTGGGTTTTGCTCCTTGGTTTTCGACCCATGAAGCCCGATTTTCCGCAGCGGACGCTTTTCGAGCCAAAAGAGGGAGGAGACGCTTGGTTTGGGGGGGCTTGTGTGTGCTGAATAGGTGGTTTTTTATCTCGCTGAAATAGCAAGAGATTTTGGCTATGGGAACAGCGCATCCACAGCCGTCTGGTTTCCATCCCCAAAAACCAAGGTTGCAAAGCCGTCACGCAAGCTCACCGAGTCATGATGCAAGGTTCGCTTCTCGTTGCGTTTGGGAGCGTGCTGGTGCGGAGTGCAACGTTTTGGGAAAAAGTGCGCAGAGTGCAACGTTTTGGGAAAAAGTGCGCAGAGTGCAACGTTTTGGGAAAAAGTGTGCAGAGTGCAACGTTTTGGGAAAAAGTGTGCAATTCATCTCGGCGCGGATATCTGCGCCCCATCACACGAAACTCGCCCACAGCGCGAGCGTAATATGTAGGGGCAGCCCCCTGTGGCTGCCCGCCCACAGCGCGAGCGCAATATGTAGGGGCAGCCCCCTGTGGCTGCCCGCCCACAGCGCGTTTACAGCGGATCGCACGAACGTTTCTTAGCGGAAGGTGAAGGAGCGTTGGAGGGTACCGCGCAGAGAGCCGTCGGAGTGGAAGGTGGAGAGGGAGACTTGGCGCAGTCCGATCTGTTGGAGGGCGAAGCGGACGGCGAGTCGGGTGCTGCGGCGCTGGTTGCTGGTGGTGTCGGTGAGAGGGAAGCGGTCGACGTCGACTTCGATGGCGGAGACATCGGAGGGGGGGCGTTCGAGGGAGACTTCGTAGAGGCGTTCGCCGAGTTGGCGGATGGAGAAGGAGGTTCCGTCGGTGACATCGAGCATACCGACGCCCAAGCCGACGCGCTTTCCGTTGGCATCGAAGCCGCGCACTTCAAAGAGGCGTTGTTGTTTTTCGACCGTAAAGCGGTAGAACGCGGGGAAGTTGTCTGCGATCGAGCGTTCGGAGAGGGCGATCAGGAAGTTATCGACGTAGTATTCGACTTTGACGATGCGCGATGGGGCGAGTGCATGGAGCTTGTAGCGTCCGTCTGCTTCACGCGCCCAGTAGACTTCGATGGCGTCGGTGGTTTCGGTGTTGTCGGGAGGATTGGGCGAAGTGACGGGGGGTTTGGGAGGTTGTGGGTTGTTGCAGACGGCTCCGACGGGGAATCCATCACCCGGGGCGCGGGCGATGCGCGAGGCGGTTTGTGCGCCATAACCGCCGTCTTCGCTGATGCGGTCGTTGGGATAATTGCGATTCCACAGGCGTTGGAAAGCCAAGACCGACAGACCCCGCAGATCGACGCCGCCTTGGACATAATCGAAGTGTACAGGATCGTTTCCGCCCAACCATCGAAAGCCATAGTTGGAAAGTGTCGGACGCCACCCCCCATAATCGCTGGTGTCGATCGCCAATCCCGCTTCGTGGTTGCTGTTTCCGGGCGAGGCCGCCAAAGAGATCCCACAACGCCCACGTCGATACCACTCGTAAAGCAAGTATTGTTGCGGAAGCGTTCGGATCGCCGAAGTGATGTACATGCTGGTTTTTCGGGCAGACACCGCTCGTCGCAAAGCATCCGCCGCAGGCTTTTGCAGCCAAGGCAACACCGCACTCCCCAAAGTCACACCACTGATCCCGCTGATCGAGGCCATCGTCCCGGGGCGAATACAGTTGATCTCCGCCAATAATTGCTCCGAAAGCCCCCGAACTGCCGATGTTGAACAGCGTGTCGAGATCGCTTCGGAGACCTTCAAGGCTTGTTCGGTTCGCCCATCATCCAACTGTCCGTGTGTGTCTTCTTCCCCATGTATGTGCAAATCCCCCGAACCCACCCCACAAGACCATTGAAACCACGACAACATGCAAAAGATCAGCGTATACAAGCTCAATCGTCTCTTCACTTGGTTGCCCTTTCTTCGTCGGCTTGGTGGGGCTTTGCCCCATAGGCGTTAGGTTAAGCGCTTGTTGGCCCCCCACCCCAGCCCTCCCCCGTGAACAGGGGAGGGAGCGAAAGTCGGAAGCAGCGGGGATGTTGTTTTTTCGTGACGCACGCTGTATGCACGAGACGCAGACGC
>JAKLKB010000021.1 GCA_023150835.1 Myxococcota bacterium | reverse complement strand
CCTCCCGCACAACCCGCTGCACCCGCCTTTTCCTCTCCACCTCCCACACCTGTCAAACCAGCCGCACAGCCCGCTGCATCCGCCTTTTCCTCTCCACCTCCAGCACAACCCGCGCCTGCCAAACCAACCGCACAGCCCGCACCTGCGCCCGCCAAATCCCCTGCGCGAGGTGCCTCGCAGTCGCTCTCGCTTTCCGACAGCGAAGGCAAATACAAGCCCGGGATGACCACAGAGATCCTCGCCGACGCCTTCATGCGTGCGATGGAGATCTATGATCATGGCGAAGATCGGCACGCTGCGATGCAGTTCGTTCTCGATCTGTCGATGAGCAACGTCAACGCAGCAGGCGGCGCCGTCCTGCTCACCGATATCAACAGCCCGCACCAAGAACTCTGGTTCGAAGTCAGCGCAGGCGAACGTGCCGATGAACTCTTGAACTTTCGCATCCCCATGGGACAAGGCATCGCGGGCTTTTGTGCCAAAGAAGGCATCAACCAAGTCCTCGCCAACGCCCAGCAAGACCCCCGCTTCCAAAACGATATCCTCAACAACATCGGAATCGTTCCGGGCTCGATGCTTTGTGCCGCCGTCCAACACCAAAAGCGCGTCCTCGGAGCCATTCAGCTCTACAATAACCCGGGCGATCGGCCCTTTACCCAAGGCGAATTGAGCATCGTCGCCTACCTCGCCCACGTCGCAGGCGAATACCTGATCAGCCTCGTCTAACCACGATCGCCTCAAGTACCACTTGGGGGGTCGTGTTGGCCGCCGTCTGCGGACGACACCTGCTCAGCCTCCTCAAAACGCGTCTGCGCTCCTCCCAACCCCACCGAACCTCGCCCGCGCTCACCTCCTCCACCCCTCTGTTCTTGCGGGTCGTTCGTCACAACAAAAGGCCCAACCTTGAACCGACAAGATCGAATCTCTGGCGGATTGATCGGCATGATCACTGGGTACTCCATCGGACAAGCCCTCCACGAAGGCACCCTCTCCTTTCACGATCTCACCACACCGGCTTCTCATCTTCGTCTCCCCCCGCTGAGTCCCGATCTTCGCTACCTGCTCGCTCTCTCCAAAGAATTCTTGCAAGGTGACCCACCCAACGAAACGCGCCGACAACAACTCCTCCTCGATTCTTATCGCGATCAAACCTTGCTTGTCGGCCCTCAAACCGAGCGTGTCGTCGGACTCCTTGAGGCCGCTCTTGAACCACAAAAACCTCTTACCACCACATTCTCTGACAGCGATATCGAACCCGATCCCACCTCTCCCGATCTCCCTTCTCTCGCACGCCAAGTCTGGGAAGACTCCCGAAAGCAAGCCGCCGGAAGTGGCGGACTCAAACGCTCCTTGCTCGCTCCCTTCTTCTTTTTCAACCACCCCAAACGCCTCGCCCAAGAAACCCTTGCTCTTTGCGCACAAACCCATCCTGACCCCCGATGTCTCGACGCTTCTCTGTTTGCCTCTCGTCTCCTGCGGATGCTCCTCCTCGATCAGTGGCGCGAACACCGACACACCGCCCTCTGCCTCGTTGGCATCGGACCCACCGTCACCCAAGCCATCCAATCCGCCCCCATGCTCCCCCTCCAAGCCCTCGACCCCAACGGCTATGTCGTCACTTCTCTCCAAGCCGCTTACCGCACGCTCCTCCTCCACGATCCTCCCCACCTCCGCTTGATCGCCCTCCTCCAACGCAAAGGCCCCTACCCCACCCTCGGACTCGTCGCAGGGGCCTTCCTCGGCGCACTCTTCGGCCCCCATGCCTTCCCCCGCTCTTGGAGCGCCCTCCTCCCCGCTTCCTCCGCATGGTATGCCATCGCACACACTCTCCCCTCCCCAGAACCTTCGACCTAAATCCGCTCATTCCCCTTCCAAAACAATACCCTATCTTTTTTTTGCGCACAGAATTTGTGTCCGCTCACAAAAACAAGCATAGTCAATGAAAATTACGCTTAATTAGTGTATCACAAGGACACGCAAGGTACCTAAATGACAGAAAAAAACTATCTCAAAAAAGTACGCGAGGAACAGATGATCAGCAAAGCTGAACTCGCACGCAAAGCAGGTATCTCTGTCTTGACCATCGATCGCATCGAGCGCGGCGAAAAGTGCCGCCACGCCACCAAACGAAAATTGCTCAAAGCTTTGGATATCGACATCAAAGATCGGCACCTCGTCTTTCCTAGCGACGAAGAGGAACCCCAAAAAAACCCTGAAGATGAGCATTAAAGCAAGTATCGAGAGGACTTAGACATCCGCCCGTTGCGTGATCGTAAAAAGGTAGGGGCAGACAGGTGTGGCTGCCCAAGAATCGGGCGTCTACGTACTCTCCTTTGTGTATACATCACTCCGATCTCGTATGATGCTGCTGGGCTTGTTTGTTTTGTAAGTATGTGTTGTGTTTGCATCTTTGTATGAAGCCATTTGTTTTGTAAGTATGTGTTGTTCTTGCATTTTTGTATGAAGCCATTTGTTTTGTAAGTATGTGTTGTGTTTGCATCTTTGTATGAAGCCATTTGTTTTGTAAGTATGTTCTATCGATCAAGGATTTTTTGTGTTTTTTTAATGTAAAGATGATTGAAAGCATCTTTGTTGGCAAGCCTTTTTGTTTTGTTTTGTTTTTCGTATGGATTGATGTTTGATATCTGTTGTGTCGGATGCCTTGTTTCTTTGTTGGTGATCTGGTTTTTTCCCACAGACAGAGCGCCTGTAGCGCATACATAAAACATGTCAAAGATGTGATGCGAAAAAGTCTGTCACCTTCTCAGCCTGTTGCTTCAAAAACCGAAAGAGCGTGTTCCGAAAGCTCAACTCAAACGCAAAAGCAGCGTATCCAAGATTTTTTCTGATCTTTGGATATGCTGCTTTTCGTTTTTTCGTGCGCGATAAAACGACCGTCATCTTTTCAGTTGTTGTGTGCTGTGCTTTGTGCTTTGATCTGCCGTGTGGAACGGAGGCCCCCTCCCCAAAAGAAAGCTTCTACCGCGATGGAGACGGACCTTGCGGAAGCAAAGGAGCAGTCGAAAAAGATGGATTCATCCCCCAAGCGCGCGGAATTTGAGCAGGTTTGGTTGAGCCTTTCCCTTACGGAAGGAAACCCCAGTTCACCCACCCTCGCTTTTCGCACCACGTTGATGCCCGAATCTCACCTGAGCGACTACGCGATCCCGCTGCGCTCCTTGCCACTCTTGATCGAAAACGAAGAACAACACACCGAAGGCGTCAACTTTGTGTTGCGTGATCGCATTGGGCGCGGTGGCATGGGCGAAGTTTGGTCTGCCAGTCAATCCGCCCTCTCCCGCGAAGTCGCGATCAAGATGCTTCCCCCCGAATACCGCACCCACGAAGCTGTCCAACGGCTACTTCAAGAAGCCCGGATTACAGGCTATCTTGAACATCCCAACATCATCCCTGTGTACGCGCTTGGCCGCACCCACGAAGACTCCCCCGCTTTAGTGATGAAAAAAGTCAAAGGTCTCGCATGGAGCGATCTGCTGCTCGACGAAAAAAAGATCCCCGAATACAGCGATACCGGTTTTGATCCTCTCGAATGGCACCTTCGCACGTTGATGCAGGTCTGCAACGCGATCCACTTTGCCCACAGCAAGGGCATCTTGCACCGCGATCTCAAGCCCGACAACGTGATGATCGGCGAGTTCGGCGAAGTCTACGTCGTGGACTGGGGTGTCGCCGTCAGTTGGCTTGGACCGCTTGAGGGCGTCCCCTCTGTCGGCGATATCAAAGGGATCTCGGGTACACCCGCCTATATGCCGCCTGAGATGGTCGACTGGCAACGCGCCGCATGGAGTCCCACCACCGACGTGTACTTGTTGGGTGCGATCTTGCACGAGATCATGGTCGGCCAAGCTCCCCATACAGGCCAAAGTATCGCCGAGATCCTCCATCACGCCTACTCTTCTCCGCCCTACCCTTACCCACGACACCTCCCCCCTGATCTCGCGGCCATCGCACACAAAGCCATGCACTTCGATCAAAACCTACGATTCCGTACCGCCCAAGAACTGCGCCAAGCCCTCGCGGCTTTTCTTAAACACCGCAGCTCTCGGCAGCTCAGCGAGTACGCAGAACAGCGATTACGCGATCTCAGCAAAACCCTCCAACACGCCGAAGATTTCCATGATAGCCGCTACAACGATCCCCACGTTCAGATCCATAGCTTCTTTTCCGAAGCGCGCTTTGGATTCCAACAGGCCTTGCGCGAATGGCCCGACAATCCGCACGCACGCGCAGGTCTCCAAGGCGCACTCACCTTGATGATCCGCTACGAGATCCAACAACGCAACGCCCGCGCTGCCCAACGCCTCTTGCACGAACTCAACAAGCAAGATCCCCTGCCTCCCGCCGAAAATGAACCTCTCCAACAAGCGATCCAAGATCTTCTTCAACACGACTTCCAACGTGCCGAAGAATACAGCAAACTCAAGCAGATGGAGCAAGACGCGAGCCTCACCATCGGCGCAAGAGGACGCAGCTATTTTGCCCTTGCCTTGGGCTTTACATGGGGCCTCTCTCCCTTAATCACCCGCTATCTCGAACAAGCCGGCTACTCCCAAGGCGGGATGTGGGATCGCATTCAGTCCGATATCGTCTCCACCCTCCTGATCGCGGGCTTGTTTTATCTGATGCGCGGACGCCTCCTCCAAAATGCCATCAATCGCAAGATCTCTTACAACATCTTGCTCTTGGCGTTTACCTTCATTTTTCATGGACTCGCAGGGATGCGCGCCAACACCACCCCCCATCAAATGCTCGTCCTTGAGATGCCGATGGTCTTTGCATTCACAGCCAGTATGATGATCTCCCTCGATTGGCGGATGCTTCGCTATGTTGTCATGTATTTCTTTTGCATGATCGCCGCGATCCTCTACCCCTCATGGGTCTATCTTTTCCTGAGCGCCGCCAATCTCGCCGTCTTTACAGGCGTCTTTCTGCTTTGGAACCATGACACCCGCGAAGAATCCCCCTCCCGCTCCTCATCCTCCTCTTTTTCTTGAGCTTTTTTAATCGCCCCAGTGGTACGTCAGCGACAACAAAAACAACTCCATCCCCGCCCGATACGTCCCGTTTCCAACGGCAGGTGGCGGATTCTTGAGGCGATCTTCTTCTTTTTGCGACAAGATCACCACCCGCTCCTCGCTGTTTGCGACCACCAATTCTTGCATAAAGACGTGCGTAAATGACGCAGCAAGGCGCAGATGGTGCTTTCCAAAATGAAGCTGACCTTCCAACCCCACGCCGATCCCGTGGCGCTCCCCATGCGCCGAAGACACGTTAAAGTGCTTGTTGGCAACCGAGCCGCTTTCATAAAAATAGCCCGCCCGCGCAAACAGATAACGCTGGATGATCTCGATCTGCGCGCCCGCACGCACCGACCATGAATCTTGCCAGTTTCGCGGGATCTTGACGATCGGAACAGGGCCTTTAAACGCAGGGATCGGCGAGTCGATCGTGATCTCCGAGGGATCAAGCACGATCTCCTTGAGCGAACTCCAAGCCTCGTACACAAACGATACCTCAAGCTTCAATCGCGGAAAAAACGTCGGCTGGTACGCGATCCCTGTACGCAAGATCCAAGGCAACTCCAAATTGACCTTGACCTTGTCCCCCTTCAACGAAGCCAATGCTTGAAAATCCTTCGGCACTTCCGCCTTCAACGTCCCTTCCATCCGAACTCCCAACGGCAATTGGAAAGACGCCGCCAACGACAAACCGATCGGAAAGGCCAACGTCAAACCAAAATTCCCCGAAGGCTGAAACGCTGATCCGGCCTGCACTTCGATCGGTGCGTCATCCGATGTATTTGTCGTATCGGGGTTGATCAGCTTGACCGTCAAACTCTGATAGATATCCGTCTTCACAAGCTGGAACCCCCCCCCGATATAGACGCTCATAAATGGCAATTCCAACCCGTACGAAAGCGCCATCCCAAGGTACAACTGGATCGGATCATAACGCTGCAAAGAGTAGCGTTGCGGCCCGTTGGTCTGGCACAAATAACTGTCCTTCTTGTCTCCCAAGCAATCGGGCTGTGCGATCTTTCCGCTCCCATCTTTGTCCCAATAATAATTGCCATCGTACGGAGCCCACGCGGCGATCCCCACCACCAGCTTGTGCATCTTCGGCAACTTGAGCGCCCCAAAGTCATAACTGATCCCCAAAAACGGTACAGGCTGCATATCCCCCACATTCTCGCTCGTTGGAAACGGCTTCTTCCCATCCATCGGTGCGCGTGTGAACGAAAACGGAACCCACACAAACGCCCCATCCAACTGCACTTGCAAACCACTGATCCGCGCAAGGTTCGCAGGGTTGTGCCACATCACCGTCAGATCATCGCCCCCCGCAATAAACGCTCCCCCCATACCACTCGCTCGCGCACCCACCGAAGGAACAAAAAACCCCGCTGCATGGGCGTCATGATCCCATCCTATCGCACATAACCACACACACACACACAACCCAACCCAGCCCCACCGCACAACCCAACCCCGAATCCTTTGCATACGCCGTTGTTTCGCGCTTTTCTGCTCACGCTGCATCGCTTTCGCTGCTCCGTTCCTCTTGTTGAATGAGAGGCGTACCCTCTTTTCGCAACCACATCAAGATCTCGATATTGCCCTTCGGACCGTGAATTGGACAATCCATCCGCCGCAACTCCCGCAGACCATAACGCGCTGCCACCGCGCTGATCTCTTCCGCGCACCGCTGCCGCATCTCCTCCTCGCGCACCACGCCACCACGACCCACTTGCTCTCGGCCCACCTCAAACTGCGGCTTGATCAACCAAAGATACTCGCCGCCCTCTGAAACCAGCCCTACCATCGCCTCGATCACCAACTCCAACGAGATAAACGATAGATCTGCCACCAACAATCCAATCGAATCACTCGGTCCCAACGGCAGATCCTCACGCACGACATACCGCGCATTCGTTCGCTCTAGGTTGATCACTCGCGGATCGCTTCGCAGCTTGGGATGAAGCTGTCCATAACCCACATCGATCGCTACGACTTTACGACACCCCCGCTGCAAAAGGCAATCTGTAAATCCGCCCGTCGATGCACCTAGATCCACCGCACAATCTACGTCCACCCGCACCTCCCACGCATCCAACGCCGCTGCCAACTTTAACCCCCCACGCGACACGTACGGCAACACCTCCCCCTTGATTCGGATCTCTGCGTCCACGCTCACCATCGCACCCGCTTTCTCCACCCGCTGATCTCCCACGACGATCTGACCCGCCATAATCAACCCTTGCGCCTTCGCCCGACTCTCACACATCCCCCGATCCACCAACATCTTGTCCAACCGCTCTTTCTTCTTTTCCACCTTCACATCTCTCCATCGCAAACAAGAAACGAACCAATCCAAAAGCCGCTCCGTAAAACAGCACATTCTGCGCACCGCATCCATCGCCAAGCGATCGAGCGGCCTGCTCTTCGTCGGATACTCCCGACCTCTACGCTCCACACCACGAGGAAGATCGGATCAAACAAGGAATACACGCATGATCGCCGCCTTTCACCAAAAACATCTCGACTTACAAAAGCCCCACACCAAGGGCCTCCAAGGCGCATCACCTTTCCTTCCTTCCTCTTGCCCTCGCTTGACGATCCCCTCTTCGCGTTCTATGCTTCCTCTCTTTGTGGCCGGTTGTTGGCTACCCCTCGATCACCAACCGACCCCAACGCTGGCGGTTTCCGGCCCACAGTACTCGCCTGGCGATGCGGCCTTGTCCTCGCGAAAACCCTGTCGCGACAAACAACGTGCTGCGCGAGTCCTGCTCTTTATGCCCCATGAATCCGACCTCCACGCCTCAAACGCCCGCGAAACTCTCTGCATAGATCACGTAGCCCCAACGACGCCTTGGGCTCTCCTTCTCCCGATGGGATCGTGGATACCGATGACCAACTATGCGACCTTGACCGACCTCGACCTCGTTGAAGCCGCCCGTCAACACAACAATCGACGCGCCTTCGCAGAACTCCTCCAACGCTACCAACGCCCCCTCTACAACTACATCCTCCGCATGGTACGACAACCCGCCGTCGCCGAAGAACTCTTCCAAGAAACCTTCCTTCGCATCTACAACAATCTCGAACACTTTCGCGGCGGTGCCTCCTTCTCTCCTTGGGCCTACCGCATCGCACACAACATCTGTATCGACGCCTTGCGCAGCCAACGCAACCGTCACAACGTCTCCCTCGAAGCCGAACAAGGCGACACCAACCAAACCCTCGCCGATCGTCTCGAAGGGCACTCCCCCAACCCCGAAGACGAACTCTACCGCCAACAACTCGGCGCACGTATCCAAGAAGCTGTCGAAAAATTACCCCCCGCCATCCGTGCCGTCTTCGTCCTCTACCAGTACCAACACCTCCCCTACGAACAGATCGCCGAAACCCTCGATATCCCCCTCGGCACCGTCAAGTCCAGAATGCACACCGCCCTCCAAAAACTCAGTCATTACCTCCGACAGCTTAGCCCTACAGGCGATAATCCTCGAGATCTCAAAGATTCTGATACCCTCGACGACTCTTCCTCTTCGACTTCTTCTAAAAACCCCAAATCACAAAAAAACACACACCACAAACCATCCCTCTAAAGATGCACAAGAAAGGGCTACGGCCATGAACTCTTCAAAGAAAAACAACATCCACTTCCTTGCCGACCTCGCACAATCTACCAAGTCATTTACCCAAGATGCCCTTGCGTCAGAAGGTCTCGAAGTGGCAAGCCCGGAGGATCAAATGAACGCTTATTTGTATGCGTTGTTGTCCGAAGAGGAATCCAAACGTGTCGAGGCCGAGATCGCAAGTTCGCCACAATGTCAAACGCTCCACGCCCAAGCCCAACAACAACAAAGTCTTCTCACCCTATGGCACGATCAAGAACCACCCGCTCACCTTCTCGCCAAAACCCTCGCCAGACTCGGATTCGATGACGACGCGGATGTACACACTCACGGTACCGTCAATCCCATCGGTACCACGGCGTGCTAGGTTAGCACGCGATTCGTTTGCGATCATGGTCCATGAGAAGCGTACCCACAAGCGTCGATACGGTTCATTGTAAACGCCCTGTGGCTGGGCAGCCACGGGGGGCTGCCCCTACTTTTTCACTTACTTCACGGATGGATCTCGTCTAAGATGCGGCGTACCGTTTCGCTTGCTGTTCTTTTCGATACATACGCAGGAAGATCTTGATGCCGCAACCTACGTCTGCTTTTTCTTCGGATGCTTCGCACGCACCAAACCCCTCGACGCCCATCCCTCCAAGTATCGAAGCCGAGCGCGATCAGGCTCTACGCGAACAAGGCCGTCTCATGGCGCAGATCGAAGATCTCAGCCTCCGCCTTCAACGCGCCGAACGCACAAGCCAACACGCAAGACTTGGCTGGATCTGGATGTCGCTACTGCTTCTCTTCGGTGTATCGGGCTATTGGCGCGGTTATATGAATCCTGCTCCTCCATCGCTCGGGACACCCGACCCCACCGACCCCACCACGCCTCCCCCTGCAACGCCCGCTGCTCGGCTCTCTGCCTCCACGCACTCTTCGCCCACAAATCCTCTATCCACCACAAACTCGCCTCCCCACACCACCGCGACTCCGCCTTCTTCGCCATCGACCGATCCGCTTCTTCCACACACACCACCCCAAACCGCAGCGGCCTCGAAAGACCCCACACAAGGCTCAGCGCTCCTGCCCCCCAAAAGCACCGAAAACACGCCCCCCCACAACACGGACTCTTCTTGCCCAGAAGGCCATCAACACCGATGCTTGCGCCCTTGTCTTTCCAGAGACGCCCGAAAACGCTGCATCCAACAAGCTCCGCAGCCCGTCTGCAAGTGTTGGTTTGTCCACAAACAGCCGAACATCCGCATCTTGGGCATCCAAAGCAACGGCCCCATCGCCCAAACGCGATTGCAAACAGCGGCCCGCCAACGTATGCCTTTTTTTACACGATGCTATCGCAACCTCCGCGATATCCGCCCTTATCCCCCCCAAGGCGAGATCACGCTGCGCTACACCATCCCATCCTTCGGGCGTCCACAACAAGCCCACATCGGATCCGCCACCCTTCAACACGCCTCTCTCCATTCCTGTTTGCTTCAACAAGTCCAACGTATGCGCTTTCGCCCCACCCCAAACGCCGCTCCCACCGCCGTCTCCTTGCGCCTCGCCTTTGCCTTTCTCCAACCTCCCCGTTCTTCGGCCTTTTCTGCAACCATGCCCCCCACAAACACACCTCCCTCCCACCGCTCGATCGTTCAAAACAACCCCTCCCCTCCAAACACCCAACCCCCTCAACCCTGCCCCCAAGGCCAGATCTGGCGTTGTGCCAAGCCTTGTTATCAGTACGACGAAAAAGGCCAATGCCTCGCCCCCGGCCCCCGCGTCAAATGCCGCTGTATGCGCCCTGATCAACGCCCTTAATCTTCTGATGCGATCTCAAGAAAGCGCACGAAGCAAATGAGCAATCACACGCGTCTGAATCATGTCGTTCAAGGCGACGGAATCGCAGGTGTTTCGGAGCTTCCAACGCAAAGTGTTCATCTGATCTTGAGTGATATCCCCTACGGCATCGGTGCTGACGAGTGGGATGTCTTGCACAACAACACCAACGCTGCCCTGCTTGGCTCCAGTCCAGCCCAAGAACGCGCAGGTTCCGTATTCAAGCGCAGAGGAAAACCCTTGAATGGCTGGTCCGAAGCCGATCGAAAGATTCCCTTGGAATACCAACGATGGTGTGCGTCCTTTGCACAACAATGGCTGCGCGTCCTAAAGCCGGGCGGATCCGCGATGGTTTTTGCGGGACGAAGACTCTCACACCGATGTGTTGTGGCTTTCGAGGATGTCGGGTTCACGTTCAAAGACTCGCTGGCTTGGCTTCGAGAGTCCGCGCCTCACCGAGCGCAACGAGTGAGCGTGGTTTTCGACCGAAGAGGCGACAGCGAGAACGCTTCGCGATGGGAAGGATGGCGGGTCGGAAATCTTCGCCCGACCTACGAACCCGTCCTTTGGTTTGTCAAGCCCTACCCGATCGGTTCAACCATCGCTGACAACGTTGTCACGCACGAGGTCGGAGCCTACAACGAAACCGCGTTTGTTGCGTACGAAAAAACGCCCGACAACATCCTCCGCTCCGGCTTTGCGCGAGGCGAGAGCGGTCTCCATTTGGCCCAAAAACCACTCAGCCTTATGCGTGTTCTCATCGAGCTGACCACCCAAAAAGGGCAGACGGTTCTGGATCCCTTTTGCGGCAGCGGCTCGACCTTGGTCGCTGCAAAGGCTTGTGGCCGAGACTATATCGGGTTCGAACTTGATCCTGATTCTGTCGCGATCGCCAAAAAACGGCTGGCTTCGGAAACCTTGGAGCGGGCTTCTGATCAGGCGGTCGGTGGGACCTAAGAGAGCGTCTCTTTTCGGTGCTCTCTTGTACGAGATCCACCCGTAGTGTGATCGGTATATGTCGGGGCAGCCCCCTGTGGCTGCCCAAAGACAGGGCGTCTACAGCGGAACACGCCGACTCATCAAGCGCACATCTCTTCGATATCGTCTTATTCGGTGAGACGGCGGCGGATGCGTCCGTCTTCTGCGCCGAGGATGCAGGGGAGAGAGCGGTAGGATTTGGGGACGAGTTTTTCTTTTTCTTCATCAGAAAGAGGCGAACGGCCTTCGGTTTTGCGCTGCGCATCGACAGAAGCGAGCCACTTGTTGCAATCGGGCAAGCCTTCGATGTACTCGATCAAGGCATCGCGCAGAGAGACGCGGGTGTCGCGTTGTGTGGTGTTTCGCTGAAGGACGCGGAAGCCCGATCCGCCGTTGGCGATGTAATCGTTTGCGGCGAGTTTGTAAGAGCTAAAGGGCTTGACGGGGGTTCCCCACAAACAAGTACGCGGCCCTTCGGTGGCAAGCGGATCGAAGCAGACTTTATCTTTCGGAGAATCGGGCTTGCACGTCGGGTTTCGACTCGCTCCGATACAGATCAAGTCGGCACGTGGGGGAGTTGCGCCACAATTCATCACAAAGCTCATGCCTGCGATCTGTGCTTGTGACTGACAACCCCGTCCTGTCGAGCGTTCCGTCACAAAGTCCAACAGTTCTTGGATCTCTTTGCCTGACACAAAGAGCGTCGTTACGGTGTTTTCAAACGGAAAGATCTCGTAGAACTGTTCGAGCGAAACAGCACCGGGTTGGAGGTCTGTGCGGATACCGAGGGAGTTGGTCAAGGCAAAGTCCGCTTCGACTCGACGGCGGACTTGCATCGCTTCGGCAACAAGGTTTCCGAGCGAAGAATCGCCCGTCCCACGTCCAAAACGCGGCACAAGGTAAGGGGCGAAAGCAAAGATCCGCGTGGTATCGATCTTTTGGTTGAGTTCAAAGACATAAGGTTCGAGCATCCGCACCATCTCGGGATCTTCTTTGATGGCGCTCGTCACACCGATGGCGTTGTAGCGATGGGAGATGATATCGCCGTTGCGCACCACGACATCGGCGCGTCCGACAAACTTGGCAAAAGCGCCAGAGTGGATCAACAAAACATCCCGATTGTCGGCGTCGAGCAGATTTTTGGGTGGATTCAAGACGACGTGATGGTGACCGCCTACGATCATGTCGAGGCCACGGACTCCTTCGACCCACTTGCGCTCGACGATGGTTTCTTGGGTCTTGTCGTTGACGCCGAGAATCGAGTCGCTGCGATAATAGCCGCTCACCAGATGTTCGTCTTCGGTCAGTCCGATATGTGTCAGGGTGACGACCAGATCCACACGATTTTTGATCAAGTTGATGTAGCGTTGAAGGGTTTGGTTTTGCTCAGAAGCGGTCAAACCAAGCGTGTTTCCGCCTTCGCCAAGACTGGTCATGGAGCTGGTATTGGCGAGGCCGATCACCCCGACACGCAAGCCCTTGACGTTAAAGATCGAATACGGCTGCATCAAGCGGCGAAGTTCCTCCGAAGCAACGCGGCGTGAATCGTTCATCGCCATGTAGTTGGCCGCAAGGATGGGGTAAGACGAAAACCACGCCAGTTGGCGGCTCAGGACCAAGCCTCCGTTATCAAAGTCGTGGTTTCCGAGAACATACGCATCGATCTGCATGGTGGAGAGGGCGCGGGCTTCGACTTCGCCTTCAAAGACGTTGAAGATCGGCGCACCTTGGAAGAGATCGCCCGAATCAAGGTACAAGACGCGATCGGCTTTGGCGCGTTCTTCTTTGATGATGTGCGCGATCCGCGCCACCCCACCGAACGGCCCGTCGCCATCCAACCCCAACTCCCGATCTGTTCGGGCAGGAACCAAACGATACGCCAACAAACGCGAATGGATATCGCTTGTATGCAACACCGTCAAATGCACATCTTTGTCCGTCAGATCGGGCGGTTTGTATCCTTCACGGCCACACGCCATCCCCAAGGCCCCAAGGCTCAAAAGGCCCGACAGCGCCAACAAACGCAAGAACACACGTGCTTTTTTTGTGCGCCCTGCCGAACCACTCGATCCACCCAAAAACAACCCAAACATCCAAAACCTCAGCTATCCTGTAAGAAATAGAGCTTACGCAGTTGGCAAAAAAAATCGTATTCCAAAAGGTGAACCGCCTTAGGGCGCACAAACCTTGTTGCCAAGGGTGTTTTTCTGGCACTTTTCTCCATCGGGACAGACGGCATCTTCATCGATTTGACCGTCGCAGTCGTTATCGACACCATCACAAGCTTCGGCGTCTGCGGGCTTTCCGCCTTCACAAGTCCCCCACTTGGGATTGCCGATGGTTGCGCCGTCTGCGCACTCTTGCGAAGCGTTGTCTTTGCATGGACCAAACACGGGTTTTCCCGGGGTCGAAGGGTCACAGCTACGGCGGATCTTGACATCGCGCCCTTTGACGTTGTCGATGCGACCGTCGCAATCGTCATCGCGACCATTGCACCATTTTTCAACGTCAGGGATCTTGTCGCCATCGGTGTCTTCGTGTTCGCCCTTGCCATCGGGGATGGGGTCTTCGGCATCGCAGTTTTGAAACTTGCCGTCAGTACAAGTTTCTTTGCCTTTGAAGCACAGCTTGGCGCAGTCGCGTGTGAGCTTGGTGTCCGAACCTTTGACGTTATCGATCTTTCCGTCGCAATCATTGTCGATCCCATCGCAGACTTCGTCGCTTGGTGCAGACGCCACACAAGTCGTCCATTCAGACCCGCCCCCTTTGGTTTGGCAAGTTTGGATGCCTCCACAACCATTCGGGGCCGAGCATTTGCGGGATTCGCCGACTTTACAAGCACAGCCTTCGTTGACTTCTCCGTCGCAGTTGTCGTCGATGTTGTTGGTACAAGACTCTGCGATCGGCAAGACTTGGTCTTTGCACTCGCTCCATTCGGGCTTTCCGTCCGTTCCGGGTTGGCAGACTCGGTCGCCTGCCTTGCAATTGCCTTTGCAAGAGTAGGTATCTCCGCTTTGTGTGCAACCCGTCGCTCCCGTAAAACAGGCTTTCTTTTGGCCGAGCGTACAGATCACGGTTCCGCAACCTTCGTCCGTTTCGCCGTTGCAGTTGTTGTCTTTCGCATCGCCACAGACTTCTTTGCTTTCAGGAACGATCTGTCCTTCACAAGCGCCCCACTTTCCGTCTGTTCCGCACTTCTGCGTCCCTTCTTTGCAGATGCCTTTGCACAAGAATTGACCGCTATCTTCCACGCATCCCGAGGCAGCGTTATAACATTTGCGCGTGTCTCCGCTAGAGCAATCGCCCACAGGCGTCCCGCTATCGGGCAGTTCACCGCATCCGCCTTGTGCGTTGCATTTTTTCCCATTGGTGCAGTCTTTGTCTGTCGTACAGCGCAAGAAGCAAAACCCACGCAAGCAGATATCCGTCCCGGGATCTGCACAATCATTGCGGGTTTTGCAAGGCTTGAGGCCACTATCACATCCCACAGGCATCACAAGGACGCCGAGAAACAACAACACCATCCACACAAAAGAAAACCGCAGACGAAACATCACAAACCTCCGATTGGACCCAGACGACCGCCCCCATGCGCGGTGTTTCCCCCTACATAGCACGCCACCGCACGAAGAAGCAAGAGATCATGACGCCGCCAAGGCTTCTGCGCGGGCTTTGCTCTCCTCGTTCTTTGGAGACTTGGAGGGACGGGGGGATGGGGGCGCTAGGACAAAAAGGGGTTGTGATCTCGTTCGCGCCCGATGGTGGTCACAGGCCCGTGTCCAGAAAACACCAGCGTCTGTTCGGGCCATGTGATCAAGCGATGCAGCGAACGCATCAGCGTTGCGGAATTCCCCCCCGGCAGATCGGATCGACCGATCGAACCTTGGAACAAGGTGTCTCCGACAAAAAGATGCTCTGCGATCTCGAAGGAGATCCCTCCGGGCGTATGGCCCGGGGTTTCGATGACTTGGATCGTCAGATCGCCAAGCGGCAGGGTGTCACCTTCACGCACCCATCGATCGGGGGCTGGCGGCGAAGCGATCTCAGGCAAACCAAACAACCGACACTGCATCGGAACCGCTTCGTACAACGGGGCTTCTTCGGGATGCAAGACGATCGGCGCTTGGCTCCAAGCCTTCATCTCTGCGAGTGCTGCGACGTGATCGAGATGAGCATGAGTCTGGAGCAAGTAGCGCACGTTGATCCCTTCGTGCGAGGCGATCATCGCTTGCAGCACATCAAACTCACCGCAAGAATCCACAATCGCCGCCTCACGGGTGTTTTCGCATATCACAAGAAAGCTGTTGGTCTGAAACAACCCCACTGTACGCCAATCCACCATAACGCGATCAAAACGCAACGGGGGACGATGAATCTTTCGCATACACGGACTCCTTCGGTGGATCTCTTGCATCCAACCGCAAAGTGCTTTAAGAACGGTCTACGTTTTCTCCCACACACGACACGACGGCGAGATGAGGGGCACGATGTCAAACAATGTACCGATCCGACTGGTGATTCAAGAACCCAACACACCCGTACACGAGATGTTTTTCGAGGACAGCACCGTCCTCAAGATCGGACGCGGCGCTCGCAAAGGCATCGACGTGCCGCTCGAAGACCCAAGCATCGGGCGAGTTCACGCTGCCATCAATATCCGAAAAGAAAGCGATGTCAACGTCGTGGATATGGGAGCCGCCTCCACTTCCGTCAACGGAAAAAGCGTCGGAGCCCGTGGCAAGCTGTCAAACGGCGATCTGCTCCAAGTCGGGCAAACCCGTATCACCGTATACATCGGCGCGGATGCCCTCAAAAGCACCGCAGATCGCGCTGGTTCGGCCCCTTCCAACGCTACGTCTGCGATCGCTCAAGCCGCCGAAATGGACGATGCCCTTGTGGCCCTTGACGCCGAACTATCGGGCCTTCCAGACTTTTCACTCGACGGCACTCAGCTTCCCGGCCATGCCACAGGCCAACACGATGTCATCGAGATCGGTGATGACGCCATCCTCGAATCCACCAACGAACACGCTCACTTGATGTCGGACGCCCCCACCACCGCAAGCCTCGCTTATTCCGCCTCTCCAACCTCCGCAAGCCCCGCCTACAACTCGCCCTCTTCGCCCGTACCTTCAAACGCTGCAAGCATACCCACCGAGGCCGCAAGTATGCCAAGCAACGCCCCGTCCAATCCTTTCGGCCAAGGTCTCTTCCCCGGTCATTACGAGCCTCACGAAACCTACGGTGTCCTTGGACCCGCCCCCATCCCCCTCCCCGAACGCTTCCCCGGCCCTTCGATCGAGATGTTGCTCGATGTTGCACAACGCATCAATCAAGAGATCTGGGCCGTCTATCCGAACGTGTACTAAAAGACGCCCCACGCCCCGCTCATCGTGTGATCGAACACGGTCAAGGTAGACAGGTGTGGTTGCCCTGTTGTTGGGGCTCGTTCAGAACAGATGGCGATGAAGAGGTCACCGACGCAACAGAGATCGGGCAGGCACGGGGGCCTGCCCCTACGAAACACCTTGTGATTTCCAACACGTAGGGGCAACCCCCTGTGGTTGCCCTGTTGTTGGGGCTCGTTCAGAACAGATGGCGATGAAGAGGTCACCGACGCAACAGAGATCGGGCAGGCACGGGGGCCTGCCCCTACGAAACATCGTGTGATTTCCAACACGTAGAGGCACCCCCCATACGCGCCTTGTTAAGGCGGAAATATCGGAGAATCGAGGATGATCGCTCTTTCTTTTGTCGCCCCCCCTCATTCCCCCCGGCCAACGGGGGGAAGTTGGAGCAGGCAAAGACGCTCTCTCGTGCAAACAGCGTGCGGCATGGAAAACCAAAACCTCGCTGCCTCCGACTTTCTCTCCCTCCCCTGTTCACGGTCTTTGGCTTCGGTGGGGGGCCAACCATAGCTTAACCTAACGCCTATGGGGGCAGACAGGTGTGGCTGCCCAACAATCGGGCGTCTACGTACTCTCCTTTGTGGATACATCGCTCGGATATCGTTAGAGGAAAGAAGGTTCGGCCACTGCCACAAACTGACCGTCCGAAGAAGCGGGAGAATCACTTTCAAAGCGATACAACTCGCTCAGCCAAGGCTCTCCTTGTTCGTCGGTAGATATCTCCGTAATCGAAAGAACACGGCGAGAACCATCCGCAAAAGTGCCGATCTGTACGAACAGTTGGAACGCTTCGGCGATCTGTTTTGAGGCGGAGCGAACGCCTTCGGCTTCGAGCGAGGCGACCAATCGACGCTGTGCTTGTGCCACAGAGGAAGCACCCAGCGCACAGATCACACCATCCATGCCTGCGACCAACGCAGGCACCAAGATCTCCGCCTCTTTGGAAGCCATCTCCGCCAAGACCAAGCGTTGGGGTCGGATACGCAGGGCTTGTTCGAGGAGTGCGCTGTGAGGAACAGCCCCTTGGCCTTGGAGATCACCGCCGCGCTGCGTCAGCGCCACCCAGTTGAGTTGAGAGAACTGTAGGTCTCCGAAAGACTCGATCGACACGACACGTTCGTGGCTCGGGATGGCGTCTGCAAGCAGGTTCAACAAGCCGATGCGCCCGTCTTGGTCCGTACCCGAAACAAGGATATTGCAACGCCGTTCGACCGCTTGTTTCAGCACTTCAGCCATATCGCCGCTGAGGAAGCCTTCGTCCAACGCTTCGTCAAGAGACAGCCGCTCTGTGCGAGGTTTGCGCAACGTTAACGAGATCCCTCGACGCGCATAGGGCGGGAAGATCGCATGAAACCAGATCCCATCGGGAAGGCGTGTTTCAAGTACACCAAACGCTTCGGCAGACTCACCCGCCAACGTCGCAAGGCGCAAGATCGCCCTCGCAAGGGCCTGTTCGCTTGAAAAAAACCGCAGAGATGGGCTGATCTGCCCCTCTTTTTCGATCAGAATTTGTTGGTGTCCACTCACCATGACAGCCGTCACGCTCAGATCATCCAACAATTCTTCAAGCGCACCGAACCCCAACAGCTCACGCGAAACAAGGTCAAACAGCATCCCCTCGTCATCTGTCCCCTCGGAAAGTCCGTTAGAACGGGCGAGATCAAGAGCGCTCGGCAAGATCGCATGAAGTTCTTCGTGCAACGCAGGGGACGACACAACGACCTCTTGCAAAGAAGGCATTTGTGCGATGGCTTCTTGCGAAACCACATGGGCAGCCTGCAACAAAGCCAAGTGCGCTTCGGAAAGGCCCTCAAAGACCACAGGTGCGGGTTTGGGCGGCATCTTGGGTGCTTTGGCAGCTTTTGGGGGCGCGGCTTTTGGGGGCGCGGCTTTTGGGGGCGCGGCTTTTGGGGGCGCAGCTTTTTGAGGTACTGGGACAGGGGTTGGCGGGGCAGCCGAGCGTTTCAGCACAGGCACCGATTTAGGCGGAATAGACGCGGCAGAAGGCGGGACAGGCGTCGCTTTTTGAGCGGCGATTGGCCCTTTAGCGTAGGGCGATCCGATCTCAGAAGACGCAGAAACAGAACGAGGGGGCGGCTCGGGCTGGTGTTCGGTCGGTTCTTGAAGTCCGCCGGGAAGATCTGATCTGTCCGAAAGCACTGCGTCATGATCTGCCGTCAACATATCCGGCTCGATGGATGGCGGTGCAGGGGTTGCGATATCGTCTTGTCCACGATCCCATTGATCGACAAGATCGATATCTTGTTGAGCGCGATGGGGACTTTCGTCTGAAAGTCCTTGACCAAAGGCTTTCGAGGGGGCCGTTGGTTGTCCAAGAGGCGCGAGACTCGGAGGCACAGACGACGTCGGAGCTTTGGAGGGCGGAGGACTCGGCGGAACATCGCTGATCGGCAATGTGGACGCACGTTGTCGTCCGCTCATATCAAACGCTGCGGGGCGATTCGGAAGGCTTGGAGGTGCGGACCCTAGCCCGCCTCCCGGGGGCGGTGGCGGTCGCATCCCCATATCGCCCGACATCGCAGGAGGTGCGCCCACGCCCGGCGGCCCCATCGGAGGAGCAGGGGGACGAGAGGGCGGCGCACCCAACCCGGGCGGCGGTCCCATCGACGGCATCGACGGCGGAGCGGGAGGGGGACTCATCGGCGACATCGACGGAGACGATCCCATCGGAGACATCGGACTCATCGGCGGTCCCATCGGCGGTGCAGGCGGACGAGGGGGCGGCGCGCCCAACCCGGGCGGCGGTCCCATCGGCGACATCGACGGCGGCGGTCCCATCGGCGACATCGACGGCGGCGGTCCCATCGGCGACATCGACGGCGGTGGGCCGGGTGGTGGTCCCATCGGAGGCATCGACGGCGGTGGGCCGGGTGGTGGTCCCATCGGAGGCATCGACGGCGGTGGGCCGGGTGGTGGTCCCATCGGAGGCATCGACGGCGGCCCCATCGGTGACATCGACGGCGGACTCATCGACGGAGAACTCATCGATGGCGGACCCGCAGGAACAGGGGGAGGCCGCATCGCATCGTTGGCCGAAGCAAGATCAAATTGGAGCAAAAAATCTCCAATGATCACCTGATCGTTGGGTTGAAGGACATGACTTCCTTGAAGCTGTTGGCCGTTGATAAACGTGCCGTTGGTGCTACGCATATCGACAAGCTGCCAATTCGCTCCTTGACGAACGATCACGGCGTGCTTTTTTGAGACGTTGTTCTTCGGAAGGTGCAAATCATTGGCAGGGACACGTCCGATACTGATCTCGTCCTTGTCTAACGCCACCTCTTGCCGCCCCCCATTCTTTTCCTGAATGATTATCCGCAGCATCCATTATTCCTTCCGCCTCAGCGTTTTCTATCGGCCCCAATATCCAACGCAACCTTGCGTCTTTTGAGGCGCGTATCTCTCGGTTTTGCGGGGTCACAACAGTCGATCGTTATAACTGACGCCCACACCAAAAGCAAGCCTCCTCCTCACCCAACCACCGCTATCCGCTCCGCACCACCCCCTCCCACTCTCCCGCAACACTCCCTCACCACAAACCCATCGCGCCTTCTCTGCCCGCTCTGAATCGAGATTCATCCCGAACAAACAGAGCCTTGACCGAGATGCACAAACAGCCTATAACCACCGCAGTTTGTCACGAACCTGAAACGCACAAGGATAGTTTTCAGAAGATCCGTCCCCCCCCCAACGTAAGGAGTCGCGCCCTCATGCCAACACCGATCACAGCGTTGTTCTTGCCTTTTTGGTTGGCGGCAGCGCAAGCCCCCACTGCCCTTTCTCAGACCACCCACCCTCTGATTATGAGTGTGATGCTGCTGATTTCTCTCGCTGTCTTTGGCTACCTAATGAACAAGCGTATGCGTATCCTGTTCAAGATGCGCCACGACGCTTCGGCATTTCAACAGATCGGCGAGCGCACCAAGCGCTTGCTGCGTTTTGGCCTCGGCCAAGGCCGAATGATGGACAAAAACGAAGAAACCATCGGCTTTGCACACATCCTGATCTTTACAGCTTTTTTGGTACTCAGCATCCGAACGCTGACGATCTTTGCGATGGCTTATGGTGGTTTTTCTTTCCATTTTCCGCTTCTTGGGCCAGACAGTCTCAGCGGAAAGCTGTATCTTTTTCTCAAAGATATCGTGGTGATCCTCGCTTTTCTTGGGGCGAGTTATTTCTTGTACCTTCGTCTTTTCAAAAAGCCTGCGCGGATGAGCGAGTCCTTTGAGGGCGTCTTGATCATCCTGTTCATTCAGAGCCTGATGGTGACGGAAGTGATGTTTGAGGCTGGGATGGTGATCTCGGGGGCGATCAAAGACGCGCACGTTGGCCTGTCTCATCCTGCTCTGAGTATCGGAGTGGGCCTGTTTCATCTCCTCGGGATATCGGGCCAAACAGCCTACCAAGCAGGGGCCTTTGGCTATTGGGCGCACTGTAGCCTGCTCTTGGTGTTTCTCAACTTTCTCCCGATCGGCAAGCACTTTCACGTCATCACCGGCCTTGCAACCGTCTTTTTTCAACGCATCCGCCCGAACGGGCAGCTCCCAAGCCCGGGGATCGACTTTGAAGAGGCCACCGAAGAAGACCTCGAACGTGTGGGCATCAGCAACGCCACACGGCTTTCTTGGAAACAAGCTCTTGATACCTATTCTTGTACCGAATGTGGCCGTTGTCTGACGCACTGTCCAACCTATATCACCGATAAGCCGCTGTCTCATAAAGGACTCAACCTGACCATCCGCGAGCACTTGATGAAGTCCGCAGACGCCATCCTCGCAGGAAAGATCGACACTCTCCCTTCGATGGAACCTGATGTGATCTCTCAAGAAACCGTGTGGTCTTGTACAACCTGCGGTTGGTGTGAGTCCGCTTGTCCGCTTTTCATCGAGCAAGTCCCTCGCATCATCGATCTGCGCCGCAACGACGTACTGGTCCGCGCAGAATTCCCCGAAGAAGCCGTCAATGTCTTTAAGGGCATGGAAACCCAAGGCAATCCTTGGGGCGTCAACGCGATGGAACGCGACAAATGGACCCAAGAAACCGACATCCAGATCCCAACCGTCGACACCAATCCCAACTTCGAATACCTCTGGTATGTCGGATGTGCGGGCGCGTATGACGATCGCCAAAAGAAAGTATCGATCGCACTCGCCAAGATCCTCCAAGCTGCGGGCGTCAACTACGCCATCCTCGGGAAAAAAGAGACCTGCAACGGCGATACAGCCCGCCGCCTTGGAAACGAGATGCTGTTCCAAATGCTCGCCAAAGCCAATATCGAGCAATTCGAAAAACACAAGGTGCGCAAAGTCTTCACGCACTGCCCCCACTGTTTCAACGTGATCAAAAACGAATACACGCAATTTGGCGTCTCCTACGAGACCTTCCATCACAGTCAACTGATCGCCGAGCTGATCAAGGACAAGCGCATCCAACCCAACCAAGACTTCCACGAACTCGTCACCTACCACGATTCATGCTATATGGGCCGATACAACGAAGTCTACGACCAACCGCGCCACGTCCTGCACAGCGTCCCCGGACTCCAAGTCAAAGAACTCGAACGAAACCGCAAACAAAGCTTCTGCTGTGGCGCTGGCGGTGGACGTATGTGGCTCGAAGAACACACAGGCGAGCGGATCAACCACAACCGCGTCAAGGAGATCGTCCAAACAGGCGCAACCACCGTCGCCACCAACTGCCCCTTCTGCCTCACCATGATCCGCGATGGACTCAACGACCTCGGCGCTGAAGACGTCAAAGCCCGCGATATCGCCGAGATCATCGCAGATAGCCTCCCCTCCTCCCCTCGCTAAATCGCTTTCTCTCTCAATGTTTTCGCGCTCCTTCCGCCAATTGTCGGTAGGCTTCCCCGATCAGAGCAAACGCGATCTCCGCTCTGTTTCGGACACTTGGGTGGATGTGAGGAGGCCATTGATCGGGATGGAAACGACGGGCTTGTTTGAGATAGGCGCGTCGGATCTCCAACGGAGTCGCTCCCGGGCGCAAACCAAGTCGCTCCAAACGACTTTGTTCCTGCATCTCGGAGATCTTTTGCTCGATCTGCGCCAGCTTTTGGCGTGTGACCTCTCCTATCAGCGGCTCGCGGATCAACAACAAGTCTGTTTGCCACAGCAGATACACAAAACGCAGATAACTTTCTTCCGAAAAGATCTTTTTTTGCAAACCTACTTCCATGCAGTCTGCCACAGAATCGATCTGTGTAATCGACAGATAAAAATCACGAAGCCTTTCAGAAAAAGAGAACACTTCAACAGAGAGTTGAGGGTGAAGCGAGCGAGCAAGCCGTCGGTGAAGCAGCGGATACAATGCTGATTGACAGCGTTCAACAGGCATCCGCAGCATAGCTCCTTCTTTGAGCGCGCCCCAAAAGTCCAGATCGGTGGGGATCTCTGCGGCAAGGCGCTGATCTTGGAAAAACAAGTAACGCCCCTCGCGCCATTCAAAACCTTGGAGTATCCGCTCTTTTAGCTGGAGATTCAGGGCGTGTCGGATCTGCGGCCCTGTGAGGTAGCCTTCGCGCAAGAGGATCTGGCCGAGTGCTTGGCTTTGACGCCGTGCGCTTTGGATCGCAAGGCTCAAGCGATTGCGCTCCAACAGTCCCAAACGAAACACCACCTCCCCCAACCGATACTCTGGACGATCGGATGCCGCATACACGGGCTGTCCCTTTTGAAAGAACAAATCGATCTGTTCTTTGCCGCGTTGCAAACGCAAACGCCCCGTTCGTTCTCCTACCGCCAACAAATACAACAACCGCAAGTAGCCGCGTTCTGTGATATCACCCGCGTACGACGGGGGTTCCCCGGGCGGCAAGATCCGCCCTTGAAAAAACAAAACGGGTTGTTGCCCAAGCGAAGCGTCTGTTGCGGTGAGTTGGTCTTTTGAGGACAACGACGTCATAAGCTACCGCCCATGCGACTCGATTTAAGCGTCCTTCTCATCGCGTTCGCTTGCAGTATGCGTATGCTCTCGGCGCAGTCGTCGGATCTCTTCGGCTTTTTCTCGCTGCTTTTCCATACGCCATCCGACATACACGCGAAAAACCCCCATCAACAAGATCACCCACCCCACGCTGATATCGATCACAGGCAACAAAAACGCCCGTTGCCCAAGCCATGGCGCAAGGATCACCACCACACCAAAGAGGATCCACAATACACCCATCCACATGGTTGCCGCCTATCGGTTTGCAGGATCGTTAAAGTAGGCTGTCAAGCCTTTGCCAAGGCTCGTCAGGTTCGGTTCCATGATCTTGCGGATCGTCGACTCGATGGTAGGCAACACCTTCTTCGCCAAAAAGCTCGGAACACCCGGGATCTTTTCAGGGTAGATCGTGATATCGCACGTCACGCGAATGCGGGTTTTGCCGTCACCTGTGGGCGAAAAATAATTCGTCCCACGCGCATCATAGATCCCACCCCCCATAAAAGATTCCAAACGATAGTCCACGCAGAACTCGTCGTCTTTCCATAACGCAAAGTCTTTCCACGAAAAAAGCTCGGGCTTGACAAAGCTTTTGATCATCGACGGCACATTGGCTTTGGCGTACCAGTTGTTGATCACTTCCACACGCGTCTCAGAAATGCGCTCGTGTTTGATCACTTCGATGCGATCGATATCGGGGAGATAAGGCAGCAGTTTCACCATCTGATCGCGCACCAAGGGGTACACGATCTCTGCGGGCTGATGGATGATATCTTCGTTTTCTAAACGCATGGGACACGCCTCCTTCGCTCGGTCGATTCGTTTGTGTGCATCGGACAGACTGCCCTTGATACCCGATCCGCCCCCAAAATGCAAGCCTGCCCTTCGCGGTATACGTTCTGTTTGGATCTGGACGACCTGTCGGGGATTTGTGGGGTTTCACCCCAGACCCCGCCATAGAGCTTTGCCCCCTTGACCCCATGTTTGGCGGCACAAGCGGTCGCCCTTCAAACAAACAGCCCTGCCGCTTGGACATCCGCGAACATCGGTTGTTTGTCAATGGCGTCATGTTCGGAAAGGGAGAGAAAAGAAGCGAGGGGGAGAGAAAAGAAGCAAGGGGGGCAGAAAAAAGAAGCGAGGGGGACAGAAAAAAGAAGCGGTGATTAGCGGAGGTTCATGAGTTGAGCTTTGGAGAAGGGCTTGAGTTCGGGTTTGGCCACGGTGTCGCCGAGGCGAGCTTGGATCTTGAACCAGATATCGGCGTACTTGCGGACTTCGGAGTAAACGGTGAAGGTTGCGCCATCTTGGAGCATCAGTTTGTTGCCCCAACGGTCGGTCTTGGCATCATCGAGGTGTTGGGTTTGGGCGGGGTTTCCGAGGTTGATCTCGGAGACGCCGATCTCGGCGAATTGACGGTCATCACCCGAGACCACACCACCGACGCGCATACGCAGACCGATCTTGCTTTCGAGGAAAGCGAGGTCGCCTTGATCGAGGTATTGCTTGGTGTCATTCACCAGTTTGAAGTGTTCGCACAGCGCACGGAGGGCTTGGAATCCGTCTTTGAACTTGCCGTCTTGGGTGGGGGCTTTGACGCCGTATTTGCTGAGGTCGGTGTTGTCTCCGAACATATCAGCACCCGTGATCACGCCGAGGCCAGCGCCCGTCGAATCGAACACCAAAAGACCGTTTTCTGCATCGATATCGGTGATCAGTTCCATCTTGCCGTCGCCATCGATATCGACTTCGATCATGCCGCCGCCTTTGAGGTCAAGGCCGGTGCCTGCGAGGTCAAAGATCAAGGGAGAAGCCAACTTGCCGACTTCTTCGGCTGCGCCTGTGAAAGCGGCCAGATCAACGTTGAGGCCCGAAGAGGGGTTGGGGATGTTTTGGGTTTGGCCGGGGACGAAGAATGCGCCCAATGCAGCACCACCCCACGCACCGCCAAACGCGCCACCATAGGAACCTGCGAATCCGCCTTCTTCACCGACTTGACCGAATCCACCGCCGAATCCACCGGCCACAGCGCCGCCCCATGCACCGCCTGCGATCACCATCTGGCCGGGGGTTTGGACTTGAGTAGAACCAAAGTCACCGCCGCGCACCGATTTGGCAACGCTTTCAGCGATCGAATCAAGAGCCAACGAAGAACCCGAGTTTTTCTCCACACCGCTGCGAACGTTGGTGCCGAGAAGTTTGTTGAGGGCTTCACGGTTGGAGTTGTTGCGGATACCGTTTTTGTCTTCCATGTTGATGTCTTTGACGTTGACGCCCGTTTGTTTCGCGATGGCTTTCATCACGAGTTCTTTGGCGGCTTTGTCGCTGGGTGCGCTGCGGATCGCATCGACATCGGCTTGAGAAAGTTGGAGTTGTGCTTTGCCGGGCTTTTGGCCTTCTTGAGCGGGGGTCAACGTCGGTTTGGCGGTCTTGAGTTTGCCGACAGCGTTGTTGATGTGCTTCACATCGGAGCTACCGCTGACGTTGAGTTGGCGAGCCACACCGTTCGGATCATTGGGGAGTTTGTTGAGAAAGTCGGAGCCTGCTTGACCGGGGAAGTTGGCCTTGTTGCCGGGTTGTGCGCCGGGCATATTTTGGATGCTGGGCATTTGGGGTTGGCCGGTGGGTTGGCCGGTGGTGGCGGGATTGGCTGCGTTTTTGAGATCTTGCGCCATCTTCATCAAGCCACCGACGAGGTTCAACATCCCGCCGATCATCTTCATGGTGTTCATCATCTGGCCCATCATGCCAGAGAGACCGCCACCCAGACCGCCCATCGCGCCCATCGCGCCAGACAACATATTGCCCATCGCGTTCCAGCCTTGGTTCAGACCTGCCAAACCACCGCCCACCATTTGAGAGAATCCATTTTGGACCGAGGATTGGTTGGGGGGATTCAAAAAGCCCGATGCTGCGCCTGCTGCGCCGAATCCAAACGCGCCACCAAATGCAAATGCACCGCCTGCTGCAAATGCGCTCGCGCCGCCCAAGATGCCTTGCATCATGTTGCTGGCACCTTGCACAGCGTTCATCAGGCCACCTGTAGGAGCCGAAGCACCTTGGGTCGACATCGACATAAAGTTTTGTGCGATCTGAGCGGGATTCAAGCTGCCGAATTGAATAGACATGTTTGGACTCCTTGGAGAGTAAAGTGACGAAGAGTTTTAAGAGTGTGGGCCAAGCCAACACACGGTCAAAAACGATTTCGTAGATTGTTTTCGGATCGAACCCAAAAAAGTTGCCTCTCAAAAACAAAAGCCATCCCGAAAGGCATCCATCAAAAACAAAAACATCTTTCTTTTCAAGAATTTCTTCACACACCGATGCAATAGAACACGTTTCTTTCGATGCGCAACGTGTGGCATAGCAGTGTTGACGCAGCTAAGAAATACTACGATGCAATAGAACACGTTTCTTTCGATGCGCAACGTGGGTGCAAACATCCCGTTCCAAAACGCTGCTAAAACAGAGACGAAGGCGTCAAGATCTCGTAACCTTCGGCGGTAATCAAGATCGTGTGCTCGAATTGGGCTGATAGCTTGCGATCCAATGTGACTGCCGTCCAATTGTCTTCCATGACTTCGACCCTCCATGTCCCAAGGTTGATCATCGGCTCGATCGTAAAAGTCATGCCTTCGCGCATACGCGGCCCCACGCCTTTTTTGCCATAATGAAGGATCTGCGGATCTTCATGAAAGCGCCGTCCGATCCCGTGTCCCGTAAAGTCCCGAACCACCGAATAACCCATCGGTTCAACCAAGGACTGGATCGCATGACCGATATCGCCGATCCTTGCGCCCACAGCGCACACACGGATACCTGCGTACAACGCTTGCTTTGTGGCTTCTACCAGATCTCGGGCTGGCTTGCTGACTTCGCCCACACAAAACATACAGCTTGTGTCGCCATGATAACCGTCTAAGATCGCCGTCACATCGACGTTAATGATATCACCTTCCGCAAGAATCTGTGCCTCGGAAGGGATACCATGACACACCACTTCGTTGATGGAGGTGCAGATCGACTTGGGAAATCCTCGATAATTCAGCGGCGCGGGGATGGCCTTGTGTTCGATGAGGAAATCGTGGCAAAGCTGATTCAAACGCTCTGTGGAGACCCCGGGTTGGACGTGAGGTTGAATCATCTCCAGCGTGGCTGCGGCCAAACGCCCTGCTTCACGCATCTTCTCAACAGCTTTTGCACTCTTTAATTCGATCATCCGGCTTTCTCTTTCTTCTCACAGGAGTGACGCGGTGGACAAAAAACCCCGTGTTCACAGTGCTTCAAGCAGCACTGCTGCTTGTTTGAACGGTGACTGTTCACCCCGCCAATTCGGGGTCAAGGGAGTCGCGCTCCCTTGCGGGGTATGGGGTGGAACCCCACGAAAACCACCCAACAACACAAGTCCCATCCTCATTCTCCATCCAAACGTCCCGATTGATCGCTCGATCCATCTCATACACGGTTTGGCGCGAATGGAGGGGAAACCATCGTTCCACCCCAAACGCCCCATTGTACAGAGACTTAACGACAGGACGCCATGAAACGACGCAACACCTTAATGCCGATGCCATCTCGAAAACAAGAAGCCCCTGCTTTCCACCCACCAGCACCTCCACGTTCGCGCCCATTGTTTGGGGCTTTTGCGGTGTGTTGGTTTTGCCTTTTCGCCTTCTCGGCTTGTGCGCGTCCACACGCGACCTCGGATCTTCCACGCGCTCACCATGCGCAGCCCCTTCAAACGCTCCCCTCGGATGCTTTGCGGATCGCCCTGCGCGAGCAACGATGGGCTTTACGGCCTGCTCTCTCTTTTTGTCCTCTTGTTCCGCCTTTTTCTGATCGTACTTGCCAGATCGCTCACCTCCGCTTGCAAACCTCGTCCTCCTTTCTTCTCGAAGCCAAAGCGACCGCCTCTTTGCGCGACCTTCTCGCTCTCATGGCTCTCCTGCCTCAACGTCCATCGATCCGCATCGCTTGGCGGGTCTGCCAAGTCGATCCGTCCCCACCTTCCGAGGCTTCGACAACCAGATGTCAGCCTGCTTGGTTGCCTTGGCTCTCTCCCGCACAAACCGAGTCATGGCAAAGAGCGCTCCAAACTCTACAGCCTACGCCTTCGACACAACCTTGCGACCGATGCGCTCGCTCTATCCGACGAAAACTCGCTCGTATCCGCCTTCCGCCTTACCCTCTTCCACCCGATCCGAACCCTGCACGCATCGTCCTTGCTCTTCAACCCAAAGGGATCGCTTTCTGGATCAACGAACGCGCCATCACAGAAGGTTGCGGCCTATGGAACAGCCTATTGATGCAACACCCCATCCTTCCGACCCTTCCACAAAGCACACTTCTGCGCGATCCACAAACACTCACCCGATGCCTTCAAGATATCCGACGGCACCATCCCAACGAACGACGCATCCTTCTTCTTGCTCCACCCGCTACCCCCCTCCAAACAGTCGTCTCGTTGCGAGATCGCATCTCTCAAATCCGCGTCAATCCGCTATTTCAAGAGTTTGCGCTACAAGCCCTTCCCCCTACGCAGCGTCCCACACAAACAAACCAACGCGCCACACCTGTCCGATCACAGTAACGACATCTCCCGTAGCTTGGGGGCCAGAGTATGGTCAAAAGTCCGTACAAAAACCAATGCCTGACGTTGCGGGCTAAACATCCCTAGCGGGATGTATTCTTCATCGGTCCATGCGTCCAAGTGCCTCTTGGTCGGGGGAAGATCACGCAACGTCTGCTCGACGAATTGGTGGTGCGGCGCAAGAGTTTGTTGCACCAAATAACGCCAATCGCCAAGCGTTTCTTTGGGAAAACGCCCGAGTGAAGCCTTGATATACGCCCAGCCGAAACCGTGGTGCCCTTCTTCATCTTCCATCGTGCGATCCAAAACATCCCGAACCACGGGCTCTTTGCAACGCTCTTGCAGATCGACAATAAACCCCGAAGACAGGGTTTCGCTGATCCCCAACATGGTAATTGCCGTAGACAAGGCGCGTTCAGCCATCGGGGCCTGTGTATAACCCGAGGGCAAGGGCATCACCAGCGGCGTCGGAAACACAGGATCTTGCCCCAACGCTCGGCACATCTCGGCGCACAGTGCTGCGTGACGGATCTCGTCTTGCACCATATCCACAGCCCCTGCATACACATCCAGCGGATCACCCGCCCCCAAGATCTCTTCTAAAAAGCGATTCATGATCTGCACCGAGCGAAACTCTGTGTGAAACCGATTGAGCCAGATCTTTCGGGCTTCTTCGAGCCACTCGGGCGCGAACTTGTCCAATCGAAACGTCTCAAACGGGATCGGCTCTCCCATCAACCCACGATGAAAAGCCCCCAAATCACCACCTGCGTATTTTGCTTTATGCGACATCTGAACTCTCGTCTTTTAGGGGCATTGTGAGTTGCGCGGAACGCACGTCTTGTTTCCGCAGTCCACAAACCAGCCGTAGTTGCAAGCCAAACCTGCGGGACAAAAACAGGAATCGATCTTTCCGTTGACACAGCACGTTTCCCACGCGCCTTCGGGTTGGGCCTCTTGGGTCGGTTCTGCGACTTTTTCAGGGATCACTTCTGCGCAGGTCTGACTGGGATCGGCAGTACATGTTCCGTTGCCGCAATCCGTGAACCATCCGTAGTTGCACGCCACCCCCGCAGGACAAAAGCACGAGTCGATCTTGCCGCTTTTGCAACAGCGCTCCCAAGAACCCTCAGGCTGGACTTCTGCGGACATCTCGGGTTGAGGTTCTGCTGTCTTTTCAGGGATCACTTCTGCACAGGCTTGGCCGAGATCGGACGTGCATATCCCGTTGCCGCAATCTCTGAACTGTCCGTAGTTACAGACAGCTCCGCCGGGGCAAAAACATGTGCTGATCTTCCCTTCCTTGCAACATGTTTCCCACGTCCCTTCGGGCTGGGACTCGGTGGGGACGGCTTCGGGTTGCACTTCACTGATCCGTTCAGGCACCACCTCGACGCTGCTTTCAGCCGATACTTCGGCGCTTCCTTCTCCGCACGACTGGCTTGGACTGGAAACACACGTCCCGTTGCCGCAATCCGTGAACCATCCGTAGTTGCACGAAACTCCCGCAGCACAAAAGCATGTGCTGATCTTTCCATTGTTGCAACAGCGTTCCCAAGAGCCTTCGGGTTGCACTTCGCTCACAACGCCGTCTTTCTGCGTCCCTCCGTCTCCCGTGATCTCGCCGTCCTGTTGGGCTTCTCCGAGGGTTGGTGAGACGCACGCTGCTTGGGTCTGCAAGAGGCTCGCAAGCCCCAATGCCCCCAGTAAAAACAACATCACCGTCCAACCACCTCGCGCAAACCCCGCACAGCCCGAAAGAAACAACACACTTGTCGCCAACATCGTCCATCGAAACCAACGTTGTCTCATGTTTCGCATCCTTTTCGACTTTTTCTTGCTGTGTCCATCTTGCGCCCATCCATCGCATGATGTGGGCGCACGCGAAACCACTTCAACGGCATGTTGCGGTGCGTTGCAGTGGTTTGCCTTCTCGCTTCTGATCTTTGCCTTGCCGTTTTTGGCCTTGTTCTCGATGCCTACGGCCCTTGGCCTTGCTCTGGATGACGGCGTTTGAGGGGGGGGGGTCGGTACGCCATCAAGCTGAAGGTCTCGTCTGTTTTTGTGCTTGTGGGGGATGCGCAGAAAAAACGCCCAATGGCCGATGCCTTGGCCAGATTGGTCTTTCACAAGATCCACTCGCAGCAAAAAGCACCTTGTGATCTGCACGCTTCAAAGCACAATACGATCCAACCGACCGACCAGCGTAAGAGAGACCTCACCCGTTGGCAAGCACACTCTTGTTTTTGTCCTACACAACGATGGACGACAAATGGCCGATCATCCCCAAGACACGGTGCCTTTCCTGTTCCGCTTTGCGGATCACTTCATCCCGCCCGAAGAGCAACACACCAACCTGATGCAACGCCTACGTCTGCGGATGTTTGTGTTGTTTACCTTCGGAATCAACGGGCTGACCGTCGTTTTTGTCCCTGCTCTTTGGCGTTTTGAGCAAGGCGCGGGGTTTCTTGTGAGCGCGACGTTGGTGATCAGCTCGATCCACCTGAGTTTGCCTTTTTTGCTTAAACGTGGTGTCTCTTTCCAACTGCTCAGCACAGCATTTGTCAGCATCCTGCTTACGATCTTCACCCTTGCAACGGCCCAACACGGCGGCTTTTCCATCTACAACCTCATCTGGTACCTTTTGCTCCCTCCGCTCTCGACCTTTCTCTTTGGAAAACGCATCGGCCTCGCTGCCACCTTGACCGTCGTGTTTGTCATCCTGCTTTTTTACATCGCCAAGCTGTACGGTCTCCCGACCACCCAACCTCCTCGTGTTGCAACGTGGATGGGCATCGTTGTACTGATCCTGCTCTCGATCGCGATCATTCTAAGCTTTGTCGCCTATGCTTACGAAACCATTTGGCAACAATCTTACGAACTCTTACGCACTAGCATCCAAGAATCCAATCGAGCCAACGAAGAACTCGCAATCGAACGCGACCGCGCTCAAGAAGCCAACCGCGCCAAAAGCATCTTCCTCGCCAACATGAGCCACGAGCTACGCACTCCCCTCAACGCCATCATCGGCTACAGCGAGCTCTTGCTCGAAGAACTCACCGAGGCCGACACCACCACCCAAGAAGACCTCCTCAAGATCCAACGCGCAGGAACCCAACTTCTCGCCTTGATCAACAACATCCTCGACCTCTCCCGCGTAGAAGCCGGAAAACTCCGACTTCACCTCAGCAACTTTCCTCTCCAACCCTTCCTTGACGAGATCGAAGCAACTGTTGCAATCCTTGCACAACAAAACAACAACACCCTCCACATCCACAACCCCGGAACTGTCCAAGTCCTCCGCACCGATCGCAACAAGCTCAAACAGATCTTGCTCAATCTTCTCTCCAACGCCTGCAAATTCACCAAAAACGGCAAGATCTTTTGCATCATCGACCAAAAACCCAAAGGCACCCAACGCCAGATCAAATTCCGCGTCATCGACAACGGCCCCGGCATCCCTCTCGACAAGCAACAGCGCTTGTTTGAAGCCTTCTACCAAGCCGACAGCTCAGCCCAGCGACAACACGGTGGTTCGGGCCTTGGACTGGCCATTAGTCTGCAACTCACTCGACTGCTCGGAGGCCGCCTCGAAGTCAAAAGTGTCCTCCACAAGGGCTCCACCTTCACCCTCCGCATCAAACAACCTCTCGAAGAAAGCATTGACCGCAACAACCCTGAAGAAGACGATATCTCGGTTGTCTTGCCTGACTTTCTCCACCAATATCCCCCCAAAAACGGGTAATACGCAATCCGCCCGCTGTGTGCTCGTAAAATGTAGGGGCAAACAGGTGTGGCTACCCTATAATAGGGCGTCTGCATACGATACCTTTGCGTACACACCACTCGGATATCGTCTAAGTGACAGATTGTTCCCTTTTCAACAACAGTCCATTGCAAGCCTCCCCGGTAGCGCGCCTCGATCTGTGCATTATGTTCCACCCCAAAACAGGGTCTTGCGTTTTTGCAGCACTCTCCTCATAAACCCCTCGCAAAAAAGCCACACCCCTTGGCTTTTTTGTGCATCCAAGCACCGTCTGTTCTCTTCTCCCCACGCTTGATCGCGCAGGGCAAACCAAGATCGAGGTGTCCCGTGACCGAATCTTTCCAAACTCCCCACCATCACGCTCCTCCCTCCACATCGCGTGTCCTCCGTGCAACGATCGCCACCGCTTTGATCCTTGTCGTTGGCGTGATGTCCATGCGCTTCCTTGTGAATATGCGAAAAAAACCCCAACGCAAACCGCCGCAAGCTCTGTCTTTGCGCGTACAAACCGAACGCATCGTGCGCAAAGATCTCTGGTTGTACCTCGATGGCTTCGGCACCACACAAGCCGATCAAAGCGTCGAGATCGTCCCCGAAGTCGCCGGCAAGCTGACTTACACCCTGCGCGATCTCAAACCCGGGCAGACCGTTAAGCGCAACCAAGCCCTTTTTCGCATCGATAGCCGCACCTACCGCCTCGAATTTGATCGCCTCAAACGACAGCGCGACTCGCTCAAACGCCAAATCAAACTCTCCGAAGATGCCCTCCAACTCGACAAGCGCGACGAACAACGCAACAAAGTTCTGCTCAAACGCCGCGCCATCGACCCCGGAACCTTCGACAAGATCCGCTTGCGTGTCCTTGAACGCATCCGCGCACTCGAAAGCCTTCAACAAAACCTCGATGTCACCGAGATCCAGTTCCAACAAGCCTCGATCAACCTCAACCGAACCACCCTATATGCCCCCTTTGATGCGCGTGTCACCCAAGGAACCCCGACCAACGGGGCTTTTGTCGCAGCAGGTCGTGGTGTCGTAACCCTCGAAAGCACCGAGTCCGTCGAGATCCCCGTCGCCTTTTCTCTCGAAGATCTCCGCAAGATCCGCGACGAACAAAACCAAGAGATCTCCATCGATCAGATCCCTGCCTATCTGCGAAAACTCGGAACCATCCGCGTCGAAGTCCCACAAAGCTCTAGCACCGCATGGAAGGGCGTGATCGAACGTGTCGGCGGACGCCTTGATCTGCGAACGCGTACCATCGACTTGTGGGTTCGCGTTCACTTCCGCAGCAGCACCCGACAAAACAACGACCTCGTCAACCCCAAGATCCTTCTCCCGGGCGTCTTCTGCCAAGTCCGCATCCCCATCCGAAAGATCCCCAATGCCGTCCGTGTTCCTCGCCAAGCCCTCTACGACGGCAAATACGTTTACCTCGTCCAAACAAACCAAAACCAAAAACGCTTGATCCGCAGGAAAGTCGAGATCGCTCACACCAGCAACGAATACGTCCTGATCCACGAAGGACTCCAAGACCAAGAAGAACTCGTCCTTAGCCCATTGTCCGATCCCGTCGAAGGAACCCCCGTCTTCGCAACCCCCAAAGAAAACAAACCTCCCCGCGCTGGATAACCCCCGTGCCTTCGAAGTGTTCGCCTCGAATCACAGCAAGCCCCACCGTTCGATCGGGCGATGCTTCCCTTCGTTTGGATATCCTCGCCTCGCGCCTTGCACCACCAAAGGAGCCTCTTCTGATGCGATCTATCGTCAAATGGTGCGTTGAAAATTCGACCATCGTGAACTTGTTGACCGCTGCAGCTTGTGTTCTCGGCCTCGTCACCATCAACGCCATACCCAAAGAAAGCTTCCCCGAAACGGCGCTTGATACCATCACCGTCCGCGTGATCCAACGCGGCGCGGGTCCCGCAGAGATGGAAACGGGCGTCTTGATCAAAGTCGAAGAAGCCATCCAAGGCATCGCTGGCGTCAAGCGGATCACCGCAGAGTCCCGCGAAAACCTCGGTATCCTCAACATCGAAGTCGCCAAAGGCACCAAAACCGAACGGGTCTTGCGCGATGTCAAGGACCAAGTCGAGCAGATCAGTTCCTTTCCTGCCGATGCTGAACGCCCCGTTGTCTTCGAGATCTTGCGCCGCATCCCCGTCCTCCAACTCGCCCTCTATGGCGATGTCTCTCGGGCTGCCCTCCAAACCCTCGCTCAACGTGTCAAAGATGATCTCCTTGACAAAAAATCCATCACACAAGTTTCGCTGCTTGGCGAAAAACTGCGCGAGATCTCGATCGAAGTCAACGAAACGAACCTCCGCCAATTTGGTCTCCAAATCGCCGATGTAGCCCGCTCCATCTCAAGTTCCAACCTCGATATCTCTGGCGGAACGCTGCGCACCCGCAACGAAGACCTGATCCTGCGCGCTTATGGAAAACGCTATCTCGCCAAAGAACTCGAAGATATCGTTGTCCGCACCCGACCCGGAACCACACCGATCCTCGTGCGTGATGTTGCCCAAGCCCGTGAAACCTTTGAAGACAACCCACAATCTTACTCTTTTCGCGGAAAACGCGCCGTATTGGTCAACGTCGAACGCATCACAGGCGAAGACTCCCTTGTGATCGCTGCCGTCGGAAAAGCCTATATCGAAGAATCCAAAAAAATCCTCCCGCCCGGTGTCCAACTCGCCCTTGTCAACGACACCACCATCATCTTGCGTGACCGTCTCAAACTTCTGATCGAAAACGGCATCCAAGGTCTGATCCTTGTTCTCCTCACACTCTCGCTTCTGATGAACCTCCGCCTTGCCTTTTGGGTCGCCGCTGGACTCCCTGTCGCCATGCTCGGCAGTATGATCGTCATGCTCTTTAGCGGCCTCACCATCAACGCCATCAGCCTCTTTGGTCTGATCCTTGTCATCGGCATCCTTGTCGACGACGCCATCGTGATCTCCGAAAACATCTATGCCCATCTCGAACAAGGCAAATCCCCCGTCCAAGCCGCCATCGACGGCACCGTCGAAGTCGTTCCTGCGGTCCTTGCTGCCGTCACCACCACCATGGTGGCCTTTGCCCCTCTGTTCATCGTCGGCGGCCTCACGGGCAAGTTCATCTACATGATCCCTGCCGTCGTCATCATCACCCTCTTTATCAGCCTCGTTGAATCGATCTTCGTCCTTCCTCCCCACCTTGCCCACGCACTCAAGCCGATCAACAGCGTCAAGCACCAAAATAACCGTATCCGCGAAGCACTCGACAACGGCTTCAATTGGGTCAACACCAAACTCTACGCCGTCCCTCTGCGCTTCGCTCTCGTCCATCGTTGGGCCGTTGTGGCTTTTTCCATCGCTTTGTTGTTTGTGACCTTTGGTCTGATGGGCGGTGGCTTCGTCAAATTCGTCTTCTTCCCACGCATCGATTCGGACCGTCTCGTTGCCCGCTTCATCATGACCCCGGGAACTCCTCTCAAACGCACACGCGAAGTCGCCGATCACATCGAACAAGCCGCGATTCGACTCAACGAACAACTCAAGAAAAAGTACAAAACCGATCTGATCCTCCATACCTCCAAATGGATGGGACGAAATACCGCACAAGCTCAAGGCTTTTCCCCTCCAACAGGTGAAGAAGTCGGCGAGATCACCATCGAACTTCTTGCTGGCGAACGCCGACCCATCCCCAGTTTCACCGTCGCCAACCTCTGGCGAAAAGAAGCCGGGGAGATCCAAGGCACCACCAGCCTTGCCTTTGCCGCCGCAGCACTCGGCCCTGTCGGACGCCCGATCGAGATCAATATCTCTTCTATCGACTACGAACAACTCCGCATCGCCACCGACTTCATCAAAAAACGCCTCGCAACTTACGCAGGGATCGACGATATCGAAGATGACCTCACTCCCGGCAAGCGCGAACTTCGCCTCCAACTCACCCCTCTCGCCCAAAGTCTCGGACTCACCCTCCAACAAGTCGCCCTCCAAATCCGCAACCGCGTCTACGGACAAGAAGTCATGCGCGTCCAACGCGGGCGCGACGAAGTCCGTGTGTTTGTGCGCTACCCCGATCAAAGCCGCAGCAGTATCCAAAATCTGCGCGACATCTGGATCGATATGCCCGACAGCCAAAAAATCCCGCTTGAGCGTCTCGCCGCATGGAGCACCACAAACGATCTACAGATCATCCGCCGCATCGACCGCAAACGCATCTCTACCATCACTGCCGAACTCGACGAAGACAAAGGCAACCGCCAAGATATCGTCCTCGGACTGCTCAATCGCGACATCCCCGATCTCCGAAAGCTCGCTCCTGCCGCCAAAGTCGACTTTGGTGGGCAAGGTCGCGAACAAGCCGAAGCCTTCGGCGGTTTGCGCATCGCCTTTCCTCTCGCCCTCTTTGGTATCTTTATCATCCTGATGATGGTCTTTCAGTCCTACGCCCAAACGCTCGTTGTCATGGCCATGATCCCCTTTGGCTTGATCGGGGCCGTCTTTGGTCACATGGTCATGGGCGTTCCCCTCACCATCCTGAGTATGTTCGGAATCGTCGGACTGGCGGGCGTTGTCGTCAACGACTCTCTCGTCTTTATGGACGTGATCAATCGCAACATCGAAAACGGGATGTCACCTCTCGAAGCCTCGTGGCAGGGCGGCCAGAGCCGTCTTCGCCCCATCCTCTCGACCACTCTCACCACCGTCGCAGGACTCGCCCCCTTGCTCTTTGAACGCAGCCTCCAAGCTCAGTTTTTGATCCCGATGGCCATCTCTCTGGCTTTTGGCGTCGGCTTCGCCACCTTTATCACCCTTGTCCTTGTCCCCGGCCTCTACCTCGCCATCAATGACGGACGCCGCTTCTTCTATTGGTTGCGCCACGGTGTCTGGGCCGCTCCCGAGTCGCTCGAACCCAGCTACATCCGCAAACAACAGCAAATGGCCGAAGAAAAGGCACTCTCTACGCCCCCTCACCCCGCCGCTCCCAACACCCCCTCTCACAATCGGGGAGAGGGGGGGTGAGGGGTTGAGCGCCAACAAAAAGACCTTCTCGCTCATAGACTCCCCCCCTCACAATCGGGGAGAGGGGGGGTGAGGGGTTGAGCGAGCGCGGATCTTCTGCAACGTGCGCGTTTTGTTCTCCTGCTTGATGACAAACGTGCGGTGGTTCTAAGAAGATAGACGAAGTGTCTGAGTGTTAACCACAGCGGGCTGCCCCTACGTTTCTTGCTCGCAGCGTGGGCGGATCTCGTCTTATCCTCTCGGAGCCTCCGTTGCTTGCTTTGGTGGCCCGCCGAACGTGAAGATCAGCCCCAATCCCGCCGTCCAAAGCAATCCGCTCACATATCCCCCCCCGATAAACGGCACCGTCACCGAACCTTGGGGCCGCAAAGTGAAAAAATCGTTGACACGGATATCAAACGCCAAAGAGCTGATAAATGTGTGCGCAAACACCGATGCACTCGCCAGATTGCTCACGCCTGCAAAAAAGAAATACCCTTGATAACCCGCCGACAAGTTGATGCCAAAATGCTTGTGCAAGTTCAATCCCGCCCAAACATTCAAGGGAAACGTGAGGTATCCAAAATTTACTCCTGCCACGCCGAAGAACACACCGCCCACATCCAATGAGATCGAGAGATCAAAGAACTTGCTGCGCACCAACTGAAAGCCCGTCCCCGCCGTCAAATAGCCAAAGGTATTCACATGAAATTGGAGGTCCACGATCTCATTGATGCCGTAAGCAAGGGCGATATCCACAGCAGGAAGTACCACCGACGGAGTTTGCTGCGGCGTAGTCGAACTCGACGATGTGGCCACAGGCACCACCACAGAAAGCGCGTTGGGCGTCAGATTCAATCGAACTTGGCCTTTCGGTGCGATGCGCGGCCCTCGCATCGGAGCCCCCGAAACGCATCCCCACTGCCCAACCACGCTCCACAAAAAACAACTCAACATCCAAAAACGCCAAAAAGAATTCTTGCTCGGCATGGTTTCCTCGCTGCCACGATTTGGGAAAAGGCTTCGTCAGGGGGCTTTGCTCTCGAATTGGACTTCGGTGCTTGCGATCTGTGTTAAAAAGTCCAGACTCTTCGAGCTTTTGCGCAAGATCGCGTTAAAAAGAGCCGTCGAGTAATAATTGGTCAAACGGTGGCCTTCGAGAGGCTTGACGTTCAGCTCGGAGCATCCGTCGTTGATCAAGTCTTCTGGTTTTTTGAAGCCGAGCTTGGTGGCATTTTTCGCAAGGTCGAGATCACACATATTGCTGAACGTAAAATGGCCCCCACGCTCTAACGTCACCAGATAACGGGCCGCCTGAAAGAAGGAGGGCTCCAACATCCGCTCGTAAAATCCGCGCTGTTCTTTTGCGTAATCCAACGTCTGATCGGCTTTGCTTGCAAGCACCATGATCGGCAACTTCGCGAGATGCTCGGGCAACACAACGCCTCCCGTTAAACCCGATGTAAAGGGCGCTTGCGGGATGCTCACTTTGAGCGCAGGCAAATAACGCGGTGTCAACGCCGATGTAAACCCACCAAAAGAGTGGCCGGTAATCCCCACATTTTCGATCTCGATCATCTGATGCAAGGGGTCGCTGCTGTCGGCATTTCGGCGCTTCATCTCTTCCCACACTTTGACTTGATCAAGCGGGCGATCTTCTGCGGACTGGATCAAGATCCCCGAATCACGGGCATCTTTCCCCGCAAGGATATCGTAAAGCGTGTTGTCGATGTGATCGACCGCCACAACCACGTAACCATGACTCGCGAGGTGCGGACATTGAAACACCGACTGATAACGTACTCCGCCGCTTCCATGCGAAAACAAGATCAGCGGGTACGGCCCGCCTTTTTTGTACACTTCCGCATCGCGATACGCTTCTTGCGCAAGAAGCGGGATATTGATCCCTTCCGCAATCAGCCGATCCACCGTCGTTTTGGGAGCATCTGTTTTGGGATCGTATTTGTCCTTCACAGCCCCTTCTTTGGGAGGCACCGCAGGGTACCAGATCTCGATCACCAAGGGCCGCCCATCGGGATATGCCGCACGTTTGCGACCGCTATCCACGATCTTGATCGTGCGCACACCCACCGTAAATGGGCCCATCTTGTCGGGTGTTGGGGCCAATCCGAGGCTCGCGGCTTCTTTCTCAGGCGCGTACGAAACGCCGCAACCCCACGCCACCACAGCGAAACAAACCCATACCATCCACCACCATCCATGCGATGCTTGCATCTTTGTCAATCCTTCGACTCCTCATCTCCTGAGGTTTTGGGTTCCTTTGGCTTTTTCTCGAACACTGTCACACCCGGATTATTCAACACAAACCCTCGCTCTGTTCTGGGCCCCAGCGTTCCGCGAAAATTCGCAACCCACAATGGATAAGCCTGCGTATCCTTGACAAATTTATTGTATAACTTGGGTCGAAGCGTCACCGAAACTTCGGCTCCGTCGCACAAAAGAAACATCCGCTTATGCCCATTTTCTGCATCAATCGCCTTGGGCAACTCGTTGACCTTGATGTTGATCTCCATCTTACCTTGCACTGCGATCCTCCGTACTTCTTCTGCGCTGGGTGGGGAAAAAGAATTCACCGCTGCACTTGCGCTTTTTTCTGCATGAGCCACCGGCTGTTGAGGAATCCCTTTCTCCCTCGCCTTGTTCTGGTTTGGCATATAAAGCTGAGCTTTGGATTCATAAAGCTTTGCTTTTCGGGCCATTTGACGTTCTAGCTCGATCTGTTCAGGCGGAAACAGCGGCGGCACTTGCCACACTTCGGGCGGCAGATGTTCTGCAAGTTCTTCGTCGGAAACAAAAGACAATGTCTCGCCCTCTGTCATCACAACGCCGCCCTTTTCCAGATCAAAATATCCTCGAATCAGCACAAAAGTATCTTGCGTCCATCCCTCCAATGGCGTGCAGCGCACAGGAGTATAGGCAAATTGGCCGCTGCCCAGTACATAGTTTACAACCACAACCCCGTCTTCCCACACCTTGGCCAAACACCCACACAATTCAACCCAGTTTTTCTTTGCCGATGACGCCTCTGGGGTGAGTTCGATATCGACTTTCAAGGCCAGCACGACGCGGGGCAATTCGTAAAGCGACTTGGGAAAATACGGAAACGTCGGATAATATATCACGATAATGGGTTTTCCCTCGGCTCTGCTCACGAGCACCTTTTGTCTCTTACCAAGAGCCATCCGAACTTTTGTCTTTTCGTCCAGAACGAGAACAGATCCCCTTCCGTCCGGACTTTGCTCTGCAATCCCTACCAAATAGCCGACACCTCGCACGATCTCTCCAAACCGCGCCAACCTGACATCAGGAGATATCCGCGACGGAACGCCCTTCGCTTCAGGCAACAAACGTCCTTTGATCCAGCCGTTGCGCCGTGTTTTATGGAAAGCACCGCGATCGATCCGTGTCAAACGAATCTGCCGCTCAGAACGTCCGTTCCCTTCCTCGACCTTTTTCTGTTCTCTCTTTTCGGGGCGCTGTGTGTCGTTGCTGGATCGAGGTTCTGTGGCCGTGTTGGATGAGGATGCAGGCGCATCCATAACACTCAGATCACCCGCGTCTTGGGGTTCATCTTTTGTTGTTTTGGTGTCTGTTGTTTTGGTGTCTGTTGTTTTGGTGATGAAGGATTCATTGGTTGAAGGAAGGATATGGCTGGCAGGAGAAACCGCTTGTGTCGAGCTTTTGGCGGGCGAAGCAACCTCCTGCACCTGATCTCCTTCGACTCGCTGTGTGTTTGTGCCACGCCGTCGAAGCACAACAACGGGAGCAGGAGCTTCTGGTTTTTTTTTGTCTTGTTTTTTAGCCAAACGACGAGCCTCCCGAAAGAAAAAATTTGAAGTGGTTTGACGTGTTCCGTTGTGGAAAACGTTTTCGCTGCGCGCTTACTTGATACACTAGGCAAGAATCGAGAATCAATCCCCGATCACGAACGCTCGTAAAAAGTACGAGAAGATCAGCATCACTTCAAAAGAACCCAAGCGGAACTCGCGCATCCAAGGGTACTTTCCAGACAAAAGAACCCGTGTTAGAGTCCCCGCTCGATCGCGTGCCTGCCCCCAAGTATGCCACCCAAAACAGTCCGCCCCATGAGCCAAAAGGTGAGGTCATGCACCGCAGCACCGCAACGAGGCGCCCGTCCTCCTCGGCCAAAACCGCCCGTCCTCCTCGGCCAAAACCGTCCGTTCTCTCGGCTTGCATCCTTCTCAAAGAGGAGTGACGCAGTTGCTAACATTAGCGCGTTCCAAACGCTCAATCCGATGTTTCGGCGGCGTCATGCTCGGTCTTTTCTTGCTTTTCTGCCCCGCTGAGGCACATTCGTTGATCCGCGATGGCAAGCTGCAATGGAAAGTCCTGATCACTCCGCACTTTCGCGTCTACTTCCATCAAAAGCTCTATCGATTTGCCCTTCGCAGCGCACGCATCGCCGAAGAAGCGCACAAAACACTCGTCCCCTACACTCGACACGCCCCCAAAGGCCGCACCCACGTCTTTATCCTCAACAACACCCACAGCGCAAACGGCGCAGCCACCGTCCTTCCGCGCAATATGATCTACCTCTACACCGCTCCCCCCGATGCACGCGATCAACTCAATGACAGCGACGATTGGTTGCGCGCTCTGATCTACCACGAATACCTCCATATCCTTCATCTCGACACCATGTCGGGCGTCTGGCCGATCATCAACGCCATCCTCGGCAAAAGCTTTGCCCCCAACTACTTGCTCCCGCTGTGGTGGATCGAAGGATGGGCAGTCTTCGTAGAGTCCGAATTTACGGGCGGAGGCCGCAATCGCTCTTCCTTTTTCGAGATGTTTTTCCGCGCTTCACTCTTACAACAAAGCACGCTCCGCCTTGATCAAGTGACACACATCACCACCGAATGGCCGCGTGGTATCGCTCCTTATCTTTACGGCAGCCGCTTCTTGCACTATATCGCCCAACGCTACGGAAAAGACGCATTGATGCGCTTTAGCCACGCTTATGGCGCGACTCTCATCCCTTTTGCGATCAACTTCACCCTCCATCCGATCCTCAAAAAAACGTATGCCCAACTCTGGAAAGAGTGGCTTGCACACGAACACGCCAACCTTCGGGCCTTTGTACAACAACGCCGCCAGTACCCCATGACTCCTGCCCGCCCACTCACCCAAAAAGGCGAATGGATCGGACGACCGCGCTTTTTGCCCGACGGACGCAGCGTCTTGTTTTATCGAAGTGACGGGCGTCTTGATCAACGGCTTGTCCAGATCGACCGTTTCACCCGAAAACAACACAACCTACGCATCCTCACCGAGCGCGCCTCTTTGGGGGTCCATTCAAGCGGTCAATGGGCCTTAATCAGCCAACCCGAAGCCAAAAACAGCGTGTACTTTTACTACGATCTGTTTCGGTTTTCTCTTCAAAACAAAACACTTCAACGCTTGACGTGGGGCGAACGCGCACGCGAGATCGACCTTGCCCCATCGGGCCGATGGGCCGTTTATGTCAAGTACGAAGCCGATCAAACCAGTCTTTGGCGCTACGATCTCGCCTCAGGAAAACGACAACTGCTCTACCGCCCCCCCCGTCACACCGTCCTTTCCTCACCACGTATCAGCCCAGACGAGCGCCAGATCGTAATGAGCGCTTGGCAACTCGGCGGAGCCCGCGATATCTGGCTGTTGGATCGATACACCCAGCAGATCACACCACTCACCCAAGATCGCGCCCAAGATATCGAGCCTTGCTTTCACCCCAACGGAAAAGAGATCCTCTTTAGCTCCGATCTCGACGGTGTTTTCAACCTCTACAGCCTCTCATGGCCTCAACGCATCCGCCGTCGCCTTACCCACGAATACACGGGGGCTTTCAGCCCCGAGATCTCCCCCGACGGCAAATCCTTGCTCTTTCTGCGCTACCAACACCAAGGCTTCAATCTCTTTGAAATGCCCATGCCCTCGACCCAACAACCCACCTACCCCATGCCCTCAACCCAACAACCCACCATCACGCCCATCCCACCGACACCACCAGCCTCCACGCTCATCTCATCGACCAAACCAGCCTCCACGCCCATCCCACCGACACCACCAGCCTCCCACCTCGCCCCCTCAACCAAACAGCCCACCCCCACGCCCATCCCACCGACACCACCAGCCACCTACCTCATGCCTGCGCCCTCCGCACACAAACGCTGGCCCACGCTCACTTACCAGACGCCCACACAGATCTATCCGATCCAACACTACGATCCGCTTCACACCCTTGCGCCGCTTACGTGGCTTCCCTTGGTCAGCGGCGATCTCAGCGGGGTCCGTGTTGGTTTGCGCTTTTCAGGCGAAGATGTCTTGCGTTGGCATCGCTACGATATCGCGTTCAGCCTCAACACCGATGGACCCGACTTTTCTTATAGTCTTGCTTACGACTTTGAACGTTATTTGATCGGCATTCATCTTCGCCAAGGTATGTATCAACGCATCGGTCGATTCGGTCTTTTTCTGGATGGCCGCGAAACCCCCTTTGCAGAGCGCGTGATCTACAACAGCCTCAGCGTCGACCTCCCCCTCCGCTTGATCTACGACACACACCTGTTTTCGCTGCGCTACGATCTGGATATCCTTTTGCCCTTGTCTTCCAATTATCCCCTTCATCCCGCAGATATCCCACCGATCTATCCGCGATTTGGGCCTCTCGCAACGCTCTCTTTCGATTACCTCTACAGCAACGCCCGTCGTTTCGGGCGTTCCATCTCCACCGAGATCGGGCGCACGATCCGCCTCAGTCTCCAGCTCCAACACCCTGCTCTCGCCAGCCTCGCCACTTCTTGGCAAGTCCTCGCCTCGTGGAGTGAGTACGTCCCCTTGCCTTGGCTCCAACACGTCTTTGCTCTCCATCTCGAAGGCGGGATCGGGCGCACCAACTTTCGCCCACGACCTTTGTTTTTTTTGGGCGGCATCCCTGCCCAAGATCTCCTTCAGGCCGCTCTCAACGGTTCGCGCTCAGGCAACCGATACCTCCGAGGCTACGATCCCTTCCGCTTTTCTGGCAACACGTATGGCTTAGTAAAACTCGAATACCGTCTTCCCATCGTCGAGATCGAACGCGGCATTGAGACCGCACCGTTGTTTTTTCGCCGCCTGACTGCCGCCTTTTTTTCGGACAACGGGATCATCTTTGAAGACTTTTCACCCCGCCTGACCGATCTCAAATGGGGCATCGGGATCGAACTCCGAGCCGAACTTTATCTCGGCTATGGCGGCCTGATCGATATCCGCGCTGGATTCGCCAAAGGGCTACTCCACCAAGGCACCGATCAACTCTACTTTGTCTTCGGGAGTCCCTTTTAACCCCATCCACCGCCCTCTCATGCAGGCAGCCGCCCAAAACGCTGCTGCCATGCGCTTGCTATCTGGTGAAACGCCCCATGAAACACCAAACCCACCCATTGCCGCCACGACGCCCACACGTAATGCTCGAACCCACCCACCGTCAAAAAACCCATCCGCCGATACAGCGATTCTCCCGCAGCACTCGACTGCAAAACAACCTTGGACGCCCCTTGCTTGTAAGCCTCTCCCAAAACACACGCAGTCATCGCTTGCCCGATACCACGACAACGTGCAACCGGAAGTGTCGCAACGTTATAAATCCCCATCAGATCGCCGCTTCGGACGCCCATCGATGTCGCAACGGAGATTCCTCGCCAACGCCCCAAATACAACGACACTCCTTGGCGTTCGTATACCCCTGACAACAAACGCTTTGTGCTTTCCTCCAGCCAGCTTGGAAAGCCAAAGCCTCGGCATTGCACACGCACCCAATCGCCCAAGACCTCTTCGTCCCCCACACGCACGATCTCCAACTCCACAGGATGATCCACCAAAGGCATCTCACGAACCTCCCGAACCATCGCCGCAACAGAACCCGCCGACACCAAACCCAAACGCCGACACCACAACACCGGCAGATCGTACGAAGAAGCGGCGGAGACCACAAACGGCAAACCCTCAGCCTGAAAGTCTGCAACACGTTTTAAAAGTCTTGAATCTTCACAGAATCCATCCTGACAGTACACGATCCCGTTGTATGCAGGAAACGCAAGGCCCGATCGGTACGCACTCCATCCGCTCCCCTCCTCGAAAACTTCGCGCCCTTGCTGCCCACCAAGCGACGCTCGCAAACACGCCAACAGATTCTCTTCAAGCGCACCACGCCACGCACATCTCGATAACGCTTGCATCCCTTCACCTTCCTTCCCTTACGCCCGACACGATAATCCCGTCGCTGCAAACCCCGACTGATGGGGCTTGTATCCCTTCATCTTCCTTCCCTTATGCCCGACGCAACGCCAACAACGCGATGCAAAATTGCTGTGAACGCCAACCATCCAAATGAAACAGCGCAGCATCCAAAGATCTAGACAAACAAGCACGTTTCTTTTCTTCTTTTTCTCTTGCATAAGCCAAACGAATCCATTCAGCACTTAAAGACCAAAAGGGCATCGTTTTTTCTGTTATATCTCGAATCTCTACAGCAAAACCAGCAGCCTTTGCAGACAAAAGATAGCTTTGAATCGTCCCGATATCTGTTTTCCAATACCGATCAAAGAAGCTTTTCGCTTCGGTGCTTGCGCTTTCTGTAAGAAAAACATCCTCGATCCAGATCACTCCATCCTCACGCAACAAGCGCGAAAGATGCTGCATCCACACCCACCGATCAAGATAACAAGGACTCTCCATCGCCATCACAGCATCGTACTGCGCCAGCCCGACACATGGCGTTTCATGCGCATCCCCAACACAAATCCCGATCTGCTCTCCCAACCCACTCAGCGCAGCAAATCCACGAATGATCTCGCCATGCTCGCGGCACTGCACCAGCGCATCGACCTGCGCTCCCTTGTGCCCCGCCATCCACAAAGAAGCACCTCCCAAACCTGCTCCCACATCCAACACACGCTTCCCTCGCAAAGACGATGGTACGCCCCAACACTCCGAAGCCACCGCCATCATATCTTCTTGCCCTTGTGTGATCTGCCGTTGCAACAAATCAAGCTGTTGCGCGCCTTGCACACCTTCTTCATACACACCCAGATGGTAATGCACTCGCGGCCCCGGGCCGTATTTTTCCAAAATTCGCCGCGTTTTTTCCTGATAGTACGCTGTTGTTTCCATCACTTCACCTCCCATCCCATCGACTCGATCAACAAGCACAAGCCATGAATTCCTGCTTCTTTTGCGCGCCCCCACAACGCTCTTGCGCGCTCTTTCATCTGCACCAACACCGCGAAACGATCCGCCTCAGACAATGTACACAAACGCGGATCTTCGCTTTTCTCGTCATGGTAATACTGCGACAATAAGCCCACATCTTCACCGATCTCTTCGCTCATCGATGCCCACGCCGTCCCATCCCACAGCAGCCTCAAATATGCAGCGTGTTGCGCACCCGCGATGCCACGCGCAACAGACAACCAACGACCTTGATCCCACGGCTTTTTCTGCACTTCTTCCAATCCCAACGCCGCACATACCACAAGCCGCTGATTGAGCGCAGACCACGCCTTCGTCGTCACTTCGCCCCCCTCAAAAGCCACTTGATCCGCAAGGCTCCGCAAAAGATACAACAAGATCGGCCCATAACGATCAGGATCTTCCACGTACGAGCCGTCCCCATCCACCAAGTCATCCGTCAAGTTCGCCCATGCAAACAAGAAAAACAATGCAACACAACGCGCCGTAAGAACCTGCTTATTTAATCCCGCATCCGATCCAATTTCCCAAAAATACTGTAGATTTGCAGGACGCGCTGCATTGAGCACTTTTCCTAAAAGCGCACGAGAAAACCGATCCATCTTCTGCTTAAATACATAGATTCTCGCATGACGAACCACCCAAACTTCGCTCATGTTTCACCTCCATACGCTGATCTTTTCTATCCAATCAAACGTACAAAGGCCAAACATTCTGACAAATCTTTTTAGAATTCCGAAGGAAAACGCATACTCACCGAGATCGACGCCCCACCTTCTCGGCGATTCGCCAAGCGCAACTCTCCCCCGTTGGTGCGCGCAAGCAAACTCACGTTGTATAGCCCAAGCCCCGTCCCTGCCTCCCCTTTCGTGGACACCATCAACGACGGCCCCTGCTCAATCAAATACGGCGGCAAGCCCACACCGTCGTCCTCCACTTCCAAAAAAAGCTCGTGTTGTGCGGCGTCATAACGCAGACGCAGCCAGACGTGCTTTGCTCCGTTGCGCCCGTCTTGGCCCTGACAAGCATTCAAGAGCAGATTTTCTGCGATCCGATGCAAGGTTGTCTCTCCTCCGCTGATCGGCAGCGACAGCACGGAGGTCGGAAGCTCCAATTGGATCTGCACGCTCGGATACATCTTTTGTACACGCTCCACAACCCTTTGGAGCGCAACACAAACCTCCGTGTGGATCAGAGCATGAGCGCGCTCGTCCTCCCCGATCCGACCACGATGCAGCACACGCGATATCTCCACCACGCGCCGCACAGCACCATCCAGATCGCGAAGAACTTCTCTTGCTTGTTCAGGGATATTTTCTTGAACCGAATCGTCTTGGAGGATGCACGCGCCCGACACGATCGGCTGAAGCTGGTTGTTGAGTTCATGAACATAACTCAAGATCTTGGTCAAAGAGCGGCGCATCGTCTCGACTTGCGCTGATTGCTCCAACCGATTTTGCGTAAACAACGTCTCGCGCAAGTTTTCGTATTCTCGCTTTCGCAGATCCGACTGACAAGCCCACCCCCCAAACCAAAACATCACAGGTGTGCTGATCGGCAACAAAAAAGCCGCGAAGATCCAAAAAAAGCCGTTCTGGTCAAGCCACCAAGCCCCCAACGTCCCAAGCCAAAGGCTAAATAATGGAAAAGGTGTCTGCGGCGTCGCTCGCAAGAGCCAACCATAAAAAGCCACCGCGAAAAGATAAAAAATACCAAACAACATCCCCGCCGTCGGTTTGGCCAAAACCATCAAAGACATACAAAAGAAAAACACCCCTGCGGATGTCCCCAACGTACAAACCGCGACGATTGGTGGAGGTATGTTTTTCTGAATATGGATCAGAGATCCTACCAAGAAAGCTGGAAAAAAGCACAACAATGCCGTCCAAAAAGACAAACCCATAAAGGTGCGGATGAGGGGGGGCTGCGTTAACAGAAGCAAAAGCAACACGACGAAAGCAAGGGCCTGCACCCATGAGCGCAGTGTTGCAGCATCCGCAAGAAAGCGCAGATCTTGTTGACGCAACCATCGGGCAAAAGAGCGTTTAAGAAACAAAGGAAGGCGGAAAAAAGCCACGGCGTTGTTCTCCTGCGCATTCGACGAGAGGATGTTCTCGCCACTTTGCCACAAGCAAAGCGTTCCGACAATCCAAACAATCAGGAGAAAACAGCGCGATTTGAAAGAAAAAAAGGCAGGAGAATAGAGGCTCACGGTGGGGAAAAAGCGGAGAACAAGGTCCAAAGCAGACCAAAGCCATCAGACAACGACGTGAGACATACCGAGCATCGCATTCAGTTCATTGGCCTTTTTTTCGGCAACGCGGCGCTTTTGTTCGAGTTCTTCGAGGATCAAAGGTTCGGGTTCGCGGATGACTTCGACGTGGATCTTGAGTTCGGCACCTGCGAGGATCTGGTGGATGATATCGAGTGCTGGTTCGAGTTCAGCGATCAGGCTTTGGCGTCCAACGCGGCCTTCGATTGCGCCGTGATCGACCAACGCAAACAAGTAGGCTTGCACGGCCTCAAGGGGAAGAACAGGAGAAAGTTGGGGGTTGGACTGGACTTCGTACTGGGTTTTCATGGTTTTTGTCTCCAAAAAGAGAAAAGAAAAGGAAAAACAAAGGTTGATTTGTGGAGAGTACCATCTCTTCAACCTTCACTTCCTCAAACGTACGAAGAGGATCGATTCTGACAAAAAAAGAGGAAGGGATTTTCGAGGATCAAGTTTTTGTGGAAAGAAACGTTCAGGGGTCGAGTTTTTTGCGGAGGTTGGTCTTTTGGTCGGCTTTGACCACAACACCGCGTTCGATCAAGGACTTTCCGTTGTCTGCGACGAGGCGGACCACATACGTCCCGACAGGCACTCGGTAGGGGGGGCGATTGGCGGGTCCGAGCTTGGTATTGTTGAGGAAGATCACAGCAGCGGGGCGGGTCAGAACATGAAGCTCGCCTGTAGGAAAGCGATGAAAGATGCGCTGGCTTGGGGAGCGAACGGAGACGGACATCTTGTGGGAGGCTCCGTACCGGAGGGTGCGGAACTCGATCTCATGTGTGCCTTCAGTCACTTCGTGGTTGTAGATCGGGGTGACACCGACATAACGACCGTCGAGATAAACTTGACTTTTGGGGGAGGCTCCCAATTGCACTTTGATCGAAGCGGCTTCTTGGGCGGGTGGTAGCTCAAAGGACAACGGTTTTAATTCGTCGGCAGAGAGGGAAAAAGCGCGTTGTATCGTTTGGTAGCCCGCTTTTTTCAAGATCAGTTTGTGTTTTCCTGCAAGGACTTCGGTACGAGAAAGCGGCGTGGTGCCGATTTGTTTGCCGTCGAGCCAGACCTCGGCACCTTCGGGTTCGCTTTGAACGGAAAGCCACGCTTGTTCTTTGGTTTCTTCGCGTCGCGGCGTAGGTTCGTCGATGTTCGGAAGTCCGGGATCAGGCAAGCGTTCGCGGGGGGGCTCTCGACGTGATGGGGTTCGGCGGCGGGGAGCGGCTCGGCGGGGCGTTTGGGTGCGTTTGCTGCGTTTCAAGCGCACTTGAAAATCAAACCGCTTGTCCTTTTCGACTCGAAACGATTGAAAAAACGGCTCGAATCCTTCGGCTTCAACGGCCAGCGTGTGTGTGCGCCCAGCCCGAGCCTTCTTCATAAAGATGCCGCTGCCCTGTACCATCGGCTTGATCTGCTCGCCGTCCAAGATCACTCGCGCACTTGGCGTCTGGAGATTGATCACGATCTCACCAAAGACCGCCTCTTCGGACTCTGGGACCAACTTGACTTGGAGCGGCTGTCGGACTTGTTCTTCGCTGACTTGGTTGAACTGTTGGACATAAGGCTCATGTCCCTTGAGGGAGATCTTGAGGATCAAGCGTTTGTTTTGTGGAAAGACGATCACTTTGGGGGTTCGGCCTTGAGAGATCCCGTTGACAAAGAGTTCTGCGTTCCGAGGCTGACTTTGGATCAGCCAGTAGTGAGGCGAAGTCTCAGGCGTCGAAGTCGGCCCGCTCCAAAAGGCGTAATACAGATAGCTTCCTCCCCCCGCAAACAACAACAGCAAAAAGAAGATCAGCCCCCATCCTCCGCGACGACGACGCCTTCTTGGAGGCCCTTCGGTAGGGGCCTCGGCGACGGGCGGTTTGACAAGAGAACCCGTTCGCTGCATCGGGCCTGTGTGGGGGCCGGAAAGCGGTCGGGCTCCTGTGGCAGTTTGTAGGATCGGCCCGCTTGGAGGGGGTCGCATCAGATGGCCGGTGGGTAGGGGCGTTGAAGCGGGCGGAGCATATATGCCGATCGCAGGACGACTCGGCGAAGGCGTGGACAAGCCCATCTCCCCGATATCAAACGCTTGACTGATGGCAGAACCCGTCGGAGCGGGCAGATCGTCGCCTGACATCAACCAACGGACATAATGCGCCAAACGCTTGCTGCCTGCGGCCATTCCATGACGCAGCAGAAAATCTTCGAGATCCATTTGGAATTGACCGCAATTTTGGTAGCGCTCCTCGCGGTTCGGTGCGAGCGCACGCATCACGATCATCTCAAGGGCAGGCGGATAACTATCCCGATACGCCGAGGGAGGCGGATAATCGCCACTAATGATCTTGTGCAACGTTGCGATCTCGTTGTCTGCTCGAAACAACCGATGCCCCGTCGTCATCTCCCACAACACCACCCCCAAAGCAAAGATATCGCTGCGCTGATCAAGGACATCAGCGGTCGCCTGTTCGGGTGACATGTAGGCATACTTGCCTTTGACCACCCCAGCGCGTGTGTGTTGGATCTGTGTCGCTGCTTTTGCGATCCCAAAGTCCACCACTTTGACCGCACCATCAAAAGTGATCATCAAGTTTTGTGGAGAGATATCTCGATGCACCAGATGTAGCGGGCGTCCTTGTGCATCTGTACAAGAATGGGCGTAATCCAACCCCGCACACGCCCCGATCATGATCTGACAACAATGCTCGAAAGGAAGAGGCAAGCCGCGCCGCGCCGCCTCGCGCAAGATGGTGTTCAGCCCCACACCATCGATGTATTCCATCGCCATATAATACGTGTTGGCATTTTGCGCATGGCCGAGCTTGTAGATCTGGCAGACATTGGGATGATCCAGACGCGCTGCAAGGCGGCCTTCGTCGAGAAACATATGGATAAATTCTTGATTTTCGACCAAGTGAGGCAAAACCACTTTGACGGCAAGGCGCTTTTCAAACCCCTGAACGCCGATCTGACGGGCTTCCCAAACCTCGGCCATCCCCCCTGTGGCGATCCGACGGACCAACCGCAAGTCATCAAGCAAGATCTCTTCGCTGGTGGGATGTGTCTGTGACATGTTCGTCCTGCAATGCTGCTCTCTACACTTTCACGATGCCAAAAACGCGGCGCGTCAGGCAGTATAGAACCTCCCCCCCCACTTTGTCCAACCTCTCTCTCTAAAAAGCATCGCTTTTTCCCCGTCGTGCGGCGCTCTACAGCCGACTCTCTCCATGCGCCTCATCCAGCCCCTGCTGTCTGCTTTGGTCGGATCGGTGTGCTAAGAGCTCGTGTATCCGCCATCCAACGCAAAGGTTTGTCCCGTCACAAAAGACGACTCATCCGAAGCAAGATAGACCACCGCTCCCGCGATCTCCTTGGGTTGCGCATAACGCCCCAGCGGCGCACGCGAAGTAAAGTGCCCACGCATCGTCTCATCTTGCACGATCGCCGCCGCAAAGTACGTCTCCACAAGGCCCGGAGCCACGGCATTTACACGGATCTTGGCTTGCCCGAGCTCTGCGGCGAGCGTCTTGGTCATCGAGATGATCGCCGCTTTCGTCATCCCGTACACCCCTTGCAACGGTGCAGCACCCATCCCAAACACGCTGCTGATGTTGATGATCGATCCCGCCCGATCACGCGCCAACAAGCGCTGCACCACCTCGCGAGTTGCCACAAAATATCCCTTCACATTCACCTCGAAGGTCTTTTCCCACGCACCATCCGGCGTCATCAACATCGGCCCTAAATAAGGATTCGTGGCTGCGTTGTTCACAAGCACTTCCGCCACCCCCACTTCTTTTTCCACCCAATCCACCAAGGCCGCGATCTCTTCGGCTTTTCCGAGATGACAAGCCTTTGCAAACACCGCCCCGGGATAATCCGCGTTGATCGACGCAGCGACTTGTTCGAGTCCTTCGATCTTGCGCGATGCGATCACCACCCTTGCACCTTCACCCGCAAAAGCCCGTGCGATCGCTTCGCCGATGCCTCGGCTCCCGCCTGTCACGATCGCCACCTTCTCGTTCAATCGACCCACCATCCTCCGCTCCTTTCCTACAAATCCACCCAAAGATCAGAACCCATGTTGATCGGTGCAGCTTGTTTCCCAAAACCCGTGTTCGCGCCACTCCAAGCGGAGCCGTCATTCGTTTGAAAAACATCTGATCGCCCCGCCTACACGGGGTCAAGGGGGCTGCGACCCCTTGTGGGGCGTGGGGCAAAAGCCCCACAAAACAAACCCAATAAACCGCTCCTGTCCTATTTGGAAACAGCAGCCGCCTCTTTTTTCCATGAATCCCATGTGGCCGTCAAAGTAGCGTCGGAGATGGTTTGAATCGCCCAACCATCGGCCTCCAAACACACGACCGCACAACGCGGACGCTGCCCAACGCCCAACGCCACAGCTTCCGCTTGAAGCGCAATCGCCCGTAGATACGCAGACTCCCACGATCCGAGTGTGGGATGCAGACACCAACACCACAACGACCACACGCCCTCTTCTTCTTGCCAAAGCACGTCCAGCGTTCCCGACGCCACCTCGCCCCCTCCAAGGGAAAGAAAGAAGGGCTCTCTTACGAAAACATCTTGCGATCCACCCCATTGCTTCTGCAAAAAGGGCTGCACATCACGCCACCAAAGCACCTCGACCTCTTCGCCAAGCGCGATGTGATCCACATGAAACAACGCATCCTCTCGATGCAACAAGCGTTGCAGATGCGTGCGGATCTCTCCCTGCGTGCGCTCCCATGCCTGCGGGATCGCAAGCAACGAGCGCAACAGACGCGACCGCCAGACCTTCACCCACGCAAGATGCGCTTCTTTCGAGGCATCCAACATCTCCGTCATCCACAACAGCGAAAGGTCTTCGCGGTACACGCCCGCTCGATCATCCCCCATCAACAAAAACTCCGAAGCAAGGCGCTGTTGCGATGCCTCGTCGGCTGCTTCCCCAAGAAAACGCAACGCATCCACAAGCTGCACAGACAACAGCGGGCGCAGCCGTGAGCGCGTGGGCAAGGCTTGGCTCAACGCAGGCCATTCCGCCACACGCACACCTTCGCGTTCTTCGATCGCACGCAGAGGCGGAGCCTCGAACGGACGCAACAGCCGAAACACACGAATCCCCGTCCCTTCGCGCAAAACATTTTCCACACGCGCCGCCGAAGCGATCTCGTCCTCCCAAGACTTGGCGGGCGGTACAGGCTCAAAAGCATGGGAAAGCGTCAGAAACGCCCCATCTTTGGTCGTTTCCGAAGCGGTCTCCATCAAAGCAGGTGCATCCGCAGTCGTGCGCATCGCAGCAGACGCCTCCAAGTTGGCGCGTGCAAAAGCAGAGTCGCGAAGCGCAGGCATATCGGCGGTTGGGCCGTACGGGCTCGCAGAAAAAGCCGCCTCGTCCTCAGGCAAGATGATCGCACGCGGCCCGTTTGGAAGCATGGGGATGGTCTGGATATCAACCTCAGAGGGGATCTCTTTCGGTGCGGATACACCGGCTTTTTCATGAACCAACGCCTCGTTGACGCTGTCTTTTGCGGCCTCAACTGATCTTTCAGGCTCCACAGGGATATCCCAGATCTGCAAGACTTGGCGCATCCAAGCATGGCGATCGCCCACTTTTCCTGAGACGATCAACAGATCCGCAGCCCGCGTACAAGCCACATAAAACAACCGCTTGCTCTCCGCCTCCTCCATCCGACGTGAACACCACTCCCCCCACAAGTAACTTGACGGGCGGATCCACTCCATCTGTGTATCGCGCAGCTTGCAGACCAAACCAAAGGCTGGATCGTGGAGCAGTTGACGCCCTATATCGTTGATCGCCAAACGTCGCCCTGTATCCGCCAAGATCACCACAGGAAACTCCAAGCCTTTCGCGGCATGGATCGACATCAGTTGGATCGCATCGCTTTGTTCGACCTCTCCGATCGCTTCGCCCTCACGCGCTTCGATCTCTTGAAGATCCCGCAATCGCCGCAAAAAAGCCCCCAGATCCGCGCCACCTTTGGCTCTTGCGATCTGCATCAGCTTCTGCAAGTTCCCAAACTGCCGACCATCCCCGCCCATCCGCCTATCGCGCATCGCCAACGTCGCCTCATACCCTGTGCGCTCCAACGCCTCACGCAATATCTCCCACACCTGCACTCGCCCCAACATCCCCCACAGGCCCTTCAATGTCTCCGCAGCCATCGCCACTTCCGCTGCTTGATCTGTTTCGGGTGGTTCAAACAACGCATCATAAAAAGACCGACGCTGGCCCTTTTCGGTCGAACCCATCGCAGGACGCAAACGCAAACGATACAGCGTCTCATCGCTCAAATTGAACAACGGCGAGCGCAACACCGCTGCAAGGCCCAGATCGTCGTGAGGATGATCCAAACACGACAACAACGCGATCATGTCCTGCACTTCGGGCCGTTGATAATATCCCCGCCCGCTCACCGTCTGATACGCAAGCCCCGCTCGCTTCAACTCTTCTTCGTACAACGACAGGTGCGTTGTCGCACGAAACAAGATCGCGATATCACCCAGCCGGATCGCACGCAAGCCACGCTGATCCTTGTCCCACACTTGGAAACCTTCGGACACCAATCCCTGTATGCGTTTGGCGATCCAACGGCCCTCCCAGATCCGCACTTCTTCCGACGACAACCGCTGCTCGTCTACTTTTTCCGGTACCACAAAGATATCCAAAGGAGCCTTGGCTGCGGGGTGTTCGTCAGGAAGCTCTCGCGCCGCTTGCAACGCGCTCGGTCGCGCCTCAAAGTCCTCGTAGTCCTCGCCTATTGGTGCAAAGATCTTCGCAAACATCGCATTCAGCGCCGCAACCAAACGACCGTGTGTCCGAAACGACTGGCTCAGCGACAAGGCCGAAGCCCCCGTCAACGAAGCGATATCTGACGCCGTTCGTTGAAAGACGCTCACTTGGGCCTGACGAAAACGATAAATACTCTGCTTGGCATCCCCCACCACAAACAACGGACTTTGCGGCGTTAGCAACGCTGTGTGTATCGCTTGAGAGGTGTACGGTGTCCGCAAAGCGGCCTCTTCCACCGCATCCGCCTTCCATCCATCCGCAATGTCCACCGCATCCGCCTTCCATCCATCCGCAATGTCCACCGCATCCGCCTTCCATCCATCCGCAATGTCCACCGCATCCGCCTTCCATCCATCCGCAATGTCCGCTTTCGAGGACATCTTGGCCGCTTGCTCTGGCGGTGCTTCGCTTGGTTGGGCCGATTGCGCCAAGGCATACACGATCCGCTGCTGGCTTTGGTTGGTGTCTTGAAATTCATCGACCATCAGGTGGCGGATCTCGGACAAGAAGAAATGCAGTCGCGAAGGTCGCGGAACCTTGCGCAACAGTTCTTCGGTCTCGATCTCTAGATCGTCAAAGTCCAACGCCCCTTTGTTGCGCTTCATCTGCTGGTAGGTCGCCTCCAACACATCCCACACACGCAACCACAAACGCAGCCTCGACAACGCCGCTTGATCAACCTCGCCCACCCGATCTAAAAATCCCCGTCCTGCCAGTCCTTTGGCCAGATCGCGCAACAATCCCAAATGCTCCTTGATCTTCGCCAACTGTTCTTTGGAAGTCCAGTTTTTCTGCACTCCTCCCCGCAGATCGCCGATCCCACAAAGCGTCTCGACCAGATCTTCCGCAGAAGACCCTGTATCCGCCTGTTTGGCTGCTTGGTAAGCCAAGCGCACCCAAGGCGTCATCTTGTCGTCGTCCTTGAGACTTGCTTGATCGATCTCCAAGAAAAAGTCGAGCGCCTCTTGCAAGGTTGGGTTCGCCACCAACTCATCTCGCCAAAGCACCGCTTGCATCACACGCACGCCCTCACGCCAACGCTCCAAGATCGCAGCATCATCTAGCCCGCGCATCTCTTCAAACAGTCGGCGCACCGTCGCACGCTGACGCAGGATCTCCCCCATCTCCCGCTGAAGATCGCTGATCCGCTGCTCCGAAAGTAGCTCCCCGATCAAACGCTCCTCAAACGTCAAACGCCGCAGCGTCTCGCGTACAGCCTCCGCTTGGAGTAGCTGTGCTTCTTGCTCATCCAACACCCCAAACGTCGGATCAAGACCCGCAACCAACGCATTCTCCCGCAAGATCTGCGCACAAAAACCATGGATCGTCCCCACCTGCAAACGATCCAACGCTTGCCGATGCCGATGCCAAGGCGAGTCCGCTTCCGCCGCCTCCGCCAAAGCCTCTACCCGCCGACGAATCCGACCGCGCATCTCCCGCGCTGCTTTTTCGGTAAAGGTGATCGCAACCACGCTCTCCAACGACCAACTCGAATGGGTCTGCAAAAGATGCACAAATCGTTCGACCAACACCCACGTCTTGCCTGTCCCTGCACCCGCCTCGACCAACAAGGGCCGCCCTTGTGTCTGGATCGCCTTCGCTTGTTGCGCTGTCACCGTATTATTCGCCATCACTCACCTCAAACTCCGCTTCGGACATCGCTATCGCAAAAAATCGCATCTTCTGTGCTTTCGCCACGCTTTGTCTGGTCACCCGACACAAGGACGCCAACTCACAATGCGCAGAACAAGCCCCTTCTCCTTGGCTCGCAGCACTCGGGGCGCTCGGAAATAGACCGCTGCGGATCTTCTGCACAAAGCTCGCCGCTCGCTCCCCTGCTACCGCCAACACCGCTTCCGTCTTCTTGCTTCGGCGCTTGTCGATCCGATCCAGATGACCGCTCTTTTTGCGCGTCGGCAAGTGCAAATAATAACTCCGCATCACCTCGGGCGCTTCCGAAAATTGCGACCGATATCCCTCCCACTGTCCCAACAACGCATTCACCACCAACGCATACAACGCAGCCTGAAGTGACCGTCCTTGCGCGATATCCGCCAACGAAAACACCGTGCTGCCGCTCTTGTAATCCACGATCCGCAAATGCCCGTCAGGATGGCGATCCACCCGATCGATGATCCCGTTCAGTTGAAAACACACCCCCTCCCGACTTGTGTACGAAAAAGCACCCAGCGACGCACCCGTCATCCCGAACTTCAATTCTTGAAACAACGGCAAATACCCTTCCTTGGCGTTTTCTTGACATTCATGGTGCAGCAAACGCCCCAATATCCGACGGATCTCCGCTTGCTCATAACGCCACAAGAAACTCGGACGAAAGTGCAATCCCACTTGCGCCAGAGAAAAAGCCTGATCACACAAAACCCCCAACTTTTCCAAGATCCTCGGCTCAGTCTCAAGATTCGGTACGATGCTTTCCTCAGACATCCACTGAAAGATCTTTTCCAAGATCCAATGCAACAAGATCCCCCATTGTTTGACATCCATCCCCTCTTCTGGATCAGGATAAGGCTCCAGCCTCAACAGGTAATTGGCAAAAAAACCATACGGACATTTCCCAAAACGATTCAACCGCGAAACACTCCAGCGGTGCGACTCGTTATAAGCACATGCTAGATCTTCCAAGATATCAGGAGCTCTTAAGATCCCTTCAAAGATCCCGGGTGGCTCCTCGCCTAGCCGCGCATCCATCACCGCGTACGCCTGTTGCACAGCGCGCCATCGTGGAGCCAACGCAGCAGGGACTTCTTGGGCATCCTGCATCGCCAGCGAAACCAACAACTCCCCTGTACTCGCGGCTTGCGACGGCGACAACACCACTTGTTCTTGTGAACGATGACGCACCAGCCCCGCAGGACTGCACCGCACAAGATCCTCCCAATAAGGCGAAGGCTCCAACGGGACGCCCTTTTCATCGAAGCAAGGACGCGACAACAGCACCGCTTTACGTGCCTGCTGAAGGCACTGCCACCACAACGACCCATTTTCCGAGCGCAGCAACGGTTTTCGTAAAGGCAGTCGATGATTCACGCGCTCCTGCGGTGCATACAAGACATCGGGCTGCAAAGCACGCGGAAACTCGCCCTCCACCATCCCCAACACATACACACGCTCCCACGAACGCTCTCGCAGCCACTCCAACGGCCCCACACGCACCGTCCCCACGCGATAACCTTCGTCCAAACGACGACTCCCAAGCATCTCTTCCCAACGCTCTCGAAAGACTCCCCAATCGATCACATCTTCGACTTCGATCTCGCTTGCATGAGCAGAGCGGTTCGTCAACAACGCATCCACCGCTTCCATCTCGTACAGCTGACTGCGCGCCACCTGCAACAGCCGCATCTCTTGGCCGCTGCCCTGACGCACCCAACGCATCTCTTGGCCGCTTCCCTGCTCGGCACGAAGATGATGCCAAAGCCTCAAACTCCCCAACGTATCGGTCTTTTCCTCGATCCTCTCTGCCTCTCCACCGCGCATCCACGTCGACGCCGCCGATATCCCAAAAAATACCCGCTCCACCCACAAGCGATAGCCTTGCCACGTCGCTTTTTCAGGTGGTGTCAACCACGCGAACAACGTCATCAAGCGCTCGCGCAGGGTATCCACTTCTTCCTTTGTCAACTTGTCCAACAACTTGCGATCTTTGAAGATCTCGTCCTCTTCCTCTTCCCCAAAAACACTCTGTTCTTTTTGTAGCGCGGCTTCCCATTGCGCACGCCCCCCGATCACTGGGCGTTCTCGTGTCAATCGGTCCAAACACTCAACCTCTTCAACCGACAACGCACACGCCCCAAACAAGTACGGAGAACGCAAGACCTGCATCGTCTCCAACCAAGGATAGACCCCCGCGATCCGCAAAAGCTTTTGCAAAAACAAGATCAATGGCTGCTCACCAAGATGCAACGGAAGAGACAGCGGTACGCCATATTCTGCGGCGATCGCCTCCGCACTCTTGCGATACGTCTCCGAAAAAGCCGAAACCACCACGATATCCGACGCCTTTTCTCCGACCAACAACCGCTGCTTGATATCCCGCATCACCCAACGCATCTCCGACTCCCGCGAAGATGCCTCCAACAACGCCACCTCCTGCGACGCCTCCCCCAAAGACTGTTCTCTCCCTAACATCGGCCCACTCAAGATCACATCGGCGATCTTCCACCGATCTTCGGCGCATTGTGACGCAACCACCCCTGCTTTTTCAAGCTTTTGCGCCAAAACCCCCGATCCCACCAACGCCCCGTATCCCTCTCGAAAACCATCCAAAACCGCCGAACCGTCGGTTCTGCGATGATCCCACGGCAAAAACAAACGCACGCACGCCCCGCTCTCCACCAAAGCCGCAAGCCAGCGACTTTCAAGCGGACTTCGCCCTTGTGTTTCAACCCGCCAGATCTGCCACCCCTCACAGCCTCCTCTCTGATGCAAAGCATCCCGCGCAGCACCCCAAAGCTGCACTTCATCACGCACTCCCCGCGATCGTTGCATCTCTTCATAACGAAGATACAGATGCGCAAGATCCCGCTCCAGCGGCGTCCCTGCGCTTTCCGCATCATCACGAAACTCCGCGCTGCGGATCTCTTGCAGGCACATCTCTTCCAACCACCCCACCACCACTTGCAAAAATCCCCGACTCTTCGAGACTTCGCCCAAAACAGGCAACAGCCCTTCCATCCGAAGAGATGCCGCCGCTTGCGACAACAGCGCGATCTGCGCTTCCCCACCCATCCACCGAATCCCTCCGCCATGCTTCTCCACGATCGCCTCGGCCATCGTGCGACTCGTCATCAAGCGCACCCCCACCAAAGACCCCATCCGCTCACGAAAAGCTTCTTCGGCCCGCTCTCCCGCCAACCACACCACCAGCGGCCCTTTCCCCCCTCCCCGACGCCACGACATGATCTCCGCGATCACCTGCGCATACGCATCTTCCACGCTACGATACACCCACCACGCCGACGTCTGCTCCACCATCACGATCTCCCACGTCTCTGTCCACTTGACACGACTCGACTTCGAGACGACCGACCCAGCGCTCTTTGCGCTGCCATGCGGTCCTTCTGACGATCTTTTTCGCGCCTCTCTTATACCCTAACCGCTCCGCATACCACAAGCACAGTCGGCTTCATGCCCCACTTCACTCACCGACACTCGCCACACAACGCTTTTGCTTCACCTTCCCAAACCATCCCCCCTGATACGGCGGCCCCTTGTCACACAACACAAAGCACACTACCTTCCGCACTTCGCGACACTTTCCTAACAAGATCGAAGTTACGCAGTTGGCCCCCTCCACAGAATCTTTCGAGCCATCCGATGTTTTTGCTTTATCTTGACCAAAATTATGCCTCGCGTATCGCCAAACATCTTCTCGGTCAAATCGGGCACCAACCCTTTGATCAGCTTTATGAACGCTTGTTGGCCCTCGACACGCTGATCTGCCCTGTCAGCCCGTTTCATATCCTTGAGCTGCGCGGTGGCTATCTTTGCCCTCCGTTCCAATCCTTTTTCCCAGCACTACAGCGCGGGTATTGGGTTCGACCTTGGCAGGAGATCTTGCAACGTCAGCAGATATCTCGCGTCGTCCAACGAGGAGACTTCCTCACCACCGAAGGCTCGTGGGATCTCGCCGCCGATCTCCAGCCCCTCGCATGGATCCAAGATTACCCCCTCGAAGGCCACCTCAACAAACGCATCCGCCAAGCACGCTCCGCCCTTTGCGAACGCCTCGATCTTCCTCCCGAAGACGCAAGCCTGCCCTTTCTCGATATCCTTGCGCGGATCATGGCTTTCCGCTCGCTCAACCATGAACGCGATCCCCGTAGCTCCGACCTCGCCGATATGCTGATCGCCGCCACCACCACACCTTACGTCGATATCCTCGCCACCGACCGCTTTGTGCGCGAAACCCTTGACCGCACAGGCTGCGGCCAACACGTCTACTCAGGCCGTTATCCCGATGTCTACCGACTCTTGCACGATCTCGAACAACGCTTTCCTTCAGTCTCCACACCCCTCGCAAAGGCTACAAACTCCGCATCACCCGATCAAACAAAAAACGCATCGTCTTGAATTCGGTATACACACCGTGTCCGAAGATCGTCTGCAAAGCATTCGGAAAAAACAAAGATGGGCTGGCATCGCCATAATCCACCAAAAGATGCTGACCTCGCTCATGCAGTCGCGTCCGATGCCTTAACAGCTCACGCAAACAAACAGGATCGGCCCCCGCACCCAAAACCTCGGACATCTCGCGATTCAGCCGCAGAGACATCGGAGTATTCGCCAACAGATCCGCTCCCGCGATCCCCAGTTGTTGGACATAATCCCCCTCCCGTGTATGCCAAAGCCCCGACCAATACCCTCCGAGCGCTTGGGCTTCCTTGGTTCGTGCGTCTTCTGTCGGGCGATGGTTGATCAGATGCAACAGTCGGTCATCCGAGCGCAACCGCCACCGATACCGCACAGGGGTCCCCAACGTCACCAGATCCAACGACCCACCACGCAATACCTCCAAGGCTTTTTCCAAACGCGCCCGCTCCCGCACAGCCTCTTTCCCCCACCACTCCAACAAGATCTTCCACAACAACACCGACTCTGGCGAAGCATTCCGTAGATGCGTCAACAACGCAAAAACCTGCCCTGCGTGGCTATGCCCAACCAACAACAATCGCTCCCCCTTTTTCAACGGCGCTCCCCTCTGATCCTCCGCCATCTGCAACAAAAATCGCCACACCGCCAACAAACGCGCCAGATGGTGATTCTCCGAAGACCACAAAAACCGCTTCGTCGGAAGCTTCCCACCCAGCGCCTCTTCGAGCAGCCTCGCATAACCTTCTGTGAAATTTCCATGATCTTGCGCAACGCTGTCGTGCATCCGCTTAATCCGCCGCTGCATCCGATGCAACCACCACGACAACTTTGGAAAGACCGAATCCAACAACCGAACCACACCCAAACCATCCGCCCCCACAAACGTCCCATGCACAAGATAAATCCGTCGTACACCCCGTTTTTGCAAACGCTCCCCCGCCTTCTTCATCGCCGTCCGCCACGCCAACGTTTGCCCTCGATAATCCGGCCACAACGGAAGGTAAGGAAAGGGTTCTTGATACCGAACGGCCTGCCACGCTCCACGCGCAACACCCGCCTCATACGACTGCAAGCCCGACGCTGACTTCGGACACGCCGCCATCCCAACTCTTCCCCAAAACACCACCACCCAAAACACCACCGCCGCTCCGCTCACTCCAACCGAAGCCGCCATCCACTCACCGACACCTCTACACCACCCCACGACACCCACCTTTCCGCGCCCGATGCGCCGCTTCAAAGCTCCAACAACGAAACACTCCACCTTCCGCCTCTATAACACGAAAAGTCCGCGTTTGCGTGGTTTTTGTGGGGCTTTGCCCCACACGCGCCTTGTTAAGGTGGAAACCTCGTAGAGTCGGTCTTGATCGCCTTTTTTTTCTCCCCCCCTCAATCCCCCCGTGAACGGGGGGAAGTTGGAACGGGCAGCGTCTGCGCGTCGTGCATACAGCGTGTGTCATGAAAA
>JAKLKB010000191.1 GCA_023150835.1 Myxococcota bacterium | reverse complement strand
ACGCTACACGGTCGGTAAACCAAGATTCCCCACTGTACAAGTTTCAATGCTCGTCCGCCCCGAAGGACGGACGCTACGCACCAAGAACGCCTCATAAGCGCGTCCGCCGAAATGTTTCAATGCTCGTCCGCCCCGAAGGACGGACGCTCCTCTGCTTTGTTTCGCTGATATGGTACTTGGCGGGGGTTTCAATGCTCGTCCGCCCCGAAGGACGGACGCTACACGGCTTAGGGGTGGGCGGCACAGATACCATGCAAGTTTCAATGCTCGTCCGCCCCGAAGGACGGACGCTACCATATATTCTTTGCGCATTGTCTTTTCCTTTCTTGGTTTCAATGCTCGTCCGCCCCGAAGGACGGACGCTACCATCACATCACACCACACCACACACACACACAGACGTTTCAATGCTCGTCCGCCCCGAAGGACGGACGCTACTACCCATCCCACTGGTTGGCACTTATGCCATCGGTTTCAATGCTCGTCCGCCCCGAAGGACGGACGCTACGTCGGGACTTGCGCTTTTTCGGATCTTGCTTGCCGTTTCAATGCTCGTCCGCCCCGAAGGACGGACGCTACACGAAAAAGCCCGAAACGACGAAAACAAGGGCTTGGAGTTTCAATGCTCGTCCGCCCCGAAGGACGGACGCTACCACCACAAAGAAACGGATCGCATCGATGCGCAACGGTTTCAATGCTCGTCCGCCCCGAAGGACGGACGCTACCCACGCTGTACACCATCGCGGCCAAATACTACCGGTTTCAATGCTCGTCCGCCCCGAAGGACGGACGCTACAGCGGTGGCCGGTGCTGCTGTCGGCGTTTTTGAGTGTTTCAATGCTCGTCCGCCCCGAAGGACGGACGCTACATCCCCGGCGGCGTGCTGCATCCGAACGTGCTCCAAGGTTTCAATGCTCGTCCGCCCCGAAGGACGGACGCTACTCTGGCAGGTATACTCCACTGAAATCGCTTTGTAAATAACTTTGTTTGCGCGAACCTCTTTCGGCGCGATTCTCATTTTGAGAATACTTAAAGAGTCGAAATAAAAAAGCGAATAAAAACAAGGCATTGTTGCCAGAGCGAACCGTTCAAAAGCCCCCACCTAGCGCCCTCCCACCAAAACAGCCCAACCGTCGGCAAAACAAAAGGCCGCATCGACCCACCGCCCAAAAATCGCTTGAGGTTCGCGCAAAACAGAGACTGAACATTTCATCAGAATATCAAAGGTTCTGTAAAATCAACGGCATGATTCAAGCCGTGTACCTCTAGATTTTGTTCAAGAGGCCCGGTCAGGCGATAGATGCGCAAAGAATCTTGCGCGGGATCGATGATCTTGAGCATTCGGTGGCGCAGCTCTTCGAGTTGGGGGAGCGTCAACCGCAACTCGAAGACTGATTTTTGGACTCGACACCCACGCCCCTCGCAGGCTTTTGCGATCCGACGCAAGCGAGCTTGGCCTTCATCTTCTTTCGTGCAGACGTCGTAAGTCACGAGATACAAATACATCTTCAAAGCACACCTCCAGAGAAACTCGGAACGGAAAAGGCTCACTTGTATAAAAAAGGAACGTACTGCTCGATATCACCGCGCAAAAAGCGAGCAAAGATCCGCGCTTGAACGTGAGGAACCAAGCCAAAAGGAACAGGCTGCTCAAACAGCGGATGCGGGACAGGCTGCTCTTTGCGTTTTTGGTAAGCGTGTAGGAACGCTTTTCGCCCTTCGTCGTTGAGCAAGACAGCCCCGCCCTCTTGGGTATCGAAATGTTGGGACTGGATCTGCTTGCGGTGGATCAACGCAAAAACCATCCGATCGACCAAAGCAGCACGGAATTCTTCGACGAGATCCAAAGCCAAAGCAGGGCGACCAGGGCGTATTTCATGAAGAAACCCGATCTGCGGATCCAAACCAACCCCTTCGAGCGCTGCACGACACTCGTTGGTGACCAGCGTGTATCCGAAAGAAAGCATCGCATTCATCCGATCACGCGGCGGTCGTTTGGAACGACCTGCAAAAGAAAAATCAGCAGCGATGTCAGCACTGATCAAAGCGGGAAATGCTTCAAAATACAGACGTGAGATCAAGCCTTCATAACCGCGAAGTTGCTCCGTGTCGGTGGAACGTGCGATGTGCGGAAGAAGCTGATCGATTTCCGTGACTTTTTCGCGGATCGCCTCGGCTGCCTCCGACGAAGCATCCCGCGCACGCCGCAACAAAGTCAGACGAGCATTGTTGATCTTGGCCAACACAAAAGCAGCCGCGATCCTGTGCTTGGCGGTTTCGTCCGAATAAGCCTGATATTGCTGCAAACGCAACAAAACATTCCCTTGGGTGGGCAAGCGCAAAGCCCCGACAAATTGGCCACTACGGTCCAGCCATGTCACGGCGATGCCATGCTTACTGCAATAACGTAAAAGAGACGGGGAGATCAGAACGTTAGCATGGACCGCGATCGCAGCGATGTGGTGGAGAGGGATGCGCGCTCGGGTCTCGTTGTCTTGCTCATAACGCACAGTATCATTGTCGAGGTGAAGGTATCCCTCAGGTTGCAGGATATACAAAGTGTTCAGGAGGATCTGTTGCATAGCGACTCTCTCCAAAGAGGTGAAGGATCGATCATTCGATCGGATGTTGCAGAGAAGATCGATGTTCGCGCAGTTTTTTTGAGGCAAAAGGAAGGCAAGAATCGGCTTGCGCACAAAGGCGACAACGCTGATCGGCAGCAGGAGGAGGAGTTTTTTGAGAAAGGAGCATCTGCCGCAAAGCGTGGATGGTATCGAACAAAGATCGCCGAAGATCGGCGTCGATAGAGACATCACGGCGACGATGCGAAGAGATGTGGAAGATGGCCCCAAGAGGAACAGACAGACGGAACATGAATTCAAGACAAAGTGCTTGTGCAGCAAGCTGGATATCGTCGTGTTCTTCACGTTTTCGACGACCGTACTTGTACTCCACAGGAAAGATCGAGGTGATCTGTTGGTCTTGGTAAGTGATCTCGACCAGATCGGCCACCCCGTGGATCCCGAGATCATCGTGAAACAGGCGTAGTCCGCGATGGAGATGGGTTTGACCTTTGATCTCAAAGCCTTCTTCATGGACGCGCTCGTGTTCCAAACGCCCTCGAAGCGTGTAAAGATTTTCGTCGAAGATCTGCTCGTTATGGATCAGCGCACTCTGACGAGGGCAAAATCGGTAGGCTTGCAAAGCCGAAAGCGGCAACCAAAGCGTGGAAGGGACTTCTGAAAGAGTAGAAAAAGACATCGCTGTTCCTTTCTGGTAAAACGAGCACGGTGATCAAAAAACGAGCGAAGTGGAAACCGCCGAGTTCTCGGCGGTTCAAGCGACAGAGTCGTCGGAGTGAGAAACCTCGTTCTCTTCGGCCCAACGAGGGCAAGAGAGCTGCACGAAGGCAGCGGGGTGAAGGGGACCCCCAACAAGACGCGACTCGGCGTCGTTCGGAGAAAATGAAACGATGACGTCGCATCCATCCGAAAAAAGCAGCAAGAGAAGGAAGGGGCAGAGAGAGCGGGGCAACGATCAGAAGACGAAAATGGCGAGCGATTAAAGGGTCAAGACGGAAAGATGGACGCCTTGGGGAAGGTCGCTTTGATCGAGAGAGACGGCGTAATCAGCGAAGGAACGGGGGGTTGCGACACCTTGTTTGCGTTGGATCTGCAAGCGAGCAAAGAGCTGGTGCGCAGGGGCTTTTCCGAGAGGAGAATCATGCGAAAAGATCACCAAGCCACGACAAGCCATCATACCGCGTGATGCGGAACGATCGACTTCCCACATTTGCAGCAAAGCATCCCAAAAGACTTCGAGATCTTCGGTTTGGACACCGGTATCTTGGGCTTGGTGTGGAGAGAAAAAGACGTGAGAACGATAGAGACCATAAGGAATCATGGCTTTGCGGCCCATCGTACGCTCTTTGTCTTTTTCTTCTTCTTTGGTGACGGCCATGCGGGTGATCGAGATATCAAGCGGAGTGATCGGGTCGATAGAGCGGGCAAAAGTGAACTGCAAGGGCCCACGGACCTGACCACAGTTGACGCCCATCGACATCACCGCGCCAAACATACGGACATCGTAGAAGTTTTGGCACATCCAGATCCGAGCTTTCTCGGTGACATCGGGGGACTGCTTTTCCGTTTTAAAGTTTGGAGCATTGCCTTTGAGGTACGAGCGGATGGCGTTGTCTTCGTCGAGATAGGCACGAGCGTGTTGGGCGTTGAGAACAGCACCTTCTTGGACGTAGATCTTGAAGCGAGGTTGTTTTCCGCGTGCGTAGTCGACGAAATTGCGGACTTTTCGCTTTTGACAAACGTCGGTGACGATGCCGTGCATGGTTTCGGGGTCGACGCGGGGGAGGTTGCCGGCATCGGGATCGCCGTTGGGATTTCCATCTTGGACATCGAAAAGAAGAACAGCGTCATGGCGTTTGTTGGGGTCGAGGTAATGCTTTGTCATGGGAACTCTCCGTGTTGTGTCATAAAAAGTGAAGAGGCTCATACGAGCCGAAGGCACCATATTTACCGATAGCAAGCGCGATCTTGATAAGAGTGATGCGGTGGAAAAAACCCGTGTTCACGCCACTCAAGCGACAGAGTGGTTGGTTTGAAAAACCAGTAATCTCTTCGCCGATACAGGGTCAAGGGAGCGATGCTCCCTTGTGGGGCGTGGGGCAAAGCCCCACAAAACAAATCCAACCGCGTCACTCTACGAAAAAGAACGTCTGAAACAAAAGGATTCTGACAGATATCGAGAGAAAAAAACAGATCAAGCCGTTTCGTGTTTCGAAGCAGTCTCATCGGAGGATGCAGTATTGGAGGACGAAGCATCGATCAAGTTTGCCAACGCCTTCAGCTCTTTTCGTTCGCGGATCTCAGCACGAGTCTGATGACGTTGGTGATAATAGCCAAGGGAAAAAGTGCCTTGTTCTTTGAGATCGAGCAACATCGGGAAGGAGGGAAGATGCTGCAAGATGTCTGCGATACGGTCTTGTAGGGCGAAATAGGCGGGTTCGTTGGTTTTGCGCAGCGATTGGAGGTGAGGCTGTGCGCCACGCAGCAGGCGGCCAAAGACCGAAGCGGGAGCAGAAGAAGCCGTGCCCATAAAGCGATCGGCGATGGTGGAATTGGTCTTACCGAGTGCGGCACGTTGCAGATCTTCGAGGACGGCAAACAAGCGGCCGCAAAGATAAGCGGGTTGGTGTTGTTGGGGATCGAGAGCAGCGTTCATAGGAACCTCCGTAGCGTGGTGTGCGTTAAGGATCATGCGCAAAAGTGCGGCCCGTTGGGGCGTTTGGAAAAGAGCCCCATCGTTTCGGATGCGTTGCAAAAGCTGAACAAGCAAGGACAGCGGCAAAGGTCGTCCGGTAAGTGCCGCGTGGAACAGCGCGTCAAGGATCAAAGGAGAGAGCTTTTCCATCTCTTTGAATTCGCCGGTGGCGTTGCGTGTAAAGGCGGAAGCAAGGCGTTTGAGACCAAAGTAGCGCAAAGCCTCTGGGGGGCTGCCGGAGTCCAAAGAGAAGAGGATGGCGTGGCCTTCAAACCAGCGTTTGAGGTGGTGTTGGACTTGTTCGAGCGTGGTTTCGAGATAGTCACGGACGATCATGCGCTTTTGGTTGGAGCGCAACGCAACGGCGTAAAATTCGGACTGTTGGAGCTCATCGACGTCTTGCTTTTTTCCGGAAAATGCAGACTGCAACAATGCTCGGACTTGCTCGGGCTGAACCTCTTCAAAGATATCGATCGGCAGGCCCTGACCTCCGCGTTTGGCCCAAAACACATAGCCCGTTTCTCCTACAAAAGCCCGATTGTTCGGCCTTTCAAGCAGATAACGCAAGGATTCGGTGTACGCCTTCATTGCATCTTGCGAAACGGGCGATGTATAGGCTTGTTTGTGTCCGTAAGAGACAAAAGCGTCGCTGTTTGCGGACACGATCTGACAAGGTTGCCCACCCAAGCGGACCGCGTCATGCAGCCGAGCGATCGGGGCCACTTCACCCGTGACCAAGCAAGGCAGCACAGGGGCCACCTCTTCTTCGCTTTGGGCGCTGGCTTTTGCTTTGGTCGCCTTGGTTTTTTTCTTGGCGTTTTTGTCGGTCTCTGGCGCGACAGCGTCGTCCGTGTCGCTGGTTTGGAAAAGCTCGCCCGTATCAGGTTGAAGGGATTGGAAAAGTTCGCTGCTTTCATTTGCAGCGGAGACATCGCAGGAAGCGTCCTCAAAAGAAGCTTCGTTTGGGTCGGGAGCAGCGGCTTTTTTGGCTTTTGAGGATGGCTTCTTTGTGGCCGACGCCTCGCGACAGAGGCACGCCCAAAACGCCCTTGCACAGGGTAGGTCATGCAGCCACAGGCCATCCACACGTAAGGCAAAGAAGCTGTTTTTTTCGGGATGTTGGTGCTTTTCGTACACCTGCTGTGTTTTGTCTGGCAGGTCGCGATCCGCATAACGCTTGCTCAGCTCGTCGGTTGCGCGTTGTCGCTGTTCTCCGCACAAGAACTCCACAGCCGCTTGCAGCAGCACATAACCCTCGTCGTTAGAGGAGCAGCCCTTCCACGTCCCCTTCCCCTTGACAAGATCGAGGACGAGTTGGACGAACAGTTGATGGGCCTTTTCGGGGCTGAGGGCTTTGGCTTTTTCTTTGGGATCGAGCACAGCAAGCACATATTGAGGCTTGTCCACAAAGAGGAACGGGGGAGGCTCTTTTCCTCCGCGATTGCTGTTATCGGGAGTCGCGATCTTCAAGGCTTGGTTCTTTCCGTTGGCCTCACCAAGCCGCGAGATATCAAGGAAATGGCCTTCTTTGTCGATCTCTACAGCGAAGTGGACGTCGCGCTTCTTGTAAGATTCGGGTGTATCGTAATCATCGCCAAGCTGCTCTCGCAGCTCCCACAATCTTTGCAACAACATGGGGAACTCCTTCGATCAAGTATACTCGGTGTCACTCCTCGCCAAGGGGCCGAGGGGATCGAGATGCGGATGGATCGTGTGGACCTTCGATCAGGTGTACTCGGTGTCACTCATCGCCAAGAGCGGCTCGACGAAGACGTTTGGGTGGAGGGACATCGGTTTTTTTGTAAAGGGTAGGATCGATCTCCATCACACCCTTGTGAAGGGCTGATTGGAAAAAAAACGGGATGGCTTCGCCTTGTTTTTTCCCGCTACGGACATAGCACAAATCAAACAACATTCGGCCCATCTCCATCGAAAGATCGATGGGGATATCGGAATCTTCGGGCGGTCCAAAAGAGGCGGAAAACTCGCGGCATCCAAGATAAGGCGTGCGAAAGCATTGCCCGTGCGCCACGCGGCGGCGAAACTGCTCGCGGTATTTCGCAAAAAGACCAGCATCCCGCTCATAAGGGACCACTTCGGCCTCGATCAGATAAGCGACATCACGCAAAACCAAGCTGTGCCGTTGTGTTCGATCTTGATCCGCCGTGTAGCCACCGAGTCCTTCTGTTTCCCACTTTCTTGCTGCCTTGGCGCTGATCACAGAACTCACCTCATTGCGCGTCATCGAAAAACGCCGCAGCGGTCGCAGAACGCTGATCCGTCGAACTTGCCACTCAAACTCTGGCTTCCAAAAGATCGCCTCCAAGATCCCCCGCGCAGCCGAAGGAGTCATCACATCATAAGAAACACGTTCGACCTTCATCTCAGGTCGAGTAAAACAAGCATAGTCACCCCATACTTTCACCGATACAGGTGTAAACACATCGGACATCGTTTCTCTCCTTTATTCGATGGAAAAGAACAAAAACAACCAGAGCAAAAAAAGCGATGGCTTCTTGACAACACCTTACGCAAAAGAAAACGCTTGCCCGCATACTTTTCTGACAGAAATTTCTGCTCCGGACTGTTCGCTTCGACGGCTGCTTTTTTCAAAGCAAACAGTTTCTACGAGTTCCGTCCGTGAAGTACGTGAAAAAGTAGGGGCAGACAGGTGTGGCTGCCCAATCACAGGGCGTTTACAACAAACCGCA
>JAKLKB010000020.1 GCA_023150835.1 Myxococcota bacterium | reverse complement strand
TTTGAGCGAGGCAAGGCTGGTAGAGGGGGGAGGGATGGGGGCGGGAAAAACAGGTGGTTTGGTGTTTTGGATCAGAAGCAGGCAACGTAGAAAGGTATGTGCGCGTTGTTTCGTGGCTTTGTGCGAAGGAGGGGGGGGTGGGGCGGTGGATAAAGGGAGAGCAGGCGTGTGTGTGTGGCACGAAGAAAGGTAGAGAGAAAAAGAACAGGAGAAGCGCTTTGTCCAAGGGTTTGCCTGTCGCGCGTGAGAGCGACACAGACAAGACGAAGCCAAGTTGCAGAGATCTTCTGGATGCCATCAACAGAGAAACTTCTCGATGGAAGGCGTTTTGCGCGTGCTTTGATCTGCAAAAAAAGCCTACGCAAAACGAGCGTCCCTTGGAGAAGCCGTAGAAAGCACGGAGAAAAGAAAAACCCCCGCCGCTGGCCGTGTGAACAGGATCTTTTGAACCGGGTCCAAAAGGTGGGTACGCTGTGGCTGTCTCGGCGTCATCCAACACTTTCGTGTGGTGTCATCTTCTCAACCAACTTGCGCTCCCTTTTTTCTACACATTGGTTCGAAACTCTCTGCATCAATCACGCACCGGGCAGGGGAACTTGGTCAACCGTATTCGTCAACTCCGTTCCTTCGATGGATTGGAGTGGATGTGTCGTAATCAAGGATCTCGTTGCTTCAACAAAAAAGCAAGAGGCCCACCGTGGGGGGGGCATTGTTTTTGTTGGATGAGAGTATAGACAGAGCAGGTGTGCTGTCAAGCATTCTGTTGAGGAGGGGAAAGAGAGCAAAAAGGGAGGAGGAAGTGCGGGTGGAGAGAAGGGTTAGAGTTTGACGGCAAGTCCTTGGCGATCGCGGAAGGTGAAGTATTCTTCGGAGATCGAGTAAAGGACGAGCTCTTTGACTTTGGCGCGGTGGGCGACTTTGAAGTCATCGCGGCCTTCGCGTTCGCAGACTTTGGAGGAGATGTTCATATCGCCAGCGAGGGCAAAACCAACGCGGTTGGCGGTATGCTCGATGCCTTCGAGGAAACGGTCTGGGTTCATGGCGTTGGGATCTTGCATACAGGCTTGGATCAGTTGGGTGAGCTGCCCTTGGCGATCTGCGGGCAAGGTTTTGGAGATGCGGCCTTGGATCTGTTGCGCGACGTCTTGAGGGACTTCGAGCGGGAAGTTCGCGTTGTACATATGGAAGAGCGAGGACAGCAACGCACGGAACTCTTGATAAGAGAGGACAGATGCAAAGATGAACTCAGGGCGAGAAAGCGTGATCTGGCGTGCGATCATGAACAAAAGCTCTTTGGGATGGCGTTCTTTGAACATATCTTCGCCAGCCAAGATCACAGGCGGGAAGGTGTTGACCACGCGCAAGCCCGAAACAAGGGTGCTTGTGTAGACTTCTTGGGGCTGAAGGTTGAGTACCTTGGCGACGTAGTCGTAGGTACGGGAGAAGAAGAGGCTTGGGTCGACGCGATCGGTCTTTTTGATTTTGTATTCTTTGGTGCTTTTGGCGAAGCTGGTTCCGCAGAATTGGTAAAGGATCGCCATGATATCGGCCAGCGGTGTTTTTGCGCTGGGATGGAAGAGGAGTTCGCGCCACGTTTCTTCTTCGCGGAAGGCACGAGTGATGCGGTCGGGGGCTTTCTCTTTCATGCTGTTGTAGAACTGATCCTCTTCGGCAGAGGTTTCGCGCAAGAACTTGAGTGTCGAGCAAACCGCGAAGGAACGGTCGTATTGTTGGAGTTCGTAGTAGAGTCGGATCAGCGATTTGTACGAATCGATGCGTGCGGGGTTTTGGAGCAACAGCTTGTGATGGATCTCGACGGCTTTGGGGCGATAGTTTTCGCTTTGTCCGTAAAGATCGGCGAGGATCTCCAAGTTGGGGACATTGGGTTCGAGTTGGTAGACGATCTCATAGGCCATGACGGCGTTGTCGAGATTGTTGAGCTTGTAGCGGTACAACTCACCCAACTTGCGCCAGATCTCGAGCTTGCGCTCGGGTTGGCTGTCGTCTTGGGGAAGGCGTCGCAACATCTGGCGGTAGTTTTCGTCGAGTCGGGCCCAGTCTTGGATGTGGAACAACAACTGTTCGAGGGCTTGGAAGGCCGGATCATAGCCGGGGTGCATATCCAAGGCTTTGTTGTAGTATCCGACCGCGTTGTCGACGTCTTGGAGACGCGATTGGTAGATCTCGGCGATCTGATAGACGTACTGAAGCTGTTGCTCCAGTTCTTGGGTCGCTTGGATCAAGATCTCCAAAGTCTCGATCATCTCGTACCATTGTTCGGTTTCTTGGTAGAGGCCGAGCAATTTGTAGAGGAGATTGAGGTCTTCGGGCTTGAGATTGAAGGCTTGACGGAAGAAGTCGACAGCTTGGTGCAAGCGGCCAAGGCGTTCTTGGCACAAAGTACCCAGTTCAATATTGATTTGGTAGCGTTCTTCTTCTTCTTCGAGAACGAGCAGGAGGCGTTCTTTGAGTTCGAGGGTGCGTTCCCAATCTTGCTGATATTCGGCGTATTGGGAGAGGCGGCGCAACACGAGGGGGTTGGCGGGGTCGATCTCAAGGGCTTGTTCGTAGTACTCGATCGCTTGTTCGGGCTGCTGCATTTGGTCAAAAGCCAGACCCATCCGATAATACACTTCGCTGAGATCGCGTTCAGAAAGCTGTGCGCGGTGGTGGTACAGGATGGTTTGGTAGACCTTGAGCGAACGATCCCACTCTTGTTTGGTGTAGTAGATCCGACCAAGACCGTTGAGGGTGGGGAAGTGGGTCGGGTTGAGGTTATAGGACTCTTGGTAGTAGTAGAGTGCCTTTTGGATATTGTCTTGTTTCTCGGAAGCAAGGGCCAGTTGGTAATACCAGAGATAGAGATCCTCGCTGAGTTCGTTTTGTTGGAGGACTTGTACCACGATATCCAAGACTTGCTCTGCTTCTGCCCATCGCTTGGCTTCCATGTAGAGTTCGGCGAGTGGCTTGGCAGCGTTGAGGTAGCCCGGGACCAAATGAAGGGCTTGGGCGTAGCTTTGGATGGCGTTGGGCATATTGGAGAGGCGTTCTCGGGAGATCTTTCCGATTTCACAGAAGAGGATCGCTTTTTCTTCGGGTGCATCGGTGAATTGCTCTTGCATGTGGGCAAGTCGGATCACGCCTTCCCAGTCGCGTTGCAAGAAGTGGATCACCTTGAGTGCGCGCAGAGCGGGGAGATAGTTGGGTTGGATCTCGAGTGCTTTGCGGTAGCTTTCTTTGGCGCGGTCGATTTGAACGAGGCGCTCTTCGTAGATCTTGCCGATGCTGAAGTACACTTCGACGAGGCGCTCGGGTTCGTTGGCGACCTTGGCTTCGCGCTCTCTCATCTCGATGCATTTGGGCCAGTTTCCGACGGATTCGTAGATCTTTCCAAGCGAGGAGAGTGCGGGTTGGTAGTACGGATCCGCATCAAGAACGCGGAGGTAGTAGGTTGTGGCTTTGTCTACATCGCCCATGTAGGTTTCGTAGATCGAACCCACTTCGTAGTAGAGCATCGCCATCTCTTCGAGGTCGTTGATGGCGCGGATGTGTTGTTCGTAGATCTCGATCAAGCGTTGCCATTCTTGGGCTTGGCGATAAAGCCGTTCGAGATCTTTGATGGCACCGATATTCCAGCGATCGACTTCGAGGATGTAGGTCAAGCATTCGATGGCGCGACCGGGCTGACCGAGTTCTTCTTCCCAAATCAATCCCATGCGGCCATACAGCGGGACTTTTTCTTCGGGGCGGGTACTGATCTCAAGCTCGCGATGGAGGATCTGAAGAAGCGAATTCCAGTCTTCGAGATCGGTGTACAGCCGCTCAAGCGCGTGCATCGCGTCGAGGTTGTTGGGGTCCATGCTGAGAACGTCGCGATAAGCATCGACCGCAAGATTGAGTTCTTCGAGCTTGTTGGCGTAGATCGAACCGACCTCGAACTTCATACGGAAGATCTGTTTTTGATCGGTGCTTTGTTGGATGCGTCGATTCAACACGTCGATCAGTTCGGGCCAGCGTTGTTCTTCGCGGTAGAGTTTTTCGAGAGCTTCGAGTGCAGCGCGATCGCTTGGATCGAGGGCTTGGATCTGACGGTAAGCCTCGATGGCTGCGACGCGATCGCCTTGTTGGTACTCTTGCAACTCGGCGATGCGGAAGAGCAGATCTTTTTGTTCTTCGATCTCGTGCGTGATCTGGAGCTTTTTGTTGTATATGGCGATCAGTTCGGGCCAGCGCTCAGTTTCGTCGTAGAGTTCTTCGAGCGCCTCAATGCTTTGGCGATGGTTTTCATCGATCAGCATGATCTTTTGGTAGGCCACGATCGCGGGTTCGCTTTCGCGAAGCTCGACGTGGTAGATGTGGCCGATGCGCATCAGGAGAGCGATCTTGGTGTCAAAGAATTCGATGCGATCGATCTCTTGGGCGAAGACGCCAACAAGGTCGTTCCAACGGTCGGTTTCGTCCGCGATACGTTCCAAGCGCGTGCGGATCTCGTCTTGTTCAGGATCGATCTGGAAGGCGCGCAACAGCGTGTTGAACGATTCGGCCTTGTTGAAGAGGCGATTTTCGTACAACTCTGCGATGGCTTTCAGCTTTTCAAGCTTTTGGCTTTTCTCTTCAAACAAGTTGACTTCGATGTTGAAGATGTTGACCAGCTTTTTCCAATCTTGGTTGCGCGTGTAGATCGAGCCCAAGGCTTCGACGGCTCGGAGGTAAGTGGGATCGAACTCGAGGATGCGTTCGTAGTAAGGTGTGGAGCGGTTGATCTCGCGCAGGCGCTCTTGGCAGATCTGTGCGGCGCGCATCAAGAGTTCGATCTTGGAGAAGTTGTCTTGAACCACAGCTTCCTTCTTTTCCAAGATGCCGAGGACTGCGCGCCAATCGTTGCGCTCGATCAACAGATTTTCCAACGTATCAAGGGCTTGCCAGTGGGTTGGATCGATCTCCAAGACGCGGCGCCAAGAGGCGATCGCGTCTTCAAGGCGGTTCATTTTTTCTTGGTAGATCGAGGCAAGGCGCAGGTAGATCTCCAAGGTTTGGGCGGGTTCGGTTTGAAGCGGGATCAGGCGGCGCAAGATCCCCACGAGGTTTTGCCACTCTTCGCGGTTGGCGTAGATACGTTGGAGGGCTTCGAGGGCATCTCGATCTTTGGGATCGAGTTCAAGGACTTTTTGCCAGCCTTCAATGGCTTTTTCTTCTTCAAACAGGCGTTCGCCGTAGGTACGGCCGAGGGTTCGGTAAAAGTCTTTTTTCTTTTCCACACCCGACACGACTTTGAGAAGACGCTGCACGATGTTGACCAACGCATCCCATCGTTCGGTTTGTTCATAGAGGGTGTGGAGGGCTGTCAAGCTCTCTTCGTCGCGCTCGGAGGTCGCTAGGACACTTTCGTGAAGCTCGATGGCTTCGGCAGTTCGACCGAGATGTAGGGCACAGATCTGCGCCATTTGTTTGGTGAGCTTGGCGCGTTCGGAGACGGCGTCGACAAGGCCGACTTTTCGTTGGCAGATCTCGAAGAGGTTTTCCCATTGTTGGTCTTCTTCGTAGAGCCGTTGGAGCGAGGAGAGGGCGTTTGCGTTTTGGCTGTCGACTTCGAGGATACGGCGGTATGCGCCGATGGCCTCGCTGGGGTTTTCGAGTTCACGTTCCCAGATCTGCGCGACGCGAGAAAGCAAGGTGACTTGTTCGCGGGTGTCTGCGCTGGTGTAGACCTTGCGTTGAAGGATATCGACGAGTTGTTCCCATTGGCGCTCTTGGCGATAGAGGCGATCCAAGGCGTTGAGAGCGACGTTGTTGTGCTCGTCGAGTTTCAGGGCGTTGCAGTAGTTTTTGATGGCTTCTTCGGGATCTTGAAGCGCTTCGTCGTAGATGTTGGCGATCTTGAGGTACATCCGCAGGGCGAGTTGGATATCGCCGATGTCTTCGACCTTGTCTTCGTAGACACCGACGAGTTCTTCCCACGCATCGTTTTCTTCGGCGAGGCGTTCGAGTTCGGAGATGACATCGCGATCGGTGGGGGCTTCGCGGAAAGCACGGCACAGATAGACGAAGGCCATATCGGTGTTGTCGAGTTCGAGTTCGTAGAGAGCCACGATCTCTTTGAGGAAGGCCAAGCGTTTTTCGCTTTCAGCGGTGTGGTTGAGTTGGATCTCGACCATCTCGATCAAGCGAGTCCAATCTTGGCGGCCTTCGCGGAAATAGCTTTCGAGCGATTCGGCGACCATGAGTTGGTAATCTTCATTTTCGCTGAGTTCTTCCATGACTTGGAGGGCGGATTCAAAGTCGGGATCGTCGTTGAGGATCTCACGATAAAGGCGGATAGAACGGGGGACATCGTGCAATTGATCCTGCCAGAGCTGAGCGATGCGGAAGCGCAGGCGCAGGGCTTCTTCGGGTTCTGCGAGCAATTCGACTTCTTTTTCCAAGATCTCGACGAGATCAGCCCAACGCTCTTCTTCTTCAAAGAGCCGAGCGAGTTCTTGGATGGTGTCGAGTTTGAAGGCGGTGCGTTGCTCAAGGATAGTTTGGATCTGCTCCGCCGCTGCTTCCATGGCTTGTTCGGCGGTGCGGACGGCTTCGGCAGCTTCGGCTTCTTTGACTTCTGCTTGATCGAGTTGTTCTTGCATCTCGCGCAGTTCGGCAGCTTTGGCTTCTTGGGCTTGCTGAACCATTCGGTGCATCGATTCAAGACGTTTGAGTTCGGACGCTTGATCCGAACTGGGGCCGGCTGCGGATGCTGCGGCTTTTGCGGTTTGAGCGTCTTCGTAGGCGGTGCGTGCGGCTTGGGCGATGTATCGGGCTTCTTCGATCTGGTGATCGGCAGCTTCCACAGCTTCGGTGGCATCGGCCACTTCGCCTGTTTTGACTGCGATGGCGTCTACATCGGGTTCAGCGGCTTCTTCGAGAGATTGAAGTTCAGCAGCGAGCGCGTTGGCATGTGCGATGCGTGCAGCCGCCGATTCTTCGGCTTTTGCAAGCGCGGCTTGCGTTTGTTTCCATGCGGCCTCAGTGCGCTCGACTTCGGCGTCTTCTTCGGGGGTGCGCATGGATTCTGCGACGATGTCACGGTACTCTTTGAGCGAAGCTTCGGCCTCTTCGGCTTGGTTTTCGAGGCTGGAAAGCTGTTCGCGAGCCATCTCGACGGCATCGATCAGTTCTTGGTTTTCCTGTTGGAGCTTGGTTTCGCGCTCTTTTGCTTCGCGCAAGGCGATTTCAACAGGGGCAGGGCCGGGATCTTGGGTTTCAAGTCGGCTGAGGTATTGGCGCAAGATCAAGATCGCTTGGTATTTGTCGGAGAGTTGGTTCTCATAGATATTGGCGATCTGATTGAACACGCCCTTTTTGAGGACTTCATCGTGGAGGGCTTGTTCTTTTTGGAAGAGGATGTCGATCAGCGAATGCCAGTTTTCGCGCTCTTGATAAAAGTCTTCCAAGGCTTCGATGGCTTGGAGGTTTTTGGAATCAAGATCGTCCACGACACGGCGGTCGTGATTCATTCCGCGATCTGGATCGTGGAGGCGTTCGCGGTAGATCCGCGCCAAATCGAGGTGGATTTGGATCTTTTCTTCGGAGTCTTCGCAAGCATCGACACCGTTTTCAAAGTTCAGAGCCAATTCGCGCCAAGCATCGAGCTTTTCGCTCATACGCAACAGGGCTTTTCGGGTACCGTGTTGGCCGGGGGTTTCTTTGAACACTTGGAGGTAGCGGTCAAAAGCCTCGCGGAATTCGCCGAGCTTTTCTTCGTGCAACTGGCCAAGGCGCATCAGGGCCTTGCGACGGTCGTTTGCGTTTTGTGAAGCGTCTTCGAGTTGGATCTTGTAGATGGCTTTGAGTTCGGGATAGTTTTCTTGGTGGAGATAGATCGGCTCCAAGATGCGGGCGCAGATCAAGCGGTAAGCGTCTTCTTCGCGAAGAGCATGGACGCGCTGGATGGCTTCTTGGTGCTCGGGATCCACTTCGAGGACTTGCTGCATCATCTTGAGGGAGTCTTCGATGCGGTTGAGATGATCCGCATACAGTTGCCCAAGGTTGAAGCGCAAGGAAAGAAGTTCTTCTTCGTTGTCGAGTAGGGAGAGTTCTTTTTCCCATGTTTCTGCGAGGTCGGTGTATCGGGACTCTCGCTCATACAACGCAGCAAGACGACGGATCGCGGTCAGGTTGTTGTTTTGAAGTTCCAAGATATCGTTGAAGACTTGGATGGCTTCGGGGGGATCTTGGAGTTTGTCTTCCCATAGATCGGCGACTTCAAACAGGAGTTCTTTCTTTTCGTCGACGGCGGCGGTCATCTCGACGCGCATACGCAAGATATCGATCAGATCGCGCCATTGTCCGAGCGCACGATACAGTTCTTCGAGCGCGTCGATGGCTTCGGGGTTATTGGAATCGTAGTCCAACACGCGGCGATAGTTACGCAGGGCATTTTCGGGTTGGCTGAGGCGATCTTGATAATTGCGTGCGATAAACAGGTAGGTTTCGACGATCTGTTGGCGATCAACAAAGCTGCGAACGATATCTTCGTAGACTACGAGCAATTCGTCCCAACGCTCCATCTCATCGGCCATCATCTCGACACGTTCGCGCATCTCGGTATCCGCGAAGTCTTCGCGTAGGAGTTGGCAACTCCAATAGAAAGCTTTTTCATCGTCACTCAGGCGGCGATAGATCTCTTCGAGTTCACGGGCCATATCGAGGCGTTGTGCTTTGTCATGCACCACTTGGAAGCGAGCTTCGAGTGCCTTGACCAAGGCTTCCCAGTCTTGGGCTGCGCGGTAGATCGGTTCGAGGACTTGGAGGGCTTCAACGCGCCAGCCAGCGTGTTTGGTTGCGATCTCTTCCAGCGCCGTGCGGGCTTGGTTGTCGTTGTTGTTTTGGGCGAGGATCTGGCGATATTCGATGATCGCGTCTTCGTAACGGCCCAAGTTTGCTTGAAGTTGAGCAATGCGTTGAGTGAGGCGGCTGCGATCGGCGTCTTCGGTGACGATATCGCGTTCGCGCAGCAAGAGATCGAGGACGCCTTCGTGATCGCCTTGGAGTTGGTTGTAGGCTTGGAGGGAGCGCAAGGATCGAAGGTCGCGGGGATCGATATCCAAGATCTCGCGGTAGGCTTCGGCCATATCGCTTTCGTTATCAAGCGCACGGTGGAGGTCTGCGACGCGGAAGAGCAGGACTTTTTTCTCGTTGGCATTTTGTTGGAGGTTCACCTTTTTGCGAAGGATCTCCAACTGACCGGCTTTATCGTCTTCGACTTCGAGAAGTCGCTCAAGTTCATCGAGGATCTTGATATCTTGGCTGTCGATCTCGTGAAGTTCGCGCAAAACAGCGATCGCTCCGACAGAATCATCGAGTTCTTCTTCTTGGATCTTGGCGATCTCCAGCAAGACTTCTTTCTTTTGCTCGGGGCGACGGATACTTTCAGCGCGTTGGCGCGCAGTGTCCACCCATTGTTCCCATTGGCCCAAGTCGCGATAGAGACCTTCGAGTCGGGTCAAGATGCTCAAGTCGTTGGGATCAAGGACGCGCAATTGTTGGTAGACTTGGACGGCATCTTCGAAAGCATCGAGCTGTTCGATCAAAAGGCTACCGAGGATATGTAGCGTCGATTTGAGTTCGGACTCGCTGTTGGGGTTGTCCACGCGGCGCTGGTAGACACCACGCAGTTTGGCCCAATTTTCGTTTTGTTTGTAGACACGCTCCAAGGCTTCGAGGGCTGGGCCATACGAAGGGCTTGCGTCGAGCAGCTTTTCGTAAGTCTCGGCTGCACCGTCGGCATCGTCGATGTAGTTGAGTTGAATGCGAGCGAGTTCTTCGAAGACTTCGATGCGTTGGTCTTCATCGAGGTTGTCGTTTTTGGACTTTTCTTGGAGAAGCTCTGCCAAGGAGGTCCAGTCTTCGCTTTGGCGATAGAGGCGTTGAAGGGCGTTCATTGCGCCGAGTTGTGGGGCGCGTTCGAGAGCCTCTTCGTAGGATGCTTTGGCTTGCTCGACATCTTGGAGTTCGCGTTCGTAGATGTCGCCGATGCGGAAGTAGAGGGCGGCTTGATCGGCAGGATCGTTTGCGCTTTCCAAGGTGTTGCGGTAGAGCGCGACCATCTCTTCCCAGTTACCGATCTGACGTGCGAGGGCTTCGAGTTTTTGGGTCAGATCGCTGTCTTGGGGGTTTTCACGAAGGGCTTGTGTGTAGGCATCGAAGGCTTCTTTGGAGAGAGCAAGGCGTTGCGCGTAGATGTCGCCGACACGTGTCAGCATGGTTGCGCGAGCGTGCCGATCTTCGGTGCGTTCGAGCTTTCGCTTGAGTCCTTGGATCAGGTTTTCCCAACGGGCTTCGGCTTCATATAGCGGCAGCAACGCATCGATCGCGTCCATCTCGTCGGGATCAAGAGACAAGATCCGCTCGTAGTATCCGGCGGCTCGCGTTGAGTCTTGGAGTTCCTTGTTGGCGAGGGTGGCCATCTCGTAGAGCAGGGTTTTTTTCGCTGCGGATTCTTCAAAGGTTTTGAGACGCTTGTCCATCACTTCGAGTGCGCGGCTGTATTGGCCGTTGTCGCGGTAGATGTTCTCGAGGTGTTGGAGGGTTTCGCGCTCGGTGGGAAGGATATCAAGGATGCGTTCAAGGGTTTCGATCTCGCGTTCGCGTTCTTTGGTTTGTTCGCGGTAAAGGCGAGCGAGTTTTTTGAGCCACTTGACTTTTGCCGGGGCATCAAGGGCCGTTTTGGTGCAATCGTTAAAGAAGTCCGCCAAGGCTTCCCATCGTTCCAAATCCGCGTACAAGCGCTGCAACAGGTCTTGAGACTTGGTGTGGTTGGGTTGGAGTTCGAGGGCTTGTTTGCAATAACGGACAGCGTAAGCAGGTTTGTCTTCTCGGAGGAGATAGCCTTCTGCGATCTTGTAGTTCAAGAAGGCGGCGCGATCTTCGTCTTTGCCCGCGTCACGGATGTCTTTCTTCAAACGCTTGAGCAGAGAAGACCAATCTTCCGTTGCGTAGGAAAGTTCTTCGATGGCTTCTTTGGCTTCGTTGAGGCTGGGGTCGAACTCAAGGGCTTTTTGAAAGAATTGCGAGGCTTTTTGTTGACCTTCGGGGGTTTGTCCTTCTTCGAGGTGTTGAAGAATGACGTTTCCAAGCTCAAGCAGCAGCCGCGCTTTTTTGGTGTTTTCGGTGACAACCTCGAGTTTTGCGCGCAAGAGTGCGGTGACTTGAGACCACTCTTTGTTGTCTTTGTAGAGTTCGAGTGCGTTGTCAAAGTCATCGAGATCGGGATCAAGGTTAAGGGCTTCGCGGAAAAGTTGAGCGGCTTTGGCGAGTCCTTCGGGAGTTTTGCCTTCATCAAGATGTTGGATAAAGATTTGGCCGATTTGGAACATCAGGCGCGCTTTGTTCGAGGCTTCGGAGACTTTTTCGAGCCGCGCTCGCAGGACTGCGATCACACGTTGCCAATCGCCTCGGCTGCGGTAGAGTCGAAGCGCTTGCTCCATCGGCCCCAAATTCTCGGGGTCTTGCAAGAAGGCTTGATGGTAGGCCATCGCAGCGTGTTCTTGGTTGTCCATGTGTTCTTCGAAGATCTTGGCGATATCCACAAAACGCTTGCTTTTTTCGCGGGCGTCTTCGGTGATCTGGATCTCTTGGCGCAAGATCTTGATCGCGGTTGCAAAGTCCCCTTCAAAAGTGGCGAGTTCGCGCCAGAGAGCGAGGGCGTTGCGTTCGTTGGGGATCAACTCCAACACTTTGGTGATGGTCTTTTTGGCGCGTTCGGTGTTTTGCTCCTTGTGGAACCAAGTGTTGGCCGCTTGTAGATAAAGCGCAGGGGCTTGACTGCGATCAGGCAAGCGTTCCGCACGGTCTTCTACGAGTTGGGCCAGTTCTTCCCAACGTTGGTGTTCTGTGTAGATCTGCTTGAGGGCTTCGAAAGCAGGCACGTTCGTTGGAACGGCCTCTAGGATCCGCAAATAATTCTGAATTTCTTCTACCGACATAGACTCACCGCTCCTGCGTGCTGAAGTTTCAATGCTCACTCGCGTTTCAGTATCCAACCACAAAAAAAACGAATGCTACCATGCGTTGCGTGAGGTCTTTGATGAAGAAGGCTTTGGGTGTAGTTTGATTTCCTCACAGAGACGTTCGCGCTTTGTATGAGAAGTCCGCACAGACGAAAATGTTGGGCCTTTCTATTAGCACAGGCCTTCGAGGAAAGGCAACCACGTTTTCGAGAGAGAGAGACACAACAACGACATACATACCAAAGGAAATCAGCGGATAACAAAGGTTTATTGGCAAGATTCCCCAGTTTCTTGGAGCTTTTTGTGGACGACATCGACGAGTGTTTTGCCGATGGGGTCTTCGGGATCGATGCGAACGATCTGCTTGCACTGTTGGCAGGAGATCTTGTATTGACCGAGGTGATAGAAGGATTTGCAAAGGACTTCGTAAGCGCGTTTGTGGTTGCGATCGATCTGAGCGGCGCGGATGGCGTGTTGAGCGGCTTGCTTGTAGTTTTTCCGCTCGAACTCGATGGAACTCAGGACAAAGTGTGCGTTGACGTGGTTCGGATCGTAGAGCAACAATCGGACGAGGTGTTTGCGTGCGTTTTTGAAGTCGCGGGTATAAAAATAAGCAAGCGAGAGGTTGTAGCGTGCGTCGTGAAGGGCGGGTTCGATCTGTAAAGCCGAGAGATTGAGCTGGATGGATTTGGGGTAGTCTTTGTATTGGAAGTACACATACCCAAGGTTACCGCGTGCGTTGGCGAAATTGGAGTCGATCGCAAGGGCTTGTTTGAAGAGGGTTTCGGCTTTTTTGAGTTTGCCTTTACGGACGGCGAGCAGACCGAGGCTATTGAGGGCCTGTTTAAAGCGGGCGTCGTACTCAAGGGCTGCTTTGAAGCTTTCTTCTGCAAGTTCCAATTTGTCTTGTTGAAGCAGTAGAAGTCCTCGGTCATGTAGAAACTTGGCACGTTCGTGGATCTTGGCGTTGGGGCAGCCTTGAAGGAGGGCAACGCTGAGCATCCACACGCCAAAGAAAGGAAGCCAACAACGGATACGATCTGTCCAAAGCATACAAACCTCTCTATCCTAGCAAAAAGACCGCTTGACTCTACGAGTATCCGCGTCGGACGTCAAGAGCAAAGACGGATCTGTTCAAGGGGCGAGGCCGCAGAAGAGTCTGTTTAAGGGGCGAGGCCGCAGTACTTGCGCTTGCTTGGGGAAGCGTTGCAGGAAAGGTTGTCAGAACAGTCGCTGTTTTGCTGGCATTCGACCAAGCAAAACAGTGTTGCTGTGCCGCCGAGTGTGTCTTGGATAGCGCAAACACCGCGATGTTTGCACGGATCGCCGAGTTTCGTACAGGTCTCGCTGCATAGAGCCAACCCGCTTTCAAACAAGCCTTTGATGCAGTGTCCACCCAAGCACTCGCGGGCATCGGTGCATTTGCTGCCGTTGGTGTTTTGTTTGGTGGTGGGGTCTGTTCGCCAGCAGTATTTGTCGCCTTGGTTGTTGATTTGTTGGCAGCCAAGTGTGGGGGCGCAATCTTTTTCGGAGGTGCAGGGGACGACGCAGTATCCGCGATCAGGCGACTCGGGCTGGAAGCCTTTACGGCAGATACCGCCGTTCGCACAAGCTTCTTCTTCGTTGGTGCAGACTGTGGTGCAGACGCCATCGCCGTTGGGGGGATCTTTTTTGAATCGCCAACAGAAAAGTCCCTTGCATTGGTTGTCTCCGCTTACACCTGTACACACCAGTCCGTTGTTGAAGCGGTCTTGAGGGCGGACGGGAGCGCTACACTCGCAATTGGAAAGCAGTAAAGCGCCGCATAGCCCGATGTATACGAGAGATCGGGAAAGCCAAGAACTGGTGTTTGTACGCATGGTACGTCCCCATGAGAGTTTGGGGTGAAGGGGCGGAGGTGGAAGGTCAGGCTTTGAGCTTCCAAGTCCCGTCCCAGTTAAAGTTGGGGGGATAGGAGAGGTATTGTTTGCAGCGTGCCAACATCACTTGAGCAGGGCCATCTTGGGGGCGGCGTTGCAAGATCTCTTCGAAGTAGCGTTGGGCTTCTTGGAAGTTTCGCGAGCGGTAGTAAGAAAGACCTTGTTGATACCATTCGACGGCTTCTGGGAGCGGGCTGCTTGCGGGGGCTTTTCCGAGCAGTTCGTACAGCGTCATGTTGGGGTGTGCATCGCTGATCTGCACCCAATCGAGTTCGCGGATGACAAATTGCCCGGTTGCTTGGAGCTTTTGCTGCATATTCTCGGACACCAGCACTTGGCATTTGTAGGTGCTGGTCAGGTCTTGTAGGATCTCGCTGTAGGTCACAGGCTTGCCCACTGCTGTAAAGATGTAGTTGCTTTCGCCTCCAAAATTCCCGATTACTGCCGATCCGCTATCCAGTCCGATCCCAAAGTTGGGTTCCGACAGCCCTTCGGCGATCCAGTATTTGTGAACAAAGTCATTCCAAGCAAATTGGATCTGGAGGGCGGCGAGTGCGGCTTGTTCTTCGTAGTTGCCGAGGGGAAGGGGAGCGTTAAAAAGTCCTTGGCAATTATGGCTGGATATCTGGGTCACGATCCCGCGTGCGTTGCGGATGGCTTCGCCCATGGGGGTGACGAGGTGTGCGAACATCTCGCTGATGCGGGCTGCATTTTTTTCTTCGCTGAGGTTGTCTCCGACGGGATGGGCATAGGCGGAAAGGAAGGCGATCGGGCGCCATGTTCCTTGGGTGGGGAGGCTTTTTGGATCTTTGAGGATCTTGGCGAGGTCGTCTGGGTGGACGTGTTCACGAAAGCGGCCGATGGTGAGGCTGCGATCACGATCGGTTGTGAGGCGGCGAACTAGACTGACGCTGAGGTAGATCAAGCCCAGTCCGAGGATGGTGTAGCTCCATTGATACCAGACGTTGTCGGGGAACAAGTAGAAGCGATCCAAAAAGATCAAGGTAACGCTGAGGCCGATCGTTGCGATGAAACCAAGGAGGTACCGAAATAGGCTGAGCAAAAAGCCCAACAGTAGGCCAAAGATCAGCAACCCAGCGATCTCGACCATCGCGGAACCTTGGAGCAGCGGGTTTCCTTGGAGCAGGTTTGCAAGGACCATCGCGTGGAGTTCGACTTCCGAAAAAGATCGTGGGAAGGGAGTTTGGATGCGTAACCCTTTTTGTGGGTGATTGATCCCGACGAATACGATCTTGCCTTCAAAGAATCCGTCGGCAAAGCCTTTGGTTTCTGTCACCGTGCTTGCAAGAGCGCGCTGATTGCGGGGGATGCTTTGAACAGGCCCGTAATAATTCAAGCGGTATAGGCCGTCGCGATCCAAGGGCAGAAGCTTCTTGGTTCCTTTGACGTTGATCTCAAGGCCCGTGTATCCGCTGCTTGCAACGAGGCGTTTGGGCGGGCTGTCTGGGTGGGCTGCGATGTACGTGGCAAGTGCAAAGCTCGGATAGATCTTCTGTTCGTTTTTGGCAAAGAAGGGGACTTGGTAAAGGGGATTGTCAGGGTTCTCTGTGAGGTTGAGGAAGCCGTGATAGCGGAGGTGACGAGCGAGATCGCCTTGTTCACGCAAAGCGGCCACTTCGGTGGCGGGCTCGACGGTCGCCCCAAGCAAAAACTGCGGTGGATCGAGGCGATAGAGATCGACAAGTCGATCGTCTTTTTTGGTTTTTTTCTTGTCTTTGTTGTGCTTTTGTTCGTGGAGTATCTGCTGTTTTTGTTTGAGATAAGTGGCTTCTACCCCGGGGATGTTGTCTTCAGTTTTGTAGTAGTAGTAACCGATCACAAGGTTTTTGGTGGCTTGGACTTCTTTGATAAGCTCGCCGTATCCGTCCGTTTTGGTGAGTTCTTCTAGTTTTTTGCGGAGTTCTTTAACGCGCTCTTCTTCGGCTTCTTGTTTTGCACGCTTTTTTTGGAAGTCTGCTTTTTGGCGGCGGTTCATGCCTTTGGTCTTGTTGGGATCGAGCTTTTCAAGCGGGGGGAAGGCTTTGTTGAGTTGTTCGAGGGCGTCTTTTAGGCTTTGTATGTAGGACGCTCGACTCATCGAAACCAACGGTAGAGAGAGCGCGATTACTTTGGCTTTGGCTTCGCGCAGTGTTTTGATCAGGGTCGCGACTTTGCCGGGATCCCAAGGCCAGCGCAAGCTGGCTTCTGTGTTGGCTTCGTTGATCTCGACAAGTACGATGTCTTTGGGAAAGCGGACAGGAGTTTGGGTGCGTCCGAGAAATTGTTGACGAAGTTGTTGTTGTTCGAAGTCTGCGAGGTAATCTGTGCCGATCACGAACTTGGCGACGATCAACAGCAAGATGACGAGGAGTGCGACAAAGAATGGCTTAACAAAGAACGATGATCTCATGATGGCCCCTACCGCTTGGGCTTTCGAGGTTGTGCAGGTGCATGTTGGGTTCTTGTCTGCGCAAAGGACGGACGTTGAACCCTCGCGCAGCTTTGCAAAAGACACGTACCGATGTCAACTGGATCGAAACATCCGCTTTCTTTTGAAGGCGATTGTGGTAGTCTGCAACGCCACGCATCGGCGGCGTTCTTTTTTGGTTATGGAACTTGCGCGATGTGGATGGTTTTGGTGGGGTGAAACCCCACACTCCACAAGGGACTTTTGCCCCTTGACCCCATAAATTTGGCGAAGAGAACGATGGTTTTTCAAGACAACGATCCTGTCGCTCGCAACGGGGCGAACGCGGGGGGTTTTGTCCACAAGCGGCATCGATGGAGAACAAAGCCTCGTTTGATGGAAGGTTTACTCGATGACATCGGTTGTTTCGGTGATGTTGGCGTCGGTGTGGTTGTCGATGACGGCTCCTGCGATGGAGTATGGGAACAAGCGTTGGCAGCGGGTGTACAAGGCCACCGTGACGCAGATCTACATCGTGCATTGCGGAACGCGCAAAGGGTCGGGGTTTTTGGCATTTGATCGTCACCATATCGTGACAAGTGTGAGCGTTGCGGGATGCGGTCGAGATATCTGGATCCAGCGAGACGCAGAAGATCATCAATGGATTCGTGCGGATCTCTGGGCTTTTAATAAGACCCACGACACAGCGATCTTGCGTGTTATGGGACGGATGGCTGGTCGACCGTTGGTGTTTTCGCCTGTCGAACAGGTCGATGTTGGCGTCCAAGTGGGTGCGGTCGGACATCCTTTTCCCAGCGAAGGGTTGGTGCAAAGGCTGACGCAAACGGCCTTGAGCTGGAGTTTTGTGCAAGGTGCGATTGGGCGCGTCACGAAGGACTTCGTGCAAGTCAATATGCCGTTGATGCGGGGGTATGCGGGGGCGCCCTTGTTGGACGAAGAAGGCCGTGTGATCGGGGTGATGACGGAGCTTGGGCCACGCCGCCATCCGATCGGCCTTGTGGCACGAAGGCATCTGATCGAGTCGCTTTTTCACAGCAAGCCCGCCAAACGGGAGGGTTGGCCTTATTTTCAATTTGAAGTACATCTCTTGGCGCGCTTTTCGTTTGCGCTCGGAAGCAAGGCCGCAGACAAAAACAATTCGATCACGCCAACAAGTCAAGAAGTTCGGCTTGATTTTTTGTTTCGGGATCAGTGGCTGATCTCGGCCTACGTTGGGTTTGATCTGTTTTCTTTTCAAACAAACCTCGACCTCTCGTTGTTGTTTGGAGCCGAGATATCTTACCGATTTTTGATGCCCCGACAAGCTCGTCCTTACTTGAATTATCTCAGCCTTGGGTTCGGAGCGATGGGCGTTTCGTTGAAGGTGGCTTTGCCCCAAGGAGCGAAAGTTGATGACAACACGTTCACTTCGGACTTTCGGCTGAGTTTTTGGTTCGGTCTGCGCTTTTTCTCGATCATTGGGCAGTTTTCGATTGGCGTGTTTTTGAATCTTCAAGAGATGTTAAACCCCAATGACCCGATTGTTCCGATCCTGTCGGTCTCTTGGGGGCTTTAGACGCGCAGCTTCTAAGCAATGCCCCATCACATCCGTCGACGATATTGTGTTGGTCCGATGGATGTGGGTCGGGTGATTTTTTTGGAGCGATGGATGCAAAAAAAGGCGAGGATGCTGTTGTTGTGGTGCTTGGGGTGGGTGCTGGGGCTGGTGGGTTGTTATCGTGAGGCGATCATCCCCGATTTTCCGCTGGAAGTGCGAGCGACTCCGCGTGAGGCTCCCAATTCGGTGCGTCTTTCGTTTTTTGAGCGAGATGCCGCTGTTGTTTCGGACACGCTCAAAGCCACACTGTACGCTTTGCGAGAGAATCAGCGTTGGACGACCTTAGAAGCTCCGCTGCATCTGCGGATCTTTCCGACGCATCAGTCGCTTGAGGAAGCGTTGCAGCTTCGTTTGCCATGGGTACGGGCTTGGGCGCGTTATGGAGATATCTGGTTGCAAAGTCCTCGTACGTGGCGCAGGCAGTTTTATCAGTGGCCTTTGACAGAGCTGTTGACGCACGAGATCGCGCATGTTGCGATGTTTCAGATGTGCTGCGAGCAAAAAGATTGGGACAATCGCTCGATACCCCTGTGGTTTCGGGAAGGAATGGCTTCTGTGACCGCGCAGCAAGGTTATGTCCGTTTGTCGGTGGAGCGCTTGGCTTCTTTTTTTGCGAGTCCCCAAGGCAAGCGGGTTTGGCGTGCGCTTGAATCTGTGGAGGCGTTGCGCTTTTATCAAAACGAGCTGTATAGCCTTGGTCACTGGCTGTTTGATGAACTTCAGCAACGGATTAAGCAAGAAGGGGTGAGCCGATTGTTGCGGTCGATGCGCACTGGAAACACATTCGAGCAAGCTTTTGTGCAGCAGGTCGGAAGCAGCGTGCAAGGCTTTCTTGATGACTTTGCGCGCAAATACTTGCAGGCCGCTTCGCTGTCTTTGTTCCGATATCCCCTTCCACCCGTCTTCAAAGAAACTCCCCGATCTGTACGATCCGCATCCGTTTTTTCGACGCATGGAGCTTGCTCCTTGCATCCCACAACGAGAGAAGGCAATCTCCCCGCCGTTCACTTGAGACCATAAAGGAGACAAGACTTGATGCAGAGACACACCGCGATTGGTTTTGCGACATGGATTCTTTGGGGTTTGTGCGCGTGGGTTCCGGCCCATGCGGGAGAACTGGACACGCTCAAAGGACAGCTCAAAAAAGGGCAAGCGAAAGCTGCGCTCAAACAGCTCGACAAGTACATGAAACAGGCTGTGGCCCTGCGGGTGGATGCGCTTGCGCAGCTCGGCCAAGTGGAAAAGGCGCTGCGTGCGTACGAAGTGTTGGTGGCGATGAACGACAGCGAAGACCCCGAAGTCTTGGGCAAGCTGGTTTGGTCGTACACCCGCGATCTGCTGGGGGGCTCGGATGGAAAAGGCCAACAAGTGACCGCCGAGTTTTTGGGCAAGATGAAGAAAAAAGAAGCGGTGAAGGCACTGCTGCCGTTGTTGTCCTCGCCGAACTTTTTGACGCGCATGAAAGCCGCCGAAGCACTCGGTGAACTGGGCGACAAGAGCGCCGTGAAGCCGTTGCGCAAGCTGCTCGAAGAGCGTCGTCCTTTTGTGCGCTACCAAGCGGCATTGGCGCTTGCTCAACTCCGTGACAAGGGCGGAATGGAAGCGTTACAAACATGCTATCAAAAAGAAACGGGCGGATCGAAGCTGATGTGCGCTCGCTTTCTTGGCGAGGTCAAAGATCGCGGTGTGGCGGAGTTTTTGCGCGAGCAGATGGCCAGCAACAACAACCGCCGTGTGCGCGCTCAATTGGCGCAATCGCTCAAGCAATTGGGCGATAAAAGCTGGATCAAGCTGTTTACTGCGGATTTGTCTTCGGATACTGCAAGCTCCCGCAAGATCGCAGCCACGACACTTGGCGATCTTGGCGGTAAATCCGCGAGAGACAAACTGGTTGGCTTGCTCAAGGATGGCTCGAAAGAAGTGCAGATCGCTGCGGGTTATGCGCTCGGTCGGCTCGGTCGGCGCGAGGGCGGAAGTGTGCTTGCAGGTCTGTTAAAAGACAGCAACCCCAATACACGGGTTGATGCTGCGCAAGCGCTTGTCGAAGTCAAAGACCCAGAGACACAAGAAGCGCTTGAAGCGGCACTGCGCGATCCGCATCTCTTGGTGCGTTTGTATGCCGCAGAAGCCTTGCTTGCGCTTGGTTTTCAAACGGGTGGTGGGGTGATCCGCGATGCGTTTGTTCGCGGAAATCCTGAGATCAAAGCCATCGCTGCGCGGATTGGGATGAAGTTCTCTGCTGCCCGAAAGCTGAAGGGCCGTCCATTATCGCCGACCACAGGCGAATTGCCGCCGCCCACGATCTTGCGCGTGGATGCAGGGAGCGGAGAACCCGAAGAAGAACCCGCTGCAACGACCAAGACCGAACCTGCCGCACGCACCCAACCCGGCGCACGCGTCCAACCCGACGCACGCACGACTTCCCGCCGTCGTCCTCCCCCACGCCGTCGAGGCGATGAACCCGAAGAAGATTGGTAACCTTTCAACGAAGATCGACGGGGGCGTTGGGGGGGGGGAGGAGAGGACTCACGGTTGGGGTGGCTTTGTGTGGTGCTTGACGCGCTGTGGCGTTTTTCGCTAGTGTCTTTCGGAGAATTGCCTTCGTGTGTTGCACATCGCCTTGCCTTCGTCTTCTTCGTTGCTTTTTCGCTTGAAAGGTAAAGGCATGTTGTGGTTTGCGCGCTCAAGCGGTGTTGTTTGGATAGGAATGGAAGTATGTTGCGGTCTCTTCGCTTGTTGGTTTGGTTGAGGTGTTTGGTGCGTATGGGGGTGGCGGCGATCTTGGCGGGGGGATGGTTTTGTTTGGGGGGATGCCCTGCTACGGGCCTCAAAGGAAGCGTTTATTATGACGGTGATATGCGTTATCGGGTGGGCGAGATCGGAAAAGACTGGCGCTTTGTGCGGGTGAGTGAGAACAACATCGCTTACATCCATGAGGGTTATAATGCCGCCATTCAGATCAACTCGACTTGTCGGAAAGATTACGAAGATGTGCCGTTGCGGATCTTGACGGATCACCTGTTTTACGGGCTGACGCATCGCAAGGTGCTGGTGCAAGAGCGCCGTCGTATCGATGCTCGCGATGCTTTGTACACAGAGATGACTGCGCGCATGGATGGTCGTCCCGTCAAAGCGGCGCTTTTGGTGATGAAAAAAAACCGCTGCATCTATGACATGGCTTATGTGACGCTTCCGTGGAATTTTGGCCTTGGTGTGGGTGATTTTTATCGTGTGATCGCGGGATTTCGGGTGTTGTCACAATGAGCGCTTGGTTTGTTTCTTTGTTTCAAACGGTCGGTGCGCGTGCCATCGAATACATCTGGTTTATGGGTTCGATCACGCGGTTGTCGTACTTGGCGGCGTGGCGCATGGTCTTGCCGCCGTATGATCTACGCGCAGTGATCGCTCAGATCGAGCTTTTGGGAGTTCGCTCTTTGCGGATCGGTTTGTTGACGGCTGCGGCGATCGGTGGCGTGATGGCGCTTCAATTTGCCTACGGCCTTGGGAAGTTTGGTGCGCAAGATTATGTGGGGCCGGTGGTTGCGGTTTCTTTGTTTCGTGAGTTGGCTCCTGTGTTGACGGCTTTGATCGTGGGAGGGCGGATCGGTAGTGGGATGGCAGCGGAGTTGGGTTCGATGAAGGTCGGGGAGCAGATCGACGCGATCCGTGCGTTGGGTGCGGACCCGATCCGAAAGCTGATCGTACCCCGTCTTGCGGCCAGTTTGATTATCATGCCGATGCTGACTGTTTTTGCCGATATTACGGGGTTTTTGGCTGCCCAAGGACTTTCGTCCAGTCAGTTTAATATCCCCCCCTTGTTTTTCTATCAATCGTCGTTGGACGTTGTGGATCTAGGTGACTTTTTTACGGGCTTGATTAAGGCTGTTGTATTCGGCTTTTTGGTGGCTGTGATCGGTTGTTACCAAGGTTTCAACACCCAAGGCGGCACCCAAGGCGTGGGGCTTTCCACAACGGGAACCGTTGAATTGATTAGCATCAGTGTGTTGATCAGCGATTTCTTTTTGACGCAGATCTTGTTGGTGGTTTTTCGCTAAGGCTGGGTGGGATGTATGTGTGCAGGCTTCGCAGTTCAATTTGATGAAACGCCCGTTCCTGCGGGAGAACCGCTGATCCGTTATGTTCACGTGCAAAAAGCTTTCGGCAGCAAGCGCATCTACGAAGATCTGCATTTCGATGTCTTGTCGGGGGAGACGCTGACCATCCTTGGGGGATCGGGGCAAGGCAAGAGCGTGATGATCAAGATCTTGATCGGTTTGCTGACCGCAGATACGGGGCAGATCTTGTATAGGGGGGTGGATCTGACCCATCTGTCGGAGTTTCAGCTCATCGAAGTGCGCAAGCGGATCTCGATGGTGTTTCAGTTGGCGGCTCTTTTCGATTCGCTTACAGTCTTCGAGAATATCGCCTATCCATTGCGCGAACATCTACGCTTGGAAGAGACGGCGATCCGCGAGCGCGTGGAAGCGCAACTCGATCTGATCAATCTTCCGCGCTCGTTTGCTGCGCGTTATCCTTCCGAATTATCGGGGGGGATGCGCAAACTGGTCGGTCTGGCGCGTTCGATCGTCATGCAGCCCGAGGTTATTTTGTACGATGAACCCACGACGGGTCTCGATCCCGAAAGTACGGTTCGTGTCAACAAGCTGATCCGTACCGTACAACAAGAACGGGGCGTGACCGCGATGGTGATCACGCACGATATGGGAGGGGCCTTTTATTTTTCCGATAGGATCGCGTTTCTTTCTGGTCGGCGTATCCATCGCATCGGTACAGTTCAAGAGATGCGCAACGCGGAGGATGAGATCTTACAAAACTTTCTTCGTGGAATTCCAGACGAAGAAGAATAAGCGAGGGCAAGATGCAGCTATCGATATCCGTGTACATCCGGGTGTTTTTGTTTTGTCTCGCTTCGTTGTTGTGTACGGCATGGGTAGTCTATTTGATCGGTTCGGCAACAAAGTTATTCGAGGAACGCGGCTACATCAGCGCAAACTACCGCTCTGTGGAGGGGATCTACGAAGGCGCTTTTGCGACCATCGCGGGGATGAATGTGGGGGTGGTCGAAAGTGTTCGGCTACTTCGGCCTGATGAGCAAGAAAGAGATCTTGCGCAACAAGCGCAACGACGAGAGCATCTGCGGCCCTTGATGTTGCGGCGTGTGCGTGTACTGCATCTCGAAGGCATCCAAAAGAAGTTCAAAGATATCGTTGATCTTGCCGAACGTGAGGGCAAGATCGAGGCTGCTTTGGAGCAAGCTTTGCCCAAGTTTTTGCGTAAGGCGCGGGTGAAGACGTCCAAAGGGACGGATGTACGTTGGGAAGTGCCGATGATTGCGCGTTCTTTGCGTGTGCGCGTGCGTGTGTCGCGTTCTTTTTTTTCGTGGCTAGGCAAAGATTCGGTGGCCACCATCCGAGGCAAGGGGATGTTGGGGCGTGCGGTGGTCGATATCTCGACGAGCCTCTTGCGTGGTGTGGTGCCATCGATGGATCTACCGCGTGATGCAGAGCTGGAAGGGGCCTCAGATGCCCAAGTGGTCGAAGTGATCGGTGATATCAATCGGATCGCGGATCAGCTTCGGCGCAGTCTGAAATTGATCAATTATTTTCTCGCTGAGTTGGGTGATCCTGTGCTTTGGCGCCATCTCAAGGGCATCTTGGAACATACGGATCAGATGCTTGCACAAGGCAATCGTGGTTCGGGTCTGGTTCATGATCTGCTGACCTCTCGTCGCTTGGCACGCGATGCACGGGTCTTATTAAACGATGTGCGTTTTGCGATCCGTCATCTGGCGGATCTCGGTGGCGGAGTCAGTCAGATCTTGAAAGGTGCGCAAGAACGCGGGACATTGATTCAACACCTGCTGCTTTCGTCGGATGGTCGCCGTTTGTTGGCGCTCTCACAAGAACTGTTGGCGTTGGCGGCGTTGGTGTTACAAGAAGTCCATCTGTTGCTCAAAGCACCGCAGCGGCAAGGCACTTTTGTGAATCGTATGCTGTTTGATCCCGAAGCCGCCAAGATGCTTGCGAACATCCGCATCGCAAGCAACGAGATGCGTCGGATCATCCGAAAATTACGGAACGGTCGCGGATCGATCGGAGCGCTTCTTTACGATGCAAGTGCGTACGCGGATCTGGTGATCATGCTTAAGAACCTACAAGGATGGGCTTCGGCGGTGCATTTTTTCATCGGCTCCGAAAACAAAGAGCGTTCTCAACGCAAGGGCGATGCCCAAAAAGACAAGGAGTAATCCGAGATGGCTTCGGAAAGAACCATAGAGATCCGCGTGGGTGTCTTCTTGATCGCTGCGCTATTGATCGGCGGGGTGATCATTTTTATTGTGGGGACCGCCAACCGAGCCTTTGACAAGCAAGTCTCGGTGTACTCGTCGTTTGAGAACGTCGCAGGCTTGAGCGTGGGATCGATGGTGACGCTTTCGGGATTCAAGATCGGCGTAGTCGATAAGATCTGGCTGATGTCTACAGAAGAAAAGCAAAAAGATCTTGAGCGCGAAACCAAGCGAAACCAAGAGATGATCGCGTTGTTGAAAGATGCTGGACAGGCCATCCCCAAAGAGCTTCAAAGCACACCGAAGGTTAACCCTCGTAGTATCCGCGTTCGGATGAAGATCGACTCTTCGATCTTGTCCAAGATTCGGGCAGATTCTGTTGCGAACGTCAAAGGAAAAGGGCTGTTAGGGGACTCCTTGGTGGATATCTCGATCGGTACGAAGGGATCGAACCTGAAAGAAGAAGGAGATGTCCAAGGTGAAACACCCAAAGGGCTTTCGGAGATCCTTGTGCAGGTCAAGGATATCGCCAAAGATGCGGGAAAGACCGTGTCTTTGATCAACGATATCCTTGGTCAATACAAAGACCAACAGCTTACGGCAAATATCAAAGGCATCGTTGCTTCGGTGGATGGGATGATGAGCAAGGTGCGCACAGGTCCGGGCCTTGCGCACGATCTGTTGTTTTCCAAAGAGCTTTCCCGCAGCGTCCAAGGTTCTGTTGTGGAGGTGCGCCGAACCATCCAAGGACTCGCAGATACGGGGGCGCAGGTCTCTCGCTTTTTGCGAGGTGTTCAGCGTCCCGGGACGATGCTGCATCGGATGTTGTTGTCCAAGGAAGGCCGCGTGTTACTGACTTCGCTCGAAGACACCGCGAAGGGAGCGGCAGATATCACGCGAGCGCTCAAAGTTTTGCTTTCAGCGCCGCGCAAGTCTGGAACGTTGTTAAACAAGCTGTTGTTTGATCCAGAAACCAGCCAGATCCTCACCAATCTCAACCGATCCACCGACGATATCCGCACGATCTTACGGGATATCCGCACAGGGAAAGGCTCTTTGGGGGCATTGATCAACGACCCAACAGCGTTTGAGGACTTCAAAGCGATCTTGGGCCAAGTCAAGCGTTCTCGGATCTTTCGTTCTTTGATTCGCCTTGTGATCTCGCGGGATGAAAACAAAAAAGGCGGTCTGATTGTCAAGGAATAACACGATATCCGAGTGATGTATCCACAAAGGAGAGTACGTAAACGCCCGATTATTGGGCAGCCACACCTGTCTGCCCCGACCTCTTGGCGATCACGCGCACTGCGGATTTCGTACAAGCTGTGGTCGGATCTTGGGTGTCCGAGCCTTTGTTGGCCAAACGACGGAATTGCGGATGGATTGGAGTGCTTGGATGGATGCTTTTGCACGGTGTTGGTGGGTGTGTTTGATCGTGAGCGGCGTCGTGTGGGGAGGTCTGCGAGAGAGTATTGCAGCGCCTCCCCAAGCGATCCCGGGGGGCGGGATCTTTTCCGATCGCGAAGCCACGCCTCAGAACGTCTTGGTCTTGACACCCCAACAGCTAGAGAAAGGGATGGCCGGATTGCGCGAAGATATCCGTTCTCTCGTGAAATCAGACGAGATGGACGAGTTGCGCCGTCAAATCGGTAGCGACCCTGTGCCGATCCCTCCGCGTTTGGGCGCGATCTTTGTTCCGCGTATTATCCAGCAGCAAAATGTCTCGCAAACCTCTTACATTGTTTATGATACCAAAGGTCGCCAAGTCGCAACCAACCCGACAGGCAAGAAAGCCTTCGTTTATCCCGGTCGCTACACGGTGCAGATCGGCTCACGTGCAGGTACGGTGTTGCCGCGTTATCATGTTCGCGTGTATGCCTCGCAACTGACGATCATTCGGGCGCTTTGGGCGGCGTTGGTGATCTTGGTGCAGGATGAATCGTTGGTGCAGTTTCGCGGAACGTACGACTTGATCCACCTTGAATCGCGGCGTGGTATCGGGACGGGGATCGGCGCAGACGAGCGGATCGGCGAGAAAGTGCGACCGTGGTTGTTGCCACCCGGACTTTATATGATCGTTCAAGTGGGGGATACTTATCTGGCGCGGACAGACTTTCTGACCGTACAAGTAAACGAAGGAGAAGTGACTTTTTTTCGGCTAATCAAAGACCGCAACGATGGTCGTGTGCGAGGGGGAGGGGTGTTGTTGTTGCGCCAGTTGGGTCTGGAGCGACAAGGGGCGTGGACGTGGAGTTTGCAGTTGTCGGGAAACTTTTTGTGGAACAATGTGGAAAATGTACCTGCGACAACGCCCGGGCATCGCTTTAGCTTGACGACGTTTTTTACAGGCCGTGCAACGTACAACACGGAGCGTCACTTCTTTCGGAGCTTTTTAAACGTCGAGCTGGGTTTTACGATCCCCAACTTTTCGCGGATCGATCAGATCGATCTGCGAAAAAGCGCGGATCGTGTGGAGCTAGAAGCGATCTATATCTATCGGATCTTGAGCTTTTTGGGGCCTTATGCGCGGGTGGGGTTGGAGAGCAATATCTTTCCGGGGACGTACTACATCTCTGATCTAGAACGTTCGATCGGAGCATCGATCTTTCGATGCGAAACAGAGGCAGCTTGTTCTCTTTTGACAGACGCCAAGGGAAGCGCAGCGGATCGGATCGATTTGAGTGACTTTTGGGATCCCTTGTTGATCAAGCAAGGGCTTGGGGTGAATCTTCAAGCTTTGCAGTATTCTTGGTTGGATCTGCGGATCTTGGTGGGGGTTGGGTTTCGCCAAGAAGTGGCGCGAGCCGTGTTTCAGGGCGGATCGACGACGACGAGTGACTATTCTGCGCGTTGTCGTGATCCCGATCTGCGCGATCCTTCGGCTCCTTGGAACACTTCGCGCTGCCCCAACACCGCGAACCAAGAACAACACATCCATTTGCGTTTTTTTCGCAAAACGTGGTCTCACCGCGAAGGCATCGAATTGGCCGTCGTTGCGACAGGACAGATCACCCGATTTCTGACCTTCACCACCGAATTCGATATGCTTGCGCCGTTTACAGCCTTCGATGATTTCGATATCACATGGCGCACGACGATCACTCTGCGTTTGTCGCATTATGCGTCGTTGTTCTATCGGCTACGTGTTCGACGCGACCCTGCAACGCCCGTTGCTGCGGGCTTAGACAAGTGGTCTTTTGATCAAAGCATCGTGTTGAGTTTTTCGATCTTGTTGTGATACGAGATCCGCCCGTTGTGTGATCGTAAGGACGTGGGGGCAGACACAGGGGTCTGCCCCTACAATCGGGCGTCTCCGCGCTCCCCTTCGATCACAGATCACTCGGATCTCGTACTATTGGAGGGAATGGAGGATGGTTTTGATGCCATCGCCGACGCCTGTGGTGGTGCCGGTTCCGCCGAGATCACCCGTCAAGTTTTGGCCTGCGGAGTAGAATTGCGTGGTGGCTTTGTAGACGAGTTCTGCGGCTTTGGCGAGTGTTTTCTTTTGGTCGGGAGTGATCCGACCGCTGAGGTCGTCGCTCATACGCTCAAGCAACGCAGCCATCGCCCAGATCGAAGCACCGGGGTTGATCTGGTTGGGCTGGAGGTCGGGAGCAGTCCCGTGGCCGGGTTCGGACACCATAATGCCCGTCTCAAGGGTGTAATTGAAGCTGGGCATCATCCCGATCCCACCGATCTTCGAGGCTTCTGCGTCGGTCAAAAAGTCCATCGTCAAGTTGGTTCCCACCACGCCTTCGACCGATTCGGGGCGATGGACGGTGTACCAGCAGTAGTCGCCGATGGTCATAAACACCACATCGATGGATTTGTACTTTTCTTCGCGGGCGATCTCTCGGCCCACTTGGAGGAAGAGCTTGTCGCCTGCGAGGTACGGTGAATACAGGATGAACAAGCGTTTTGCACCGCGCACAAGCGTATCATCGAGCGAGTAGCGGATGATATTTTCGGACATCTTGCGGGTGATGCGGCGGAAGTTGATGGATTCGGTTTCGGTTCGTTTGTCTTCGCCGATGTAGAAACACTCGTTGTTTTGGCGATAGCAGCGGGTGTCGATCTTGGTTTTGGTGTAGTCGATGTTTTTGCCGACGTAGCGGGAGAAGACGCCCACATCTTTTCCGAGATCTTCGCGTTCGACTTCGTTGAACATGGCGACGGCAAGGGGAACCAAGAACTCTTCGCCATTGAAGCGAGAAGTGACGACCACCTTGAACCAATCGGGGTTTTTGGTGATGCGTTGCAAGAAGTTGTCGAAGATGATGTATTCCATCTTCACGCCTGTTTCGGCTTCTGCGGCTTTTGCCAGATCGATGAAGGCGTTGTCCGACTCTTTCAAGATGTTGCCTTTTTCCGCAACATAGACCTTGTCGATGCCTTTGGCTTTGGCGTATTCAAAGGCTTTTTGGATCACCGCTGCCGATTTTTTGGTGATGATCTTGGCGTCGGTGTAGCCCGTTCCGACGAGGTGTTCAGACTCGGAGGTCACGCCTTCACAGCCCACAAATACGGCCATATCGACATCCACGGATTTGTGTTTGCGAGGGGCCACGTTTTTGAAATCGCGCACACAAGCGTCGGATTCGAGTTTTTGGCGAATAAACACGTTGATGCTTGCGGGGGTGCCTTTGCCAGAGAGCGTGCCGGTCGCGCCTTTGTAGGAGTAGCCCACGCGATTCAACGCTTCGAGTACGCCATCCGAAGGCACCAACACGTTCATGTCCAACAACGATTGCGCCGCGTCGCGGATGAAGGCCAGATCAGACGCCTGAACTTTGGGGTACTTGGCCTGAATGTCCGTGATATCGGACTTCAAGATGAAGTTGAGGACTTCTTTATCGCGTGCGTCGTTTTCGTTGAGAACGGGCAGGTCAAATTGGTTTTTCAACCGCAACCACAGGCGCAAACCCACGGTCAGTCGGGGATCTTCGTTCTCAGAGATCCAGTTGAACTTGTGGCTCGAACCCACGATCTCGTTGGCACGCGCAAGTGCAGCGTTGGCAACGTCTTTGGCGACTTCGCTGGCATCTTCTGCACGATCATCACCGGGAAAATACAAGACATCGATTTGGGACATACTCGTCTCCTCTGTACTGTCAGGCCGTCGTCAGCGATCGAGGCTCGTTGACTCGATGCGACGGGCGCTATCGTGTGTTGGATAGAATGTTGTTCTAGGGTGTCGCTTGTTGATTTTTTTGAAGATCGCTCTTTTCGCAAAAGTATCGTGGTGGTGTACATCCGAAGGGTGCGAAAAGCAGCGATGTTGTGGGAGAAAAGCAGAACAGCGCGCCCCGAGCGGAGCGCGCTGTAAAAGAAGATAACGACGATTATTCTGCGTCTGCGGGCAAGTCGTAGAGGATATCGTCCCAAGGATGGCGATAGAGCGGCGCTTTGAGGCGGTGTTGATCCATAAAGTGACCGACCATGCCGATGGTACGGCCAAGCAAGAACAAGCCGTTGAGTGCGCCTGCATCGACAACGTCTTGCACGCGACGCTCGGAGAAGCCGCATGCGTACATCATATCGACGCACAACACGCCGATGGCACCGTCCACGTTGAGGATCAAGGTATCTTTTTTCTGTGTCGTCACTTGTTCGACTTCGAGAGCAAAGTCAAGCAGGGGATGTTGGGGGAAATGTTCGTCTGCATATTTTTTGAGCAAGACAACGCGCATGTCGGGATTGCGCAGCGACTTGATGCGGTGGCCGATCCCTTGAACGTTGACGTTTTGCTTTTTCTTTTCATCGATGAATTGGACGGCATTGAGCTTGCGGTCGTACGCATCTTTGAACATCACTGCGGCACCTGCGACAGCACCCCCAAAACGCGGACCGATGGTCAAGATACCCGACGCCACCGCGCTCATCAGATCGCGTCCTGCGCGAGCCGTGACGATCGCGTTGTGTGCGCCCGATACTGCGGGGCCGTGATCCGCAGTCAACTTGATCACCATCTCCAAGAAGTCGGTGGCCCACTTGGGAAGGCGCTCGCGGAACCACAACAGCGACAAGACATCGCCGATGCTGTAGTTTTCGCTGATCACCTTGCTGATCTTGTGGCCTGCGTAGTTGAGTTCATCACCCGCATCATCGGTGATCGTGCAGATGAAGTTGGTGGGACGGCGAACCATCTTGAGCGCCACAGCGCTTTTGAAGTCCATCGGGACGTTTTGTGGTTCGACATCTGCGATCGGCGTGTGTTTGCCTTCGGCAACGAGTTTGTCGAAGGTGTCTTTGATCGCTTTGCCGTAGTCGTTGAAAGACTCGGGAACGATCGCACCGGCTTTGCGCAGTGCCTCGTTTTTGGCGGGTGCGGTTTCGCGCTTGACATCGGCTTTTGCGCCGGCGTGTCCGAACTGTACGCCTTGGGGCAGGTGTTCGAGCGAGGTTCCTGTCACCCATGCCACAACGGGTTTGGTGATGCGTCCGCTCGCGATGGCCTCGGCGATACGGTATTCTTCTTCGCCGCCCACTTCACCGAGACACACCATCATCTTGATGTCAGGGTTGTCTTGGAAACGCAGCAGGTGATCAAGCAACGTCGAACAGGGGAACGCATCGCCACCGATCGCGATCCCTTCGTTGACGCCGTCGGTGCATTGGGCGATCACGTTGTAGGACTCGTTGGACATCCCGCCTGATTTGGACACAAAGCCCACAGAACCCGGGCGATGCAGTTTGGAGCTGACGATGTTTTCGATGGTTCCGCCCGTGTTGGCGATACGGAACACACCTGCTTTGATCCCACCAACGGTCGCGGGACCGATGATGTTGATACCCTTCTCACGGGCGAGACCGCGCAGATGACGGGCGCGGCGCTCGGGAACGCCTTCGGCGATGATCACGAGCGTGCGGAGTTGGGGGATCGCCATCGCTTCGAGCGTCGTCGGATAGGCCGAACGATACGAGGCGAAGTTGATCAACACATCGGATTCAGGGCAGGCTTTGGCAGCCGAGGCGATATCAGGAAACACGGGTAGAAGGATCTCTTTTGTGCCCCAAAAGATCTTCTCGTAGCCTTCGCTACCCGGGTTGATCAACGCGGAAACGGAGGGCTTGGCGCGACGGCAAGCAAAGTCAAAGTCAAGCATACGTTGCACCGCTGCGGTCTGCATCCCGTAGATCAGCGCGGTGGTATTTTTATCGAAGAGCTGGTAACTGGGTCGGCTCATCTGTTTTCTCCCTTATGTGCGCGATTTGCGATTCGCTGTGTCGTTTCGAAGCAGCGCAGCCATTATTTGCGCAACAGCGCATCAGCCACGATCTGAGTCATGTGTGTTTCAGGGCCATGCACTTCGATGGGGATCCCCAAACGCTGGCCGGCGGCCTTCAATTTGATGAGACCTTCCTTGTAGTTGGGACCTGCACGACGCACAAACACGCGCACATCGACCTCTTTCATCTTTTCTGCCAACTCTTGCATCGCCATGATGATGCCCGTAAACGTCTTGGCCACGTCCGTAAAGTTCGCGATACCACCGCCCAAAAGCAGGAACTTGGGCCGTCCTTGGGGATCTTTCTCTGCGGTCATCTGCTCAAGAACCGTCTTGGCGTATAGGTAGGTGTTGTTGGTGTCGGGGTTGCCCGAGTATTCGCCATACATCGCAAGCTCGTTGGCAAAGCCCAAGTCGCACACGGTGTCCGCATAGATCACCGATGCACCACCACCCGCAACCATGTTCCACACACGGCCTTTCGGGTTCAGGATACGCAGTTTCAACGATGCGCCTGTCTTGGAGTCCAACTCGCGCACGAATTCTTCGGCGGGCGTCAGGTGTTCACCGAACGCAGCAGGAAACTCCAGATTGTCGCCCCACATCTTGCGGGTCTCGAACGCTGCGGTGTCGTCCACTTTCGCGACCATATCGAGCGGTTGCGCACGACCATCGCCCAACACCACAAAGGGGTTGATCTCCAACAGCGTGTAACCACCCGCCACAAAGTGGCTGTAGGTTTCTTTGATAAAGCGATGCACGGAAGCGTGGTGATTTGCAGGAAACAGCTTTTTCACCGCTGCATCGACATCTTGGGGATCAAAGGCTTTGTCACCGTTGAGCATCACTTCGACGAATTTGTTCTCGTCGCCCATGTACTCTTCCACATCGATGCCGCCCGAATTGGACAAGCGAAGGATATCGCCGTTCACATCCAGATCGAGAGACAAGTAATATTCGCGTGTATCCGCGTCAAACGGAGTGAACACTTCCACGATAAAGTGCGTCAACACGCCCTTCACGCCGCTCAACAGCGTCACTTCTTTGTTCATGCGCTCGTTGATCCAAGCCGCTGTTTCTTCGAGACCTTTGTTCAAACAGATCAGACCGTTCTTTCCGCGCTTTCCGAAAAGTTGATCCGGTTTCGCCACCAGCTTCTCGGTCTTCAACCAAGGGTACTCTTCCGCTTTCTTTCTGAGATCTTCACCGGGACCCACCAAGGCAACCCGACCATCGTAACCGGTCAGGGCTGTGGCCAACATCCGCTTGGCGTCGTATTCACGAATACCTTTGCGTGCCATCTGCACTCTCCTCAATCGCTGGTGTTGTCTATCGCTCTGGCCCATCCACCCCAACGGATCGTGGTTTCAGAGCTTCCAAAAGGCAGGCGATCTTTCGCCCGTCGAACATTCGCTTCTCTTCATGGACTCTTTCGGCTTCCCTTGATGCTCCGCACCCTGAAACCGATGCGCTTGCGCGATCCGTCTCTTTTGCAAAAAACATCCAAGCCCGTAAACGCAAGCGCTCTTACCAAGACTCCCGCAGAAAGTCAAGACTGGTTTTTGCTCCGCTTGCTCTGTTCTCCTTGCCCTTCTTCTCTTCTCTCCCCATCCGTCTAGCTTGATCCGCTCCGCCCACTCTTTCAAAAACAATGAATCCTTGCTCAGTCTTGCAGCGGCTGATCTTTGCTCTTGACAACCTGCGCTGCTTGCGCTACACCCTAGCCCTATCTGCGGGAGTAGCTCAATTGGTAGAGCGTCAGCTTCCCAAGCTGAAGGTCGCGGGTTCGATCCCCGTCTCCCGCTTACAAATCCCCCCATTTTCCCACCCTTTGTTTTTTGTCCTTCGCTAATCAACAATCCTTCCCCCTTATTCTTTTTTCTCAAAAAAACCCCGTGTCTTAAAACGGATGTGTACGTGGTTGTCGTGGATTGGCGGGTTGGGCTGATGTGCGCGTGGTGGTAGATTATACGAAATCCGCCCATAGTGTGATCGTCAAAATGTAGGGGCAGCCCCCTGTGGCTGCCCGATAATCGGGCGTCTCCGAATGATGCTTTGTGTACGCTTCTTACGGATATCGTATTAGCGCGTAAAGCTGATGTGCGTGTGGTGGTGGTGGAAATAGAACCAGCCGCGTTTGGTGTCGGTTTCCTCCCACGTCACGGTGCCGCTTTTGAAGCGTTGTTGGGCGGCAGGTGAGATCAGGCCATCACGCGCCAACTCATCGATCGCAGTTAAAAGCTTGGGACCGACTTTTCCATCGACGCCGATGACACGGACTCTTGCAGAAGCAAGGATGTTTGCGAGGAAAAAGGCCGTTCGTTTGGGTTCGAGCAGGGTGGGTTGTGAGACGCAGTGATATTGATCTTGCCCGTTGGTGTAGTGTTCGCAAACGGCCCGTAGATGGTTGTTCGCGGTGTTTGTTTGATAGTAGGCGAGATCGATATCGGTTCCGTAGACGTGTGTTCCTTGGGGGTGGCGTAGCTGGCCGTTTTCGGCGGGTGTTTGGCCGTTTTGCATACTCATGTCCCCAAGTCCAAGGGGCGGTGTGTTGGGGAAGACGCAACTGACGATCGCGGTGGCATATTTGACGAACGTCACTGCATCTCGGCGCAGCCAGCTAAAGGTGTTGCCGTGAAGCGCGATGTATCCGTTATCAGCGGTCGGTGTAAAAGCGATGATCTGTGAGCAGCTTGGATCGGTGCAGTGGCGGGGAGGGAGGCTCGTGCAGAGGGTTTGTCCGCTACATGCGGATGTATCGTATTTGCACGAAGCATCGCATTTGAGTGTTCCGCCTGTATAACCGAGACCTTTGCACGTCGCAAACACCGAGTTCCCATCGCAATCTTCGCCTGCATCGGTTTGGTTGTTTCCGCAAACGGGCGGAGCGCCTGACTCTGTGGCCCACCCACAGATCTCTTTTCCGCTACCTTCGAGCGTAAAACGACACGATGCCCCCGCCGGTTGCGTCGGGCAGGGGGTGTTGGCGTCGCAGTAAGCTGTGCAGATCGAAAGGTCTGTATCGAATTTTACACAAACAAGACCGCTTCCACATCCGCTGCTTGGACAAGTTTTCCCAAAGTTCGAGGTGTTGGTCTTGGTGCAAGCCGATGTGTCGATTGCACAAGCATTGCACTTCAGCAAGCCTCCCGAAAATCCGAGCTTTTCGCACGTTTTTTCGCCAAAGTTGGTCCCATCGCATGCTTCGTTTGCATCGATTTGACCGTTCCCACAAAGCGATTCTGGAGCCGATTCTTGCGTTGTTTCGGGAAGAGGCTCTGCGATGGTTTCTTTTTCTTGATCGTTTTCCGCCGTAGGCTCGGAGTCATGGGCATCTGCGGTGTTTTCTTGTTCGGATGTCTCGGCGGTGGTTTGTTCGGCGGGAGCTTGCTCTGAAGGGGCTTTTTCGATGGAGCCGTTGGGGGCGCAACGGCTGGATGTTGTATTGCACTGATCGTTGCCCAAGCAGTCTCCGCTGTTTTTGCACAACGGAGCGCAAGTCCCTTGGTAGCAGTATTGATCGCCCATGCAATCCTTTTCGGATTGGCACAGCGGCGTGTTGCCGCACCCCGCGAGAAAAGGACTCACCAACAAAAACAAGGCACAAGAAACCATTTGAAATAACGCACGTCGAGCAGACATCGGAGCCTCCGAACAAAAAAGAAGACTTGCTTGAAAACAGAAGCGAAACTCGTTGACAAAAACGCTCGTGTTCGCGGTACTCCAAGCAGATTCTTCGTTGGTTTGAAAATCGTCGGAACACCCCGATAATACGAGGTCAAGGGGCCAAAGCTCCCTTGCGGGGTGTGGGGCCGCACGCCACAACTCGGCCAACATACGCCATGCTCGGTGTGGTTTAGGTGGGGGCAAAAGACTTAAAGAGAAGTTAAGGGAGAGAAGTTCAGTCGGACTTAAACAACGGCGGGGATACGTTCGACGCGGCCCAAAAGCGTGTCAGCGAGCGCGTCAGGGATCGGAAGGCCGGGGGTATCAACAAGCCAAAAGAACTCACCCACTGCGTTCACCTCAAGGAAGGCGTGGCGACCCTCAGGAGAAACAACAAAGTCGATGGCCCCATAATTCAGCCCCAAAAAATTTTGGAGCGCAAGGAGCTTGGGGGGGATATCTTCGGGCAGGGTGTACGGTTTCCAAGAGCGGATCAGCCCGACGCCATCGCGACGCCAGTCCACTTGCGTCTCAGCTTTGGTTTGCGCATCGACCGCAGCAGAAAAGATCTGCTTGCCGACGATCGTGACACGCACATCCAAGGTCTTGACGATCTCTTCTTGGAAGATCATCGGGCAAAAACGCAATCCTTCCAATGCACTTAGATCATCGGGCTGAATGCGCGTTGTAAATACCACATTCTCGATGCCTTGGCGGTATACGGCAAACGGATGTTGCATCTTGGTGATCACGGGTCCATCAATGGATTCGATAAATGCGCGGGCTTCGTCTGGATCGTTGGTGAATAAGCTGCGAGGGATATCCAATCCAAGCTCGATCGCTTTGCGGGTTTGGACTTCTTTGTGATCAGCGCGGCGTACACTCGACAGCGGATCGAGTTGGAAACACGACAAAGAGGCGATGCTCCCCCACAACGTCCTTCGTGACTCTTGAATCGAAGGATCGTACAGATCTCCGAGTGTTTCGGGCAAACCGTGACCTGCATAGAAACGCCGATACCACACCGCCGTCAACTGGGTCAAATCGATGTCTCCGTTCGGCGTTTTCAGCCGTTGCGACCAACCGCTGTTTTCGTAACGGGTGTTGATCTTGACCTCCAACGGATAGCGATCCGTATCGAGGCGGATCGGCTCGCCTCCACGCCGTCGGATCGCTTCTTCGACCATCGGGATGCTCTGGTTATCTTTTGTGTGGGTGATCAAAAGAACTTGCGGCTTCGACAAAGCGTTCTCCCCTCCAATCTCGATCCTCTCCGCTCATCCGCAATCGATCATGTTTTGTCTTTGCTTGCGAGTTGTGCCAACAATTCCCATGCAGGGAGAGCTTTCTTTTGTTTCGCACCGCCCGCAGCACCCGTGTTTTCTGTTGTTTCGCTGCCTTCGTTGTCGGAAGGATAACGCATGGTGGTCATCTCGCCACCTCCGGGGTTTCCGGGTTGGACTTCGTTCCCTTCGTTGTCGGAAGGATAACGCATGGTGGTCATCTCGCCACCTCCCGGTTTCACAGGGGTTTCTGCACCTTCAGCATCGGAGGGATAGGCCATCGTCACAGCTTCGCGTCCCGGACCACCGGGCTTGACGGGAGTTTCTGCACCTTCAGCATCGGAGGGATAGGCCATCGTCACAGCTTCGCGTCCCGGACCACCGGGCTTGATGGGGGTTTCTGTACCTTCAGCATCGGAGGGATAGGCCATCGTCACAGCTTCACGTCCCGGACCACCCGACTGGATCGGTGTTTCTGCACCTTCGTTGTCGGAAGGATAGCGCATGGTGGTCATGCCGCCACCACCGGGGTTTCCGGGCTGAACTTCGCTGCCTTCGTTGTCGGAAGGATAGCGCATGGTGGTCATGCCGCCACCACCGGGGTTTCCGGGCTGAACTTCGCTGCCTTCGTTGTCAGAAGGATAGCGCATGGTCGTCATCTCGCCGCCACCGGGTTTCCCTGGAGTTTCCATGCCTTCCGAATCGGAAGGATAGCGCTTGGTGGTGACTTCATTTCCGCCGGGCTTGACAGGGGTTTCCATGCCTTCCGAATCGGAAGGATAGCGCTTGGTGGTGACTTCATTTCCGCCGGGTTTTCCGGGCTGAACTTCGCCGCCTTCGTTGTCGGAGGGGTAGCGCATGGTGGTCATCTCACCACCGGGTTTTCCGGGCTGAACTTCGCCGCCTTCGTTGTCGGAGGGGTAGCGCATGGTGGTCATCTCACCACCGGGTTTTCCGGGCTGAACTTCGCCGCCTTCGTTGTCGGAAGGATAGCGCATGGTGGTCATCTCACCGCCGGGTTTGGGGAGGCGATTTTGATCTTCAAGAAAACGCTCGAAGAAAGGTTGTTGGGTCGGTTGTTTTTGGGTTCCAAGCAAGTTGTCGCGTTGTTGTGCGCGGTTGTCGTTGCTTTGGAAAGCGCTTTTTTGTTCGGCGGGTTGTGCGGCGGGGGGTTTGGCTGCGGGGGTTTTGCTTGGGGTCGGTTGTGGGGGTTGATGTGGCTTGCGTTCGATCTTCATCGTTCGTTCTCCATCGGGATAGTAGGGCCACATCGGCGTTGTGTTTATCGGCATTTGCGCGATGTGGGCGATCTGTTGTGACATCGTTCACAGTTATCGGGCGGACTTGCCCAAAGGTTGCTTTCGAGGCAGGTTGACGCGCAAGAGCGACGCTTTATCCATCGTTTTTTCGCAAACGCTACCCCCACGATCTTTGCGCTAGGAGTGGCTTGTGGGCGTTTAGGGGAGTGTGCGCACCATCCGCCAAAACAGGTAGGCCGCGCAAAGGTAGCAGAACCAAGCCATCACAAAGGCGATGGAAAAGCCCCATTCTGCGGCGACCCACAAGATGCTGACGGAGGCCACAACACCCGCTGCACCGTTCAATCCCCACGCCCACGCAACGGCATGAGGCATCCGCGCCGCCAACAAAGACATCCCCGCAGGCAAAGGCATGCCCATGCCAAAACCGCACGCTCCCAAGAGTGCGAAAGCCAACAGGATGCGGCCCCAAAGCGGCCATCCCATCGTCGCTTGCAACAGCGGATCCAATCCGATCCCGACGATGACGAAGATCAGCAACAACACCCCCCAGAAGATCCGCATCCAACGCAGAAGATCGGTGGGATCCTTCCATCGCCCGATCCACAGACTACCAAGCCCACTCCAAAGCAACAGCGACGACAATCCCACCGTAAGGGCGTAGGTCGGGTGTCCGAGAAAAAGTGAGAGCCGTTGTAATATCGGGACTTCGAGGAACATAAAGCCCAAGCCGAGGCACAGAAAAAACGCTAAAGCCCCCCAAGGAAGCGTGTGGATCGCGTGGCGAGAACTCCACCACAGCGGCCCAAAGATCATCACCAGCAACAACAAGCTGACAACCAACAAACTGATCCCAAGGCTGATGATGGCTGCGTTTTCTCCGAGCCATCGGCTTGAATCTCCACCAAAGAGGTCACGCAGGCGGGCCGTGTACAAAAAGAAGGGTCGATCGTCCGTTGCGGCGTCGATCGCGCCGGGAAAAGTATGAACCATCGCATCGCTATCGCGAAAGTATCGCTCGTACAAGGCTTGTAGCTTGCGTTCGCTGGCTTGGCGTTCCATGCGTTTTCGTTGATGCGCTTCTTGTTCTTCTTTTTCGTTACCTTGCATCCGTGTGGGAGGAGCGGCATTTGCGTGTGTGGGCGCATTTGCGTGTGTGGGCGCAGTTGCGTGTGTGGGCGCAGTTGTGGTGAGTTTGCTTGTGGGTTGGGACGTGCTTGTTGGGGGGGGACAAGGCTCGGTGGGTTCGGATGCTTCGGGAGGAAGATAAGAGGCCACAAATCCGTACTGTTCTGCGAACATTTTTGCTGTAAGCCGCTGTTCGGGCGAAAACGGAGATTTGCTGATCAGCACCGTTGAAAACATCGCTCTGGGAGACCATGCGTTGCTCAAGACGATCGTGTGATCGGCAAGCGAAGCGATGCCGCGTTGTTTGGCGGCTTGCTCGCAAGTTCGGATCCATCGCAAGATCAGCGCATGATTGCCAAGATCCCACAGCGAAACAGACAAGATCCCCTGCTCACTTAATCGATCCATGTACAGCCCACAGGCTTCGCGTGTGTACAAGCTGTGTTCTGCGAGGTTCATTCCCCCCGAGCTATGGGCAGCCCACGTGACTACAGAGTTTGCGACGATCACGTCGAATGTCTCGTGAAGGCGTTCTAGTTCAGAACGCCCTTCTCCCACGATCCATCGGACTTTTGGATGCTCGATCAAGTTTCCCGAAAATTTGCGCAGGCGGTGTTTGAGGATGTCGTGGATCAAGAGCGGATTCAACTCGATCCCGGTCACTTTCTTGGGTGCAAACAGCAAGGCCCCTAAGATATCTTTGCCGCCCCCCGGCCCGAGTACGACGACGCGTTGGCCTTGTGGCAAAAGGTGATAGGCTGCGTTCGACACCAACTCTCCAAGATAACGAACCTTCCGCAGATCACCATCAAACGCCAAATATGGCGCGTAAGCGTTGATATCGATCAGCGCCTCGCGTTGTTCAGGAAGGCGGCCTTGCCAAGCATCACGTTGTTGATCGGAGATCGCTCTATCCCATGACTGAGGCGGCAGCAACACCACACGCGAAAAGGCATTCCATTTCTTGTAAAGGATTCTGCGCTCTTTGGCGTCGGGGCTAAAGTCGATTTGAATCGTCCAGATCGCGAAAAATCCTTGGAGCATCAACAAGCCGCCGATGCCCAATGTCGCGGCCCATCGCCATAACAAGCCTCCTTGCTCGGCGAACATCCACCAATGAACCGCCACCATCAAAGCCGCACAACCCAGCAACCCCATCGGGCCACCCAACCAGCCCATCCAAGGCACCAACAACAACGCTCCAAGCGCTGCTCCCGCAAGATCCCAACCATACAAGCGCGGTACATCCCTTCGATACACCACGAACCACCGCGACAACACGACTCCACAACACACAAATGGAATCAGCGCAGCCAGCGCAACCATCGAAAAGATCAGCAAAAATTGTGGCTGAAATGGAGACTCCAACAGATCTGTCGAAAAACGCAGCCAACCCAAAAGGAGCGGCATCAACGCCATCCCCCATGCCGCTCCCAATAACCAAGCCCGAACAGAAAACAGATCCTTCGTTGGAGATTCTGGTTTCGTTTCTGTTGTCGGTTCGATCGAGAGTGCTGCATCGCGCAAATATACCCACACCGCGCCCGCTCCTAACCCCAACATCGCCAAAGACAGGGCAAGGAATGCGGTGTGGTAATAGAACACCACCGAAAGTACGCGTGTTAAACACAGTTCGTAAAGCAAGACGCCGCAAGAAAAAGCACCTACTCCGATACTTGCACGCCATCCAAAACGTTCGACTGGCACTTTTGACGAGATGTCCACTGTTTCCCTCTCTTGGCTTTTTCTTTCGCAAACAAAAAAGGCTTGCAAAATCAGCCGAAATATGCTTGATTACACGACTTTCATGGTACGGCACCCCAAACGATGCACCATTCCAAACCAGATCGAAAAGACCTTGATGTCGTTGTGTCTATAACACAGCCTCGCGGCGAGACCAAACCAAGAAGTTGCGAAGGCCCGCAAAGGCGCTTATCATAGCGTTTGATTGTTTTCTCTTTCGCGTTGGAGATGTTTTTTTCCATGAGTGACCATTCTCCCCACCTTTTGGCTCCCCAAGTCGGTGCAGGTCTTGGGGCTTCTTTGCTTGGACAGCGCGTAGGGAACTACCAGTTGGTCAACCGCATCGGTGGAGGGGGTTTTGGCGATGTCTATCGCGCCGAGCACGTCGAGCTCGGAAACCCTTTTGCAGTCAAAGTCCTTCATCCGCGTTTTTCTGCGGACGTCCAGTTTGTCGAACGCTTTCGTCACGAAGCGATGGTCCTTGCGGGATTGCGCCATGAGAACGTCGTCCAAGTCGTCGACTTTGGTGAGATCGAAGGTATCGGTTTTTACCTTGTGATGGAGTGGATCGAAGGCTCGACGCTGCACCGTTATTGGCGAAAAAAGCGTGTTCTTCCCGCAGGTCAAGTCTTTGCGTTGTTTTCGCAGTTGCTCGATGCGCTTGAACTGGCGCATGGTCGGGGGGTAGTTCACCGCGATATGAAGCCCGAAAACTTGATGATGACCAAAGGCGGAAGAGGCCGTACCATCGTCAAGATCGTGGACTTTGGTATCGCCAAGATCGTCGGCCAAAGTGCGCAAAGCAGCGGCCTTGCGATCGGCACGCCTTATTACATGTCTCCTGAACAAGCCGCCGGACAAGAACGCCTCGTCGATCATCGGGCCGATATCTATGCTTGCGGAGTGATCCTTGTCGAACTTCTTACGGGCCGAAGGCTCTTCCAAACCAAAGATCCCAAAGAGATCTTACGCCAACAGATCGACACGCCTCCGCCCACGCTGATCGAACTCAATCCCAAACGCGAATATCCTCCGATGCTGCAATCTGTCGTCGATCGTGCCCTTGCCAAGCGGCCTTCCGAACGTTACGCCTCCGCGAGCGAGTTCTACGACGATCTCGAACGCGCCATGCGCGATGCAGGCATCCAGCCCGATGATCAAGAAACCACATGGAACGAAAACCTCACCGCGACTTCTACAAACCTCCTGACCCTGATGACGGGCGTTAGCGCAAGTGAGGTCGCTGAAACGGCCAACAGTACGGCCTCTCAGGTCTTGGGGCAAAAGATCTCTCCCGAAGAGCTTGCCTCGATGACGGATCTCCCCGCTGTGCCGGCCTCACCTCCCAAAAATCGCTGGCCTCTTTGGAGCGGGGTGGGGATTGGTTTGTTGCTTGCCCTTGTGATCGGACTCTTTGCGCTTCCTCCGAATCCGTCGCAGCCTCTCAAAACCAGCCTCGTCCAGACGGCTCAACCCACGCAGCCCGTCGCTTCTCAACCCCGTCCTCCCGCGCTTTCCTCTCTTCATGGCACGCAAACGCGCACCACCGAACCCCAAACACGCACGACTGAACCCCAAACACCCACCAATCCACCCACCCAAGAACCCAAAAACGGCGGCGATGAAGACAATAACGAAGTCAAGAAATCCCCGACACGCCGTCGCCTTCGCAAAAAGCGCCGCTCTACACGAAGGCGCAAGCGCCGCGTTTCCGTCGCCAATCGCCAAACCTCTCAACCCGAACAACGCTCTCAACCCGAACAGCGAACCCCCCCCCGAAATGCTCCGACGGTTCGAGTCGCTTCTCCTTCGGAGATCCGCACCATTCGTCTTGTCAGTCAACCCAACGGTGCTCAAGTCTTCGTCAACGGTGAACTGAAAGGCACAACCCCCTATACAGCGAAGATCCCTTTGGGAAAGCACGCTTTTATCAAACTCAAAAAGCAAGGGTATGTCGATCTCCAGTTCCGCTGGCAAGCCAATCAAAACGAACAGCGTAGTCTCAAGTTGATCGAGGACTTGTTGTGATCACCCCCTCAACCTCAAACGTTGAAGGGTTTTTTGTAGGGATAGTACATTCATGCGATCTGTGTTTTTTTTGAGATCCCCAGTCTTTTTTCTCGGGCTTGTGTTTTTGGGGACGATCTCTTTCGCTCGCCATGCCACGGCTCAAGACCAAACAGAGTTCCCCACCGCTCGCCGTATCTACGTCGAAGGGATGCGCTTTTACAACGCCCAACGGTACAAAGAAGCCTCCATCCAATTGGCCCTTGCCTACGGCTTGATCGCGCAAGACCCCAAACTGACGCCTGAGCGCAAAGCCCTTGCTCTTCAACGCTTGCGCTACTTTCTCGGCAAAAGCTACGTCAAAAGCGATCAACACGAAAAAGCACAGCCTCTGCTCGAAGAATATCTGCGCGCAGGAACGCAAAGCGCTGCGTTGCGCGGCCCTGAAGAGCGCGTCAAAGAAGTGGAGGGGATGTTGGTTCTTGCGCGAAAAGTGATCGCCTCGCGTCCGAAAAAACCTGTGATCCCGAAAGAAGGGCCTTTGCGTCCCCTCCCCTTTGTTGTCCTTGGGCTCGGGGTGGCCGCCGTGATCGCGGGCGGAGTCGTGGGCTTTTTGGCCTCAAGCACCGCGTCGGCTCGTGATGCCCGTCATCAAGAGATCGCACCCAACGGGCAGTTCAATCTAAACAATCCCCCGAACGCCAAAGAGATCAACACTCTCCATAGCCAAGCCGACACATACGCCATCACTGCAAACATTCTTTACATCGCTGGCGGTGTGGTCGCTGCAACGGGCGTGATCCTCGCGATCACGATCGGTCGTGCTCCTGCTCCCACAGCACCTCCAAACAGCAAAAGCTCGGGCCAAACGCTTTTTTCTTCTGTGGGAGGTGCCTTTTGAAGCCATCCACCCAACGTGCCCACCCCGCGAAACGCCCGATCTACTCGGCTGCTGTGATGCTTCTTTTCAGCCCGTTCTTTTTTTCGGCCTGTTTTATCACGGCTGTTCCCGAAACGCGTGGATGGGGTTGCGAAACCACAAGCGAATGTACCCCCGGCCTGCTTTGCGTCGAAGGGGTTTGTCGTGGGACATGCACAGAAAAAGCCGATTGTCAAGAAGCTCTCAACGAAGAATGTGTCGAAAAAACCACCAAAGAAGAAGTCCTCGCGCAAGTCTGCATGCCGCCCTGTCGGGATGGAGAGATCCGAGATTGCTTTACGGGTCCCGCAGGGCGCGAAGCGACGGGGATATGCAAAAAAGGAAAACAGACTTGTAGTGCCCAACAGATCTGGGGACCGTGTCTTGGCGAGACCCTACCACGCACCGAGATCTGCAACCAACAAGACGACGATTGCGACGGCCAAGTCGACAACGGCGTGAATTGCGCGTGCAATCCGGGCGAGACGAGAGCTTGTTTTTCTGCGCTTCCCGGCTTTCGCAATCGCGGGATCTGCAAGGACGGACTCGAAACCTGCAACAAAGACGGCCAATGGATCGGTGAATGCAAAGGCGAGGTCATCCCTGCGCTTGAAACCTGCAACGGAAAAGACGACGATTGCGACGGCCAAGTCGACAACAAGCTTACAGACATCGGCAAAGAGTGCAATGTCTCAAGCGTCAAAGGTGGCCCCTGTCAAAAGGGGATCTCCGAGTGCCTCAATGGTCGCATTCAATGCAAGCAAACGGTGCAGCCCAAGCCCGAAGAATGCAACGGCATCGACGACGACTGCGACGGCAAGATCGACAACAACCCGCTTGGCGAAGACTATACCCTTACACGCTCCTGCTACACAGGCGCAACGGGTTGTAGCCTCAATCCACAAACGAGTGCCTACGAATGCAAAGGGATCTGTCGAGGCGGCGCGCAAAAATGCAGCAAAGATCTGAAAAGCTGGGAAGCCGCTTGCATCAACGAGATCAAGCCCACTCCAGACGCCAACGGGGCGGATTCTTGTAACGGCAAGGACGACAACTGCAACGGCAAGATCGACGACGCAGACAACCGCATCGGAAACAATTGTACGACTTCGCTTACGGGTGCTTGTCGTGCCGGAAAATGGGCTTGCGAACAGGGCCAACTCTCTTGCAAACCCACCCAAAACAACCCCGAAATATGCAACAACGAAGACGACGATTGCAACGGCAAGATCGACGATAACGCCTGTTCAGGGGGGAAACAATGCGTCAACGGGGTATGCCAGTGAGACACCATCACCAAACTCATCCGAATCATACTCAGCCGAATCGTACGGAGCACGTCCTTCCTCTCGGTCTTTTTTTGGTTTTTTTCGGCTCCTTTGTGTTGCCGCTGTTGGCGTTTACCTGCGCCCATCCTCCCGAATGCAAAGGAGATCGCGATTGCGTCGAACGCCTCGGATCTTCGTACGCTTGCTTTGTTTCCAAATGTATCGATCGCTCGAAGCTTCCGGAAAAACCAAAGTTTGAGATCCCACCCGACGAACCCAACCCCGAACCCGAACCCCAACCCGAGCAGGTGATCGAACCCGAGCAGGTGATCGGACCCGAGCAGGTGATCGAACCCGACACGACTCCTGTTCAAGATGGTTTACGCGCACTTTTCGAACCCTGCCTCTCGTTGCGTGGCGCAGCCCCCAAGGATCGTTGCCGAACAGGGCTGGTCTGCGTTCGGGTCAACAGCCTTGAATCGCGATGTTTGCAAGATTGCACCGACAATGCGTCTGTTTGTGCGACCAATACGGATGGTCGAAACGAATGCACTCGCGTCAGTTACGAACGCTATGCGCTTTCCGCGATCCGTGTTTGTGCGAAGTTCGCACAGAAAGACGAAAACTGTGATCCCCGTCAGGCCGTTCTTTGCGCCAGAAACCAAAACCCCCACCTGATCTGCATCAGCGCCACTTGTTCAGCGGCGCGCATCCTCAATCTTGAAGGGGAGGATTGTTCTGATGGCCAGTCTCCGCCCGTCGAGTGCAACGCTGATGCAGGACTCGCTTGTGACCCAAGCACCAACAAATGCGTCAAAGGCGTACCTGCTTTTGAAGGAGATCGTTGCGACCGAAACAACCCAAGCAGCGGCGTTCGTCGTGTGTGTGAGCGCGCTCATAGCTGTGTCGGATTCACCAACAACGGCCAATCCATCGAGATCTGCCTGAAAGACTGCAAACTCAGCGATCCGCTCGGAACTTGTCTTCACAAACAAGGGGCCAACATGATCTGCCGCGCCTTTGGCCCTGCGGGATACTGTGTTGAACGCGATTGCAAGTCCCAAGCAGACTGCAAATTGGAAGGGCACAGCAAAGAGTGTTCGACGCTCACCGATCAGTCCAAGATCTGCTTTCCTCTTCCGCCCGAAGGCACTCGAAAAGCGGGAGAACTCTGTAACACTACCCCCGCCCAAGCCTGCGAACATCCCTTCAATTGCGTCCCCACAACAACGGCTGGCGCAGAACGGCGCGGTTACTGTGGCGCGCAGTGTCTGACCAACGAAGACTGCGCTTCGATGCCTTTCAACGCCTCTTGCAACTTGAACCGCCAAGATGGTATCCGCCTGTGCGGATATTCATGTGCCAAAAATGAGGACTGTCCAAAAGGTCTTGTTTGTGGTAACGGGCGCTTCTGCACAGCCCCCTAAATGCGGTTCCGAGTGATGCGTGATCGCGGATGCGATCCTCTGTGGCGACCCGATTCTTGCGCAGTCACAGGGGGCTGATGCGGAGATACGCCGCCAATTTGAGTCGACACCCAAAAAGCAGCAGCGGCCCGATTCTTGGGCAGCCACAGGGGGCTTCCCCTATGTTTTGTGATCGCACGATGGGCGGATTTCGCATCACACCTCAGTTTTTTTCGAGATCATTCGCGTTGTTCCCAACGCTTCATTGCTTTTCCTTTTGCCCTTAAAGGTTTGACGTCTTGCCTCGCCTGTCTTTGCATCACCTTGGTTGCACAGAATTTTTTTCTACTCGTTCGCAACCAAAACAACCCCCAATGAATCTTATGCTTTGTGATCCATACCACCTTGCGATCCTGTCATCAAAGAGCCCGAGGCTCGTTGAAACTGCTCGTCAAATCTTCCCGTTGTTGGCTTCTGCTTTGGCGGCGAACATTCAGCACAAAATCGCAAAACACTCGAACCCTCGGGCTTTTTACTCGAAGCCCCATCCTCCTTTGAGCGCGTACCACTCTTTATCCATCTGGAGATTTTTTCGATGAAAAAGCTCACTGAATGCCAAGACTGTAAAAAAACCTTTTGGTACGTCGACCCACGTCCGGGAGGCCGTCCTCGCCAAAAATGCGGTATCTGTTCTTCGCGTCCTCCACGCTATCCTTGGGGGTTTGTCGACCCCAACCAGCCGAACAACGTCCCCGATGATCAAGCCATCGCTGCGATGATGGAATTGGTCGCAGAACCCGCACCATCCGAAGATACCCACTCGCATATCTCACGCACACAAACGTACCAAGATAGCGCATTACTTGACTCGTTGCCGATGCCCGCTTATACTCCGATGATTCATGCGACATCTGAAAAGACGCCTCGCTTCTCTGTCCCAGCACCTCGGCGATTGACCACCCTTGATGGTGCGACGATCGAGATCACCGATACTCCCGACCAACACGAGGTCAATATGCAACGAAATGCCAACCTCCAAGCCAGCCGTCGCAAACAAGAGGAACGCGTGCAAACGGAAAATCCACGTCTCGACGCCCTAGAACAGCGCCTTTCCCTGATCGAAGAACGACTGGACCAGATCGAACAGCGCATCGATCGTCTTCAAGCCACCTCCATCTCTCGATCCGAATGGATCGATATCTGCGCACGTCTCGATATCGTCGAGCAACACACCAACGAAACGCTCGAACGCGTCCGCAAACGCCTTGATGGTTTCACCCGTGAAGCCCGTAGCATCGCCGTTATCCCCGAACGCGAACTCAACGAGATCAACCAAGTCATGCGCTCGATCCGCGCTTATCTGCAACCAAGCTCCGATGACAAAGCGCCTCGTGGTGGGAATCGCTAACACCGTCTCTCTCTTGACGCCCAACCTCTTTGCGCATTAGCTTGATGCGCCGTGCCTCGTCGCATGGCCTTCGTTTCACCCCAGTACAAGGGAGAAAGCAATCATGCTTCGCTTGTTTGTCGGCGTCTTCTTTTGCACCCTCTTCTGCTTCGTTCCTCCTCACTCTCACGCAGAAACCTCATGGCACCAGCTCAAGCGCGAGTGGCCTTTGCTTTGGTTTATGCGCACCCCTTGCCGCGTTCACAAAGTCGTCGACGGCGATACCGCTCACGTCTTTTGTGGCGATAAACTCGAAAAGCTCCGACTTGTCGGCATCGACACGCCCGAAACCAAACATCCCTTCAAACCTGTCGAGTTTTACGGACCCGAAGCCTCAAGTCGCGCCAAGCAATTGTTGCGTATCGGCGACAACGTGATCTTGGCCCTTCAAGGCCGTCCGAGCGGCAGAGGCCGAAAAGGCCAACAGCGCGGTGTTTACGGTCGCTTGCTTGTGTACATATTTATGCCCAATGGTCGGATGTTTAACACGCAGATGATCGAAGAAGGCTATGCCTTTGCGATGACGCGCTATCCGCACACTTACATGGAGCGGTTTGTTCAGCTCGAACAAGCCGCAAAGGCCGCAAGACGGGGGATGTGGGCGCACCCCGAAAAAGTGACAGCGATGCAAGCCGAAGACGAACGCTACCGTCAATTGCGTAGCGCCTGCAACCAACGCTTGGGTGTTCGTCGTTTTGACTGGGTGATCGGCGATCAACGCACACGCTACTACTTTACCAAAGGCCATCGCGCTTTCTTTCGTACCGATTATCGAACCCGTCGTTTGTTTTGCTCCTCCAACGAGGCCGAATCTGCGGGCTTTCGAGCGGCTCCTTCCGATTACCGCGTTCCCTTCGACCCCAACGCGCACCCCAAAACTTCCTCCGAGATCCAATCTTCGGCCTCTCCACAAGATCGCATCGGGCCGCGTGATCTTCCTCCACCTGCTCCCACCCACTCTTCAGATCCCTCCCCAAGCGGCGTCGCTTCAAATCCCCAAGGTTCCTTGATCTTGGGCCATCCCACCCGCAAAACCTACCGCGTCTTGCGTCCCGGTCGATATCGTATCTTTCAATCCGTTCAAGAAGCCGAAGCCGCAGGATACCGACGCTCGGGGCGAAGAGGCGAATACACCGCTACTTCCACACCCGAACCCACACCCGCCCCATCGACCGGAACTTACGCACGCAGCAAACGTGCTCTTGCAGAACGCTGTCGTGTCGAACAACCGATCGTCGGCAATCTTCGCAGCAAGATCTACCGCACCCCCACAAACAAAGGCTACGCCCGAGCGCTCAGCAGCAAAAGCAAAAACACCGTCTTCTTTTGCAACGTACAAGACGCCGTCAATGCGGGGTTTCGGCCTGCCAAACGCTAGACGCTCAAACACAGATCCGCTGATCGTCACCCCACTCTGCAAACGCTATACGTTAAAATACGGATTCGCCGATCGTCACCCAGAACTGTACGGGTGGATCGCCCGGGCGAGGGTTGAGGGGGAAACCAAATTCAAAGCGAAACAATCCAGCCCCCAAGATCCGCCAGCGTATGCCAAAGCCGACGTCCATAAACAGCCCGAGAGGAAGCCCGTTGTTGCGCAGATCTTGGAAGAAGGCTTCTCGATCGTCGTAGGTGTTTCCGGCATCGTAAAACAGCACCATCGAAACGCCCGCTCGACGCGCCAACACGATCTCTAACTCAGCATTTCCCATCACTGTCTTCGATCCGCCCCAGTTGACCCTGACGGGTGTAAACGTCGCCTCCGCACGCGAAGGCACGACGCGCAAAGGAGCCAACGATTGGATCGGATAGCCTCGCATATCTCGATCTCCACCAAGCCGATAACGCTCAAAGGACGGGGGACCGAACGGATCAAAGCTAAACATCCACCCAAGCGTTCCCGCCAGTTTCAGCGTCACACGTTTGTGAAATTGCAGAAAAAAACGCAGCTGGATATCCAGTTGGTTGAGGCTGTAATTAGCCCCAAGATAGGGCGCGATATGAAAGAACGAGACGCTGTGGCGCATCTGCAAAAACGCATGGGGCCGCAATCCCTGATCGTCGTAGATTAGCTGCCCACCGACACCGCTGCGCAACCAACTCCCCGCCGAAAATCCTTGGATCTGCAAACCGAAGTTTTCCTGTGGGCTGAGTCCATAACGCCCGATGCTGTAGGATAAATGAAAACGAAGCGCAGGCGTCCCGAGAGCGATCCCCAAGCCCAACGTCCCGCCCAGCCGCTCGATCGCATAGCCAAGGTTTGGGATCGCGTTGTACGAAAAATAGCCAGAAAAAGACAAACTCAGCGGACTATTCGCGATCGACGGATCGAAAAACACCAGTGAAAGCGAAAACAAGCGCCCCGAAGTTGCCGCAACACCCGTCAAGGACAGAGATTGCCCCAATCCAAGAAAATTCTCTTTGCCTACACGCGCCAAAAAGATCGCTTCGTAGCCCGGAAGATACGTAAAACTCGGAAGGATCGTCCAAGTCCATCGTTCTCGGACCACAAACCGCAGATTGACTTGATCGGGGTCCAAGGTTTTTTCTACTTGGACTTGTACGCCATAGGTGTCGTCGTTTTTCTCGAAGTAACCGAGCGCAAAGATCCGACGTTGGCTTTGTCGCAATCGCGTGTCGCTGTACAGATCGCCTTCTTTGAGTGACAAACGGCGGCGTATCACATGATCTTGGGTCTCTGCGTTCCCGACGATCTCGATGTTTGCGATGCGTACCAATGGCCCTTTTTGAAAGCGAAAGACGATCCCCAAGGCTTTGCGCTGTTGATCGACCAAGGGGATCGGTTCGATCTTTGCGAAGGCGTATCCGGCATCTTGGTAATGTCGCCGCAGACTCGCCACGGTCTTGTCGAGCAGTTCGCTGCGATCAAAGATCTTGCCGAGGTGGATCGTCAAGATCTTTCGAACCGCAGCTTCTCCTCCCAACAATTCACCGCGCAATGCGATCGCATTGTACCGATAGATCGGGCCTTCTTTGATGTGGTAGCGCAGATCCACTTGCCGTCGATCTCGCGAAACAAACAGATACGGCCCTTTGATCTCGCGCTCCAAAAATCCCCGATCCATAAAGAAATTGTCCAGAACATAACGATCTTGAGCCACATAATAGGGATGGTAGATCCCTTGCCCTGTAAAGTTGGTCAAAAAGTCGGCAGGTTTGGAGGCCAACGCAGCCAAGATATCCGCTGTCTTGGTGATCTGATTGCCGAGGATCTCCACACGTCGGATCCGAGCGGGAAGATCCTCGTGGATCACATACTCCAATTTGACGGTGCGTCGTCCTGCTTGAGTTCCCCAGTAGCCTTGCACATACAATCGCGCACGAAAATAACCGATCTGGCTGTAGGCTTTAAGGATGCGGTGGGCGTCGCGCTTGAGGGCGGCGTTTTCAAAGTAGCCCCCCACCTTTAATTCGAGTGGCTTTTGAAGATCGGGGGCTTGGAGAATGCGGTTTCCAACAAACGCGATCTCTCGGATCAAGATCAGCTCGCGCTCTTTGAGGGCGAAGGTGATCTCCGCGAGTCCTTGTTTGATCTGAAAAGAGGCGCGTACGGTTTCAAACAGGCCGCTTCGCTGCAAGCGGGCGGTGTCTTTGTCGAGCTTTTCGCGGGAAAAAAAATCGCCTTCTTGAGAAAACAAGTAGCGGTTGACTTCTGTGCGGGTGACGCGCTGTAGTCCGAGGATGTGGATGGTGGTGATCAGAGGTGCTTCTTCCCTCTGTACGGGCGGTTGCGTGTTTTTGGGTCGAGGGCGCGAGGTCGGTGCAGGAGCAGAGGAGGGCGGTGCGGCTGTTCGTGGTGGCGGTGTGAGGTGTGTTGGCGTGGGGGAGGGCGGCTCTTCGATATCGTCGAGCGGATCGGTCTTTGCGGGTTTGGATGCAGCGGGTTTGGATGCAGGGATATCGCGAGGCGGGGGCGACGTACGCGGCGGTTCGGGCTTTTGTGCAATGAGCCGAAAGCGTGTCGTCTTCGGGCCATCCGTATAAGGCAGGCGTTGCTGTACGGGAAAGGTCAGGCGCAACGAATAGAGGCGTGAGCCGCGAGGCATCTTTGGTTTGGCGAAGGCTGTTGGCTCGTTGAATACGACCACACCAAACATCCCACACCACAAAAACAAGCCACAAAATACCAACGTCTTTTTTAACATCTTGACTCAACGAGACTTGTAGTGGACAGACACAAGAACATCTTGACTCAACGAGACTTGTAGTGGACAGACACGATACCATGACGATTCATTTTACTGTAAAGGCTCGAACGTCCGATGCCAAGGCGTCTTGCGGCCTCGGTCACGTTTCCTCGACAACCCTCAAGGGCTTGCACGATCGCTTGGCGTTCCGTCTCGTCAAGAGAGGTCGCGGAATTGGCCGTGTGATCTTGTAAGGCGACGCCACCCGAGGGGCTGTGTGTGTTGATATCTCCGTAGTGCGCGGATGGATGGGCTGTTGCAGCGTTTGGTAGCATCCCGCTCATCGCAGGATGCGGTTGGGCCGAAGGATAGGGATGAGCAGGGGGGGAGAGGTGGCTGGGGTAATAGGTGTGTCCACCCGAACCCGCAGCGTGGTACGGAACGGATCCGCTCGGATATCCTGAGGCGGTAGAGTGAAGTGCGTTGTCTGTATACTCGGGGCGGATGAGTAGATCCGCAGCGTTGATCTCGCGACCGTTGACCATCACGATGGCGCGTTGGATCACGTTGCGAAGTTCACGGACGTTGCCGGGCCAAGAATACGTCTGTAAGGCCAACAAAGCCTCGTCGCTGAGGCGTAGATCGCGATGCTGCGCAAAGCGTTGGATAAAAAACTGCGCAAGCAAGGGGATATCTTGCACCCGAGCACGCAGGGGAGGCAGCGCGATCGGCAAGACACTGATCCGATGATAGAGGTCTTCGCGGAAGGTTCCTGCGCGGATCAATTGCCAAAGATCGCGGTGGGTGGCTGTGACAATGCGAGCTTGGTTGGCCAAGTCCTTGGCTCCGCCCAATCGACGGTAGCTTCCGACCTCAAGAACGCGCAGAAAGGCCACTTGTTGCTCCAAAGGCAGATCGCCGATCTCATCCAAAAACAACGTACCCGCGCCCGCTTCTTCGAATGCGCCTTGGTGGGACTGTACAGCCCCCGTAAATGCGCCTCTTTCGTGACCAAACAACTCGCTTCCGATCAATTCTTTGGAGATCACACCGCAGTTTAGCGCACGAAATGACTCGCGCTGGCGATTGCTGACATCGTGGATGGCGCGGGCTACAAGCTCTTTTCCACTCCCCGATTCACCCAAGATCAAGACCGTTGCATCATGCGAAGCCACGCGGCGGATCAACTCAAATATCGGCTCCATCACAGGATCACGGCTAATGATCCCCGCAAATCCCGGATACTCCGCATTTTGCGACTCTTTTCGGATCACAAACCGCATCGGAAACTTGCCAAGATACAACTCCGCCCCTTCGGGGATCTCCCCTTCGATGGTGCGCAAGCCGTTGATCCACGAACCATTCTTGCTTTCCAAATCGCGCAAGAAGTAGCGCCCGTCGCGTTGGTAGATCCGACAATGAAAGCTCGATATATAGGGCATCGACAAGCGGAGCTCATTGTTGGGTGAGCTTCCGATCGTCAACGCGCTCGATGTGAAGGGGCGCTCGAAACGCTCACCGTCGATCTCGAAACACAAAAACGCCTTGCCCGCCTCACCTTGTTGATCGCGATCAAAAACAGGCAGAGTTCCCCCCCCACGCGTCAACGTCCCGAGATCCATCCCGGCGGACTTGGCTTGAAAACGCACTTGCCATTTCCCAAGACTAAACAGCGCACCATCCCGCAAAAGCCCCTCTTTGACGCTCAACCCGTCAAGAAGAATCCCGTCATGGCTGAGATCCCGCAACCAAAAACCACCCCCGCGTTTTTCGACGCTTGCGTGTTCGCGTGAGATATAGGGCTCGTGTTCGGGAAACGCGATGTCATTCCGCCCTCCCCGCCCGATCGTTGTGATCATCCCGTCCAACTGGTAGCGCATTACCTCTTCGCCTCGACGAAGAAACACCAACTCCGCCATGCTCGTCCTCTCCTCTACACAACAACCTTCTCAGACACAAAGAACCTTCGCGGATATCTCGTCGATACCAACGCACTCCACAAACCTTTGCGATGTACAGATCTCGACCGTCAACCTACAAGAGGCCACAAAAAAGTCAACCCTAGCCTTGTTCGCTCGTCTTTCACTCGATACTTGAATCGGATCAACAAGGGTGCTATGATCCCCGAGCCTTTTGTTTGTTTCTTTTGCACCACAGGATGACCAAGTGTATACAACATCCACACAACCGTCCTCCTTGCTTTCCTCCCTGCGGAGCGCCGACGTGGAACTTGACGACGACACACTCGTCCAAAGCTGCCGTGATGGCAACGAAGAAGCTTTTTGCTGCCTTGTCCAACGCTACCAAAAAAAACTCTTCTCCGCAGCTTATGGAATGCTCCACAACACCGAAGATGCCCTCGATATCGTCCAAGAAGCCTTCCTGAAAGCCCACCGTTATCTCGGCAATTTTCAAGGGAACTCGAGCTTCTACACATGGATGTATCGGATCGTGATCAACCTTTGTATTGACTTTATCCGCCGCGAAGGAAAGCACCAAACCCTCGACTACAACGACACTTTTCAACATAACCTCGACAACGCCTCCGAAGATCACGGAAGCATTAGCGCCCTCCCCCCCGAAGATCCTGTACGCGCCCTCAACAACAAAGAACTCGGAGAACAGATCTGGACCGCGATCCGTTGCCTTTCCGAAAATCATCGTGCCGTGATCCTTTTGCGCGAGATCGAAGGCATGAGCTACGAAGATATCGCCCAAACCCTCCAATGTTCCAAAGGCACGGTGATGAGCCGCTTGCATCACGCCCGCGCCCACATGCGTCGCTTGCTCGAAGGCTATCTTCAAGCAGGACGTCATATCCCCAACCACCGAAAACCCGCCTCAGAAACCCCGATCCACACCCCTCCACAAAAACTTTCACACGCAGTTGAAGCATCTGGCAAAAAGTAGCGTCTATACGGTTTGTCTTTCGGTCTATTTCGCCAAGGTGATCACCGCGATCGCAAAAACAGCTTGCAACATCACCCCATACGAACGAGATTTCGAAGGCTTGTGTGTCCTCGGCGCTCCCTTGCTGCCCTCTTGATCCTCTTGTTTTCGATCAGGGCCTTTTTGATCAAACAACCTCCCACGCACGGGAGAAGCCACGTTCCATCGGGAGCCACCCAAACAACCAAGGAAGGATTTTAGGTGTTATTATGTCTGCTCAAGATCGCATCCCACCCCCAGAACAACTTGATGGATTCCTCGACGGGGAGCTTTCCCCTGTCGAACGCTCCGCAGTCGAAGCGCATCTCGCAGAACATCGCGAGGCCCAACAACTCCTCGAACAACAACGTCAAATGCGTCAATGGATCCGCCAATCGGTGAATCAAAAAGCCGAAGAAGCCGCAGCCAACGTCGACTTTGACCGCTTGACTCGACGCATTATGCAAGGCATCCAAAAGCCCGTTGTTGCGCCCGCAAAAGAAGAAGCACCGATCGCCGTCCCTGTCGCTCCTGTCGCCCTTTGGAAGGCCACCCCCGCAACCCAAGAAGAACCTCGCCCAAGCCTTTGGGAAAGTGTGATCTTATGGCTGCGCGCCCACCCTGTCGTGTCTGTCGCAGCAGGTTCTTTTGCCGTGGTGTTGTTGGTTGTCGCGGTTCCCTTCTGGATGGATCCCGGCCCCGCCCCCAACGATTGCGTTGTCGACGAAGCCGCCGGCAGCAAACGCTCGCAAGTGGCTGTATTGCAAACCCAAAACAAGGCCACCGGCCAAGAAATGACCGTCATCGTGGTCGATGAACCCGATGCTCTCGATGAGCAAGACACCGAACCCAACGCCTCCACCAAAAAAACACCTCGTATCTCCAACTCAAACAAAGCACCCGTTCCCCCAAAAACACAAGGACATTGATCGTGATCGCTACGCGCTTCCCGATGGCTTTGGTGCTTGTTGTGGGCTTGCTCCTTCCTCTCCCCGTTCGTGCCAAACCTTTGCACTCCATTCTCCCCACCCCTACGACGCTTTCGACGGACTCGATCGCCCCGCTTCGTTCGGCAGACACGAACAACGCAGCCTCTTTCTTTTCCCACCCTGCCTCGTTGCACATCACTCAGTCAACGATTCAGATGTGGTACACCGCGATGCAGCCGCTGTTTGCGCAGATCCGTTTGTTTCAAACGTATGGATCCCCCACCGTTTCTCTTCGCGCCAAGCTGGTTTATGCGTACACCAGCGAACACAAGTACCTTGATCCTGCTTTGCGCAAAGATATCCCAAGCCTCGGACTCTACGACTTCAACAACTACCATTTGATTGAACAAAAAAACCACCAGATCTCTTACAAAAACGCCGTCCACATCCAAGTCAACTCGCGTTACGCCATCCAACTGACTCCCCAAACCTACAACAAACGCGAACGCAAGATCAGCATCCGTGCGACCTTTCTTCGCCTTGAACGCAAGCCTTCCCAAACCACACCGAACTCTTCTCAAAAAGCATCCGATCCCCAAAAAGCATCCGATCCCCAAAAAGCATCCGATCCCCAAAAAGCATCCGATCCCCAAAAAGCATCCGATCTCCCTCAGACAAAGCGCTTCGTCCGTTATGCGACGACTCTGTTTCGCCTCCAAAATGGCGGCAAGCTCGCTTTGATGGGGCCTTTGCACAAAAATGGACGAGCGATGCTGATCCTCCACGCTGTCCATCGACCCTAGTCCGCCCTCCGCGCCATCTCTCGTTTCGGCCCCACCACCAAACATTCCATTTTGCTTTTTATCAAGGGAGCGTCTATCTTTGGGCGATATCTTGCGGAGGGTGCGAACCCGCAGCCAGCGATGCTTGCGTAGGCCCTACGAGATCCGCCCATCCGTGTGATCGGTATATGTAGGGGCAGCCTCGGTGGCTGCCCAAAAATAGGGCCATCACAGCGAACCGCAACGATGTTTCGAGCACACTTTTTTCGGATATCATCTGTGTGGGTTGTGAGGCAAGGGAGATGTGGATGTCGCAGAGGCGATGGCGCGGATGGTTCGGGTGGCGCGGATGGCGCGGATGGTTCGGGTGGTTCGGGTGTTGGGTCGTGTACGGGGGAATCGTCTGGGTGGGGGGAAGCGGACAACAAGCGTCTGCAGAGTCTCTTCCAGAGACACGGGCTCCGTCGAAGGGACGAGACCCCAAAAAGAGCGAGCGGATCTTGTCGGATGGCTCGAAAGAAACTACACGCAAACGCCTCTTGCCCAAAGGATGGGAGCAAAAAGCGCGCATGTGGCAACAACAACGCCGATGTTTGTGGGAAAAAGCCAAAGGGAAACCTTCGAAGCGATGTCGTCGTTATGCAAACAAAGCGAAGAACAACGACGTGTTTTTGGTGGTGGTGGCAAGCGAGAAGACGATGCGACTTTGTCGAGGTGATCGTGTTTTGCGAACGTGGCCTGTGGGGCATGGGCGAAAGGGCTTCGGCAAACAGCGTGAAGGGGACAAAAAGACGCCGCTTGGCACGTACCGCATCACGTGGATGGCGGCTCGCCATGAACCCCGACTATCCGACAAGATCGAGCGACAGCGACAGCGTTATCGGATCGTGGCTCGTCGGGCTTTTTGTATGCACAACCGCGTCACCCGTTTGAGCGAATTTCGCCGTGACAAAGGGCCACGCGATGAGCGACTGTGGTTGCGCCCGTATGGTGGGCGTTATGCTACGGTGATGGCCTTGGATTATCCGAACGAATCCGACCAAAAAAGCGGGCGTACAGGAAGCTGCATTGAGATCCATGCCTCGTATCATCTCGATGGTTCGGCGGGTTGTCTCACCTTGTTTCCACACCACGCGGTGTCTCTCTACAACTGCCTCGCTCCACAAACGCGAGTGGAGATCGTTGCGAGATGATGCAAAAGGGCGGGTGCCTTGGGGGTTTGAAGGATCGGTGTGGTATGCCGTCGTGTGCAACAGGATCGCTATTTGGCGAAGTGGGCGAAAAGTCGTGCCTTGCGCGGGGGGAAGGCATTTGCTAGAACAAATCGCGCTTTTTGGTTTGGTGGACCCAAAGTCCCCGTCACTCGGGAGTTTTTCTAAAAAATGAATTATTTGTACGCGATACTTGCTCTGGGTTTGTTGATCGTCTTGCACGAAGCGGGTCATTTTTTTGTGGCCCGTTGGTGTGGGATGAAGGTGTACGAGTTTGCGATCGGCTTTGGTCCGTTGCTGTTTCAATTCAAACACAAAGAGGTCGAGTACTCTGTTCGTGCGATCCCTCTAGGCGGATACGTCCGTATCGCTGGGATGCACCCCGAAGAAGAAGACGCCAACGATCCACAAGGCTTTCTGATGAGCGCACCGTGGAAGCGATTTGCGACCATCTTTGCCGGTCCGTTGGCCAATTACATCACTGCGTTTGCGCTTTTCCTCTTTGTCTTCGGATACTGGGGCGTTCCTGATCGCCATGTGCAGATCCGACAGGTCGAAGCCAAAGGCCAAGCAAGCACCTTGGGGATCAAACAAGGGGACTATGTTGCTGCGGTCGATGGGACGGCGATTACAGGACACCCTGCGCGATCTTTGGGCCAACACCTCACGGAGAGGATACACCAACAAGGCGAAGGCAAGCCCTTTCGCTTGACGATACAGCGCGTTTCTCACTCGAAAGAACAGCCGCCCAAACAAACGTCTTCTGCGGCATCTCAACCAAGCGCGACTTCAAGCCCCGCACCCACCGCGCCTGTGGCCCCTCCTGCCGTTTCGTCGGTAAAAGGGCTTGCGGGGACGCAAGAGATCCAGATCCCCAATACCAAGAAACAGCCCTTTTTCAGTCTTGTCACCTTCAAGCCGCGCCAAGTGATCTTGCTTGGTTCGGTGGGCAGCGCACATCCGCTCGCCAAGGCCGGCCTTCAGCAGGGCGATGTGATCTTGGAGATCGCGGGGCAAGAAGCCAGCGAACCCAACTATCTTTTCCGCTACCTCCAAGGCGATGCGAAAGAAAAAGTCGCGGTACGTTTTCGACGGGCGGATCGAACCTTTGAGACGCATGTCGCAAAAGTCCAACAGACGGCTCCTTTGCGCAAAGGGCTGCGCCTCGAAGGGCAAGAAGAACTGTGGCTTGGGGCCGTGAAGATCGAAGGGAATCAAATGGGCTTGCGCGAAGGGGACCGTGTGCTTGCTGTGGAGGGTGCGCCCTTGGCCTCGCGTCCTGAGATCTCGCCCAACGAACAGCTTTTGGTCTTGCTTGGTCGTGCAGAGAAAAAGCCGCTTAAAGTCTTGTTGGTGCGCGGCAACAAGCCTGTGCAGATCGATTGGCCCAAAGGTCTCAAAGTCAGCGATCTCCAATGGAACTTGCGCCCAACCCAATGGGTCTTGGTGATGCAGACCTTAGCGGGTTCAACAGCCAAACAGATCGGCATGAAAGCAGGCGATCGCATCCTCGCCATCGACGGCATCGAGATCAGTACCGTCGAACATCTGCTTGCGGCACTGCGGGCTCGTATCTACAAGGATGTTTCGATCGAGGTCGAGCGCAAAGGCCAGCGTTTGTCGCTAAAAGCACCCGTCGCACAAAAGCCGTCTGATTGGAAGCTAGGCTTTCAGCCACAGTTAGACTTTCCTCTTGCACGTTCGGGGCTTCGCGAGGCTTCTTCTCGGGCTTTACAGCAAACGTGGACGTGGAATGTGCGGATCTGGCAAGGCTTGTCGCGGATATTTCGTGGAAAAGAGCAAGCCAATCTCACAGGCCCCGTTGGGATCGTCAATATGGCGAACCAAGCCGTCCGCCAAGGCGCGTTCTTTTTCTTGATCTTTGTTTCGGTCATCAGCATCCATCTTGCGTTTTTTAACTTACTACCGATCCCTGCGCTTGATGGCGGTCGGATCGTCTTTTTGGTTCTTCAACAAGGCTTTCGTGCCGTCGGTGTGGACGAAAAGTGGAGCCTCAAGATCGAAACATACGCACACATCGTCGGCTTCGTCTTGATCTTCTCTTTGCTGATCTGGGCGACCGCTGGTGATATCCGCAATCTGTTCTCTCGATAGCAACGCACGATTCGCTGTCTTTGAACTTGCGCTTTTTCCATCGGCCTTTTCTTCTCGCAGCCCCGCCACAAGACCACCTCACCCCTTCCTTTTTGATGCTTTTCCTGCCTGTCGGTTGATGTTCTTGACAAGGCGACGCAACCAACATAGGCTCTTTGGCAAAGTGGCCGTTGGAACGGCACTCTTTGTCGTGAAGACGGCCAAGAGCAGAATTTAATTGATCGCTTGCGCCCACGCTGCGGGACCATAACGGGAAAATGATGTACAAGCTGATCATCGAAGATGACGAAGGGAAAACCACCGTTGTTCCTCTCATCCGCAACCAGATCACCATCGGTCGTGGCGAGGGCAACGCGATCCGCCTTAACGAGCGCAACATCTCACGGGTCCATGCACGTCTTGTTGTGGAAGACGGGATCATCCGCATCGAAGACGCCAACAGCTACAACGGCATCTTTCTCAACGGTGAGATGATCGACTCCCAATCCCCGCTAAAAGCAGGCGACCTTGTGGAAATCGGCGATTATCACCTTACGCTGCGAGACGCCTCTCAAGAAGAAGAGGTCGATGCCCGACCTTCGGCTCCCCCCAAAAAGTCTTCGGAAAAAGAAACCCCCGCCCATGAGATCCCCGCTATCTCGGGGAAACATGGACTCCAGCCCCAAGACATCCGACTGATCGTGATCAGCACATCTTTTGCGGGACAGCGGTTTCCAATGAAGAAAGACAAGGTGACGATCGGTCGGACGGATGACAACGATATCTGTATCGACCATGTGTCCGTCTCTCGCGCACACGCCGAACTTTCCTTTCAAGACGGTACGTTCCAGATCAAAGATCTCAACAGCGCCAACGGTGTCCGTGTCAACGGTGAAGACTTTGAGCGTTGTGATCTGCGGCTTGGCGATATCGTCGAGCTTGGACACGTTCGGATCCGCTTCGCCTCCGCAAGCGAATCTAACCAAGTTGAACTTCATTTCCCCGATGATCCCAACATGATGATCGCTGCGGTTGCCGCCAACGAGGCCCAACAAAGCTCTCGTTGGATGGTCTTGGCGGGAGTCGTCACGGGGATGCTTTTGGTGTGCATCCTTGCGATCGTGTACCTTCTTCAAGCGGGCCGAACAACCCCTGTGATGGGGAAAAAAACCGAACCCCGCCCGCCTTCCCCGATCGAAGTCCGCCAAGTCGATCCCAAAAAATCACCCTCCGCAACAGGGGCCGAACTGCTCTTTCAACGCGCCCGCGATCTGTACGAACACCAGAACTACGAGATGAGCCAACGTCTTGTCGAAGAAGCCTTACAAAAACGCGCAGGTTGGAAAGAAGCCGAAGAACTCCGAGACAAGATCTTCTTTGAAAAGAAACAGCGAAAGATCCTTCAAGAAGCCTATGATCTCGAAGAAAAGAACGATTATTACGCGGCGCTCAATCGCCTCAAAGAAGTTCACAAAGCCAGCCGTTACATCGAACAAGTCCAAAAAGATCGCCAACGCCTTACGCCTCGTGCGATCAACGCCTTGATGATCCGATTGAAAGCAGCCACCGCAAACAACCGACCCAACGAAGCCATCCAATTTAGCGCCGCGATCTTAGAATTAGACCCCGAATACTCCGAAGCCCAAGAGATCCACAAAAGCCTCCAACAACAACTCGGCCAAACCCCCGAAGATACCGAACCCAAACGTCGCCCTAAAAAAACCAAAGCATCTTCCCCTCCCAAGCGCCGTTATTCTCTCCAACAAATTTGCGCGAGCCATCTCCGACGCAATCGCCACAAAGAAGCCATCAAATGCTACGAACGCTGGCTCTCCAAAGAACCCGACCAACACAAGATCCATGCGCTGATCGGCGATGCTTACGACAAGATGGGCCATTGCAATCTTCCCCCCACGAATCCGACCTACCAATACGATTCATGTATGGACGCTGAGCGTAGCTATAAAAAATTCATGACGCTCGATCCAAAAAGCCCCGATGCTGCGCGCATTCGAGCCATGATCAAGCGCCGCCGTCAGCGCCGACTTAAAGAAGATACCCCACCCACCCCACGACGACGCACACCTGCCCCCCCACCCCGTCCCTAGAGGGTAATTGTGCTGTTTCATCCGCAATCCTACGAAATGCCCCCTACACCCCGTCCTAAGTGGACGGCAAAATCAGCCTCCCTCTTGCGATCAGCGAACGTACTCGGGGGCATTTTCCTTGAGCCATTTGGTGGTACTCGAATCGCCCCAGATCCAATCGACGAGGCCGCCAACACCGGAGATGATCGCTCCGATCGCAGCGATGGGGACGCCGCCAACCGAGCCGACGCCTGTGGCTGACAAGGCCAAACCCGCTGCTGCGACGGTTCCTCCAGCCATCGTAAGACTGTTTCCGATCGTACCCCCGATGTCTCCACGATGAATCGCCCCTTTTTCGCCGAACAAACCGACCGCTCCCAAAACCATATCGACGGGTGGTGCTGCTTTTCCTGCGATCTTTGCAAACCGACCAAAACGTGTGCTTTCTTCAACAAGTTTTCCAGCCAACGAAGTGACTTCGAGTGCCGACTTGCCCGTCGAAGCAATGTTTTTGAGATTCGGATTTTGCACAAGATCCGCGACTGCAACGAGGCCCGTCAAGACAGTAAAGGTTCCGGCAATCTTTGTCAGGTTCGAACCGAGGTGCCCAAGATCAGATCTTTTCAAAAGCTCTTTCGCTGCTGTTTCGTTGCCTTTGTTGTAAAGAGAGGCAGCTTCTTCAACAACACCAAGTTGATCAGGCTTGATTCCCAAGGCTCGTGACATCCCGCTATCAAGGAGCTTGGAGGCTTTTCCGACTTCGCGTGAAGCAAGCATCGCACCCGAGGCTTCGAGGAGGTTGAGGGTGCTCTTTTGTCCGTTTTTGAGTCCATCGTAAGCATTTCTCCACAGCGGCGGGGCTTTTGGATCGCCTTCGAGGGCTGGGGCGACGTTTTTGTCGAAGTACGCTTGTCCCGCTTGGGTTTTGGAGATCGAAAGAAGCATTCGGCCCATGATGTCGTCGCGTTTGTCTTCGGGCATCTTTTGAAGGGCGGCTTGGAAGGCCGGATCTTCGAGCTTTTGGATCACTCCGTTGGCGGCTTCTTCCATCTCTGAAGAAGCTCGATCCACTGCCTTTTGGGACACCTTGAGATCGCGATCAAGAACATCCCAATTCACGTCTTTGGCTTTCAGATGGCCTTGATCGACAAGCGAATCAACACGCTTGGCCGTCATAAGAGTTTTGATCTGCCCTTGGACGGCTGGACTCTCAAAGTTTGTCTGGGCGGCTTCGGCCTTTTCAAGAGCCTTCATGCCTTCGGCCTCTTGGTGTCGGATCGCATTGAACTCCTTCGATTGGCTTTCCAACAAGAGTGTCTGGAGCGTTTGGCGTTCTTGTTTGACTTGGCCGACGTTACCTTTCGCGTCTTTTACAGCCGTTTCTGCGGCGAGAAGGTTTTGCTTTGGGCCTTCGAGTGCTTGGGCGTAGGCGATCTGCCGATCCAAGGCCTTTGTCGGCTCAATGATCTCCTTGCTCGTTTGGATCTCTTTTTGAAGCTCGGCCTTGGCTATCGGGTAGGCGTCGAGTGTGTTCTTGGCCCCCTTCAGTTCAGCGATATCGCCTTCGAGCTCCTTGAGTCGCTTTGTGGCGTGCCTGATATCGCGTTCTGCAGAGGCTGGATCAAAGCTTTTCAACTCGTCACGGGCAGCGGTGGCTTCTTTTTCAGCCGTCTTTAAATGTTCGAGTTTTTCTTTTTTGGCCGTCCTCTCTGCCTCGTTTTTTGGGTTGCTTTTGTTGAGCTTGCTGATGTCTTTGTCGATCTGCTCGATCTGCGTGCGGAGCTTTTTGAGTCCCTCTGTTTTGGCTGCTGATGTCGGGTAATCTTGAGAAAGTCTAGGGAGTTTTTCGATTTCTTCTTGGAAATGCTTGACGTGCTTTTCTTTGGTTTTGAGCAGATCGTCCACCGAAGCTCGGCTTCTACCAAGAGAATGACGGATCTTTTCGACGGTGGCTCCGGCTTCTTTGTAGCCTTGCTCAAGTGTCTGAAGTCGCTCTTCGTTTTGAGAAAGCTTTTTTTCTTCGACTTGGATCGCCTCTGCGGAGGGTTTCTTGGCTCGCTCGCTTTGAAGGGTTTTGAGATCGCTCGAAGGTTCGGGGGTCCCTTCAAGCGAGAGAGGGGCCTGATTGAGAGCTTTGGTCATCTCGCTGCGCGCTGTATGGAGCTTGGTCTCCGAGTGTTGTAGATGGCTCATGGCTTTTTGCTCTGCGCCCTCGCTGTCTTTGGCAAGCGTCGCCGCTCTTTGTGAGAGATTGGCTTCCAAAAAAGGTGCGATGTCTTGAGGCCTGTCTTCTTTTCCAAGGAGCGTTTGAAGAATCTTGTTTTCGCGCTGATCGATCATTCCGTCGTTGTTGGTATCCGTCAGCTTTCGGGCCGCCTCCATCTCCCCTGCTTCGATCTGCCCGCTTTTGTCGGTGTCAAGCTTTTGGAGTTGTTCGGGCGAAAGCTTTTGGGTCTCGATTTGGTACTTTTGGGCGACTTGCGAGGCGGAAGGCGTAATCTTTGTCATTGAAATTCTCCGAATGTTTGATGCAATGAACGAAGTTTATTCTCATAAGACTTACGCAGTTCGATACGAAAAAGGCCCATGTTCGGGCGCGGGCGGTTCGCGAACCGCCCCTACAACGGGTTGATTCTTCACGGTTTCCCTTTTCAACTGCGTAATTCCTATCTCAGAAAATTTGCATCGAATATGCGAGAAAAGCATACT
>JAKLKB010000190.1 GCA_023150835.1 Myxococcota bacterium | reverse complement strand
CTGTTGCGTCGGTGACCTCTTCATCGCCATCTGTTTTGAACTAACCCCAACAACAGGGCAAACCACACCGGGTTGCCCCTACGTGCTGGAGATCACACGGTGTTTCGTAGGGGCAGACAGGTGTGCCTGCCCTCGCTCTGTTGCGTTGGTGACCTCTTCATCGCCATCTGTTTTGAATGAACCCCAACAACAGGGCAAACCACACCGGGTTGCCCCTACGTGCTGGAGATCACACGGTGTTTCGTAGGGGCAGACAGGTGTGCCTGCCCTCGATCTTCGGAGGCCGCGAGGTTTTGGTTTTGCATGCCGCACGCTGTTTGCACGAGAGAGCGTCTTCGCCCCCCCTCATTCCCATCGGCCAACGGTGGGAATGAGGGGGGGGGCGACAAAAGAAAGAGCGATCATCCTCGATTATCCGATATTTCCGCCTTAACAAGGCGCGTATGGGGCAGCGCCCCATAAACAAATCACCGATCGTGAGATATGGGAGGGGTTAGCGGGCTTGAAAGATCAGGTTGGCGGAACCAGCGATGGTGTTTCCGAGGGTTTTTCCAGCGAGAGTGAGTTGGATATCACCACGGATGGCTTCGGCGGTGAGGACGCGGCGGGTGGGGGAGAATTCGATGTAATCATTGAAGAGAAAGGCTTTTGCGCCATCAGGTTTGATCTCGAATTGGCCGATCTGCACGTTGTCAAGAGGGATGTGGATCTCAAGGATGCGCTGTAATTTTTCGGAAACATCGCCTGTCACGTAGGTGACGAGGTAGTTTTTGCCGTCAATGGATTGGACGGTGGAAGTGGCGTAGCCATCGAGGAAGTAGGTATCGGAACCGATGCGGCCCTTGGCTTGGGCGTTGTTATCGAGTTTGGGGTAGCATCGGACGGGGCTTGCGCGGGTTTCGCAGAATTGCCATGGCTGGCAGTTGGTGTTGGAGGTGCAGGCCGTGGCAGCGGCTTTGAGGTTGATGATAGGGTGGCCTGCGGTGAAGCTGAACTCGATGTATCCGGGAACACAGAGTTTGTCGTAGCAGGTCTTGTTGGGTTCGCGGGTGCAATCGCTGTGGGCTTGGCAGCTTTGAGGGCCTTCGGGAGTGGGTTCGGGCGTCGGCTCGGGGGCGGGTTCGGGCATCGGCTCGGGCATCGGCTCGGGACCCGCTTCTGGCGTGGCTTCTTTGGGGACTTCGACACCGGGGGGAGGGGTGTCTTGGCAGGATCCACCGACGCAATACTGCCCTTGAGGGCAGTTGTAATCAAAGAAACAGCGGGTGTCACCGTTGCAAGCAGCGAGGTAGAAAAAAAACAAGCCGAGAAATAGGCCCAAATAGGCGAGCCGTCGTTGCATATCAAAACCTCCAACAAGATTCACTCAAGTCCATCCAACAGATTGCTTATATACGGAAAAGCAACTCGGTGCGGAAGCCCTCAAAGGGCGGGAAGATGCGGCAGACGCCTGAAACGCAGCGCAGTCCGCCACGCACGTTGCCATAAAAAAGTTTGAGAAAGCCAAAGCGCGAAAGCAGGATCTTGGCTTCGACGGCATAGTAGAGCTGCCGCACGCTGAGGTCGCTGCTTTCGTTGGTGTAAGAAAACAAGAAGGCGAGGCTTCCGATGCCAGAGAAGGTGTAGCCGACCTGTGCATCGACGATATGGAAGGCGCGCATCTGCTGTTCGATGGGGATGCCGGGCAAAAAGGATTCGCCGCGTTCGTTGTTCCAGTAGCGACCGACGATATCGAAGGCGTGTTTTTGTGCAAAGCGGATCGAGATATCGGCGTCTGCGTGGATCAGTCGCCAGTATTCGAAGCCTGTGATGTGCCGCCATCCACCGCTGAGATTGAGATGCACGATATCGCCGTGATATTCGAAGCCAGCGTAGGCATGGTGGATCATGAGCTGCTCTGCATCGGCGCGGTCGGTAAATCCGTAGCGGAACAGGTAATTGAGATGCACGACAGCAGCGCGGTTGAGGAAGGTGTAATCGATGCGCAAGCGCAAGCCTTTGGAGTTGGCGTTGTCGCCTTGGGTATCGAGATCGGGGCGCTCCATACTTGGCTGATTGAGGTACAGCACAGGAGGCGTTGATACGGTGCTGTAGCGTTGGGTAAAAGTGCTTTGTAGACGATAACGCGAGTACCACTGGGCTTCAAGCTGGACAGTGAAGGGGAAAAAATAGCCGTTGTAGTTGAAATACAGGGCATAACCCGGGTCGCGATAAAGCCCGTTGTTGTCTTCGATCTGAAAGTTCCCTTCAAAGTAAACATCCATCTTGTCGAAGATACGGGGAAACGTGATGCGCCCACCGCCGATGTGAGAGGTGGTGCGGATCAGGGTTTTTTCGGTGCCGTTGGCCTCTACGACGCGCTGATCGATGCGTGAAAAAACGTAGTGAGCGGCCAGCCGAAACAGCTTGAGAAAACGTTGTTCGACATCTGCGGCAAAGATGAAGTCGTTGGGATCGTCGAGGATGATCTCTTGAACGGGTTCAAAGTTGTTGGTGTTGGTAAAGCCGCCTGCAACGGTGGCTTGGAAGTCGTCGTGTTGGTAAGTGGCGCGTGCGCCGCGTAAGGTGGTGTCAATGCCGAAGGTATCGACTTTTCGGATGGCGAGGGCGATCCCTCTTCCGACGGTGAGATAATAATCGCCTGCGGTGAACTCGAAGCGACCGACACGGACGTTGAGGAAGAGTTTCTCGGGGATGTAAGCCGCCGCGCAGTTGGGGAATTTGGCAGGGCAAGGGGCCGCATCGCCAAAGAAGTTGAAGGTATCAAGGCGGCCACCAAAACTGACGTCATCGACGGAAACCTTGAGATCAAGGCGGTTTTGGAGATCGAAGTAGTTAAAGGCGTGGGCAGGGCGCTGAGAAGCAGGGTTATACGTGTGGTACTCAAAGATCGTGGATAGGTTGATATCCATCGAGATACGGGGCTTTTTGATCGGAAAGTTGAAGGCCCACGCGCTTGTCAGCCATCCCCACACGCAAACACACACCCACAGCACAGACCAAACGGCCCCAAAGCAGCGTCGTGGAAATAGCCGTGATCGTGCTGCTTCAAGCGGAGCAGACGTTGGTGTGAAAAACCTGTGTTCGTTCCGCCGATAGGGGGTCAAGGGGACGAAGTTCCCTTGCGGGGTTTGGGGCCGCGCCCCATGAAGCCCACCTATCCGCGCCCCGTAAAGTCCATCCAAGAAAGGAAGATGAATCGTGCGCATTTACTTGGCTGCGGCTTCTTGGAGCAGGAGCTTGACTTTTTTTTCCATCTCGATCTCGTCGCCCGGGGTGTAGCCTTGGTGGGTCATGCGCAGGTTGCCTTTGTGGTCGATCAGGGCGGAAAAAGGATTGTGTCGGTTGGGATTGTATTGTGTGACAACGCGGCCTTCGGTATCGAGCAGCACGCGGAAGCTGTAGCCGTAGCGGTTGATCAAGGGTCCGACTTGGGCGACTGTTTGGGCTTCATCGACGCTGACGGTGACGATCTCCAGACCTTGGGCTTTGTATTGTTCGTGCATCTTTTGAAAATGCGGGAGTTCTTTGAGGCAAGGTGCGCACCATGTCGCCCAAAAGTTCAGCAAGACGACCTTTCCACGCAAAGCATCGAGACTGTGGGTCTCTCCGCGTAGATCACGCAGTTGAAATCTCGGGGCAGGGGCCGCTTCTTGGGCCACAAACTTGCTTGCAGCGGGGGTGTTGGCATCCGTCTTGGTTTGTGTTCCTGTACACCCGATCCACCCCATCAGTCCGAGGAAAACGAGTGCGAGCTTTGCTGTGTGGCGCACCCCTCGGCCTGTCTGCGATAATAGGGGACGGAAGCCTCGGTCCAGTCGCAAAGGCAGCGACCGATGGGGCAGGTGGGGCGGGATCGTTTGAGGCGGAAGCATCGGGTCAAGAAGTGGCATAATTGATCCTTTGAGGGTAGTGGAAAGGGGCGGAGGGTCGGTGTGGATGGCGGGGGTTATTGGAGTTCGGTGGCGATCAAGCCTTCGATGCGATCGGGGATAGAGCCAGAGAGTTTGTAAAGGATCTTCATGTCGGAGGTGCGGATCAGCATGGTGAGGGGGACAGCGTTGCGGTCGAAGAACTTGCGCATGAGGGCGCTGCCTTCGTCGCGCAAAAGCGGGAAGGTGTATTTGTATTGTGCGCCGTGAGCGACGCAGTATTGGGAAGTGATCTTGCCGCCGCCTGCGTTGGCGTCTTCGGTCATGATGTTCCACACCATCAGACCTTTGGCTTTGTATTTTTGGTAGATGGGTTCGAGGGTTTGGGCTTGTGACTTACAGCTTGGACACCAGCCTGTGTGGACGCTGAGGTAAAGCACTTTGACGCCGTTGTCTTTGAAGTATTGTTTGAGGCTGACGCGCTTGCTCGGATCTGCGCACGTTTCGAGATCGATATTGATGCTGACTTCGCCAACATCCGCACCATAGGGGCCTGCGGGATAATCGACGGGATTGGGGGTGGTTTCTGGCGTCGTTTCGGGGTTGTTGGTGGTTTCTGGGGCGGTCTCAGCGGCGCTGCTATCGGGGGTTCCGCCGTCGGGTGTGTTGGTGGTCTCGGTGGTGGTCTCGGTGTTGCTGACGGGGACTTTGTCGGCGGGGGTGCAAAAGCCTTGGTAGCACTTTTCGCCAGAGACGCAGTTGTAATCTTGGTTGCAGGGGAGGGGGTTGTTGGCGGGGCTACAAGCGAGGCTTGCTGCCCAAAGAAGGGTGATCGAAAAGACAAAACAGATACGTTTCATGGCAAGGTCTCGTTTCGTTCGGATGTTGGGGATGTATCGAGGAGGCTTCAAGCATCGTTGGATACGCACAGCGTCTGCTTGACGTGGCGGATCGCCTCCGCGTTACGGCATAAAGCGGCAATGTAGAAAGAAAAAGCGCAGCTTGTCAAGCGGCTAGGGATCGACGCCTACGATACTTTGTGAGAAGCACACACGAGACGTCGATGCGATCCGTTGTAAACGCCCAGTGGTCGGGCCACAGGGGGCTGCTCCTACCTTTTTCGATGGCACGTCCTGCGGATTCGTATGACTGCGCACAGGAACAGCACAGGTCGAGGCCCAGATCGGATGGACGCAGCGAACAAAAAACCCGTGCTACGGTTGACCGAGGCAAAGAAAAACCATACAACAACCCATCCTTGTCTCCGTTTTGGGATGGAGAAGGTGCGTCTTCTCAGGAGGTTTTTGTCAAATGATGCGTCGGGTTCGAGGGTTTGGGGTGTTTTGTGTGGTGGTGCTGTGCGGCTTGTGGCTGCAAGCGTGTGGTGAGCCTGCTGTGTGCCAAAATGATCAACAATGCACAGGAGGGCGGATCTGCTTAAATGGAAAGTGTGCGGAGCCTTCGGAAAAGCCGCAGGAGTCGCAGCCTGCCGAGGTGGTTGTGGAGCCTGTGGCCGAATCTGCGGCAGAAGTGACGCCTGAAGCGGGGCCTGAAGAGTCGCAGCCCGAGGCACAGGTGGAGGCGCAGCCCGAAGCGATCGTTGAAGCCGAGCCACCCGCGATCCGCAAAGAGGGCCAGACGTGTGATCCGCGTCGTTTGGCGTGGTGGTATGATCGTTGTGGAACGGGCCTCGCGTGTGCGGAGCTTCGCCAAACCAGTCCAGAAGAAGGTGCGCCGCAGCCTGTGGGGATCTGTCTCAAAGAGTGTTCCAAAGACAATCCTTCGGCTTGTCCAGCGGGAACGCGGTGTGCGGAAACCTACGACACCAAAACCCGCCAATCTACGGGGATCTTTGTCTGCGCCAAACAAGTCGGAGATGGCGAGTCTTGCGCCAACACGCAGGCTTGCGCGGAAGGGCTGACTTGTATGCGTTATGGAACGACAGGAACTTACTGGGTTTGTCAGAAAGATTGCAGTGCGGATGCAAACGCTTGTGGGACGGGGAAAAATTGCGAAGCGCTTTCCGCAGACCAACCGATCAAAGCTTGCAAGACGGCCCGAAAAACAGGACAGGCTTGTGCGGTCGAAGACTCTTGCGAGGCGGGGGCGACGTGCGTTCCGAGCCAACTGGTGGGCGTGTTGGGGCGTTGCTTAAAGCGATGCGGTACGCAAACCGATTGTGCGACCGACGAAGTCTGTCGTGGGTTTAATGGCTCGAATGTCGTCGGTGTTTTTTGCTTTAAGGCATCGGAGACGGGCGGTGCTTGTCTTGGCGGAAAACAGTGCAAAGGCAACAACGATCTGTGTATCCCCGATGATGCGAGCTTTCCGCTGTCTGCGCGTTGCTTGACCCGCTGCACCAACGATGCAGGTTGCCAAGCAGGAGAGCGTTGCGAAGTGGTCTCGGGTACGACGCGAGCTTGTAAAAAAGCGCTTGTGGGTGGGAGTGTTTTGGATGATCAGACGGCGTGTGCAACGGGCAGTCGTGCCTTGCAGATATCGCAAACCACCCCTGCGATCTGCTTGCCCGATTGTTCATTGGGGACAGCGACTTCTGCGCGGCTGTGTGGTGTCTTGTCTGCGGGGACGCTTTACGATCTTGTGTGGCTGAGTGATCAAAAAGTCCTTGCGACGGGCGCGCTAGGAGAGATCTTTGTGTCTTCCAATGCGGGGGCAGCGTGGGAGCGGACGGCTTCGCCGCGTGCGGTGGTGTATCGTGGGATCGCGGCTGCAAAGTCCGGTCAGTTGGTCTTGGTGGTGGGAGAGCGCGGTGTGATCTTGCGCTCCGAAGACAGCGGTGTGACGTGGAAACAAGTGGTCTCTTCGGCGATCCCCGCAGGAGTGGACTTTGTGGATGTCGCGCTTTCCGAAGATGGAACCGCCGCTCTTGTCATCGGTTCCAAGCAGACGGTCTTGCGTTCGACGGATGAAGGCAAAACATGGCAAACTGCTTCGATCGCAGGGCTGGCAAGCGGTGCGGTGTTGAAAGCCGTTGCGGTCGGAGCCGACCAAGGCACCGCCCCGACTCCTGCTTGGATGATCGTCGGAACTGCCGCAACCATCGTGCGTTCGACCGATGCGGGGCAAAGCTGGACGACCGTCACAGTTGCGGGTGTCACCGAAGATCTCGGGGCCGTTGCTTTGGCCCGTGACAAGGTCGCAACGGGAAAGATCGGTTTGATCGGCGGAGCCAACGGCGTCTTGCTTTCGACCACAGACGGGCAAAACTGGCAAAAGGACACTTCGGGTACGACGGCAGAGATCCTTGCGGTAGCTGTAGGATCTGGAAAATCCTATGCGTCGGGGGCTTCGGGCATCTTCTTGCGAGAAGAAGCCGGTACATGGGCCAAACCGACCTTCCCTGAAAATCGGATGTTGTATGGTTTGGCGTTTCGCGGGGCAAATGTTTTGGTCTCAGGCGACGGTGGGACGGTGTTTTTCAGCCAAGACGATGGGAAAACATGGACCGCGATCACGACGGCTTTGTCGCGTTGTGTGGGGCTGCGCAACAGCCAAGGAACTGCAGCAGGGGGGGCGTGCCTGTTGACCTGTAATCCCCAACGTGGCGGAAAAGACTGTCCTCCCGAGCTTGGGAGTTGCCAAGCGATCTCTCTTGGTGGTGCATCGGTCAATATCTGCCAACCTGCGGCCTCCTTGGTGATCGCGGGAACAGCACAAGAAGGCGAGGCTTGCGAGACGTTGGTGCGTGCAGCCGATAACCTCCGTTGCGCCGAGGGTTTGCGCTGCTTGAATGCGCCTGATGCCAGCGGAGCGCGTTGTGTCAAGCCTTGCGATCTTGCCAATCCTGCTTGTGGTGGTGGAAAGACCTGTTTGCGGCTCGGCACTTTGGGATACTGCGGAACTTCCGTCGCAAAGGACGCTGCTTGCAACGCTGCCGACGCCAAGCTCTGCGAAACTGGTCTCTCCTGCCAGCGCGATCCAAGCGCACAATACATCTGTCGCGAAGATCCGATCAAAGATGTCCTTGCCTACGCCCCTTGCGACAATGCCACCACCCGCTGTCCTTCTGCGCATCTGTGCCTTGGTGGGCCTGAGACACCCTACCGCTCGTTCTGTTCGCCTGTTTGCAGCCCGGGTACGAATCCTTCGGGCTGTCCGAATGGTTGGGATTGCTTCTCTCTCAACAACGGCGGCGGAGCTTGCTTAGAACGCTGTGCCTCCGCCGACTTCAAATGCACCGCCTCTTTCCTTAGCTGCCAAACCATCTCCTCCCAAGGCGGCCAACACTGCCTCTAATTTTGTGTTTTTGGGGCGCTGCCCCATACGCGCCTTGTTAAGCGGAGGAAAGCCCCCCACCCCGCCCTCCCCCGTGAACAGGGGAGGGAGCGAAAGTCGGAAGCATCGGGGATTTTGTTCGCTGCCCGTTCCAACTTCCCCCCGTTCACGGGGGGATTGAGGGGGGGAGAACAAAAGAAAAGGCGATCAAGACCGACTCTACGAGGTTTTCACCTTAACCTAACGCCTATGGGGCGCTGCCCCACGCCCCGCAAGGGACTGTCGCCCCTTGACCCCGTGTTGGCGAGGCAAACAGCGGTTTTTCAAAACAACAACGGTGTCGCTTGGGGGGGGCGGACACGGGTTTTTTCTTTCTGCGTCTTGCAGAGCACCTTTTTCACTTTTTGGAATGAAGCCGGCATGGATTGCTGCTATTCTTGGGTAGAATACGAAATCCGCTCGTTGTGTGCTCGAAAGGGTAGGGGCTGTCCCCTGTAGCAGCTCAAGGGCAGGGCGTTTACAGCGCGAGGCAGAGCGGATGTAGATCCAAAGAAGATCCCGCTGTTTCGTAAAATACGGAATGTTTGAGCCAAAAAGGAGAAAACATCGATGGGAAAAAGAGCGTTGTGGTTGTGCGCGTGGATGATGGGGGTGATGTGGGTGTTTGGGGATGGGTATGCAGAAAAGCCGAAGGAACGGGTGGAATCGCAAGAAGGAGGGTCGGGGCGGCAAGGCGTGTCGTTGGTGTTGCTGTTGAAGCAGTTGAACGAAAAGCTGGAGCGTTTGACGCAGAAGATGAGTCGGATCGAAGGGCGTTTGATGGTGTTGGAAGCCAACCAACACAAGCAAGCCGCAGAGATCAAGCAGCAATACGACGCACTTAAGGGGCGGATCGAGAAAGAAGCAGCAAATCAAGCGGAATGGCTGAAAAAGCACAACGTCGCCCAGTTCGTAGAACGGACATTGTTACGTGAAGCACTACAGAAGCAGATATCGGAGGTCTCTTCGGATCTTCGGCTTCGGATCGCTCGGTTGCGTGCTTTGGCGCAGCATCTGATGGCAGGGACACCACGCGAGATTCAGGGACTGTCGTCGGGTCGGATGCGTTGGATTCCGGCAGGGGAATTTGTGATGGGGAGTCCGTCGAATGAGCCGAATCGAGACAAGGATGAAGGGCCACAACGGACGGTGCGGATAAGTCGGGGGTATTGGATGATGGAAAGCGAGGTGACACAAGGGCAATGGAAAGAAGTGATGGGAAGCGCGCCAAAAAAGCTTGGGCACAAGAATTGTGGAGAAAAGTGTCCGATAGAAGGTGTGAATTGGCATCAAGCAGCGGCGTATGCGAACAAGTTGTCGGAAAAGGGGGGACTGGAGAAGTGCTTTGTGTGTATTGGTGAGGGGGAAAAGATGCAATGCGAGGGAGTGGGAAACAAGGGAAGCGATTATGTGAAGTGCAAGGGATGGAGGTTGCCGACGGAAGCGGAGTGGGAATACGCAGCGCGAGGAGGAACAAAGACGGCGTATCACACAGGGGACTGCATCTCAGCAGGACAAGCGAACTACGATGGGAACAACCCCCAAACGAATTGCGAGAAGGGGGAGTATCGGTCGAAGACGATAGAGGTGTGTAGTTTAGGGCGGAACGCATGGGGGTTGTGCGATATGCACGGGAATGTATGGGAGTGGGTGTATGACGGGTACAAGGACACAGCATATCAGGAGCTAGGAGCGGTTGATCCAGTCTACGTAGCAGCGGCGTCGGACCGCGGCGGTCGGGGCGGTAGTTGGAGCGGCAACGCGCAGCGCTTGCGGTCAGCGAATCGCGGCGGGAACGCGCCAGCGGACGCCGGCCACGATGTCGGTTTTCGGTTGCTCAGGCATTAAGGTTTGGCGTTTTACCGTTTCAGGGTTTGGGAAAATGACGGGAGAAAAAGAGAAGGTGTTTAAGGAGAGAAAGCGAAGCGAAGGCGGAGTAGCGCGAAGAAGCGAAGCCGGAAGCGCACGAAGCCGAAGCGAAGCAAGGGGCAGAGGGGGGTTTGGGGGGGAGTCCCCCCCAAGGCGTGGAGGATTGGTATATTGAACAAAGGATCAGAATAAAAAGATGCGCTTAAAAGTGTTTGATTTGGGGTTGGATGAGGAAGGTCGGTTAGATGTGGTTGTGATCGAAGTCGCCTTCGCCCCAGAGGGCGTGGACTTCGCGCAGCCATGCGAGAAAGTCATACGAGATCCGCCCGTAGTGTGATCGTAAAAATGTAGGGGCAGCCCCCTGTGGCTGCCCAACCATCGGGCGGTTCGCGAACCGCCCCTACATCATGCGATCATACATTACGCGGAGATATCGCGTTCAGATCTCGCTATGTTAGACACCCTCTCAGTACGGGTGATCTGGCATGGAGATGTGTGTGATGTAGCAGAACAAAGCCGTGTTCGCGCTGTTTCAAGCGGTGCTGTTGTGGGTTTGAAAAACGTCTGCTCGCCTCGCCGATATGGGGTCAAGGGGCCATCGGTCCCTTGCGGGGTATGGGGCAGCGCCCCAAAAAAAGAAAAAACAGAAGGGATGGGTTAAGGAAGTCTGGAGAAGTCATCGGGGTGGAGCAGGTTGGAGGAGGAGGCGAAGCGTCGGGGTTCGGTGCCGAGGAGGAAGACTTCGAGGACAGCGGGGTGATCGGGTGGTGCGCGATAGCCTGTTTTGGGGTCGATCTTGACGAATCGGAGTTCTTCGGCGGTGGGGAAGGGGAGGGCAGGGGCGGAGCGGAGAGCAGGGAGGGAAAAGAGGTCGAGGAAGAGGGGGAGGGCAGCGAGGCTGCCTGTGCCTGAGGGTCCGATGGGTCGGCGGTCATCGAAGCCGATCCAGATGCCTGCGCACCATTGAGGAGAATATCCGACAAACCAAGCATCTCGGGTCTGATTGGTGGTGCCCGTTTTTCCTGCGATGGGTCGGGCAAGGCGGAGTGCGGATTGCGCGGTGCCGGACTTGACGACTTCTTCGAGCATGGAGGTCATGACGTAAGCGACGGCAGAAGAAAGCACACCACGCGGATTGGGCAGGCGTTGGTAAAGGGCGTGGCCTTTTGAGTCGAGGATGCGTTCGATCAGCGCGGGATCATCAAAGACACCCTGCGCGGCAAAGGTGGCGTAGGCATTGGTGAGGGCAAGAGGCTGGATCGCGGAAGCGCCGAGAGCAAGGGGGAGTCGGGGTTCGAGCGGATCGTGGATACCGAGGCGTTGAGCCATCTCGATCACGCGGTTGGGAGTGAGGGTATCCATGACGCGGACGGCGACGGTGTTGATGGATTGAGCGAGGGCTTCGCGGATGCGGATTTGTCGGTTGCTGTAGGCTCGGTTGTTGTTTTGCGGGATCCAGCGTTTGCCGTCTTGGAGGACAGCAAAGAAAGCATCGTTGACGAGGCTTGCGGCGGTGTACTGGCGGGATTCGATGGCGGCGGCGTAGAGGATCGGTTTGAAAGCAGAGCCGGGTGGACGGCGGGCTTGTACGGCTCGATTGAAGGGGCTTTGGCGATAGTCGTTTCCGCCGACAAGTGCGCGAACAAGGCGAGTGTGCGGCTCAAGAAGGACGACCGCGCCTTGGAGAGGCGTCTGGTGAGAAGGATGCGCCAGCAGAGAAGGCGTCTTGTGAGAGGTTTGTGAGGAGGGAGAGGGTTGTGAGGAGGGAGAAGAGATCGGGTCGGTGGGATGGAGGCGTTGGAGGTGTTTGGCGAGGAGCTGTTGGGTTTGGATCTGGAGGGCGGTATCAAGGGGCGTTTCGATGCGCAGAGCGCTGCGATAGAATAATTCACGGGCACGCTCGGCACGTTTGGTCGGATCAGAAAGCGTGGAAGCAAGGGACTCTTGAAGCTTTTTGAGGGTTTCTCGGCGGACGGTGTCGGTGTAGTAGTCGTCTTGGAGCGGGGGAGATGGGGCTGTGGTGGGGCGTAGGATGGGGATTTGTAGGGTTTTTGTGAAGGTGGGTGGATCGATCCATCCATTGCGCAACATCATGCGCAACACATAGCGGCGTCGGCGTTCGGTCAGAGGGATGGAGTGGGCGGGGTTGTAGCGCTCGGGATTTTTGGGAACACCCGCAAGGATGGCGCTTTCGGAGAGGTTGAGTTGGCGTGCGCTTTTGTGGAAGTAGAATCGTGCGGCTTCTTCGACACCGTAGCAAAAGCGGCCAAAGTAGATCTGGTTGAGGTAAAGGTAGAGGATCTCTTCTTTTTTGAGGTATTGTTCGAGTTGTCGTGCGAGTACGGCCTCTCGGATCTTTCGGATGTAAAACTGGTCGGAGGTCAACAAGAAGGTTTTGACGACTTGTTGGGTGATGGTGGAGCCGCCTTGTTTGGGAGAGCCGCGTCTGCGCCAGAGATTTTTCCAAAAAGCGCGAAGAATGCCCGTGTAATCGAGTCCTTTGTGTTTGAAAAAGTCGGCATCTTCGGCGGCGACAACGGCTTGGATCAGGTGGCGCGGCATCTCGGAATAAGGGATGGGTGTGCGGCGCTGATCGGCAAACTCGGCGACGACTTGTCCGTCGCGGTCAACGATGCGTGTAATGCCCCAAGGACGGTAGTTTTGGATCTTGGATAGATCAGGGAGATCGCGACAAGCCCACCAGACGAAGCCGACGAAGCAGAGGAGCGCGAAGCCGATGGATGCGAAGAGGAGGACAAACCAACGCAACAGGCGGCGACGGGGCGTCTTGATCTCTTGTGTGGGCCGCTCTATGCTGCGCCCCGCAAAAGAAAGGTCGTCTTGGCCTGTTTGCATGATGTGATCCTCTCTTTCTAAGGAGTCTTTGATGACGAGTCCACAAGTCCAAAGCAACACTCTCGAACAACGCGCAAAGTTTGTTATGCTCGGAAGTGCCGGTGTGATCGTGTTTTTTACATTGATGTCTTGGCTGTTACCGCCGGTCTCTTGGTTGGGCGGAGTGGCGGATCACAGCGCACCGCCTGCCAAAACAGCCCCCAAGAAATAAGACCGATCCATCGAAGAAACAAGCGTCCGAATCAAGAGAAACCAGCGAGGTGGGGATCGGTTGTTGATGGTGTGGTATGTGATACGAGATCCGCCCGTTGTGTGAGCGCAAGGACGTAGGGGCAGACCCCTGTGTCTGCCCGAGCATAGGGCGTCGAATACGAGATCCACCCG
>JAKLKB010000019.1 GCA_023150835.1 Myxococcota bacterium | reverse complement strand
TAGGGCGTCTACGTACTCTCTTCCTGCGCAAGTCCCACAACATCAGCCTTTTGCCCACCGTGCCACCATGCAATTTTGTGGAAACACTAACGGGGATGGGAGGCTGGCTGGAGTGTCTTGATCACCGAAGAATCAGGAAGATGTTTTCCAAGATGTCGCGCCATCTCGATCAGAAACCCAACGGCACGCTTGACCTCAGGATCTCCGAGCGCCCCCAATAGTCCGAACAAACCAACAGGCTGCGGATTGTTTTGTGCTTTGCCCATCGACTCACCCATCAAGCCGATCACACGCAAGGTCGAAGGCTCCAAGATCGCCGAATTCATCAAGATCTCAAACGGCTCTGTCCCCATCAGCGAAGCCGTCTTTTGCATACCGTGAGCAAAGTTGCGTGCGACCTTTTCCACATCGATCCCTTTTTTGGCGAGATGTTGAACGGTTTCATCAAAGATATCGCCTGTCATCGCGAGCATCCCGGGAAGTTGCCCCAGCATCTCCACCGCAGGCTCCAGATCACCGATGTGTTTGACCAGCCGCTCGATCGTGCGCAAGGTCTTCTCTTCGGTCATGGTCTTCAACAAAGCAGCCCCTTGCATCGCTCGCTGCTGGATATCCACCCCTTCTTTGCCAAGCTGCGCCACCGCTTCATCCATCGTATCTGCCGCGATCGCCGCCACTTGCTTGGCTTCGTTCGCCATCCCCAAAAATTGATCCACTCGGATCTCCAAACGCTCCACTCGATCCAACAACCGCTCCAACATCGAGATGACTTGCGCGTTGTTTCCGCCTTGATCGCTCATCCTGCTCCTCCTTTGCACGCACGTCCGTCAAACACAGCCTCTGTTCGCTCATACACAATCTCTACGCGGTTTCCAATCCCCTCGCGTAGCTCTCCCCCTCACGACGAACACAACCGAAACCTTTGCCGTGTTCTCGCGTCTTTCAACGTGTTTTACAACACGAGCCTTTTGAAAGGAACCCTTGCGATGCACCCCGAACAACTTCCACAACACCTGATCTTTCTCACGCTACACGGCTCCCACGCCTATGGAACCGCCACCGCAACCTCCGATATCGATATCCGAGGTGTCGCGATCGCCCCGCTGCCCACGTACTTTGGAACCCGTACGTGGGAACAATTGCGCGAATCCACGCCGTTTACCCAAACCCTACTTCAACAACGGATGCCCCACGCCACCGAACCCGCCGATTGCGAAGTCTTTAACCTGACCAAGTTTGTCCGCCTTGCCGCCGACGCCAACCCCAACATCCTCGATATCCTCTTTGCACACCCCGATGATTGGCTTTACAGCACCCCTGCGTGGGAACGACTGTATGAACACCGCCATCTCTTCTTGTCGATGCGCGTGCGTTACACCTACACAGGATACGCGATGAGCCAACTCAAACGCATCCAAACCCATCGCCGTTGGCTGCTCTCACCAACCACCGAAAAGCCTACACGTTCGGCTTTTGGGCTGCCTGAAAACGAGTCGCTCGTTCCAAAAGATGTGCAAGACATGGTCAGCGCGCTGATGCGAAAACAGATCGAGATCTGGCATCTCGACGCGCTGATCGAAAGCATGGAAGAAGAACAGAAAGAAGAGATCCGCGATGCGATGCGCGCTTATTTTGAGATGGTTCACGGACGCCCTTACAACCCCGACGGCGATCACGAACAAGAACAAGCCGCCCTACAGATCGGCCTCAACGAAGAACTCTGGCAACGCATCGACGCAGAACGCCGCTACAAGAACGCTTTGCACGATTGGAAACAGTACGAACAATGGAAACAGCACCGCAACGAAGCCCGCGCTGAACTCGAAGCCCGCTTTGGATACGATTGCAAACACGGTAGCCATCTTGTGCGTCTGTTGTTGTCCGCCGAAGAACTCCTCTCCACGGGCGATCTCAGCGTTCGACATCCCCAAGCGGATCTCTTGCGCGAAGTGCGAGCAGGGGCATGGGATTATGAAACCTTGATGCAATGGGCCGAAACACAAGAACGCAAGATCATTGAACTTGCCAACCACAAACGACTGCCCCATAGTCCACCCCGCGACGCGATCGATGCGCTCGTCACAGAACTCGTTCTTTCTTTTCATGGCTACCAACGTCCCGATTGACCGGATTTTTTGTAATGAAAGTATACTTAGATACCTTGGGCTGCCGACTCAACGAAAGTGAGATCGAACAGATCGGTCGGACATTCCGACGTATTGGACACGACCTCACCAAAGAAGCCGAAGACGCCGACCTGTGCGTGATCAACACTTGTGCTGTGACCAACGAAGCAGGTCGCAAGTCCCGCCAAATGATCCACCAAGCCCACCGAAAAGCCCCTCATGCGGGGATTATCGTCACAGGCTGCTACAGCGAGATCGAAAAACAAAAAGTCGCAGAGATCCCCGGTGTTCGGCACATTATCGGAAACCTCGACAAAGAAAAACTCGCTTATCTTGTGATGGGCGTCGAACCCGAACCTTTCGACGAAGAACCGATCGCCCGCGATCTCAAACCCGGAGATCTCCGACGCACCCGCGCTTACGTCAAAGTCCAAGACGGATGCAACAACAAGTGCGCGTTTTGCGTGACACAGATCGCTCGTGGCGAGGAGCGCAGTCGCCCATTGACTGAGATCCTCTCGGAGATTCGGGGATTTTTGAAACTCGGCTACAAAGAGATCGTCTTGACAGGCGTTCATCTCGGCGCTTATGGCCGCGATCAGCGCGACGCCAACCTCGATCTCAAAGACCTTCTCCAAGCCATCCTCGATCAAACGGCCACCCCTCGCCTTCGCCTCTCTTCTCTCGAACCTTGGGATCTTCCGTCGCAATTCTTCGATCTCTGGCAAGATCCCCGCCTTTGCCGCTACCTCCATCTTCCCCTTCAATCGGGCTGCGATCAAACCCTCAAACGCATGCTCCGCCGCACCCGCAAACAAACATTTCGCGAGATCGTCGCCGAAGCACGCGCCTCCATCCGCGATCTTGCCCTCTGTTCCGATATGATCGTCGGATTCCCGGGCGAAACCGATGCCGAATTCAACGAGACCGCCGAATTTGTCCAAGAGATCGACTTTTGCCACCTCCACGTCTTTCGCTATTCCCCCCGACCCCAAACCCGCGCCGCCACACTCCCCGATCAGATCGACCACGACACCAAAACCCAACGCAGCGAGATCTTACAATCTCTCTCCCTCCAAGGACGACAACGCTTCCACCAAAACCAGATCGGCTCCGTCGCCCCTGTCCTCTGGGAACAATCTCTCGATCAAGATGACTCCGGCACACTTTGGCAAGGTCTCACCGACCACTACATCCGCGTCCAAACCCGCGTCCCCCGCGATCTCTACAACCAGATCCTCGACGTCCAACTCCTCTCCCCGCTCAACGACGAGATCATGGCCGCACAACTCCGCTAAAACACGATTCGGGATGATGCTTCGTTCACTCAGCGGAATTCGATAGGACTTACGCAGTTGCCAAAAAAGCCGCGTTCGCGCTTCCTCAAGCGACAGAGTCGCCTGTGTGAAAAACAGTGATCTTTTCGCCCGTACGGGGTCAAGGGGGCGGCGCTCCCTTGTGGGGTGTGGGGTGATACGATATCCGAGTGATGTGTACACGAAGGGTCGTACGTAAACGCCCGATTATTGGGCAGCCACGAGGGGACGCCCCTACGTTTTTACGATCACGCGCCCTGCGGATTTCGTATGACACCCCACAAAAGCTATCGAACTGCGTCACTCTTATTCGAGACGCAATTTTTGGCCTGCTTTTCCACCGCATCCGCAACCAGCGGAGCCATCACACGCAAGCCTGACAAACTCAGATCTCCTTTTTCATACAGATCAAGCCACACACGACGTTGACGAATCACGCGCTCATCATCGCGCAAATGAAGGCGTGTCAACAAATTCTCTGCTTTGGCCCTGATGGTTGGAGGAATCGAGGCAGAAACCAACAACTGAAGAGAAGGCAGAGATATCTCAAACCAACCATCCTGCACGATAAAAGGATCCAACAGATCCGAAGATCGAAGGTTTTTTTTGCTTGCATTCAACCAACCCGATGCGTAGCGATAATTCTCCCACCGAAAAGCAAGGCTCGGATCTTCGTCCCAACTCACAAAATGATCGACTTGGCCCGAAGGTTCGTACATGGCACCGTAAGCGCAAAGATTTCGAAATCCCTCCGCCAACGCCGAGCGAAACGGAGACCAATAATCGCGAGGCCTCGCCGCGTCGGGGTGCGCTTGCAGCCATTGTTGGCATCGCGTCCGCTTCTTTTCCTTTTTCTCGTATCCAACTCGCCCAATCGTACAACAAACCGTTACAGATCGGTGTGCGCCGTTGGCCGTCTTCATCCACCCACAAACCATCCCACACCTCCGATGCAGTAAAAACGTATGCAGGAAGGCGCTCTTGGACGTCTACGTTCCCTTTCTTTTTCCAATAATTACGCGCTGGATCCCAAACAGAAAATCCGCCGTCCGAATGGGCATAGATCACCAGACCGGGATTCCAAGGCCGCCCTGCTTTTCCTGCCCACGCCTCGTCCCTTGGGTTGTATGTGCTTTCGTAGCGAACCGCAGATTTGGTTTTGGCTGAAAGGCTGAATTCTAAAGTTGCTTTCTCTTTTGTATTTCGCGGCTTTACAGGGTATCCTGAAAGCATCTTGGTGTTGACCTCCCTCAACCAGCGCCGCGTCAATGCCCACCACGCAAGATCCAACAAGAAACTTTTTCCCAAACAGAAGGCGTCCACAAAGATTTGGCACACAACAAAAGATCGCCTATGTTGTTGTGTGGCTGTCCAACCGATCAAGGAGGTCTTCATGCACACCTTTCGCTTTGTGTCTTTGCTTTTTGTCGTTCTCTATCTTCCCCTATACATCGGGTGTGTGGGCCTCAACCCGATCCCCACTCCCATCGATCCCGAAGTCGCCAAAGCCATCCCCGGCAATTACAACCTCCAGTTTTCCGAGCTTCGTTTGTTGCTTGGCGGCGCAGAACTGCCCCAAAAAGAAACAGGCGTCTTTGAAAGCCAAGATGGCGCCCTCACCGTTGACATCCGAAACGACGGATGCACCGCTTCCAACAAACGACTTTGCCTATGCACCGATTACAGGATCTGCCCTCTCAGAGCCACCTCAGGCACCGCCTCGATCACCATGCCCCAACTCAACCAAACCGCCAACAATCGCTTTGATGTCGAAGCCTCCGCCGCCGGTGAATCTGTGAAACTCGAAGGGTTTATTGATGGCACGCGCCTTCAATTCACCCTCGGTATCCGCGAACCCATGCGCCTCAAAGGCATCCCCAACATCGAATGTGTCCGCGTCGAAGAAAGCTACATCAGCGGCACCGGCCAACTCCAAGGCAACAAGTTCAACAACCGCTTTGAAGGCCGCATCCAGATCCAATGGTCCAGCGGCTGCCAACTCAAACAAGTCCTTCTCAACGGGGCTTTGCGCTTTGAATACCGCCTCGTCGCACAAAAAGCCACCTGAGCACCGAGACAACCCACCCCAAAAACAACCCTTCCGCGAATTATACTGCGTCACTCCTATCGAGATCATCGCCCTCTTCTTCCCGCCCCGCTTGTGAAACATCTCGCCTGCAATCATGTGACAATCGCGTGACAAAAAATCCTTGACATGAAACATCGACTTGTCGTCCAATCCACCGAACACTCTCCCCACTTTGCACGACAAGGGCATCCAACATGTCTGTTCAACGCCTCCAACAACAGCTTCTCGCCTTGGGTTCCAAGCCTCACTTGTCTCAAAAAGAGATTAGCGCGCTCCGCCAAGCCGCAGGAACCACCGTATCCCCCAAAGAACGCGCTCTCGTCGATGACTTTGTACGCCAACATCGCGATGCACTCGAAGAAACAGACATCCGACAACTTTACAAAAGCCTTTCGCGACCCCTCCCAACCCACGCCCAACTCCGCATCACCGAAGAACACGCCCTCGGCTCCAAAGAAGCCAGCGGCGTCATCCGCACCAAAAAAGGTTGGCTGATCGCAGACGACGACAAGGGCCTGTTCTATCAAACCCACCAAGGCGAAACCACCAAACAGATCGGCTCCAAACACAAAGCCGCCCAAGGTATCGAAGGGCTTTGCTTGTCCGAAGATGGCAAAACCGCCTACACACTCTCCGAAGACTCGCGGGCTGTGTACGCCGTCCCCCTCTCCTTCGACAAAAAAGGCCACCCCAAGCTCGGAGAGGCCGAACGGCTCGGTCGCCTGCCGACCCTCGGCGACACCCACAACAAAGGATGGGAAGGTCTTGATATCCTTCCTGCGCGCTTTTCCGCCGATGGCAAACAACACATTGTCGCCATCCACGAAGGAGAACCCCGCCAGATCGGTATCTTTGCACTCCCTGACCTGACCACCGCCCACCTGCTCAAACTGCCCAACGAAGTCAAAGAACACCTCGCCGATCTCAGCGATATCGCCATCTGCCCCAAAACCGGCCACCTCTTCCTTCTCAGCGATGAGTCCCGCACCATCGCCGAGTTGGCGATCCAATCTCGCCATCGCTCAGCCCCGGGCGCGCTGCTCGAACAGGTCGAACTCGAATACCTCGGGCATACAACGCTCGATCTGCCCAAACACGCCAAGCCAGAAGGGCTGTCCTTTGACGGAGAAAACACCCTTTGGATGGTCTCTGACGGAGATCAGCGGATGTGGAAGATCGACGTCCAACGCTAAGAGCGCCGAAACTTTTTCCAATTCGATCCGATAACGCAAGACAGTTTCCCAAACGCGACACACCTCCAAACAAAGCGCCCACACGACCCACCACCATACCGCCCCATTCTCCCCGAAGGAAGGGCGCGTTGGCGCTTGTTTCAAAAAGAAAGGCCCACGATGTCCACGATCCACACCAAATACGGCTACGAGTTCCGCAAAGACCTGATCGGACAAAACCGCGACGCATGGCTCAAAGCCGTCGGCCAAGAACTCGAAAAAAAGGGCGTTTCCATCAAAGTCGGCGAAGGCTCCCACGCCCAAGAGATCAAAAACAGCGATCAACTCAACGCTTTCTTTGATCGATACCGTTCCAACCCCGCACAAGTCGCCCAAGAAGTCGGACTCCCCGCCGGAAAAGATATCCGCTCCTATTTCAGCGACCTGATGCAAGCCCTCGATGATATCGTCAAAGATACCTCCAAAGTCAAAGCTGGAACCGCCGTCGATCTGCGCGCTTCGAGCGAGCTCGGAAAAGCCCTTGGACTCGATCGAACCGAACATCGCTATGCCTCTGGTTACACACCCTTCGGAAAAGCCACACGCACCGAAGGTTCCACCAGTGTACTCGGCCTTTTGCTGTCTCGTGATCCCGTACAAGCTGATCCGCTCGAAGGTGTGCCGTTTATGAGCGCCACCACCTTCGCAGGGATGCGCCCACAAGTCGGTCGAAATGGTCAAGAGTTCGAATCCGTCCGCCGCCTTGATGGTCTCAACAAAGACCAGCTTGTCGAGCTTTTGCGCACCGACCGCAGCGGCAGAAGCGCCCTTGATCGTATGCAAAAAGCCAAAGATGCCGAAGCCTTTACCATCGGCTACAACGGAATGAGCCTCGATGAGATGCGTTGGGACAGCGATGCACACCGCGTCCGCGAAGCCAATCCTCACATCTCGCTCACCGTCGAATCAGGCCGAATGGAACTCGACGAACGCAGCGGACAGCACGAAGTCTCCCTTGGGACCGACTACAACGAAGACACTTATTACGACACCAAAGATTTTTCTCTGCTCAACAACGATATGTCCGTTCGCGCACGCATCCGCCGCGATGAACCAACCCCCGAACCAAGCGGTGTTCGGCGCGTGCTGATCCAATCCAAAGTCGGCTCCAACGTCGATGAAAGCGGGATGAAAGCCGCCGACAAAGCCGACGTCCGCAAAGACAACCCTTCCGAAGCCGATGTCAACGGCCTTGACGAAACCATCCGCAGCGGGATGTCCACATGGGAATGGGGCGGAACCCCCAAACCCATCGAAGCGATGGGCATCGTCTACAACGCTCTCAACGAAAAAGGCGCACTTCCCGATATCGGCGAGCACAAAGATGTGCTCTTGCTCGAAGACAAAGCCCATGTACGTTCAACCCGTAGCCGCTTCCACCTCAACGAAACCTCGCGCAGTTCGACCGTCGACCTCTTTCGCAACACAGGCGAACCCAAGATCCGCGAAACCCTTGACCTCTTGCAAAAAGGCGGATTCTCCGGCCCCGAGGCCGACAAGATCCGTCAACTTGGAACCAGCCTGCTTGATCGCAGCGCTTTTGTCGAACGTTGCAAAGACAAACTGATCGCCCTCGATCCCTCGCTCGCTCAAAGCGGCGTCACCCTCGACACCCTCAAACAACTTTGGCCCGATAACGCCGTCACTGCCAACAAACTCGAAGCCGCCAAGCGCGATGTCGTCGCAAACGAGATCCAAAGCGCCTACGACGAATTCTCCGCCCTGATGGACAACAGCCGCCGCGATATCGCAGGCGCTCGTGGCCCCGAATCTCGTGGGATGAATTTCCCTGCAGAAACCTTGTCCTTTATGCGCGAGCGTTATCCCGAACTCAAAAAGATCCAAACCGTCGGACCCTTCTTGCAAAAATTCGATCAGATCCTCGCAGGCCCCGACAAAGACGCCTTCATCCAAGATCTCTCCAAATACGCCAACGACAACGGCAAAAACGCCCTCCAAAACGCCACCGACAAAGACGCCGCCATGCGCGGTCTGCGCACCCACCTCGTCAACGAACACCTCGATATCCTCCACCGCCAAATCGAAGCCTCTGGCACTTCGGCCTGTACGCTCTCCTTCGACAATATGCGCAAAGCCTACGCTGGAAACGACCGCACCAACTGGAACTTCTTGATCGACACCTTTGATGTCAGCGAATACTACACCCCCGAAACGTGGAAAAACCTCACCCCCGAAGAGCGTTCGGGTGCCAAGCCCGTATCACCCGACAAGATGTTCCATGCCACCGTCGTCAACGAAGTGCAGATCGAACTCGGTTATGAAAAGCCTTTCGTGGAAGCCATCGAAAAAGCCCAAGCAGCCGTACAAAACGCACGCGGCGGCCTGTTTATGGATTACGCCGTCGAACGCGGCCTCGCCAAAAACACCGATGCACCCGCAACATTCCACAACCTTCTGCGCGAGACCTTGGCCAAACCAAAGTCCGAACAAGACGCTTTCTTCTCGGCCCTCAACGACTTTGCCAAAGCCCGAGGCTCCGCGCTGACCTTTGATGCAAACACCAGCCAACCCCTCGGTGAGACGGCCTTCTCTGCTTCCAACCTCAACCAAGACGGTGGCAAGCACACACAACTGCTCGAAGATCAGCGTATGACCGAGTTTGTGTGGGGTGAATTCCGCCGCGCCCAAGAGTTTATCGCCGACCTACGCGGCAATCGCGTGACCCGTGAAGCCGACCGTGCAGGCTTCTCCACCAAATGGGTCAACTCCGAGATGAGCAAAGGTGATCTCGCGCTGACGCTGTTGCGCGACGGACGCCCCTAACCACCAAACCAACAAGTGACACGAAATCCACCAAGGTGTGCGATTAAAACACGTAGGGGCAGCCCCCTGCCCAACAACAGGGCGTCTATAGCGGATCGCTCGTTGGCGCGGTACCGATCCCCCCACCAAGCGTATGTGGCTGCCCAACAACAGGGCGTCTACAGCGGATCGCACCTACCCTTCAAACACACTTCTCTCGGATCTCGTATGACACCTACAGGAGCCAAAGATGTCTGTTCGCCAAGTCAAAGACACCCTGCGCCAGCTTACCCGCGATGGGATGCTCGACGCCCAAGATATCCAAAAAGCTGTGGCCTCGGCTGGAAAGTCCGTCGATGCCGGCGAGATGAACGCGATCCGCGATGCCGTCTTGCAAGCCAAAAACATCAACGTCCAAGGCAACAGCTTTGACCGCTCAGGCTACCGCACCACCCTCGAAGCCTTCAACGAAGCCCAACAAGCAGGCGTCCGCTTCCCCATGCTTGCAGGTGAGTTGATCCGACCCGAATCTCTCGAAGAAGCCAAGACCATCCGCGACACCAGTTTCGGTGGAACCCCGATCCCCGCAGCCGTCAAAGAACTCCTCTCCAAAGCCTACGCAAGTGGACTCGAACCCTTTGATGTCAACGACACCAAACGCAGCAGCAGCGGCGAAGTCAAAGGCGTCTACAGCGATTATCCCTCCATGTCCAAACCCTCCGGCAATATGCGCTTTGACTACACCGAGATCACGCCCAAAGCCCTCCAAGACGATAAAAACGATCCAAGCGAATACAACGTGATCACACCGCGCAGCGAACTGGGCCCGGGTGGACAACGCATGACGCGCATCGATTATGACCGTCGTGCGGGGGGTACAGGTGATATCGCAGCACACTACGACGAAGGAATGCACGAAGATATCTACGCACGCGGTAGCTCAGGACAAAAGTGGGCCAACAACTTCGCCATCCTTTCGGATGGTTCGATCCACGCCCTCCCTGCGGCGCGCCGAGACGAAGAAGGCCGTGTGATCCTCACCAACCCTGCTCTCGCACGCGGAAAGCGCGTCCTCTACATGGGCCACCTCGATGTTCGCGGCGGTGTCGTCCAAAATGTCGAGATGTCGGGCCGCCTGAGTCGCCTCGCTGCCCAAGGCGAACAACAATTCATCGACCCGATCGCCTTGCTCAAGGCATGGGGCTTTGAGATGTCCCCAAGCCTAACCACTGCCGCTGAACGCGGCGGTGGCATCCAATTCAGCAATACCGCCGACGGAACCCCCATCCGCGACCTCGAAAACGGCACCCTCCGCCAAGCCACCCCCTAACACAGCCCTCCATCCGCCTCCCACGATCACAACACACCCGCGATCATCCCCAAAGCAAGCAAGATAAGAAGCGCCGAAACAGCGAGTTGAATCGAACGGATCGTCACCTTTTGAAGCCACTTCGCGCCCAAATAAGCCCCAAGAAAAGCCGAAAGAGACGCCACGATGATCAATGTCCATCGGATGCCGTGCTGTTGGCCGATCATCCCCCACCCGTAAACGAACATCCTCGACGTGTCGACCAAAACAGCCAACACCACGCCTGTCGCAACAAATTCTTCTTTGCTCAAACCCGCCTTCAACAAAAACATACTGCGAAATGCCCCCTGATGTCCTGAAAGCCCGCCAAAAAATCCGCTCACCATCCCTCCAAGAGGAAGATACTTTCTGTCAAGCTCCAAAGATGCAAACCACGACGATAACTCCAAAAGAACAAACATCAGCACCAACACACCCACAACAAGCTTGATCGGAAAAACCTGAAACAATCGACCAAACACCGTATACGCAAAAACAGGAGCAGCCCCCGACAGCCACCCCAACACCAACGCCCCAAGAAAAGCAAACAGAACAGCCGACGTCCCAAACCTCCAAAGAACCGCTCGGTTCGCATCTTTGCCAAGCAAAACAACCTTAAAAAGGTTGTTCGCCAAGTGAACCATCGCAGTCATCGCGATCGCCACGTCAACCGAGAAAAAAAGCGCAACAACCGGCATCAAGAGCGTACCCAAACCAAACCCAGAAAAAAGAGTCAGCCCCGACGCCAAAAAAGCAACCACAGAGATCACCAAGATATCCACGAACCAACCTCCATTTCTTTTCGGCGAAAGGCTACTGTGTGCCTTTCTTTGTCTTCACTGGATCAAGCGCAGATGGTGGTATCCCTGATCTGCCGCAACCAAGGCACCGTCGTAGCGTTGCACCAGACCCCAGATCTGTCCAAACGAAGCCACAGAGATATCGCCGTCGAGATAGCTTGCATAGCTCGCCCCCACAAAGGTTTGAACGCGCCCCTTTTCCAACCATCGGATGCTTGTTTGATCGGTGATATACAGGCGTTTGTCGCGCCCCACCAACAAGCCGATCGGTTCGAGAAAGTTGGCTCGTAACGCCTCGCCGTCTGTGCGTGCGACTTTGCCGGCTCCTGCGACAGTTCGAACTTGCTGCTTGGTATCCACCAGCCGAATCCGCACATTCTGCGTATCCGCCACAAGCAACCCCACCCCTTGTTGCCACGCGATACCTTGAGGAGCGGCAAAACGCGCCTTGGTTGCGTCTGCATCGACAAAGCCCAACGTGCCGTCTCCTGCGTAGGTTTTGACTTGCCCTGCCGCGAGATCAATCAAGCGGATCACGTGGTTGCCTGTGTCTGCTACGTACAAGAGGTTGGCGGCTTCATCGAGGGCAAGACCTTGAGGCTCACGAAAGTTGGCTTGCATCGCCGCACCATCACGCAAGCCCGCTGTTCCGTCTCCTGCGAGGGTCGTCACCTTTCCTTGGAGATCGACGATGCGGATGCGATGGTTTCGCGTGTCGGCAACGTAAAGCATCCGAGAAGAGTGCGAAAACACCAAGCCACGCGGCGATTGAAAACGAGCCGTCGCCGCATCACCGTCCAAATAACCCGCTTGGCCCGTTCCAGACAGCGTGGTGGTCAGGCCCTTGGGATCGACATTTCGGATGCGATGATTCTCGCTGTCGGCCACAAACACATCTCCGTTGGTGAGATCGGTGGTGACAGCGGAAACGCGATTGAACTTGGCTTGCCCGACCGAACCATCGACAAAACCACGCGGATCATCGCCCGTCAACGTGGTGACAATCCCCGTATTCAGCGACAGTTTGCGAACACGCTTGTTTTCTGTGTCGACGATCATCAAGTCGCCTTTGTTATCGAGCGCCAGTCCAGAAGGCCGATAGAGCTGCGCATTCAAGCCTGTGTCGTCCTTAAACCCTGCATTTCCCGTCCCTGCAAGAGTGGAGACGTTGCCTTGAGCGTCGATCTTGCGGATACGATGGTTAAAGGCATCGGCGACGTACAGGTTTCCAGCCCCGTCCAAGAGCAGACCACGCGGAGCCTTAAAGCGCGCTTGTTGAGCTTTTCCATCAAGAAAGTCTGCAAGGCCCGCCCCTGCAAAGGTGGTGACGACGCCCTTGTCATCGACCTTTCGGATGCGATGGTTCTGCGAATCGGCGACGTACAGGTTGTTTGCGGAGTCGATGACCAGATCGGTGGGTTCGTCGAATTGAGCCATCTTGCCCGTACCATCACTAAATCCAGCGACGCCATTTCCTGCGATCAGGCTAACTTGGCCTTGTGGATCGACTTTGCGGATCGCGTGGTTGCCCGTATCTGCAACAAAAAGCGTCCCATTTTTATCGAACGCGATCCCACGCGGAGAAAAGAACAGCGCTTGTCCACCAGATCCATCTTGAAATCCCGACTTTCCGGCACCTGCGATCGTCTTGACGTTGCCTTGTAGATCGATCATGCGGATGGCGTGGTTGCCTGTGTCTGCGATGTACAAGTTTCCTTTGCTGTCAAAGGCGAGATCTTCGGGGTGCTGGAAGGTGGCTTGGAGAGCGGTCCCGTCTTTGAATGCTGGAACACCCGTCCCTGCGAAGGTTGTCACGTTGCCTTGTGGATCGATCTTTCGGATCATGTGGTTGGCGGTATCTGCAAGATACAGATTTCCCGCACTATCCGAGACGATCTGTGCGGGTTGATGAAAGCGCGCCTCCAGCAATCCACCATTTTTCAGCAGCGAATTTCCCGCAAAAAGTTGAACTTGTACGGACTCATCGACCATCCCATCGCAATCATTGTCCACACCGTCCTTGATCTCGATACTCGGCAATACCTGCCCTGTGCAAGGGCCCCAAACACCCGCTGTACAGCGTTGTTCACCTGCGACACAAGGCCCCACGCCCTTGGTGGCGGCGGGAGCCTCATAGCAAGAGCGCACAGCGCCATCCACACAATCGCACCGCCCCGCTTTACACACCGACCCTGCCGCGCAAGCATTTCCGCACGTCCCGCAGTGCTGCAAAGAACGTTGCAGATCGAAGCATTGTCCCGCGCAAAGAGTCTGCCCCACAGGGCATTCGGGAACGCACTGACCATCTCGGCAACGCTCGCCTTGCGCACAGGCTTTGTCGCAGCTTCCGCAATGACGGGCATCTTGCTTTGTGTCGACGCACAACGCACCACAGCGCGTCGGGGCTTCACGCAAACACACAGGCTCACACGCCCCTTTGACGCAAGACTCGGTTGGCCCACACGCCTTGCCACACGCCCCACAGTGCGCACGTGCGTTTTGAAGGTCTTGACAACGCCCTCCACACAGCGCAAACCCCACAGCACAAACGCACTGGCCTTTTTCACACGCCGTTCCAAAGCCGCAACGCTTGCCACATCCGCCACAATGCAACGTATCACTTTGCAGATCGACACAACCACCAAAGCAGATCGTCGCCGTCGCCGCAGGGCATTGGATCTGGCACTTCGCGTCACCACACACCTCACCCATCGCGCAGATCTGCATACACGTCCCGCAATGTTGGAAGTTGGCGCGAGGATCGACGCAAACACCATCACAAAGCTTTTGATTGGGAGGGCACACACACTTGCCTTGGATACAAGATTGCCCTGCTCCGCAGGCTGTACCGCAGGCTCCGCAATGCAATCGATTGCTTTGTGTGTCGACGCATCCGCCGAAACAAGCGGTGGGTGTTGCCGCAGGACATGACGTCACACAACCGCCGAAAGCACACAACTGACCTCCCGCACAAGCCGCCCCACACGCCCCACAGTGCGCATAATCCGAGGTCAGATCGACACAACGATCTCCGCACTCCGTGATATCTTCGGCGCACAAACACTTCCCCGCAGAGCAGCTTTGTCCAGCCAAACAAACCCGACCGCATCCCCCACAATGCAAGCGGTGGCTTTGCGTATCAACACATCCCCCAAAGCACGTCGTCGGTGTTGCCGATGGACACGAAGGAACGCACGTTCCGCTTGCACAGATCTGGCCCTCTGCACAAGGGCGCTTGCAATCTCCGCAGTGTTGCGTACTGGTCATCGGATCGACACAAGTACTCCCACACAAGAACTGCCCGATAGGACAGCGGCATCCGCCTTCTTGGCAGACTCGGCCCACCGCACAGATCTCACCACACGCCCCACAATGCTTGCGGTCCGATCGTTTGTCCACGCACGTCCCCTCGCAAAGATCGGGGAGATTGGGCGGACAAGCTGAAACACATCGACCCAAAAAACAACGCTCGCCCGTTGCACAGGCTTTTGCGCACGCGCCACAATGCTTTTCGCTTGCCAAGATATCCACACAATTCCCTGCGCAATCTTGCGTCCCAGCCGCGCAACGCAACACACACAAGCCCTTGTCACAGCGCTCCTCCGAACGGCACACCGCCCCACACACCCCACAATGCTTCGGATCTTGCGTGACGTCTACACAAGCCTCGCCACAACGGGCTTTTCCCGTTTCACACAACAAAGAGGGCTGGGGAGGCTGACAGGCCACTCCCCACATCCCCCACAACAACACCATCACGCCACGCCAAAAGCCCCATACACCGATTCGCTGCTGCATCTTTTGACCCTTTGCCTGCTGTCTTTTGGCGATGGCTCGACACGAAAGCTCATTCCAAACGCTTTCGCCCCCATCGGCTCGCATCCCAAACATCTCATGGCCTCGCGTATCGACGCTCTCATGGCCTCGCGTATCGACCGGTTGCCTTGCCCGCTCTTTCACAAATACCTGATCGACGCTCTCATGGCCTCGCGTATCGACCCGCACCCGTCCATCGGACAAGATGGAGTTGCGATGTCGCATCCCCACCATCCCAGACGCTCGCCTATCTCCGAATATCCCAAACGCTCGCCTATCTCCGAATATCCCAAACACTCGCTTCTTTCCAAATATCCGACTCATCACGACTCCCCCTTCTTACGGCACGACTTCGTCGACTTGGCCATCGCAGTTATTGTCCAACCGATCTTGCGGGATCTCCGCAGAGGGCAACACTTCGCCCACACACGCCGACCACTGGCCTTGTTTGCAATGCGAGACGCCGCCCTTGCAGACGCCTCTTCCTTCCGTCCCCGCTGGACCCGTATAACACGCCCGTCCCACGCCTTCTTCGCAAGCACACACTCCCGCGACACAACGCTCGTACGAGGCACAAGCCTTCCCACACACACCACAATGCAGCGTGTCTGTTTGCAGATCCGCACAGATCCCATCACACGGACTCTGTCCAGCAGGGCAGTTCAACGCGCACTTGCCTTCCACGCAAAGCTGCCCTTGCGGGCAGGCCACGCCACACGCCCCACAATGCGCGTTATCGCGCTTGCGATCCACACAACGATCTCCGCAGCGATCTGGATACGAAGGACTGCAACCCACTTCACAACGCCCCTCCACGCAACGCTCGCCCATCCCACAAGCCAGACCACAACGCCCACAATTCAACGGATCTGCCGCCACTTCCACACATGACCGACCACAACGCACTTGACCTGCCGCGCACTGACACTGCCCTTTGACACAGCCCGTCCCTGCGCGACAAACCACACCACATCCCCCGCAATGACGCGGATTGTTTGATACGTCCACACAACCCCCATAACACGCCTTTTTGGAGGCCGCACAGTTCGCAACGCACGCGCCCTCATCGCAAAGCTGCCCCCCCGCGCAAGCCTTCCCGCACGCCCCACAATGCAGCCGATCCACCTTCAGATCCACACACGCCCCATCGCAAAAGCCCTGTCCTTCGGGACAACGACACGCTCCCTTTTCACAATACTGCCCCCACGTACACCCTTTCCCACACGCACCGCAATGCAATGAGTTGTTTTGCGTATCCGCACAACCTCCCAAACAAACCGTCGCTGTCGCCGCAGGACACGAAGCCACACACGCCCCCGCCGAACAAACCTGCCCCCCTTCGCAGGCCAAACCACACGCCCCACAATGCGCACCATTCGCCATCACATCCACACAACGATCCCCACAACGCATCAGCCCCTCTGCACAAAGGCACTGACCCCCGACACATTCTTGATCCAGCGCACACGCCTTCCCACATCCCCCGCAATGACGGGAATCTCGCGTGACATCGATACATCCGCCCAAACACAACAACGGCGTCGCTTCAGGGCATACTGCAACGCACACTCCGCTCGCACAGGACTGACCATCCGCACAAGCCACACCGCACGCCCCACAATGTTCTCGTGAGGCTCGCAGATCGACACAACGCCCCGCACATCGGCCTTCTCCTGAAGCACACGAACACACCCCAGACACGCATCGTTCCGTCACATCACAAGCCTTCCCACACACACCACAATGCGCAACATCCGTCTGTAGATCCGCACACGTCTCACTGCACGCGACTTTCCCCAACGACCCGCACGAAGACACACAACGCCCTTCCACACAAGCTTCTGTTGCACCGCACGCTTTCCCACACGCCCCACAATGCGCACGTGTCGCTTGCACATCCACACAAGCCTCGCCACAACGCACTTGTTTTCCATCGCAAAGCCCGACACATCGGCTTTTTACACAACGCTCGGTTGCGCCGCACGCTTTCCCACACGCCCCACAATGGCCCACATCACTCGCAAGATCCACGCATCGCGCTGAACACAGCGTCTTTCCATCCCCACAGCCCGGTTCTTGTGGCGCTTGGCACGACCACAGCATCATCAACCAACCACACCATCCGATCCCGATCCCACGCACGACTGCCCGACACCACAACATCACTCCACCCTCGACCTTTCCGATGACAGCGCGCCTTGTTGAACGCGCCCCAAAACAGATCGAAGATCCAGAGCCTCACCCACAACACGCGCAGCTTTTCAGCACACGAAAGGCCAAAACACTAACACACGCTCCCCTCCCTGCAACACCCCCCCACAAAAACTCACAAATGGCGACTTGCCCCTCGCCCGTTCCTTTCTATCACTAAAAAGCCTGTACCACCCGCCCCAAAAAACTCACTTACGGCGCACACACAAAAGCTCACTTACGACGAAACTTCGCGTGTCCTGCCTGCGTCGCTTGTTGTGACCACGCACCCGTCAAATAGACCGTGATATCGGCACTTCGGAAGTGCTTTTCTCCCCACGCGATCATCATCGTTTGCGTGAGGTCGCGCACACGCATACTCGGTGTCGAACCGTCGGAACAAGCCGAGCATGTAAAGCCGCAACTTGTCGTATTGTCGAGAAATTGCATATGGCCGCTGTTGACAACGTGCATCTCCCACGCGCTGCGCGAAACTGCGTCGTAGAACTTGGTGTAGTTGTCGTTGACAGGCGTGCAGGGTTGGAAACCTCCCGTGTTGTTGTCGGAACCCACGACCCCAACGGGTGCTGCGCTTTTTGCCAACTCAGGCAGCGCATCCACGCGCTTTGAACTCAGCGGTGGATTGGAGTTCACAGGGTCGATGCCAAAATACAGCTTGATGCGTGGATCAAGCCCTGCTGCAAGCGCACTCGCCTTCCCACCGCGTGAATGGCCCACCGCATACGTTTTGGATGCGTCCAACTTCCCACGCAGCGCAGAAGCGGGATCTTTGGATTGGGCATCCGCCCAAGAGATCAGCTCGACGATCATCTTGCCCAACGCATCGTGATCTACCGCTCCCTTACCGATGATCGGTGTTGGATCTTCGCCATCGGTATCCCAACGCACCACCACATATCCCCACGAAGCAAAGCGTTTGGCATAGCTCGCATAATACGATGACTTGAGCAAAAATCCGTTCGAGAAGAGCACCAGCGGATACGGCCCCGCGATCGCGCTGCCATCGGGATAACTGACTTCCACAAACACCTTGCAAAACTTCCCACAGCCCGTACTCGTCGGCAACGTGATATCACGCCGAGGGACACTCGACACATTCATCGGACCGTCTTTGCTGTAATCTGCTCCCAGCACACCGTCTGGCTGCGGTTCGGGCAACACGGACTCGGGGGTTGGTTCAGGCAAGATCTGTTCAGCCGTTGCTTCGGGCTGTACGGACTCGGTCGTCGGCTCGGGCGAGACCTGTTCGGTCGTTGCTTCGGGCTGCATCGGCTCAGTCGTCGGCTCAGTCGTCGGCTCAGTCGTCGGCTCGACTTGCGCCTCGGGCTGCGACTCAATACCCGCTTCGACAGATCCATCCGGCGTGTTTTCGCTCCCCAACTCCACCACCGCTTTTTCTTGATCCGACTCTACACCGCTGTTCTCGGTCGTTTGCTCACCTGTCGGCGCTTTCCCATCACACGCCACCAACACCACGACCACACCCAACAACAAACTCACACCACACAACCATCCTCGTATCTTTTTCATCTCAAACCCCTCACGTCACCTACTCCCGCGCAAAATCAACCAAAATACCCATCTCTACACGCGGCTTAACCCAACAAGGCTTTTTGGTTTAACAAAAGTTCAAAAAAAGTCAAGAACAAAGGTTCAAAAAAAAACAGATGAGCCAAAGCAAGCCCCTCTTGGGTCTGTGCTGATGAGTGCGAAATCCGCAGGGGGCGTGATCGAAAAACGTAGGGACCCCCTGTGCTGCCCAACAACAGGGCGTCGACAGCGGCTCGCATCGACCCTTCGATCACGCATCTCTCGGCTCTCGTATGAGCGCATACGGCAGAGCAGCGGACACTGCAAATCGCCACGCAACCAACGCGACAGCGCCAACGCAACAAATGGCGCGCCATACCCGAAAACGATGGATCGGCTCAAGCCTTGTTGAGCTGCGAACACTTCCAAAGCAACAAGCCAGAGCAGGCAGGATGCAAGCAGAACCAACATCCCCGAAACATCGGGGTCAGCCCACAAAAGGCTCACGCAAAGGCCGCATTGTTCGCAAACAACGACTCCTCAGAAAGATATCAAATCTTGGCAAACTGAGACGATCCACGATAGAATCCAAACGATCTTCGCTATCTTACTCGGCACATGGTCAACACAGCGCAGGAGGATAAAAAATGAACATCCAAAGCATCCATCGATCCCTATTGTTAGGGATGATCGCGTGTGCGCTTTGGTCATGGTCTGAAGCGTTCGCGCAACAAACCAACCCCAAAACCAAGACATGGAACACACAAGCCGATTGGAAGGCCGGTTCTGCAACCAACGTCGACACCAACAAAACCCCCGGGGCTGCGCAGATCTTTTACGATCCAGCCAAACAACAGTACAACGAAACCCCTTTTATCTACCTGCCCAACTCAGGACTCAACACCATCGTCAAGATGGACACGCGCACAGGTGCCATCCTTTGGACTTATGACTTCAAACAAAACAACATCGGTGGAAGCCCTTCGCGGACAACGGTCGACTCACGCGGAAATGTGTGGGTCGGCTTGCGATCGTCCAACTATGTAGCAGCGGTCACCGCCGAAGGAAAGTTTATCGTCTCGCACAACGTCGCTCCCGGTCCTCGGGGTGTGACCGTCGACAAGAACGGCGATATCTGGGCGGGGGGTTGGGGAGCCTACAGCGGAAGCAACTATTCTGTCGTACAGATCGATGGAACCAGCTATCAGATCAAACGACGCGTCCTTGACCCACGCATCTGTACCTACGGACTCGCCACAGACTCCTTCAACAATATCTGGGTGTCTGCGCGATGCCGTGGAACTGTGGTTCGGATCGACTCGACGACCGGCACCGTGACGGGCGAATACTCCGCTCCGAGTGTTTATGGCATCGCCGCCGACAGAAACGGCAACGTCTGGGCCGCTTCTTACGGCAATCGCGTCTTGTACAAATTCAACGCACAAACAGGCGCTCGCCAAGATTACCCGATCGGCGGAATGGGACGTGGCGTCGCCATCGACGGAAACGGCAACGTGTGGGTAGCTTGTTCAAACGATGCTGCCGGTGCCAATACCCGCCTCGTCTCGTTTATCAACGCCGCTGCTGGCACGACCACCAACTACACAGACGTTGGACTCCATACCATCGGGATCGCCGTCGACTCCAAAGGTTTTACATGGGCCAACTCTTACAGCGAAGGTCTCGCCTACAAACTCAACACCTCAAACGGTGCCAAAGTCGGGGCCTATCCGATCTGCGACGTTGGTGGAACCAAGCCTTGCTTTTGTTTCGTCCCGGGTGCGTGTGCTTGTGCTTGCTCTTCTCCAGTACAATCCAACCCCTACACTTACTCGGATATGACGGGCTTTACGCTGTTTGCGATCGTGGCTCCTTCTTCGGGTACCATCCGCCAAGTCTTTGACTCGCAATGCAAGTCTCACTTCAACTCCGTGACGTGGACCGATTCAAATACCAGCCCCCAAAAAACCATCAAAGTGCGTGCGCGTAGTGCGCTGACCCAAGCTGCTCTTGCGACCGCTGCATGGGGGCTTTACACCGGAAAAGGACAGCCCCTCGGCATCACTCCCAACCGCTTTGTCGAGATCGAATTCTTACTCGAAACTTCGGACAGTCGCGATAGTCCAGTCCTTCAAACAGCAACACTCAGCTACGCAGACTTCTTCCTTACCCTCGGACAATCGTGCGAAGTCGGTGCTGGCGCTTGTAAAAACACAGGAACGTGGGTCTGTCAGGCCGATGGTAACGGAACCCAATGTGCCGCAGCCGCCAAGCCCCCAACACCCGAGATCTGCGACGGGATCGACAACGATTGCAACGGATTGATCGACGAAAACCTCACCCAAGCTTGTAGTAGCGCTTGTGGCGCAGGCTTTGAAGTTTGCAAAAATGGCAAGTGGGAAAGCTGTAGCGCCCGCCAACCTTCTCCCGAACAATGCAACAACATCGACGACAACTGCGATGGTCAAGTCGACAACAACGTCCCCGAACGCGCTTGTTCCACCGCTTGCGGCAGTGGAAAAGAACGCTGTGTTGCCGGTCAATGGGCCTTTTGTGATGCCCCCAAACCACAAGCCGAAGACTGCAACGGCAAAGACGACGACTGCGACGGCCAGATCGACAACGGACTCACACCACGCCCCTGCCAAGGCCCTTGTGGAAAAGGCACCGCTACCTGTCAAGGCGGAAAATGGGGCGGTTGCTCTGGCCCTTCTCCCGAAACCGAGATCTGCAACGGCAAAGACGACGATTGCGACGGTGTGATCGACAACGGCATCACCCGCACCTGTAGCTCGGCCTGCGGCGAAGGCAAAGAGATCTGCAAAAACGGCCAATGGGAAAATTGCAGCGCCCCCAAACCCAGCAACGAGATCTGCGACGGCAAGGACAACAACTGCGATGGTCAGATCGACAACGAAACCAGCGGAAACCCCCTCTGCCCCTCTGGGTTGGTCTGTAGCGACGGACAATGCCGCCAAAAGTGCAACAAGGGCGAATGCCCCGCCGGACTTACCTGCGAAAATGGTATCTGCATCGGCGATCCCTGCAAAAGCATGACCTGTGATCCCGACAAACGCTGCGTCGCTGGAAAATGTATCGATGCTTGCTTCTTTGTCACCTGCCCCGACGGCTCCCTCTGTAAAGCCGGAAAGTGCGAAGAACAAAGCTGTTATACCCAAGGCTGTCCAAACGGACAGCGCTGCGTCAACAAGCAATGCGTCTCCGACCCATGCAGCGGCGTCAAATGCAGCACAAGCCAATTCTGTCGCGAAGGAAAGTGCGTCGACAGTTGCACGGATGTCCAATGCTCCGCCAAACAACGCTGCGTTGACGGCAAGTGCGAAGACGATCCCAAACAAACAGGCCCCTGCGATGGCGTCCAATGCAGCCAAGGCCAAACATGTATCGCTGGAAAATGTGTCGGTGATCCCTGTGTGGGTGTCCAATGCCCCACAGGACGCACTTGCTACGGGGGCGTCTGTGACCACGACCCTTGTCACGGCATCCAATGCCCCTCAGGCGCTTCCTGCGTCGTCCTTGATGGAAACGCACAGTGCCACAAAGCCACCACACCCGAAAATCCCAGCACAGAAAACACAAACACCGAAAACACAAACACCGAAAACACAAACGCCGAAAACACAAACGCCGAAAACAACACCGAATTTCCGACCAACACCGAGAACAACACCAACACCGAGCAGGACAACACCACAGACGGCGGACAAAAAGAAACAGGCGGCACCCAAACAGGAAATACAAAAGACCAAGACAACACAGGTGGGCGGTACCAAAGCCCGGGCTGTGCTTGTACAAGCGTCGCATCCAGCGAAGCAGCCCTTCTCTTCGGTCTTTTCCTCTTGCTCATCGCTTTTGCACGCCGCCGTCGCCCCGTCGCCTAACCCCCCGTCTTCTCCAAACCTCTCCATCTCTCCACCATCTCTGCTTGTTCGACGTTTCCCCCGCTCACAACCAAACGCTCGATCCTCTCGATACTTGATGTGCGAAGTGCGCAGATCTTCCTGTTGTTTGGTGTGGTACGAAATCCGCCCGTTGTGTGATCATAAAGAGGTAGGGGCAGATCCCTGTGGCTGCCCTATAGTCGGGCGCATACGCACTCTTCTTTATGTGTACATCACTTGGGTATCGTACCACTCCCCCTTAATTGCTTTTAGGTGGCATCATGGCTCAAAAACACTCTTGCTCTTGTGCTTCTCCTTTGCTGAGGGACGGCCTCTTCAAGCCGCTTCTTTCCGCTCTATTCCACCGCTCCCACGCCGCCTCCCTTGGCTTCGCGGTCTGTGTGGTGTGGGGCTTGTGGCTTCTCCCAAGCTCTGCCACCGCACAATGCCTCATCGCCCAACAATGCGGGACTTCTTGTTGTGCAAACCAACAGTTCTGCTACCAAGGGGCTTGCACCAACCAAGGCCCTGCTTGCCAACAACAGGCCGACTGCGCAGCGGGAAATTACTGCAACCTCGAACTCAAACGATGCTTTCCCCAGATCCCCACCAACGCACAATGCACCTATCGCCCACCCATCGGCCAATTTTCCCCCTCTCCGCTTTGGGAGTGGGCGGGAAGCTCGATCCTTCCGACCTTTGCAAACGTGATGATGACGCCTGTCGTCATGGCGCTCCAAGACTCCAACAACGACGGAAAGATCGACGAAAAAGATATGCCCTCTGTGATCTTTACCAGCTACGTCAGCGGCGGTTCTTACGCTGAAGAAGGCGTGGTTCGTGCGCTGCGCGGTGACAACGGCCAAGAGATCTTTACCGTCAGCGATCCAGCCTACCGCGTCAACGGTTTGGGCGCGATCGCGGTCGGCGATATCGACAACGACGGCAAACCTGATATCGTCGCCCCCCGCTACGCTGGAAAAAGTGTGTGGAATAGTGGCCTCTTGGCCTTCGACAACACGGGCAAATTCAAGTGGGTAAGCCATGACGCCAACGGCCAAGTCGTCCCTCTTACGGTGAGTTGGGGGGGGCCTGCAATCGCCGATCTCGATGGGGACGGAAACGTCGAAGTGATCGTCGGAAGCGCCGTCGTACGCGGAAGCGATGGCTTGGTTCTTTGCCAAGGAACGGGGGGCAACGGCTCTCCCGATGTTCGGCCTGTTTCGGTGATCGCCGATCTTGATGGGGATGGCATCCAAGAGATCGTGACGGGTTCACGGGCTTTTCGTAAAGATTGCAGCACGATGTGGAGCAACGGTGCTTCGGACGGATATCCTGCGGTCGCAGACTTTGACAAAGACGGAAAGCCCGAAGTCGTGGTCGTTAGCGGAGGAGCCATCCGCGTTCATCATGGCCAAACAGGCGCATTGATCGCCAGTATCGCCATCCCGGGCGGTGGCGGTGGTCCGCCGACAGTCGCCGACTTTAACGGTGATAAAAACCCCGATATCGCTTCGGCTGGGCGTGACTACTACGTCGTTTATTCCGTCGATATCCCCAACAAAAAACTCACGCTGTTGTGGTCCTTCAAAACCCAAGACCACTCTTCCGCCCAAACAGGCTCTTCTGTCTTTGACTTTGAAGGCGATGGCAAGGCCGAAGTCGTCTACAACGACGAAGTCTATATGCGCGTTTTCAACGGCACGACAGGCAGTGTTCTTTATTCCACCGCCAATAGCTCGGCCACCACGCTCGAATATCCCGTGATCGTAGACGTCAACAACGATGGTCGCGCCGAGATCGTCTTTAGTTCGAACAACGGCTCCATGCGACGGCTGCGGGTCTTTCGTGACACCCTCGACAACTGGGTCGACACCCGCAACGTCTGGAACCAACACGCTTACAACGTCACCAACATCTGCACAGGCCCGACCGATCCGTTTTGCCCGCCCGGCCACCGTTTTGGACAGCCTCCTAAAAAACCAATTGAAAACTGGAAGCTACCGAGCCTGAACAACTTTCGCCAAAACGTCCAAGGATCGGGACTTTTCCAAGCCGCAGATCTCATCCTCAAAGATCTACGGTTCGCTTGCGATAGCGCTCCCAACAAACTCCTTGCGGGCGTCTGGATCTTCAATCAAGGTGCAAAAAAGATCCCCGCCCAACTCCCCGTCACGATCTATCAAGGCGATCCCACGGGCCTTAAACAAAAACTCGCCACCGTCCTCACCACCCGCGACATCGAACCCGGCCAAGGCATCTTCCTCACCGTCTCCGTGACCCCTCTCCCCACACTCCCCAACCGCGCTTACGCCGCCGCCGACGACGACGGCTCCGGCAAACAAACCCGCAACGAATGCGACAAAACCAACAACTTTCACACCGCCAATATCCCACCCCGCGACAAAGATATCTGCAACGGACAAGACGACGATTGCGACGGCAAAGTCGACGAAGACTTCCCAACCAAGGGCCAGCCCTGTTCTGTGGGCATGGGCGCTTGCAAAGAAACAGGGACGTTTGTATGCAAGTCCGACGGAACGGGCGTTGAATGTTCCGTCGCTGGAAAAGCCCCTACACCCGAGATCTGCGATGGGATCGACAACGATTGCAACGGATTGATCGACGAAAACCTCACCCAATCTTGCAGCAACGCTTGTGGGACGGGCTTTGAGATCTGCAAAGCTGGCAAGTGGGAAAGCTGTAGCGCCCGTCAGCCCGCCCCCGAACAATGCAACAACACCGATGACGATTGCGACGGCCTCGTCGACAACAACGTCCCTGAACGCGCTTGTTCCACCACTTGCGGAAGTGGAAAAGAACGCTGTATCGCCGGTCAATGGGCCTTTTGTGATGCCCCCAAACCACAAGCCGAAGACTGCAACGGCAAAGACGACGATTGCGACGGCCAGATCGACAACGGACTCACACCACGCCCTTGCCAAGGCCCTTGTGGTCAAGGCACCGCCACCTGTCAAGGCGGAAAATGGGGCGGTTGCTCTGGCCCTTCTCCCGAATCCGAGACCTGCAACGGCAAAGACGACGACTGCGACGGCGTGATCGACAACGGACTCGCTCGCACCTGTAGCTCGGCCTGCGGCGAAGGCAAAGAGACCTGTACCAACGGCCAATGGACAAACTGCGACGCCCCCAAACCCAACAACGAGATCTGCGACGGCAAAGACAACAACTGCGACGGCCAGATCGACAACGAAACCAACGGAAACCCCCTCTGCCCGCCGAGTTTGGTGTGCAACGCGGGAGAGTGCCGCCGCAAGTGCAGCGGCGGTGAATGTCCCGCCGGACTCACCTGCGAAAATGGCGTCTGTATCGGTGACGCTTGCAAAAACACGAATTGCGCAACAGGAAAACGCTGTGTCGCCGGAACTTGCGTCGATGCTTGTTTCCTTGTCACCTGCCCCGATGGCAGCCATTGTATCCTCCAAGGCGACAAAACCGTCTGCCTCCCCAACGGACAAGAACCCAGCGCCGAGCCTTCGGACGAAAACAACAACGAGTCCACACAAGATGGCGCAACCACCGAGATCTCCACCGAAACAAACGCAGACGCCTCGCCCCAAGACAACGACCCCCAACAAGACGGCCCTTCCCACAACGACGATCCCACCGCCCAAGACAACCCCACCCAAGACACCCCCCAAGCATCCGACACCGTCGCCAAAGAAGACGACAACAAACAAACAGGCAACCAAAACGACGATCCCACCGCAGAATCCCGCTACCAATCCCCCGGGTGTAGCTGCACTTCTCTCTCACCCACAGAACCAGCCTTGTTCTTCTTCTTTGCTTTGCTCTTCTTCCTCGTCCGCCCTCGCCGCCGTCGTATCTGACATCCTCCTGTTTTCTGCTTGGACGGCTTGACGATCTCTGGCGTGTCCGCCCTCGCCGCCGTCGTATCTCCCCCTTATCCTGCTTTCTGAGCGCTCACAACAAGCCAACGCGAACCTTTGTGCAAAAACGTGACGTCACACAGCCCTGCCTCTTCAAACAACGCACCTATCTGCGTGAGAGAATAGGCGTCGACACCCGATACGGCGCGTTGTCGAGCAGTGCCTTGGGCTGCACGTTCGCCCTCCGATCGACGAAACACTGCGGCAGAAAATCGCCCCTTTGGGCGCAACACACGAGCGATCTCGCTCAATGCTTGTGTGACGGAGGGAAAAAGATGCAGCGCCCCACAACAATTCACCGCATCGAAATACCCTTCTCCAAACGGAAGCGCCATCGCATCGCCCCGAACAAACAACAGATTCCGCAGTCCCTGTGCCGTGGCTTTTTGTTGAGCATACCGTAACATCGGAACGGACAGATCCAACCCCACAACAACGCCTTGCGAAACCACACGCGCAAAACGCCGCGCATAAATACCCGGACCACAAGCAAGATCGAGCAGACGATCTCCCTCTCGAAGCCCCAACGCCTCGTTGATCAACGCATACTCTTGCTCGAACGAGATCCCCGTCACCATCGCAAAAAGAGGATTGCGTCGCCACAATCGGCTTTCGTAGATACGAATCAACGGCGGCCACTCCATCGCGGCTTGAGCAAGTGTCCGAGGCTCCCGACCCGGCGCAAGCAAACAAACCACACCCGATTCGATCGAATAACCCGCACCACACGCACCACATCTCGCATCGCCCTGCTCTGATCGCTCCAACAAACCTTGTCGGCAACTCGGACAGCGAATCCCAAATTCAACCAACCCACTCACGAAAACCCCCTTCCATACTTTCTCTCCAATGCGCGAGACTCCCTTTGGTCGTCTTCCTCCCGTGTTTTCCGTGCCTTCTGTGGACTCTTCTTGGTCCGACTAACGGGTCGTGTAGCTGCGGACCTCACCAGCGGCAGAACGGATGGTATAGCGATCTTCACCAGCCTGAATGCGGATATTCCCGGCATTTAAGAGGGCGCGGTCTCCCATGCCAAAGACCAGTTCGTTGGTGGCAAAGCCACACTTTTCGGCGTCGATCATGCCGGAGGTGGTGACAAAAAGAGCGATCGCGGGAATGGGGATCAAGCGTTTGAGGACTTCATCGCTTGGATGACAATAGCTATTCTGACGGCCTGCACTGATCACGATGGCTTGGGGCTTTAAAGCATCCAGCAATGTTTGCGTTGAACTGGTGCGGCTGCCGTGATGGTGAGCGCGGTAAACGTCGACAGGATCGATGATCCGAGCTAGGGTGGATTCGACATCGGGGGTTTCGATGCCTCCTCCTGTGAGATCGCCTGCCGTCCAAAACCGGAACTTCCCAAGAGAGATCATGGTTCCGATGCTACGGCAGTTTTCATCATCAAGGCAGTTGATGCGTTGGATGCTGCCATCTTTTTGAAGGACGGCTCCGTTGGCGGTGACGACTTGGAGCTTGACTCCTGCGCCGAGATCGATGCTCGGAAAAGAAGATGCATCGCTACCGTCAAGAATCTTTCGGATAGAGGGAAATAGATCGCGCACAGAAGCGTACGAGGTGCTTTTGCTAAAACCACCACGATCCCACCAACCTTCGGTGGCTCGACGATCGTCTTCGGTATTGGGGCGACCATCTGGACCATACACCAACTTGGCGAATCCACCGACATGATCGGTGTCGTAATGTGTAGCGATCACATAATCAAAGCGCGTCACGCCTTCGGCACGCAAAAAGCTGATCAACGCGTCGACATCTTCTTCGCGCCCTGCATCAATCAAGACGCTCTTTCCGCTCGATACGCGGATCAACAACGCATCGCCTTGTCCCACATCGACCACATCGATCGTCAGCGCCCCCGCCAAGATCTCAAACGCTCCCCCCAACCGCTTCTCTATACCGCCTTGCTCCCACAGCAGATCGTATATCCCCGCCTGTCCGCCTTTTGCAAGCAAGACTTCGGCTTTTTGTGGCGTCAAGATCCGCAACGCCACCAACGCGATCTTCTGCCCATCTTTGCCGATCAACCACGCTTTCGCGCTGCTGTCAAAACCTTCACCCAAGATCGTCAACGTCGCGTCTTGTTGGTTCGAGGCACTTGCAGGGCGGATGGCTGCTACGCTCACGGGTGCCGGGGCGTTGCAACTCATCACCACGAGACCGACCAGCCATCCCAGCCACCAAGACCAAAACACCATACGCCGCTTCATCCTTGCTCCTACAAAACCGCACCACAACGCACCGCACCTCGCAACGAAGTGCTCGGCCTAGATGGCCCACATCGAAGACAAGGCGTGGATCTCTCGACGCCGTTGTTCGGAGATATTGCGCACGATCTCGATCGCTTTGGGGAAGCGTGGACGGACCTTTGCTGCACCGTCTGCTCGCAGCTTGAGCAAGATGCAATCTTCAGCAAGACGGGCGCTGTACAGCGCGCTGTCTCGGCCCAAGATCGCGCTCTCTCCAAAAAAGTCCCCCACCCCGAGGTGTTGAACGCTGACCTCTCCTTCCGATCCTTTGCGTTTCAAAAGCTCCGCTGTTCCGCCCGCAATCAAATACAGCGCATCAGAAGGTTGCTCTTCGCGCACCAAAACAACGCCTGCTTTGCCTTCGAGAACAGAAAAGAATTCGACAAAAGACACCCTATCCTCGGTCGAAAGAGCAAAAAACAGTAGCGATGTCAACAACAGGTTTTGAATCAGCCGTTGGTACACAAAGCGCCGTAGTTCGGTGTCGACATTGGGATGGGACTGAACCACATTGCGCAGATCTTCACGGGTCAAGCGCAACAGTTGGCAGTCTTCGAGACAAGTGACTGTCGCGGTACGTCGCAACGGTGTAAGCAGCGCGATCTCACCGAAGAATTGGCCGGGTCCGAGTTCCACAAGGACTTCTTCTTCGCCATCCACACGCCGCGTCAGCACCACCCGCCCTTCGCTGATCAAGAAGAATTCGTTTCCGTATTCTCCTTGCTGCATCAGCACTTTTCCTTTGGGGGCCTCGACCGGAAACAAATAATCCATCAAAGCCGCCGTACTATCGGCATCAAGGCGGCTAAACAGACTGGGCAGTTTTTGCGATTCTTTGCGCGAGGCTTCTTTTTGACGCACCGCGTCCGTTGTCCAAGAATCCGCTTCGCCTGTTTGCTGTTTCTCAAAGCCACCCGTTCGCTGTTTCTCAAAGCCACCCGTTCGCTGTTTCTCAAAGCCACCCGTTCGCTGTTTTTCGTTCTCGCCTGTTCGCTGTTTTTCGTTCTCACCTGTTCGCTGTTTTTCGTTCTCGCCTGTTCGCTGTTTTTCGTTCTCGCCTGTTCGCTGCTTTTCGTTCTCGCCTGTTCGCCGCTTCTTTTGGGTTGGATGCGAAGAAGCAGCGGCTGCGCTTGGAGGTTTATTCATCGGTTCAAAGGGCGAGGAGATTGGAGGCCCTGAGGAATGCTCTGGAACGGTCGAATACAAGGTCGGTTCCTCACCGCTGCTTGGAGGGGCGGTGAGCGCGTCGCTTGAGGGGGCGTCCATATCCACTTGCGATGTGGACGGACGCGGCGGTTCGACCCATGTAATCGGCATCTCACCGCTGCTGTCTTGATCGCCAAGCAGTGCTTCGGAGCCGAGAACAGAGACAGGGATCGAGGCTGTAATCTCGCTGAAGGGCAAGGGTTGATTGGTTGCCCCGGGGGTTGCGTAGCGCTTGTTGTAAAAAGTCGCCAACCGACGCGACAGTTTTTCATAAGCCGAAAAGTCCAACAACGCCACCGCTTTCGAGCAGCTAATCGCCCGCAAATACTGTCCTTTTTCAGACCACTCCATCGCGACCTCGCCGTACAACGCGATCGCTTCCTCGGGGCGACCACAGCGCACAAGCAAGGATGCTCGAAAAGCCCGAAGATCCGTGTCATCAGGATCTTTTGCAATCAAGATATCGCACTCCTTGAGCGCGTCTTCAAAATAGCCTTGCTGTTCTAGCCAAGCGATCAGCTTTCTTCCGTCTTGCACAGCCGTTCCATCCTGCAAAAAGGCGGAGGCCCCGCCGCAATGATTGTCCTTGACCGTACGCGTCCAATGCGTGTCTTGCCCAAAGCGTAAGTCGCCTTATCTCGGTGTTTTGTCGTCTTGCCCAAAGCGTAAGTCGCCTTATCTCGGTGTTTTGTCGTAGTGTATCGCGATGTTCCCCCCATTCCCCTTGCGTTTACTGCGCTGTGACGGACACTGGGACTTTTTGGGTGATGTTGTTCATGGTGATGAACAAAAACGTCTCGCCTACAGCGACTCCTTGGATATCAAATTTGATGGTGTCTTGACCAGCGGGAACCACGATCTTCTCGGGTTTTTGGCTTGCAGGACGAATGGAATTGCTGTCCCCAAAACTAAAGGTCGCAGTCGTCTCCACGCCACAGGACTTGCTGAATGTCGTGGTGACCGTCACGATCTGGTTGACTTTGGCCCGAACAACGGTGGGTAACATCGTCACGGGTACACAATCTTGCGGGTTGACCGAGCATCCAGCGGGGAGCGCTCCCACACACAACACAGACAGGAGCAACACAGAGAACTTGAACCATCGCATCATCGAAAAAGCCTCCAAAAAAGAAAAGATACTCTGCCTTGATACCCACCAAGGCGAAAACGGCCTCGCGGTTCGTTGCACCCAAACCGACACAACAAAGCACGATCCAAAAAAAGAAGTGTCACGTCGCTTGAATCCTAGGCTGTCTCTCGTGTATAAACGGCACGACATCTTGCGCCTCTTTGTTCTTGCTAAGCTTTGGGACCGTGCAAAAAATGCAGATTCGAGCGTATAAAGCACAAAACGCCCTGATGTCAAGATCACAGACGCGGATCGAACAACACAAGGAGAACCGATGCGCACACCAAACCACCGATGCTTGGCTTTTTTTAGCGCTCTGCTGCTGCTTTTTGCGGCGTTTCCTGCAACCGCACAAGACAACGACGGCCTCAGCGGTAGCCAACAGCGTCGCCTGAGCAGCCTAAGTACGCGCATCACCGCCATCGAAGCACGGCTACGCGCCCTCTCCAATCGCTCCGAACGCCTCAGCGAAAAGATCTTCAAAAAGAATTTTTCCTTTGGTGCCCCTCGCTTGCGCATCGTCTACGAAGATCGAATCGGCTGCACTTTCCGCGTCAACACCGTCCAGATATCCCTCAACGGCAAGTCGATCTTCTCCCACGATATCAAGAAACAACCCGCCATCTCAGGCCGCCAGATCGTCTTTGACCAAGAAGTTCCCGCCGGACGACACCGCGTAATGGCCTCTTTTGTCATCGAAGGATACGGCTGTGGCGTCTTCACTTACATGAAAAAGTACAAGAACATCCGCGCTCAAAAGCCCATCATCGTCACGACCGAAAAAGGCCAAGCCTCCCTCGTCGCCGTCGGACCTATCGACAAAGGCGGTGACACCGTTGAAAATCGTGTCGACGTGAGTGTCGAATTCACCAAAAACCCCATCACCCATCTCAAACCCTAATACGATATCCGCCCGTTGCGTGATCGTAAAAATGTAGGGGCAGACAGGTGTGGCTGCCCAAGCACAGGGCGTCTACGCACGATCTTTTGCGTACACATCTCTCGGATCTCGTATCAACCCCAAACTCCCCCGATCTTGCATCCCAGTCTCCGATTCCCAAACCCGATCTTCGACCCCAAACCCCAGCCCCATCGGCACAACAAAAACCATGCGTACCACTTGCCCGTTCTACCGCTGTTTTGGCTGCATCTTTCCTCGTAAACGCCCTTCCTGCGCGGCCTTCCACCGCCTGTTTTTTGCCTTCGGATTGTGCGCGATTTGCGGGTGCAGCACTCCGAGCGCCTTTTATCGCAGCCCCCGCCCTGCCTCTTACTACAGCGCGCACTACTGCTTTGAAGTCCCAAAACAAGCGGTCATCGCTGCACTTGAGGGCTTTCTCAAACAGCAAAACTTCCCTCTCCAACAACAAGATGCCCAACAACACACCTACCACACCAAGCCTGTCGCCTTCGAACGATACGGGGCTCGCTGGCAAGAGTACGGGCATCTGGTGACGCTTCGCTTTCAAATACGCCATAGCACGGGACCGATCGACCTCAAGGGACTCCCTGCGTGGGCCTTGGATGGCTCCCCGCCCAAACCGCCACCTCCCCCAGAGCGCAACAATTACCCCAACGAACAAGCCTTTGCGACCGCCCAACAACACTACTTTCAGCACCTCGATACCCTCACCACCACGATGCAGCAAGGCGTCGCACTCGCCAAGACATGGCAAGGCTGCCGCCTGCGCCAATCCACACAGCGCACCCTCCTCCACATCGACGCCACGATCCGCGCTCACAAACTTCAACGCCCTTTCTACACGCTCGACCCCAAAACCCCCTCTCAACCCGTCCCCTCCAACCGCACCATCGAATACAGCATCTTGCGCATCATCGCGCTGCGCATCCAACGCTCCCGCTTTATGCCACCCCTACTCTTTTAATCCCCCTCGTTCACTCACTTTTTTTGGTTTCTTCGATGCGTTCGACATAATCGGCCAACCGACGGCGGGGAGAGGGCGGCTTGCCGCTTTGACGATAGGCCATATAGTCGCGCAAGATCTGCGCATGATCGAAACTGAGCGGAGAAGGCGGTGTGACGGGAGAAAACAACCGAGCATTCTTCGCATCATCCGCAGCTTTGGGGACACCTTGTGCTTGGCCGATAAACACCACAGAAGTGACATGTTGGCGCGGATCGCGTTGGGGGTCCGAATACACATACAGCATCGTATCCAAGACCACTTCCAAACCGGTCTCTTCTTTGATCTCACGCACTGCTGCGGCTTCGACAGGCTCGCCATAATCAACAAATCCACCCGGGATCGCCCAACCATGCGGCGGGTTCTTTCGCTCAATCAACACGATCTGGGAACCGATCTCGACGATCACATCGACCGCCAGATAGGGGTTACGCGGATGATTTGCCATCGACGCATCCTTTCTTTTCGACGATAGAAATTTCACTGTGGGCTGTGTTTTTTGGGGCTTTGCCCCACACCCCTCAAGGGAACATTGTCCCCTTGGCCCCACATTGACGGGGAGTTCCGTTGTTTTTCAAGCAACCAGCCGTGTTGTTTGAAATGCCGCGAACACGGGGGTTTTTGCCCACCCCAGCCGTCCTCTCAAAACACCTATTTCGCACACACGGAAAGTCGCGCTTTGGATGACTGCCTAGACCAAAACGATTCGCTTTCCTCTCGATTTTTTTCACCCGATGATGCCCTCATCTTGCCGAAGATGCCGAAGATACCGAGGGAAACAACACCTCGCGCAAAAAACCAACCTCTTCAGCAAACCACACTTCATCCTCTTGCCTTGTGACTTGAAGCTCTGCATCGGCGGCGCGCACATACACGGGCAAAACAGACCACGAAGCCTCGGATAATCGGCCTTTTGCTTGGTCTTGCTGCGCCAAAGCCACCAAAGCACTCCCGCGCAACTTGACCGGCACAGCAGAACAACGCGCACTCACCGCGCCTTGTTCTCGCCACACTCGACTCATCACAGACACACCCGTACCCACCAACAAAGCCGATGGCATCTGCTTGATCGCTTCGTGCAGACGCCACGGCGAGACCAACAGCGGCGAAGACACCGCAACGCACCGCGCACTCACCGCAACGCACCGCTTGGGATCTGTGGCTTCTGGGCTGTTCACCATCCCCCGTCCCTCCGAAGGCTCAGAATGCCCGATCTCGATCTCGCCTTCCTCGATCCGATAAAAGCCTGCGTACACCTGATCTTTTCGCGCATCCACACACGCAACAACCCACGACGTCGCCGCCATCGGAGCGCTCCACGCCCACGCATCCAACGAAGACACCCCAAACAACGGAATCCCTAACGCCCACGACAGTCCTTGCGCCGTCGCCACACCAACGCGCAACCCTGTAAAAGAACCCGGGCCTTGCCCCACCACCATCGCTTCGAGATCCTCGACACGCCACGACACCAACGACAAAGCCGCATCGATCTGTCCCAATATCTGCTCGCTATGCCCCGTACCCGACCAAAACACCTGCTCGAACATCACTTGTTCGTTTTCGACCAAAGCCATGACCACATCCGGCGTCGAGGTATCCAACGCCAACCAACGCTTCGGTCGTTTCAGGCTTTTCTCCGCAAGCCCCTCTCGCGCTAACGGTGTGCTGTTCTCCAACAATCTCCGCTCCTTGTCTGCTCTGCCCGCATCTTCCTTCTCCCACCGCACCTACGCGGTCTTCAAAACCACCCTATCTACATCTTCCCACTGTTCCTTTCACGTTGATCATTTCTGATCGACGAGGGGTAATTCGCTCTCCGTTGATGCTCCGTCCGAGCGGGGGATAGATATGCAACTGGAGTCTTGGTTGGACAGTCTCAACCGTTTGAGAAACTCTCTCCGCATCTACGCGGCTTTCCTCCCCCCGTGTTCGCGCCACTTCAAGCGACAGAGCCGTTGGTCTGAAAAGCCCTGTTCGTCTCGCCGATACGGGGTCAAGGGGCCACCGGTCCCTTGCGCGTATGGGGTAGCACCCCACAAACCCAACCGCGTTTTTCCTATCATGAAAAAAACGTGCGCAAGATATCGTTGCGAAAGCCCAAAAACATCAAGAGCATCAACAGAACCAACCCGACAAGCAGCGCAAACTCTCTGATCCGTGCGGGGATAGGACGACGGATGATGGCTTCGATACCGAAAAAGAACAAGTGACCGCCATCCAAGATCGGGATCGGCAAAAGATTCAACACACCGAGATTGATGCTGATCAGCGCCATGTGCCGCAAAAACACTTCCCATCCGCTTTTGACGGCATCTTGGGCGATTTGAAAGATCAAGATCGGGCCACCGATCGTATCGGTCGATATCTCGCGGGCAAACATCTTTTGTAACACCCCCACCAACAAACCTGCAACTTCCCATGTGTCCTCCCACGCACGACTTACTGCGTAGCGCCAACGAGAATCGATCGCGATCTCTTCGCCCGCTGCATACGGCTGATGGAGCAGATGCCCAAGGATCATCCGTTTGTGCTTTTGTTTGAGCGGATCGGTCCATGTCATCGCAAACAGCGTAAACTTTCGCCGCACGATCTGTCCTGCGCGTTCAAACACCACTTCGTCTTGCCCCGATTCTTTGGGGCGCGGCAGCATCGCAAGATCCGACTGCACTTTCAGCGTCTTGCCTGCGATCGCGATCAACCGATCTCCCGCTTTTAATCCCGCAGCCGCCAACGGAGAACCCGCCAACACATCCCGCAAAAACAGTTCGGACGAGTGGATGCCGTCTTCAACCACACTCTTTCCTTGCAGCTTCCGAACCCTCGGCAACACCACCACTTCGCGGATCGGCAGATAACCTTGAAAGCGCACCTCGATCCCTTCGTAGCGAAGGGGTCGCTTGTAAGCGTAGCGATGCGGCCCCAACGGGGTCTTTCGCACTTCGCGCACCAGATCATCCCAGCGTTTGACGGACACTCCGTTCACCTCGACGATCAAATCGCCTGTGCGCAGCCCTGCCCGATATGCCGAGGATTCTGGATCTGCGATCCCCACCTCTGGCAACCGATAATCCGCCGTGATCCCGATCAGTCCGCGTACTTTTTCGATCCCCAACGCGTCGCGGTATACGTGCCTTTGCGGGGTCAAGGCCACCCCCACCTTTTTTCCTTCCCGTTCGATCTCCAAACGCACCTTGCGTTCGGGAGATTGGCCGATCGTACTCAACAGATGCCGAAAATACCGCGTCGTCTGTCCATCCACACCCACGATCCGATCCCCCGCACGCAGACCTGCTCTCTCTGCTGGACTCCCCGGAACCACCGTACCGATCACCGTCGCCATCTCGTTCTTTTGAACCCCGTACAGCACACCAAACGCCGCCAACGGCAACACCACAAGGTTCGCAAACGGACCCGCCAACACGATCAAAGCCCGCTGATACAACGGCTTGTTTGAAAACGAACGGGCGATGATCTCTTTCGGGCCTTTCATCGGCTCATGTTCCCCAAACATCCGCACATAACCCCCAAGCGGCAACCAACACACTTGGTACAGCGTTTCGCCCCAACGAAACCGCAACAGATGCGCCCCAAACCCCAACGAAAACACTTCCACCCGCACGCCAAACCACTTGGCCGCCAAAAAATGCCCCAACTCGTGAACAAAGATCAGCACACCCAGCATCAACACAAAACCAAAAAGACTCAACAGTACCGACATATCCGCCTCTAACGCCAAGACCTTGCGGGGTGGACGACTGACTTCTTCCGTCTCAGCGCGCCAAGATCACCCACGTTGCGTAGTAAAAGATGAATGGCCCATTAAACAGCAACGCATCGATTCGATCCAACAATCCCCCATGACCCGGCAACAGAGAACCTGAGTCCTTGACCTTGTGCGCACGCTTCATCAGCGACTCACTAAAATCTCCGATCTGCCCGAGTATCGATGTACACACACCGATCACCACACAATCCCACCACCGCAACTGCGGCAACAACACCCACGAGATCGCAAATGCCCCCACCACCCCGCCCACCGCACATCCAAACACTCCCGCCCACGTCTTATTCGGTGACACCGCCACAAACACCTTTGGACCCCCGATGCTTCGACCAAAAAAATACGCCATCGTGTCCCCCAAAAACGTCGTCGTCATCAACAAAAACACCCACGCGTTGGTCGAGATCGCCCTCCCCTCAGGCAAATAAGACAGCAGCGCGATATGCGAACCCAAAAGGCTTGTGTACAACACTCCAAAACAAAACAACGCCAAATAGCTCGGAACCACCGCTTGATTTGCTGCACCACCCCTCGAAAACAAAAACCACGCGGTCGCCAACTGGATCAACAACACCACCACCACCAGCCCCGCCGGCATCCACGGAAACCCATAACGCGCAGGCGGCGACCATAAACCCAAGCATCCCACCACCACCCCAACCGCACAAAACACCCCAAACCATCGTAGTTTCCGCGTTTCCTCCACCAACAGGATGTTCAAGAGTTCTTGCGTCGACAACGCAACCCCCACCACCACCAGCGCAGGAAATCCCCACCACGGTCCCCATCCCAACAAAGCTATCACAAACGGCACCAACACCAACGCGGTCAACACTCGCGCTCCAAGGCCAGATGACATCGCCACGCCTCCATCTCCAGATCAGCGTCCTCCACAGACATGCCGCGCACGATCATAACCGAAACAGCCCGCTCAACACAACCTTGCTGCGTCCCCCTCACCGTACCCACCCTCCCCTGTCTGCACCCTCCGCGCACCCTCTCACCGTTCAGAAATCCATGATCTCTTTTTCTTTTTCAGCGCCCACATCGTCCACTTTTTTGATGAACACATCTGTTTCATCTTGCACACGCTTGAGGCCCCGATGGTACTCATCTTCCGAGATCGTCTTCTCGTCTTTGTACAGCTTCAACTCGTCGTTGCAGTCCCGCCGATGGCCGCGCACGGTCACTTTGTATTCTTCGGCCAGTTTCTTCACCTGCTTCACCAGATCTTTTCGCCGCTCTCCTGTCAACGCTGGGATCGGCACCCGAATAATCTTCCCGTCGTTGCTTGGCGTCAGGCCCAGATCCGACGCTTGGATCGCCTTCTCGATATCTCCAAGCAGGCTTTTTTCCCACGGAGACACCGTGATCAAACGCGCTTCCGCCACCGCGATGTTTGCCACTTGGTTGAGCGGTGTCAGCGTCCCGTAATAGCTCACGCGGATCCCATCCAGCAGCGTCGGCGTCGCACGACCTGTTCGAATCCGGCTGAGTTCTTTGCTAAACACATCCAGCGAGCTTTTGCATTTGTTTTTCAGTTCGTTCACAACATCGTTGATCATCGTTCGTTCTCCAATCCAACAGAGCCTTCAATCAATGTTCCCACGTCCTCGCCGCGCACTGCACGCGCCAATACGCCGCGCTGTGATACATCACACACAAGGACGGGCAAGTGATACTCCCGACAAAAAGAGATGCTTGTCGCGTCCATCACGCGAAGATCACGCGACAACACATCCAAATACGAGATCCGCGCCATCCGTTTCGCGCTTGGATCCACCTTCGGATCTGCGCTGTACACACCATCCACTTGCGTCGCTTTCAGCAACAACGAAGCTCCGATCTGTTGCGCTCGAAACGCCGCCGCTGTATCCGTCGATACATACGGATGCCCTGTTCCTCCCGCAAACACGATCACCTTCCCTTCGTCGAGCGCGTCTCGCATCGCCAACCCATCAAACCCCGGGATCACCCCCGGCATCGACAACGCCGAAAACAGCGCACAAGGCACACGATGATGGCGCAACAACGCTTGCAATGCAAGACCATTCATCATCGTTGCCATCATCCCGATCGAGTCCGCCACCTCACGCACCAACCACGCTCTCTGACCCTTCCCTCCTCGAAAAAAGTTCCCTCCCCCCACCACGATCCCCAACCGCACTCCCATCTCATGTACTTCACGGATCTGTTCGGCCAAAAACTCCATCACTCCCGACGAAAAGGCCCCCTCTTCTTGGCCCTTCAAGGCTTCTCCGCTCAACTTCAACAGGACCACCGGATACCGCAACGCGCTCACGAGCCGCTCCTTTTCCTCTGTGCCTTCCTCAAACCCACAATCACCGCAGGTTCGCACCACACACAAAAAAAGGGCAGGTCTGCCTCTGCAAACTCTGCCCTTTTCCATCTCTTCGATGCTTTCGTCGACAACCTGCCCACTTCGTAGCGGGTGGGTTCGGCGCAGCATACGTCCATGAAAAACTCGATGCTCGATTACTGTTGTGATGCGGCTTGACGCGCCACTTCTTCCGCAAAGTTGTCTTCGCGTTTCTCAAGCCCTTCACCCAACACAAACCGCGCAAAACGCCGCACTTGGATGTTTTCCCCAAGCTTGGCCACCGCTTCCGTCACCACGTCGCTGACTTTTTTCTTGTCGTCTTTGACAAAGATCTGGTTCATCAAGCAGATCTGGCTATAAAACTTCTCCATCCGACCTTCGACCATCTTTTCGCGGATGTTTTGTGGCTTGCTTTGCAAGTCGGGTTGCCCCATCAACACATCGCGCTCACGTGCCACCACGTCTGCCGGCACATCTTCGGGGCGCACATACTCGGGTGCAGAGGCCGCGATGTGCATCGCCAGATCTTTCACCAACTCTTGAAATGCTTCCGAACGCGCCACAAAGTCGGTCTCCGAGTTCACTTCGACCAACACGCCGATCTTTCCGCCCATATGCACATACGAACCCACCGCACCTTCGCTCGCAATACGCCCTGCCTTCTTTTGTGCCGAAGCAAGGCCCTTTTTGCGAAGATAATCGACGGCCTTTTCCACATCACCAGCCGTCTCATCAAGGGCTTTCTTGCAATCCATCATCCCTGCGCCTGTTCGCTCGCGCAGTTCCTTCACCATTCCTGCTGTTACAGCGGCCATCTGCGTTATCCTTTCTTAGGCATCTTCATATTCTTCGCCGTAGCGGTGCATCGGACGCACGTCCACGGACGGTCCATCTTCGGTTTGTTCTGCACGGGCGGGACGTGCTTTCTTTTCTTTCTCGGGTTGGGCTGGACGCTCTTTGCGCAACGAACGGCCTTCGATGCACGCTTCGGCGATCGTCGACGTGATCAATCGGATCGAACGGATCGCATCATCGTTGCCCGGGATCGGATAATCGATCATCGTCGGATCCGCGTTGGTATCCACGATCGCGATCACGGGAATCCCCAGTTTGTTCGCTTCCGTCACCGCAAGCCGATCTTTGCCGGGATCCACCAAAAAGATCGCGCCCGGCAGTTTCTTCATCTGCTGAATCCCACCCAAGTTCCGCTTCAATTTCACCGACTCTTTGTCGCGCAGCAGCTGCTCTTTCTTCGGCAAGTTCACCACCGACCCGTCTTCGAACATCTGCTCCAGCTTATTCAAATGTTCCACTCGCGTCTTCAACGTCACAAAGTTGGTCAACGTACCACCCAACCAACGGTTTTGCACAAAGTATTGGCCCGAACGCTCGGCCTCTTCGCGCACCACGTCTTGTGCTTGCTTCTTCGTCCCCACAAACAACACGTCATGACCATTCGCCACAACGTCTCGCACCACCGCGTAAGCTTGGCGGAACATGCGAACCGATTTCTGCAAGTCCACGATGTGAACGCCGTTGCGCGCACCAAAAATATACGGACGCATCTTTGGGTTCCAACGACTTGTCTTGTGACCAAAGTGGACGCCTGCTTCCAACAATTCGCGAATCGTAATCGCCATGCGATCTTTCTCCTTCAATCGATCTCTTCGGATCTTCGGGTTATGCCTCCACGTCCTCTCATGCTTCTTGGAAATCTGAGCATCGCCACTCAAACACCCCTCCAAGTCAGCAAGAACGTGTGTGTTTTTGTTGAGAGCCTCCTCAACATTGGGCGGGTTATCTACCACATCCAAATGCGTTTCGCAAGTACGATCTCACAAAATCTTCTCCCACCCACGACACCCCTACGGAGCCACCGACGGAAAACACCCACCCGCCACAAACCCCGAACAACGCACCGCCTCTCGCCAATACGCGGCCCGTCGTGTCGCATTGTTCTTTCCCACTTCATCCTTGCACACGTCGCCTGTCCCCTCATCAAACAACCACAGCGCCACCGTCGAAGCCTCTTTGGTCATATTGCAAGGCGGCGTAAAGTTCGCGCTGTACGCGGCTTGGTTCGAGATCCGCACCTGCGCAACTTGGCCGACCAGATACGATGGCGCACGCATCTCTGGACCGTTCGGCCCTGATTCCGCGCAGATCAACAACGGCACCGATGGCCCATAACCGATATCCGTCGTCACCGCTTTCTCCCCTGCTTTCTTGCCATCGATCCACAGCCGCATCACCGTTCCCTCGTAGGTTGCGGCGAGATGGTGCCAGCGGTTCAAGCTGATCCGCCCCGAATACGACACTGGCAGCGTGATATAATCCGTCCCTCCCTTCGGATAGATCCGAAATGTGATCTGCCGCGTCATCGAAGCGATCGACAGCGAATATCCCCCTTGTTCCGAACGCGAGATCAACGTCTGCGTTGGATCGCGCCGCCCGAGCGAAGAAAACAAAAACCAGCCCTCGATCGTCAACGCCTTTTCCATCGCAAAATCTGCCGATGCCGCCACTTGCACATAACGCTGGCTTCCGCACACCAACGCTGCTTGGCTGCGCTCGTCGACTTGACCGTTGCAGTTTTCGTCTTTTTGCGTCTCGCACTGCTCCATCTTCGGCAACACTTGGCCTGCACAGCTACTCCATTTCCCACCCGTACACGTTTGCGCGCCGTCTTTGCACTCTCCAACCCCTTTGGTGGCTGTGTCCCCTCCATAACACGCTCGCTTTTCGCCTTCCGTTGTACACGGGCAACCCGCATCAATAATCCCGTCACAATCGTTGTCTTTGCCGTCGCACTTGTCTTCTTTCTCTTGATACTCCGCCCCATACTGCGCCGCTTCGCACGCTTTCCATTGGCCTTTTTCACAGATCCGTTTGGCCCCAGCGCACACGCCCAAACTCTTTTCGCAAGCAGGCGGTGACGTCAGATCGCTGGCTTCATCCACTTGCCCGTCGCAATCGTCATCTTCTCCGTTGCACTCTTCTTGCGCTGGAAATACCGCTCCCACGCACTCTCCCCATTTTCCGTTGATGCAAACTTGTTCTCCCGTCAAGCAAAGACCGATGTTTTGCGTGTTCTCTGGGCCGGGCTTGTTGTTTTCATCGGTATAGCAAACCTGTTTGCTGTTGTCCTGACAAACGGGGCATCCGTCCTGTTCATCGGGCTTTCCGTTGCAGTTGTCGTCTACGTTGTTAAAACAAACTTCTTTTCCTGCGGGAGTCACCTCACCTTTACAAGCCGACCACTGTCCGTTGCTCTCGCACGTTTGTTTGCCACTCTTACAGATCCCCACACCTTTCGTCCCTTCGGGGCCTGAATAACAATCGCGCTCCCCCCCCGGCGTACATTCCGCTTGAACAGGCAAAAACGCGATAATCGTTCCACGCTTCCCAACGATCACCCCTGCTTGCTCGGAGATCGCACTAATCGAGTGCAAGGTCGGTACAGACTCGGTCGTCTCGGGCAGCCATGTTTGCGCCCCGTCGCGTGTCCCCCACAACAAACCATCCGCACCCACCATCCATCCTCGTGTCGGACTCAAAAAGCACAGGTCAAACAGTTCTTTGGTCGTCTTCAGATCGCGCTTGCTCCAACCCGAACCACGCTCCGCTCCTTCCAAAAACAACCCTCCTGTCCCCACCGCCCAACCTTTCGCTGTACTCGGAAAAAAGATGCTGTTGATATACTCGTTGGTACTCGTCGACGCCGTCGTGAAGTTCTTTGCACCGTCGATCGTCGTCAAGATCAAACCATTGTCCCCACCAAAGATCCCGATCTGCCGATCAAAAAAGAACACCCCGTTCATATCTGTATCCAGCGTCTTGGCCGCTGACTGCCAACTCTTCCCACCATCCGTCGTCTGCAAGATCGCAAACTTCGCTCCCACCGCAAAACCGTAATCTTGATCCCCTTTGGGAAAAAAGAGCCGATACAAGTTGTCTTTGACCGGCGATGCCATCGCTTTCCACGTCACTCCGCCGTCTTGTGTCGCCAAGATCACCCCCGCCATCCCCACGATCCAACCCTGTTTCGTGTTGAGAAACGCCACGCTGCGCAGCCCTGATTGAACGCCCGAGCCTTGGCGCTCCCACGTCGCTCCGCCGTTTTTCGTATGCAAGATCGTCCCTTGATCACCCACCACCCATGCGTGATCTTTGTCCACCATCGACGCCCCCCACAGATCCACCGTCACGCCGCTTTCTGCCTTTTTCCAGCGATACAGCGTCGGCGGCACACCATCCGCGTTGGTTTCGGGGATCCCTTCCGTATCTTCCTTCGGCGTGTCTTCCTTGGTCGAGCCATCGCCTGTTTCTTCGACCGCCGTCTCGCCTCCCACACACTTCCCTGCGACACAGGTCTGGCCTGACACGCAAGGCTGCGGACACGCGGGCGGCTCACAAGCCACCCCCCCTAACCAGCCCAGACAACCCAAGCACAACAAAACCACCCAACCACCCAAACCACGTCGACACATCCATCCACTCCTTGCGCGCTCCGTGCGCTCCAATCTCCCAACCATCCACGTTGCCACTCAAATCCAATCCATGCTAGGTATGGGCGGCCTCGAAACCCACCCACGTCCAAGGGAGCCGAACGAACATGACTGGATCGCACGATTCGCTGACACCGCCCACCCATCCTACCACGCGCACCGAAGAAAGCGAACTCCAACAGCTACGCAGCTACACTCGCGCAGAGATGACCTACAACGACTACCTAAAAGTCCCAGAACTTTTGCAACTTCAATTTCCCCAATCCGATCCGCCCGAACATGACGAGATGTTGTTCATCATCATCCACCAAACCTACGAGCTTTGGTTCAAGCTAATCCTCCAAGAACTCACCAATTGCGCCGAAAAAATGCGCCAACTGCATATCCTTCAAGCCCGTCATTTCCTCGATCGCTGCGTTCAGATCATGCGCGTCCTTGTCCAGCAGATCCATATCCTCGAAACCATGCGCCCTGTCGACTTCTTGCGCTTCCGCGATCATCTCAAACCCGCAAGCGGCTTTCAATCCATCCAGTTCCGCGAACTTGAATTCTTTGCGGGACTCAAAAACCCCGCCTATCTCCGCTTCTTTGACGACCGCCCCGATCTCAAGTCCCGTCTCGAACAGCGTCTCCAAGAACCCGATCTGCGCGAGATCTATTACACCATGCTCCGAGACCTTGGAATGGATATCCCCCCACACACCGACCTCAAGCACCTCGCCGAACATCCCGACAACAAAGAACGTGTCCTCCGCGTTCTCTTGCAAATCTACCGCAACCCCCTCGATCAAATGCCGCTCTATCTCCTCACCGAATCCATGATCGACCTCGATACCCAAATCGCCCTCTGGCGCGAACATCACGTCCGTGTCGTCTCCCGCATTATCGGACTCAAACCCGGAACGGGCGGCTCCAGCGGCGTCGACTACCTCGAACGCACCACCCACAAGCAATGCTTCCCTCTCCTTTGGGAAGTCCGAACCCATCTCAGTCTCCACCCCAGCACCCCCTGATCTCCACCATGCCAAAACAACACACCACCAAAGGCCCTTCCGCGTTTGATGCGTGGTATCAACAACAATGGGGCGAACGCTGGCCGCTCTTGCGCGAAGCCTTGTGTGCTCCTTCGCACCACGTCGCTTGGTGGAATCCACACACCTCTCTTGACCCGCTTGCTTGGCTCCCACCCGACGCCACCACGCACGACGCCCCCAACGGCTGCTATTCCGCCGCAACCTTCCCTCCACCCGCCCTCGATCCACAAGGGATCCCCTGCGCTTATCTGCTCGATGCGGCCTCTGTCTGGGTGGCCTTGGCCTTAAACCCTCCCCCCCACGCCAAGATCCTCGACCTCTGCGCTGCGCCCGGCGGAAAGTCCGCCATCCTCGCCTCCATGCTCGGACCTCACGGCCACCTCACCGCCAACGACCGCTCCGCACAACGCCGACAACGCCTTCGCCAAGTCCTCCATTCTTACTTCCCAACCAGCCTCCACAGCCAGTTCTCTATCACGGGACACGACGCCGAACGCTGGTGCCTCCACCAAACCAACGCCTATACCCACATCCTTCTCGATGCCCCTTGCTCTTCCGAACGCCACCTCCTCCATCAACCCTCTCTCCTTCTTGATTGGACCCCCGCTCGCTCCAAACAACTCGCACAACGCCAATACACCATGCTCGCCTCCGCCCTCCAAGTCCTCCAACCCCAAGGACGCCTCCTCTACAGCACTTGCTCCATCTCTCCCCTTGAAAACGATCTCGTCCTCGCCCGCTTGCTCCACAAAAAACCCTCCGCCTTCGTCTTCCTCCCTCTCGATCTCCCACCCTACGCCGAAACCACCCAACACGGCTACCACATCCTCCCCGATCGCTCTCCACACGGACCCATCTTCCTCGCCGCTCTCCAAAAATCTTGAGATCTTTGCTTTTTGGGCAAAGATCTCATTCTGGTTAGGAGTTCCACGAAATCCGCCCATTGTGTGATCGTAAAAAAGTAGGGGCAGCCCCCTGTGGCTGCCCAAGCACAGGGCGTCTGGGCGCTCTTCTTCGATCACAGATCTCTCGGATACCGTATTGCGCAGTCCAAACAGCTTATTCTGGTTTCGGATGAGCTATCTGGAAAGTCAAACAGCTTATTCTGGTTTCGGATGAGCTGTCTGGAAAGTCAAACAGCTTATTCTGGTTTCGGATGAGCTGTCTGGAAAGTCAAACAGCTTATTCTGGTTTCGGATGAGCTGTCTGGAAAGTCAAACAGCTTATTCTGGTTTCGGACGAGCTGTCTGGAAAGTCAAACAGCTTATTCTGGTTTCGGATGAGCTGTCTGGAAAATCAAACAGCTTATTCTGGTTTCGGATGAGCTGTCTGGAAAACCAAAGAGCTTATTCTGGTTTCGAACAGGCACTCGGGCTGTCAAGACCAAAACCACTGCGTGAGTCGTGGTGGTGGTTGGTTTAGGGGGAACGAAGGTGAGAACGAGGCGGGAGGTACAAGCGCCAACGCCCTTGGTGAGTGAGGGGGAGGAGTTGCCAGCGCAGGGCGAATTGGTGTTGTTGGGTTTGTGAGCCAAAAACAACGATGTGGGAGAAGTGATCGAGGTCGTGGGATTGGAGGCGTTGGGGATACCAGCCGAGTCCTTCGGTCCAAGGCTTTTTGACGGAGGGGCGAAACAACACAAGGCTGGAGGGGATTCCAGCGAAGGAGTCATTGAGTCGCCCGCCGTGGACGACTTGGGTGTAGGCGAAGCCTTGAAGAAAGGGTCGATGGATCTTGAGCCATACGCTGCGTCGGCCAAGGTCGATCCCGAGGACGGTAGGTTGTGGGGGGATCGTGCGCAAGACGGAGTGCATTCCGTCATACTCGGAGCGTTCGACGTGTTGCCAGATCCATGCGGTCCATCCGACAAAGCCAACGCACACAAGCCACGCAAGGCTTGGCAAAGCCCATCGCAGGGAGGCGGTCAGGCGTGGACTACGCCAAGAGAGGGCAAACAGAACAAACACCGAAGGCATCCACCGTTCGCCCAAAAAAGCGGTCCGTTGGTAAGTGGAAGGCAAGGTAAGAACCAGACACCACAAGGCCGCAGCACACAGCAACAAGCGCCCGTTGAACCAAGACTCCTCCGAAGATCCGCTGGGTTCGCTGGCTCCGCTGGCTCCGCTGGCTCCGATCGCTTCGATAGATCCGCTGGGTTTGCTGGGCTTGCTGATCTCGTTGGGTTTGCGGGGTTCGTTTTTGTGTAGCCACGACTGCACGATCCCGAAGACCACAAGGGCCACCACGCTCCAGAGGTACAGCGGTTCTAGCCATCCTTGCACCGATCCCATCGAAAAGTGCGCCATGTACGAGGGCGACAACCGCGCTGTCCAAGGCCATCCCCACAAGATGCGGCGAGTTTGTTCGAGATGGCTCCATTGGGCCCACCAGCTCCCTACCAACACGCACGAAGGGAGCAGCCCAATTAGCCGCCAACGCCAGCGCCACCCATGACGTAGCCCACCCAATCCCACCAAGGCCAACGCCACGCCCCACCACAGCACATGCCCTCCATACAACAAGATCCCCAAACAGCCGCTTCCCACGATCTCCGCGTGCATGGTTCGGGTCTCAGGCTCGCGTAGCCACCACGCAAGCCCTCCAAAAAACACAGCTTGCCCCAACAAAAAACTATAAAACCCCCAATACATCGCAAAATGAAAGAAAGACATCCCCAACAACGCCGCCATCCAGATCGGACGTTTCAAACGCCAAGCCAGAGCAAACAGCCCCCCCAACCAAACGCCGCCGATCAGCCACATCCCCCAGCGTCCCGCGCCCAAGGCTCCCCCGATGCCCCATCCCGCGCCCAAAAACACATACGCAAGATGATTTGGGAACCATGCGTGGCTGACATACAAGGACTGTTGGGCAGAATCAGACAGCCCCCACCACAATCGTAGTTGCGCGACTTGCTGCGGGAGATCGACGATCGGCGCAAAGATCACGCTCACAAAAGGCCATGCCAGCAACCCCCAACACGCCAACCAACCCCACAAAAACCGATGCCACATCTCTTGCTCTTTCCAAAAAGAACTAGGCCGCCCGCCGTCCGTGGAGGCGAGCAAAGACCATGCTCCCTTCGGCACAATAGCCCAGTTTGTCAGCCCACCGACGCAAGAGGTAATCGAGATCTTCGCTTGTAAAATCGGCCAAAAACTTGTCTCGGTCGACTTGCAACATCTCCATCTCTTGGTGCAGCAGCTCGACAAATCGGGAAGTTTGATTGCTGGATTCGACGTTGAGATAGCCTGCGTTGGTGAAGTGCGCGCCGTAAGCCTCGGGATCCAACAGATGGTAGCCTGACTTGGTAAAGTACTTTTCAAAAGCTTCCGAGACGTGGCCTGCGCGACGTGCATAATCTGTCACCAAGATCTGTCCACCGGGTCGCGTCAGGCGATACAGCTTTTTCAACAACGCTGCTTTGTCGGGGATATGCAGAAAACAATCGCGGCTCCAGATCACATCAAAAGAAGCTTCCTCAAGGGGCATCGTACACACATCATCCAGCACAAAGCGCACACCCGCTGCTTCGCGCTGTTGAACACGTTCCAAAGCGATATCGACCATCACTTGGGAGAGATCGACGCCCAACACTTCGACGCCATAAGTCTTGGCCATATAAAAGGCTGCGCCTCCCAAGCCGCTACCGATATCCAAAACCCGCATCCCCTTGCGCAGATCGAGCATGGCGCAAAGCTCTTTGACAACGGCAAGGCCGCCCGTACTCACAAAGTCTTGGCCGAAGATCTTTTCGTAGCGCAGGATGCTGTGGCGAGTGTATTGACCTGTTTCTTGCGAGACGTTGCGGGATTCGCTCATTTTTTCTCCTTGCTTTGGGTGTTGGACGTTGTTGTTCCAAAAAACAACGCCCGCAAGATACCCGCCCCCTCTGACCAAAACAAGATCCCCAAAGCATCTTCCGTCGTCCACCCCATCAAAAAAATGAGCCTCCCGCCACAAAAACCAGACGTTTGACAACCCAGCGATCCGCATTAACTTGTGCGCCAACTTTCTAGGGCGTATTTTGCTTTTGCATCGGTATCCTGCGGCGATTTCCGCTTTTGCGCCGCTTCTTTTTCGCGAAAGGCATCGACATCATGGCTCTCGGTCGTTTGATCTTGGCGTCTTCTTCTCCCCGACGCATCGAGCTTCTCAAGCAGATGGGGCTGACCTTCGAGGTGTATCCCGCGAATCATCCCGAACCATCGCCCAAATCCAACGAAGACCCCGCTGAATACGCGATGCGCGCAGCAGAACACAAAGCCGCCTGCGTGTTAGAAGCACTCCAAGACCCCGAAGCGTGGATCATCGCAGCCGATACGGTGGTCGTGCAAGACAAACACATCCTCGGAAAACCTGCCCACAAAGAAGACGCGCTGCGGATGCTCAAAAAGCTGGTGGGACACGAACACCAAGTGATCACAGGGATCGCGATCTTTCACGGAAACCAAGGCATCCGCGACCGAAGCCAAGTCTCCACCCGCGTCCAATTTCGCCAAGCCTCCGAAGAACAGATACAGCACTACGTCCAAACCCTCGAACCGATGGACAAAGCAGGGGCTTATGGCATCCAAGGGAAAGGCGCTTGGTTTGTTCAACGCATCGAAGGTTGCTACTTCAACGTCGTGGGACTGCCGTTGCACCACCTCTTTTCACGCCTCGAATCGCTTCAAGCAGGAGCTTACTTTTGAACGCCGCACCCTTTTCACGCCTCGGATCGCTTCAAGCAGGAGCTTACTTTTGAACGCCACATCCTTTTCACAACGCCTCAACGCCATCGAACAAGCGATCCAAGCCGCTTGTGACCAAGCAGGCCGCGCTCGCAACGAAGTGACATTGGTGGGCGTGTCCAAAATGCACCCCAGCACCGCCCTCCAAGAAGCCTACGATGCGGGGCTGCGCGACTTTGGCGAAAATTACATCCAAGAATGGCGTCAAAAAGCCGACGACCTCACCGCAACTTGCCCTGCGCTGCGCTGGCATCTGATCGGACCGCTGCAACGCAACAAATGCAAGTATATCGTGGGACGCACAGCATGGCTCCACACCCTCGATAGCGTCGCGCTTCTCCAAGAACTCGCCAAACGCCAACCACCCGATCTCCCGCTCCATGCGCTCCTTCAATGCAATGTCGCCCACGAATCTCAAAAATCAGGGATCAATCGCCTCGAAGAGGCCCGCGAGATCCTCCAACAAGCCCCCGCCCACATCGTCATCCAAGGCCTGATGGTGATCCCTCCGCTCTACGAAGATCCAGAAGCCACACGCCCGTTCTTCCAAGCGTTACGGCGTTGGCGGGACCAACTCCAAGAACAAACAGGCCACCCTCTCCCGCACCTCTCAATGGGTATGAGCCACGACTTTGCCGTCGCCATCCAAGAAGGCGCAACCTTTATCCGCGTCGGTACAGCCCTGTTTGGCGAGCGCCCCTCCCCCGAAGACTCCCATCCCTCCGAAGACTCCCATCCCTCCGAAGACTCCCATCCCTCCGAAGACTCCCATCCCTCCGAAGACTCCCATGCGTGACCATCTTTTCAATCGCTTTCGTTGGCTGGTTTTTGTGGGTCTGCTTTGGGTAGGTTCTCCCCAAAAGGGAGAGACGCAACCGCCTTTCGATCCGCAGCCTTCACCTCTTACAAGGCCACTTCGCCCCGCAAACAAGCCTCCGTATGCGGCCCCCAAACAACAAGCCTCGCAACACAAGACGCAACCATCGCAAAATCCGTCGAACCAAGCAGCCCCCACCGTTCCCAAGCAACTCCCACACACGCTGCGCACCAAGCACTTTACGCTGCGCTATCCGACCGATCTGGCTTGGCTTGCCCGGCGCATCGCCGAACGGATGGAACAAGATTATCTGCGTATCGCCGAAGAACTCGGCTACAAAGAACACGCCCACTTCGAGATCCGTATGGCCCGCGTGGATCGCGACTATGCCGCGATCCAGCCGCACGCATGGACACCGCACGCATGGATCGCCGGCCTCGCATACCCACGCCAAGGGCTGATGACATTGCGCCAACAACCCGGCCAAGGCTTCCCTCAGATCTATCAAACCTTCGTTCACGAACTCAGCCACTTGATACTTTTCCGCGCAGCCCGATTTGAACCGATGCCTCTTTGGTTTGTCGAAGCCGTCGCGATGCAACAATCCAACGACAACACCGCATTTGACCGCTTCCTTACCCTCGCAACCGCCCAGATCAGCGGTCGTATTCCTCCGATCCCCTCGCTCTCACGGCGCTTTCCCACAGATGGCTCCTCCGCCACGCTCGCCTACGCTACCAGCTTTGCGCACCTCCAATTTTTGCGCAGCCACGCCCCAGATCTTCTGCCCCGCGTCCTCGAACTTCTGCGCGCAGGTCAGTCCTTTGATCACGCTCTCACAAACGTCCTTGGACAACCTCACGCTCGGCTGCTCCCTGCTTGGCAACAACACCTGCGCAGCCATTACCATTGGATCGCTCTGTTGGCCCACGAAACGCTGTGGCTCACGCTTTTTAGCCTCCTTCTCCCCTTCTTCTACCTCCGCCAAAAAGCCCTGCGAAAGCAACAGATCGCCCAGATGCACGACGATCCCTCCCCAGAAGATCCACCGAGCGATCTCCTCTCGGCACTTCCTCCCTCCAACGCTTCGCTTTCCTATCCAGAACTTCGTCGCGCTTTGGAAGCGCTTCACAACAACAAAGACGACTTTCCATCCCAACAAGCTCCCCCCAGCAACAAAGAAAGCCCTCCCAAGTGACCAATTTTGTCACTGACGGGATTTGTCACTGACGGGATTTGTCACTGGCGAGCTCTGCCGCCCCGATTGGCCTGTAGCCCTTCTCCCACCAAAAAGCACAACATCGGGCTATTGTTTGTTGTTTACACCACATCAAGGAGAAGGCACACGTTATGCTTAGAGAAAAAAAACATCAACCGTTTGTGGTTGTTCTTGATTGAGCAGAACCACACCCCGCGCAAAACCCCTGCGCACCATCCACCAAGCAAGGAGCTTCCCATGCTGAGCAAATTCCGCAAAAAGTCCCAACAAGGTTTCACCCTCGTGGAATTGATGATCGTTGTCGCGATCATCGGTATCCTCGCTGTCGTCGCCATCCCCACCTATCTCCGCTTTACCCGCCAAGCCAAAACCTCTGAAGTCACCGTCAACTTGGCAGCCGTCAGCAAAGGTGCAACGGGTTGGTACAACGACGAACACACGGACACCGCAAGCGGTAACCCTGTCGTCCGCCACTTCCCCACCAGCAGCGCCCAAAACGACATGAGCAGCGGTATTCCGGCCCCCGGTTCCGTCGAGCTTGGAGATACCGTCAGCACGTGGGGTACCACACCTGACAACGCAGGTAGCGCTTCGAGTCCCGCAAACGCCCCTTGCACGGCACCCAACGTTGGTCAATCTCTTTATACGAAAAACACCAACAACTGGGAAGGTTTGATCTGGAAACGCGTTCAGTTTGGTATCGACAAAGCACACTACTTCCAATACTACTACGGCACCAGCGGCGTCGGAACCGGAGCTCTTTACATGGTTGTTGCACGTGCAGACATCGACTGCGACGCTACCTACTCGGACTATCGCCTCCGAGGAAACGTCAACACCGTGACAGGCGAAGTGGAACGCTCCAACATCGTCAAGCGTGACCCCCTCGAATAACCAAGCCAATCCCAAGGTTTCTTAAAACCCCCTATGTGAAAACATGAGGGGGTTTTGTTTTTCTGCCTGTTTCATTGCCTCCCCCTCCCGCCCTCCCTTGCCCGCGTGCAGTCCTTCTTACACGAAAACAGACATCGAGTACAAATCTTGAAACATCAAAAGAAGCGTGTCATGTTCGGTGAGCCGTTCTAGCATGGGGAGAGCAAAAGACTTTCGAGTCAAATAGAACAAGAGCAAGATCAGCCTCGAACGTCGGCCCGTCCAAGGAAAAGACGAATACAACCCCGATCATAAAGAAGAGACGAATATACTTAGTCATGTTTTTTGGCCTATTTTACGAGAGACGAAGGAGCGTACGATGCGACGCCTGTCAAAAAAACAACAAGGGTTTACACTGGTCGAATTGATGATCGTTGTTGCGATCATTGGAATTCTTGCGGTGGTAGCCATTCCAAGCTACCTACGATTTACTCGACAGTCCAAAACGTCCGAAGTGGGCATTGGCTTTAGTGTCATCAGCCGAGGTTCGACGATCTGGTACAACGAAGAACACACCAACACGATCGATGGAAACCCCATCCCCCACCATTTTCCAAACAACCTTGCGAACGTAGGCGACATCTTGACCAATAGCACAGGCGAGGACACACAGCTCAACGCCGTCGTAAAGTGGGGGCAAGCAGGCAACTTTCACGCATCACAGCCCACGGATCCTCCTTGTACGAACGGAATGTCGCTCTACATCCGTGATACATCAAGGTGGCTGGGCCCGCTTTGGGTGCGCCTCCAGTACAACATTGACAAAGCGCATTATTTCCAGTACGCGTACGCATCGTCAGGGATGGGTACTGTGTCGAGCTTCATGGTTGCCGCACGAGCCGACCTCGATTGCGATCAAAGCTTCTCGGATTACCGATTTCGAGGGAACATCAGCCCGCTCAACGGAGAGATCGAGCAGTCCAATATCGTCAAGCGCGATCCACTTGAGTAGTCGCGCCTCAACACACAAAAAGCCGAACGGCTTTTGGGAAGAACGATGCCTCGTTTCTCGATCTGGAATCGCTGTTTTTTGAGGAGATCCGTTACAGGGTTCGTCTTTTTGGCGGCGTTGGGTGGCGTGTTGGCTTTTCGACAAGAAATGCGCCTCCAGCACGCGATGTTGGGGCAAAAAAGCAGCGATCTGTATTACCTTCCATCGCCCCCAACCCTCAAGCGACTTTCCGTAGGGTATCGCGCTTTCTTGAGTGATCTTGTATGGATACGTGCGTTGCTTTACGCAGGGGAACACTTTAGCGACAAAAGAAGCAGCATCCGTTGGGTTACACAATATTTCGAGGCCATCTATGCCCTTGACCCCAAGTATCGTTTCGCCTACGAATGGGCGGCTACGCTCAACGTTTATAACCGCCACCAACACACCCGTCGAGAGATGATGGAAAGTTTGTATATCCTCCAAAAAGGGCGCGAGCAATTTCCTGACGATTACTATTTTCCCAACGCCATCGCGATGGCCTACATCTTTGAGATCGACTTGGGACGCCAAAGCAAAGCACAACTGCATCAAGATCACCTCGACCATTGTCAACGCGCTGCGCCTGAGAGATGGCCACGCGATACGCTCGTCCGAAAAACGCGTGTCTGCATGAAACGCATTGGAGCGCGCTATTTGATGGAAGCGGCAGCAAAGCCCAACGCTCCGCCCTACATCGGAAGCCAAGCCGCAGGACTACTGCGCCAAAACCAAGGAGACCCCCGCCTGATCTGCAATTATCTGACGGATATCTTGTGGCGCTCCAACAACCCTGAAAGCCTCCAACATATCCGCGAACGATTACACCGATATTGCGCCAGTCAACGAACCCAAATCGCCCTTTGCCAAGAACAACGCTTTACAAAGCGGTGGCAAACACAAGCGCCCTATATGCCGAGGGCATTGTTTGGGCACGTCTCCCTTGACCCGTCGCTACGAGAAAAACAACCGTTTTTACTCACACAACCCTCCCCCGACTCCTGCATATCCCCCCCACGCTAAGCATTCCGCAACCTCGCATGACGGCGTTTGTACGCGATCCATCTCGTCGGCAGAAACAAAGACCAAGCCCCCCTCAATCCAAAGAATAGTGGACCTTTCCTTGGCCGATAACGCCCGATATCCCAAAACGCATCTTGCAAGACGCCCCTGTGGGGGTACAAACGCCTGTTTTGAGCGAACCATCCGCGCAGGCAACGAAGGTTTCGGCAGTCACATCAAAAAAAGTTTCGCGGATCATCCCCCCGCATGTGCTTCCATCGCCCCCCGTTGGCTGGATCGTGGTTCCGCTGGGTTCGACCTCTGCGGTGATAGGGCCTCCGGGAGCGACACGCACACGCTTGACCCAATAACGAAAATAGACGGAACGCGTGGCGGGTTGAAACTGAAGAACAGACCAGTTGCGAACGCCTTGGCTTGTGTGTGTGCTTGGATCAACCCACGGCTGTGGGTCGCCTTGGAAGACAACGCCTGTCCCGCGAGGATAAGCTGCTGCCGACAAGAATCGGTTGTTGTCTTGGAAGTACATCTCTTCTTTCAAGCGGATCTGGGGGAGCAAAGTGATGGGCTCTTGGGCGCGGGACCACAAGACATATTTTCGATAAGACGGAACGGCGACTGCCGCCAAAATACCAACGATCACCACGACTATCATCACTTCGACCAGCGTAAACCCGCCAGATCGGGGGTGGGGTTGTTTTTTCACGACGAACTCTCCTTTTTCGTGTGGTCTCTCAGACCGTCTTGTTTTCTTCTGCGTCGCCTTCAATGTCCAACTTGCTCAGGCGATAACGCAAGGAGCGAAAGGAAATCTGTAACAATTTCGCGGCATCTGTTCGCACACCACCCGCTTGGCGCAACGCTTCGAGCAAGATATCTCGCTCAACCGAAGCAAGGTACACCTCCAATCCCTCTGTTGGCAACTTTGAGACGATAAGGGGTGTTGCCTTGTGTTGGGGTTTAGGATGTTCGGACAAATGGATCAAGTCTTCGGGCAAGACCTCTGTCGCGTTGGCAAGCAAGACCGCACGTTCGATGATGTTCTGAAGCTCGCGCACGTTGCCGGGATACGCATAACGAAGCAGGATCTCCATCGCCTCACGAGAAATGGAGCGAACAGGCCGCTGCAACTCTTGCGCCGCTCGATTCAAGAAAGCAGTCGCAAGCAAAGGGATATCGTCCGTACGATCGCGCAATGCGGGCATCTGAATAGACACCACATTGAGTCGGAAAAACAAGTCCTCACGAAAACGTCCTTGACGAACTTCTTCTTTGAGCGGACGGTTGGTGGCGGCGATCAAGCGCACATCCAAGGAGATATCTTTTTGGCCTCCAAGCGGGCGCAAACAACGATCTTGGAGAACCCGCAGCAGTTTAACTTGGAGGGACAGCGGCATCTCGCCGATCTCATCAAGAAACAACGTACCACCATCGGCCAACTGAAAAAGACCGATCTTGTCGCGATCTGCGCCCGTAAAAGCTCCTTTGGCATGGCCAAACAACTCGCTTTCAAGCAAATTTTCAGGGATCGCACCGCAGTTGATCGCAACAAAAGGGCGTTCTTTGCGTTGGCTGTTGTAGTGAAGCGCACGCGCCACAAGCTCTTTTCCTGTCCCAGACTCCCCCAAGATCAAGACGTTAACTTTGGTGTCGATCACCTTGCGCATCATCTCAAAGACCGACTGCATGGGCAAACTTTTGCCGACAAGGTTTCCAAACTGATAGCGCTCGTGCAGTTCGTAGCGCAAAAGGCGATTCTCTTGGAGCAACGCTCGCTTCTCCAAGGACTTTTCTAAGACGGCTTCGATCTCTTTATTTTTAAAAGGTTTTTGAACGTAGTCGTACGCTCCGAGGCGCATGGCTTCGATGGCCGTTTCGGCGGTAGCAAAGGCCGTCAAGACGATCACTTGGGTGGACGTAGAAACCGAACGAACATGCCGCAAAACACCGATGCCATCGATTTGTCCGGGCATTTTCAGATCAGTAAACACCACATCAAATTCTTCTCGTTCCAACCACGCGATGGCTTCGGCTCCATCCGAAGCCGCCTCAACAGAACATCCCGCTCGACGCATCAACAACGAGAGAACCTCTCGCATCGAGGGTTCATCATCGACCACCAATACACGCTTCATGCGGATCCCTCCCGAGGTGTTCGGTACGGAAGTGTCTCCTTGTGTCGGCTGTCGTTTTCTGCCTGAGGCGAGGCAAGGCGAGTCCGTTCGTTGGCAACGTTGCGGGGCTGATGAAACGGAAAAAACAGCCGAAAACACGCTCCTCCTTCGTTGGGGCAAAACACCTCAATGCGCCCATGATGCGCAGCAACGATGCGCTGAACAACCGCCAAGCCCAAACCTGTCCCGCCCGCTTTTGTCGAAAAAAACGGATCGAACAAGCGTTTTTGGATCTCAGGAGCGATCCCCACCCCATTGTCCACAACGTCGATCTGCACGCCTGTGGGATCAGGGGAAACATGGATCGACACGACACCTTTTTTGTGGAGAGTTGCTTGAGCCGCGTTGATCAAAAGATTCCACATCGCTTGTTCAAAAAGCTGTGGATCGAACGCGATCGAACAGTTCTCGGGGCAGTCAAGGACAACACGCACATCTTGGAACCGCTCGTCTTGCTTGAATAAGTACACCATCCCTTGCAACAACCCGCCAAGCTCGTGTTGGCCGATCTGCGCTTCTTTTGGGCGTGCGTACGACAAAAAGTCACTTAATAGATGGTTGAGTCGTTCGGTTTCACGCACAGCAATCTCCATAAGCAACCGATCTTCGGGCTGGGTATCGACAGCCTCTTGCAGCATTTGAACCGCCCCCGAAAGCGATGCGAGCGGGTTGCGGATCTCGTGGGCCAAACCCGCTGCTAATTCACCGATCGCCGCCAACCTCTCGTTGCGCCGAGCGCTTTCTTCCATCTTTTTAATCGGCGTCAAATCCTGAAACAAGATCAGCCAACCTACGCGACGCTCTTCGCGATCACGCAACGGAGAACATGATACCCCCAACACGCGTTGTTGGCCGTCTTCTCGATCGTACAATATCTCCAAACGCGAACCTTGGTGTTCGTTGGACTGAATGGCGCGCCAAGGCAAACCCGACAACAACTCTTCGATCTGGATCGGACCCGTCCGTTCGGCCTGCAAACCCAAGATATCCCATGCCACAGGGTTTAAAAACTGCACTCGGCCCAAATCATCCGTCGTCACCAACCCCGAACTCAGGCTCATCACGATATCACGATGCAACGTCCGTAGATCGTCATGCTGCGTCAACAATGCCTCGATATGGCTTTGCTTTTCTTGAATCAGCTCGCCGCTCGATCGCAAAAGCTCCGCCAAATGGCTCGATAACAACGCAACCAAAAAAAAAGCAGAGCCATAAACCAAAAAAACATACAAAAAATCATAAAGTTCCAGAGATGCTGGTTGCCGTAAAAAACCCAACCACCGCGTCCACCCAAGTAAACTCGCGCTCAACAAACCCAATAACGTGACTTGGCAGATCGCAGCAAACAAAAAAGCATACCGCCGAGACAACAGCGCCGCTGCTTCGATGATGATCAACAAATACGCAAACAAAAACAGCGACTCTTGGTATCCCGTTGCCAACACCAACAACGTAACCAGCAGCACATCCACCGCGCTTTGAATCCACGCAAACCCATGCAGATGTCGAAACTCCGATAAACGCGGCAACAAAAAACTATACAGCAACGTCAGCACATAGATGGCACCCACCAACCAAAAAACGGCGTTTTCCGCAGGATAGGCTTCATGCACATTGCGGCGGAGTTGGTACGCTACGGTCGCGCCCATCAAAAGGGTCCCCATCGCCAACCGTGTCCCCATCGCCCACAAAAGACGTTTTTCAAAACCAAGGATCTGCGAAGAAGAAGTCCGTTGGACCACAGCAGGAAGAAAAGGTATGCTCGGAGAAGACGGAGAACGCAACGCTCAGCCACCTTTCTGCGTCGGCCAACGGTTCACTTGATGTTGCCAGCAAGCGAAAAGATCGGCATATACATCGCGATCAACATCCCCCCCAAGATCACCGCAACAAACACCAACATCAACGGTTCCATCATCTGCGTCATCGCACCGACAGCATCGTCCACTTCTTCTTCGTAAAAGTCCGCGATCTTGGCAAGCATGACGTCCAAAGCCCCCGTTGCTTCGCCAACGCCGATCATTTGTACCACCATCGACGGAAAGACTTTGGTGTCATCCAGAGGACCGACCATGTTTTGACCTTCGGAGATCTTGTCGCGAACGTAATAAATCGACGACTCGATCTTGCGGTTCCCCGAGGCTTTCGCGACGATATCCAACGCATCCAACAGCGGAACCCCCGAAGATATCATGGTGCTCAAGGTTCGCGTAAAACGCGCAACGGCAGACTTTCGCACCACCGGCCCGATCAACGGCATCCACAGCAAACTTCGGTCCCATAGGTTGCGGCCCCAATCAGAGTTGTAAAACCACCGAAACAACCACACCAACCCCGCAAACACCGCGATGATATGAATGATGTATTTTTGAAAAAATTCACTCAAATAGATCACTTGTTGGGTCATCCACGGTAGCTGCCCGCCCATACTCGCGAACATACTTTTGAACGTCGGAATAACCCAGATCATCATGACCGTCACAGACAAGATCATGACCCCGATGATCGCCAAAGGATACACCATCGCTCCTTTGACTTTCTTGATCACCTTCATGTTCTTTTCGATGAACACCGCCAATCGGTTCAAGATCGTATCCAACACACCCCCGATCTCGCCCGCAGCTACGAGGTTTACAAACAACGCATCGAACACCTTCGGGTGCTTTTTGAGCGAGTCCGCAAACGTCGAGCCGCTCTCGATATCCCCTTTGATTTGCAGCAACACCCGTTTGAAAAACGGGTTGGTATTTTGAGAGGAGAGGATATCCATGCACTGAACCAACGGAAGACCCGCATCGATCATCGTTGCAAACTGACGCGTAAAGATCACCAGTTCCTTGATCGACACGCTCGAAAAGATCTCCGGCATCTTGATCTCAATGCTGATGCCTTTCTTCTTGATCTTTGGGCTGCTGATCCCCATGACGCGCAAACGCGCTTGGACATCGTTGAGGGCCTTGGCTTCCATCTCGCCGCGTTTGATATCCCCCGAGGGGCCACGACCTTCCCATGCAAAAACTGGCATCCTATTCCTCCCGCAAGCCGATCGGCTCTATACACGGTGCAACATCACATCGCCGCATTATAAAGAAATCCTTCCCGCACGCAAGCCTTCTCTCGCCTTCGCTTCGGTTGTTCGTTTTCGTTCTCTCCGCCGCACAACCGAGCATTTCGCCTCCCCTCACAGCTTGTCGCTCTCTGTTCGTGTTCGTCTTCTCAACCGCGCAGCCGTATCCCAAGATACAAAACGCCCGCCAACAGAGCCATCGAAAACAACATCCACAACACGCCCCACACGATCGATGGAATCCCCGTCATCTCCGACATCTTGTAAGCATCCGACTGCTTGACGGTTCGGCGGATCGTGTCGTCAAAGATATCATACACCGCATACAACGCGCTCATCGTCCCCACAAACAACACAAAATGGGGTAGAAAAGCTCCCTCTTGCAGCCACCACAGCACGCCGATCAAGCCCACAAACAACAACGTCAACCCCCGTGTCAGCCAATTGCTCGACCAATACAACAAGATCAACATCGTCGCCCCCAACAACACCGACGTGATCTTGGCCAGCGCAGGTTGGCTCCCCATCAAGATCAACGCCGCACCAAAAAACGATGATCCCAAATAACCCGCAGGCAAGATCAACCACATCGATCCTCCCCGTAGGTGCGTCACTCCGCCTTGGTCGGCGTTCACCTCGATCCCATCGACCGTTGCGCCCGTTAGCCATCCCGCCAACGCATGCGCAGCCTCATGAACGTAGATCGTAATCAGCTTGAACGGGTACAGCACAGGGGTGTGCCACAAAAAGAAGATCACCACACCGTAACCAAGCACCCATAACAACCACCACCAACCCGTCATCTTCGGCCCTTTCTTACTTCGTGATGATCACTGTGATCTTGACATTGCGATTGCCCGAATCCGTCAGCGTGCGTGTGCCCGGACTCGATAGATCCGCTGTCCAACGACCGCACAGATCATCGTCCCCACGCAAACCACCATCGGAATCCCACGCCTCCAGCTTTGCGTTCTTTAATTCCAGCGGATCCAAGTTCGTCACCGTCCAATTGAACGTGACGGTTCCCTTGCTGTCGCTTTTTTCGGAGCTTTTGTACTCTTTGCCGCTTCCCAAGATCAACACGATATAGGGATCGGGTTTTCCAGAAACAGGCCAAAAATCGTCGTTGCAGTTGTCCGAATTGATATCGACCACCGTCACTTGCAGCGTTCGCGCACACAAGTTCCCAATACAGCCACCACCGCAGTTTCCGCAGTTGCCGGTGCATCCGTCTGTTCCACATTCTTTGTTGGTACAGTTCGGTGAGCAACACGCGCCGCTTGCACACACTTGTCCTTGCGCGCAGTTTCGCACAGGCGACCAATAGCGGCAGCCACTAAAATCTTCCAAGCATTCTTTGTAAGCCCCCGTCCCATCGCACGCACCGACGCCTTTGGTGGGGCATTCGTGTTTACAATCGCAGTTTCCGTTGTTGCACGTCGAGCGCGTCGAACATTGCCCACACTCGCCTCCGCAGCCATCGGGACCGCACTTGCGGTTTCCGCAGGATGCCTCGCAACAAGAGCCATTCTGACAAACCCGATTGGGCGGACATTCAAAGCGCTTCCATTGCAAACAACCGCTGGCGTCTTGCTGGCAGCTTTCGTAGTTGTTCGCCCCGACGCATTGTTTTTGGTCCACTTGACAGGTGTCGTTGCACTTGCACTTTCCGTTGTCACAGATATTTTTTGTGCCCAGACAAGAGCCACAAGAGCCTCCACATCCGTCACTTCCGCAATCTTTGTCTTTGCAGTTTGGGACGCAAGTACACTTTCCGCTGATGCAGCTTTCGTTGTTTTGGCAAGCACAGTCTTTCGGGCACGTCCCACAATTTTCGCCTGCCGCAGCATCGCACGTTCCATCACCGCAAAGCGCTGTGCATTGGCCACTTTTGCAAACCGATCCACTCGAACAAGCACAGTCTTTGGGGCAGTTGTCACAGTTTTCGCTGCGGCTCGCATCACACACACGGTTTCCGCACCAATCGAGGCATTGGCCGCTTTCGCAGTATTTGTCCGAACCACACGCGCAATCCGCTGCACACGTCGAACAGTTCTCACCTTTGTCGGCTTGGCAAGTGCCGTTCCCACAGTCTCCACCGCACTTTCCGTCTTTGCAAGCTTGATCCGCTTGGCACAGACAATCTTGCGGACAAGACGTGCAATCCTCCCCATAAGAGGTCTCACAACGGCCATTCCCACACGTCCGCTCACAACGGCCTTGACTGCAACGTTGGCCTGTCGCACAAGCACAATCACTCGGACAATTGGTGCAATCTTCACCCGCCTTGGTATCGCAGACGTTGTCCCCACAAGACTGACGGCATCGGGCAAGGCTTGGATCACAGATCTCACCCGCACCACAAGGGCAATCGCTCGGACAACTCAAACAGTTTTCTTTTTGATCGCTCTCGCACTTGCCGTTGCCGCAAGATTCTTGCTTTTGACACTGGCCGCTATCGCACAACATACCGCTCGGACAAGCACAATCTCCCGGGCATTTCGCACAGTCTTCGCCCTTGTCCTTTTCGCAAGCACCGTTTCCACAAGTATTTAACTTCTCACAAACACCATTGCTGCACTTTTCATCGCTCTTGCAGCCGCAATCTTGGGGGCAAGTCGTGCAATCTTCTTTGCCCGGCTCACAAGCGCCGTTCCCGCATGTATCGCCTTCTTTGCATTGGCCGTTCTCGCATCCTTTTGCCGCACAATCTTGGGCTTTTTCTTGCTGATAACCGCAGCTATCAAACCAATACACATGGCCGCCCGTACATTGGCGCGAAGCCTGAGGTGTGCAGGTTTGTTGGCTCTTTTCTTGACACTTTCCTCGCGTCAAGTTGCAGATCTCCTTTTTGGCTTTGTCGCACTCACCGTCGTCCTTGCAAGAAGAGCCGCAAGCACCCGATTTACAAAACTGCCCCACAGGGCATTCTTCGTCTGCTTGGCAGCTTTGGGACTTTTGGCATCCGCTCGTCACCCCTCCCCACAACAACAGCCACATCCCCAAAGCCAACACTCCCGATACTCGCCGAAACCACACACACAACACAATTCTTCTCTGCATACGGGCCTCTCTTTCTATCCATCAAGATGCGATGCTCGTTATCCGCGCATCGTACCCGAGATCTCTCCCAAAACACAAGCAAGCTTCTGTCCTTGCACGATACGAGGTCAAGGGGACGCGGTTCTTGGATGGCATACGCGACAGCACCCCACAACACCCTCCAACCGCAGAATTCCCTTCACAAAGAAGAAACGAAGCTCGCGATCATCCGAGCAAGCTCCTTGGGCCGCTCAAGATGGGGGCAGTGGCCGACCCGTTCGGGTCTCTCAAACCGCACACTCTCGGGCAGATGCGCCTCAAAGTACGCAAGATGTTCGGGGCGCATCAAACGCTCCGAAGCCCCCCACAACAGCATCGTCGGAGGTTTCAAAGAGGCCAGTTCTTCGGGCTTAAACAACTGATCGGGCGAAGCTGCATGAAAAAATTGTTGGATCTGTGGCCGCAAAAACTGTTGGCGTAGCGCAGCCACCAACAATGGCCCGTACCACGGCACTTGGTGATACAGCTTTTCGACAAATGCCTTGGCCGCTTCTTTCTTCTCCATCGAAAATTGCGTTAAAAACGAGCGCATCTCTTCCTCGCTCATGTACGCCCCCGCTGGTGACGACAAGATCAACCCCCTCAATCGCTCAGGATGCTCCAACCCATAACGCAGCGCCATCGCCCCGCCCATCGAGTTCCCAAACAACACAAACGGCTCGTCGAGCATCTCTCCCAACGCTTCGTGCAAACCTGCAAAGATCACTTGAGGATGCAACACCTTCGGGATGTCGCTAAATCCATGACCCAACGCATCCAACGCAAGCACTCGACGATGTGCTTCGCGCAACGGCCCAAACAACCGACCAAAGGACGTTGCTGACGACGAGATCCCATGCAACAACACAAGCGTCGGCAAAGACCCCGATCCTTGCGCATCATACACATGAATCCCGCCATGCGCCGTCCCCACATAACGACTCTGCACCCCTGTTCGCCGCAAACTCCAACGCGCCGCTCTTTCCAACGTATGCACCCACGCCATCTTTACGCTCCTTTTGCTTCGTTCGGGTGTGGCGGGGTTTATTGGCTCGGATCGGGTGTTGTGGGGTTCCAACCCCACACCCTGCAAGCCCACACCCCTTTCCTTTGATCAATACGGGCTTCGCGGGGTTCCACCCCACACCCCGCAAGGGAGCACCGCCCCCTTGACCCCGTGAGAGGCGAAAAGAGCGCTGGTGTTTCAAACAAACAACCCTGTCGCTTGAAACACCACAAACACGAGGACGATGGGCTGTTTTCCACTTATACGATCTCCGCGTAATGTATGATCGCATGATGTAGGGGCGGTTCGCGAACCGCCCTATGATCGGGCAGACACAGGGGTCTGCCCCTACGTCCTTACGATCACACAACGGGCGGATCTCGTATTAGCTCGCTGATTGGACAGGACGCGCACCCGCAGAAATGTTTCGGTGTTCACCCGTCGATTGACGTGCAGCACTTTCTCGATCGGCGGTGTTCTCTTCGCGCTTGCGTTTGGCCCGATACTCCGACGCTAACGTATCCGCTTCGATCCGTTGTAAGATCCCCACACAACACAGCACCACGATCAACGACGAGCGCGCAAAGGACAAAAATGGAAGCGGCATCCCCTTTGTCGGCAATGAACCCATCACAACGCCCACATTGAGCAAGCATTGCAACCCCACCGTACACGCCAAACCCAACGCCACGTACTGGCTAAACAGATCCCGCGCCCGCATCGCGATCCGAAATCCCCGATACACAAAGAACAAGAACGCCAACATCACCAAAAAAACGCCGATCAATCCAAGTTCTTCACCCACGATCGCAAAAATAAAATCCGTATGCGCTTCGGGCAGATGCCCCAGCTTTTGCCGGCTCTGCCCGATCCCCATCCCCCACAATCCTCCCATCGCGATCGTCTTTAACGACTGCACAAGCTGATAAGCCCCAGCTTGGATATTTTCAGGCGCAAATGGGTCCAAAAACGAAGTAATGCGCTTCCAACGATACGCTTTGCGCGTCAACATCAAGTAAATCATCGGCAACGCCATCAACGCACTCCCCACCAAAATCCGCTTGGGAACCCCCCCCACAAACATCATGATCATCAACACCGTCAACAACAGCATCGAAGTCCCAAAGTCCGGCTGCACCATCAACAATCCCACCATCAAACCCGCCACCACCACGTTCGGCAAAAAACCCACGAACAACTGATCCACCCGATCATGCTTGCGCTCCAGCGAGTACGCCACAAAGATCACCAGCGCCAACTTCGCCAACTCCGCAGGCTGACCCACCCGAATCCCCGCGATCTTTAACCAACGGATCGCTCCACCAACTCGCGCCCCAAACCCCGGAACCAACACCAACACCAACAAACCAAACACCGCCAGCAGCATCCAAGGGGCAAACCTGCGCAGCGTCTTCATCGGCAACTGGCTAAAAAACATCAGCCCCACCAACCCCAACGCCAAACTCACAAGATGCTGCCGCAAGTACAAATACGGACTGTTGAATTTCTCCATCGCCCCAACATGCGTGGTCGAGTAGATCATCGACACACCCACCATCGCCAACACGATGCTCACCAACATCAACCAAGGATCACTCCATAACGTACCAAACCATCGCTTTTTCTGCATCGCACTTCTCCCTGTTCTGTCTCAACAGGAAGCTTCGCAAATCTCCACCCAAAACACAAAAAATCCACCTCCGCCCCCTTGGATCTTCGGGACTCTCGAATGTGTGAACGACCCGACTTGTCATCGCCGATCTTCGAACCGTGCAGACCGCTCTCCTTATGTGTGCCCTTCCGCACTCTGCGGACGGAGATCTGGGCTTGCTTTTTTCCTTCCGCACCCTGCGCAAAGATTTCTGGGCTTGCTTTTTTCCTTCCGCACCCTGCGCAAAGATTTCTAGGCTTGCTTTTTTCCTTCCGCACCCTGCGACAAGATTTCTGGGCTTGCTTTTTTCCTTCCGCACCCTGCGACAAGATTTCTGGGCTTGCTTTTTCCTTCCGCACCCTGCGACAAGACGAGCGGGACTGCGCTCACTTTTCGTTCAAAGAAACGCCTTCGGGGTCTTCTAACCACCGCAGCCACAACGGAAAAAAATCGTCTTGCAACGCGGGCGACAACAACAGATCCAAGTGGCTGTAGTGCATCGCATGGATCGAGTCTTTGAGCGGAAGACAGATCACTTGCTTCTGGCCTCCACGCAACTCACCAAGCAAACGCTCGACAGCCTCCAGCGGGGCGATCAGATCGCGATCTCCCACCACAAATAACCAATGCAAAACTCCCGCAGATGGAGCAGATTGCAATTCAACCTGCGAGGTGATCACTTCGCCCTCGGTGTTTGGCTTGCCGTCCACCCGATCGCTGACTCGGCTTTCTTGTTCGTCCATCTCCCCCAAGAATCCACGAGATTTTCCTTGCCACAACAGCCACTGACGCAACAACGGCCCTGAGATCGGCTCCGTTCCAGCCAACAACCAACGCCGCATCAACGCGAGATTCGGAGAGCGCGTTTCCACAAAGCCCAGTTTCCAACCACGCAAACGACAAACAGCCCACAACAACCCCCGCAAACCCACCGCGATCCCCGACCACGGAACATACGGCCAGAAAAAAAGCCACTCCACCCGACCAAACCACCGAGAAGCTGGAATCCTCGGCGCTTTACCAACCCCCAACAACGTACACGTCACCACCGTCGGATTCGTCCGTACCTTGAGCGCTTCCAACAACAATCGTCCACCTAAACCATGCCCCACACAATGCACCTTCGAACTCCCCGCCACACGCAACACTCCCGCCCATAATGCCGGCAGATCCTCCTCGATCCATGCCTGCACAGGCCACCCCCACGCATAGCGCACATCCCCAAATCGTGGGCGACCTCGGCCCTCTCCACGCCAACTGCACGTCCACACATCATAGCCCGCCCGTTGTAGCTGCCCCACCCAACCCGCCTCCCCCCCCAACGACCACACCCGCTCATTCGATCCCACC
>JAKLKB010000189.1 GCA_023150835.1 Myxococcota bacterium | reverse complement strand
CGTCTGCGTCTCGTGCAAACAGCGTGCGTCATGAAAAAACAAAATCCCCGCTGCTTCCGACTTTCGCTCCCTCCCCTGTTCACGGGGGAGGGCTGGGGTGGGGGGGGCCAACAAGCGCTTCACCTAACGCCTATGGGGTGGAACCCCACCCCCCACAAGGGAGCCCTGCCCCCTTGACCCCGTATTGGCGAAGAGATCGCAGGTTGGCGAAGAGATCGCAGGTTTTTCAACCGGACGACCCTCTCGCTTGAGATTGCACGAACACGGCTTTTTCTTTGTTCACTGCGCACCTCCAAGCCCCATTAGAAAGCGACGGCCTACACCACTTCGACCATTGATTGAGTGTGGTGTTTTTCACAGCGAAGGATTGTTTTGCTTGCTTTTGCTGGCTCGCGCCGTTCAACTCGTCAAAGCCCCAGACGAAAGACACGCAACGTCCCATCATCCGAACCCGAAACAAAGCGCCTCTCTTTGGGCGATCCTGCCACCACACGCACCCCCAACAGATGCTCACGCACACGGCAATGCTGCTTTGCTTCACGAAGCGACCACACCACCACTTCCGAACCTTCCGCATCAGGCCAGCGCAACCACCCCTCTCGGTGTGCGCCCACCACGCCCCAACCACGCCGCGAAAACAACGCCATCCCCAAGGGGTCTCCCCCGATCCATCGCCTTTTCCAAACAACAGCCTCTACGCTTTTCTTCTGCTCCATCGAGGCCACACACCGCTCCACCCGCCCCAACAACAACGGCAGCGAGGGGCCTTCCTCCCCCACACGAACACTCCGACCTCTTCGCAGATCCCACACCCGTATCGTGCCATCAAATCCCACCGTCACAGGCCGCTCTCCCCACCACCCCACACGGCGCAACCACCCACGATGCCCGCTCCAACGCTCCACAAGCCATGATCCCCGTTGTTTAGCCCGTTTGACATCCCATATCCACAACAAGCCATCATCCCCACCACCCGCCAAACGCCCCGATCCATCGACCTCCCACGCCAAAGACCGCACGACATCACACACACCGACCTCACCGCTCCACCCCCCGCTCGCTGTTTCATCCCTTCCACTCGCTTTTTCATCCCTTCCACTCGCTTTTTCATCCCTTCCACTCGCTTTTTTATCTCCCCCAAACACTCCACCCTTCGGCCAAGCTCGCCACCTAACCACCCGATCGGTCGAAGAGATGGCGATCCGCTGATGTTTTTCAGACCACGCCAACGCCTGCACTTCTCCTTGTACCGGCCAATCCGCGACCAACACACGCCTGCGCAGATCCCACACCCGCACACCGCCCACCCCACCGCTCAACAGATACCCCGCAGCCCCCCGCTCCAAGGCCAAGATCGCACCCGTATGCCCTTTCCACCCATGCCAAGGACGCCACCGCACACCATCTCTCCGCCACAGCCAGATCATCCCCGATTCATCGGCACTTGCAATCGCCCGCTCACTCAAAAACACCGCTGCCCGCACAGCCGCTTGATGACCGTCCTCTTGCGTTCCACCCGCCACCACACAACGCCCCGCTACACAACGCCTCCATGCCGCTCGTTCTGCCCCACAATCGGCCTCTTTCGTACATCGCCCACCCACCACAGGCTCAGATCCCAAGATCCCTTCCCTCTCACACAACGCAGTTCGACCCGAAACGCTCGGAGGCTTCGGGATCTCCTCACGGCTCTTTCGCTCACAACCCCAACACAACCACACGCAACCCAAACACCACCAACCGACCATCACACGCATACTTCACCCTGTTTTCCCTTCCGTGTCTTCCGTGTCTTCTGTGTCTTCTGTGTCTTCTGTGTCTTCTGTGTCTTCTGTGTCTTCTGTGTCTTCTGTGTCTTCCGTGTCTTCCGTGTCTTCCGTGTCTTCCGTGTCTTCTGTGTCTTCTGTGTCTTCTGTGTCTTCTGTGTCTTCTGTGTCTTCTGTGTCTTCTGTGTCTTCTGTGTCTTCTGTGTCTTCTGTGTTTTCCGTGTCTTCCGTGTTTTCCGTGGACATTGCTTTGTTTCATCCGCGTTTTGTGGCCTTGTCTTGCGCGCAAGAAGCGGCTATATTCGCGCCCCAAGGGCAGACCGACCCGTTGGCGTCCCCGTCGCGTGTAGCGAGAGGGATGCGACCAAGGTAGCTTGGTGGTCAACCCCCCAAACAAAAAGATCCGACGTAGGGAGACTTTTTTTGATGAAGAAGCAAGTGCTCGACAAAAACAGCCAACTGTACAAATATCGGCACAGTCTAGCCCATGTGATGGCGCAAGCGGTGTTGTCTTACTTTGCGGACGCCAAGCAGGGAGACGTGAAGCTTGGGATCGGGCCTCCGATCGATACGGGATTTTACTACGACTTCATGCTGCCGCGCCCGCTCGAAGCCGAAGATCTCAAAGAGATCGAGCAGCGCATGAAAAAGATTATCAAAGAAAAACAAACCTTTGAGCGTTTTGTATTGCCCGCCCAAAAAGCGGTGGAATTCCTCCAACAACGCGGCGAAGAATACAAGCTGGAGTTGGTCAAAGAGTTTATCGAACAAGGCGAAGAGATCAGCTTTTACACCAACGGTCCCTTTACTGATATGTGCGAAGGGCCGCACGTCGAAAAGACCAGCGACCTGCCTTTCAAAGCCTTTAAGCTCGACAGCATCGCAGGAGCGTATTGGCGCGGCGATGAAAAAAATGTCATGATGACCCGTATCTACGGGCTGGCCTTTGAAACTCCCGAAGAACTGGTGTTGTTTGAAAAGCGCCGCAAACTGGCCCAAGAGCGCGATCACCGCAAATTAGGCCGTGAGTTGGATCTGTTCACGATCTCCGAAGATGTCGGCAAAGGTCTTCCGTTGTGGATGCCCAAAGGAACGGCGATTCGTGACTCCCTCGAACAACTTGCGCGTGAGACCGAGTTTGCCTACGGCTACGATCGCGTCGCCACGCCACATATCACCCAAAGCAAGCTCTATCACATCAGCGGCCACTTGCCTTATTACAAAGACAGCATGTATCCGCCGATGATCCTTGATGATGAAGAGTACTATCTCAAACCGATGAACTGTCCGCACCATCACACGATCTGCAAGGCGTTGATCCGCTCTTACCGCGATCTTCCGTTGCGTCTTGCCGAATACGGCCAAGTCTATCGCTTCGAGCGTTCGGGCGAGTTGGCGGGGCTGCTGCGTGTGCGCGGGATGTACATGAACGACGCGCATCTGTATTGCGACGAAAGCCACGTCCGCGATGAGCTCAAAAAAGTCATGGAGATGCACAAGTATTACTACGATCTGTTCGGCCTTTCCAACTATTGGGTGCGGCTGTCTGTTCACGATCAAAACAAAGACAAGTTTGTCGATAACTTCGATGAATGGGACAAAACCGTCAATCTGTTGCGCGGAGTCCTCCAAGAGATCGGCATCGACTACGAAGAAGTCGCGGGAGAAGCGGCCTTTTACGGACCCAAGATCGACTTTCAAGTCTCGAACGTCGTTGGGCGCGAAGAGACCGCGAGTACCAACCAGCTTGATTTCACCAGCGGCCCGCGTTTTCAACTCGAATACACCGGACCTGATGGACAAACACGCTATCCTTACATCATCCACCGCGCACCGCTCGGCACACACGAACGCTTTATCAGCTTTTTGATCGAGCATTACGGTGGGGCATTTCCGACGTGGCTTGCGCCGATCCAAGCGCGTGTCATCCCCGTTGCACCTGAGTTTTTCGATTATGCAGATAAAGTTCGTGCGCGCCTTCGCCAAAACAGCGTGCGTGCCGAAGCCGACCTGTCGAACGATTCTTTTAGCAAAAAGATCCGCAACGGCACCGTTCAAAAGATCCCCAACCTGCTGATCGTGGGTGGCAACGAGCGCGACAAAGAAGATGTCACACTGCGGCGCTACGGGCAAAAAGAACAAGAAACCTTTGGAGTCGAAGCGTTTGCGGCTTGGATCGCCGACGAGATCCGTTTGCGTCGCAACTCTCATCCCGCCAATCCGCTCGAAGAGTAGGCATCTTTGGAGCGGGCCGCACAAGATCCGCTTTTACAAGCGAAGATCTTCTGCCTTCACACGCGAAGATCTTCTGCCTACACACGCGAAGATATCCTGCCTTTACAAGCGAAGATATCCTGCCTTTACAAGCGGAGATCTTCTGCCTTCACACGCGGAGATTTTTGATGAAGACCTCATCCCTTCGCCTCGGACGTACCGCGAGCCTGTTGCTCTCGACTGCGTGGTTGTTGTGGATCGCTTGTAGCAGCCCGCCCACTCTTTCGCCTCAACTCACGAGCGCTTGTTCAAGCAACGCGGATTGTGCGGGTTCTTGGACGTGCCAAAACGGACAATGCAAGGCCGTCCAAGCCACCCCTGTGGTCTGCAAAGACAACGAGAGCCGCCCGTGTTATACGCCCACCACAGGCTGCACCAAGCAAGCTGACGGTACCTACAAATGCGTGGGAGCGTGCAAAGCAGGCGCACAGACCTGCAAAGCCAACGCATGGGGCGTATGCACGGGCGAAGTCGCTCCCGCAAGCAGTGAAGTCTGTGGAAACCAGATCGACGACAACTGCGACGGAAAAACCGACGACAACTGCACCTGCAAAGCAGGCGAAACTCGCCCATGCTACGAGGCTTCGACAGGCTGCACCAAAGAAGCCGAGGGAAAGTATACTTGCACCAGCCCTTGCAAAGCGGGCTTTCAAAAGTGCGAAAACAACACATGGAGCGCTTGTAGCGAGGCCGTTGTTCCTGCCAAAGAGATCTGCGACGACAAGATCGACAACGATTGCGACGGAAAGCTCGATGCAGCCGACGACGAATGCGGACTGATCAAGTGTAGCGACACGATACCTTGTTCGGGCGGTTTGTTTTGTATGCGACCGAGCGGAAAAGCCGAAGGCTACTGCTTACAGTCTTGCGATCCAACGGGTGCGCCCTGCCCAAACGGGTTGTTGTGCGCTCGGGCGCGTGTGGGATTTGGAGCGTTCTGCCTTGCGGTCTTCCCCCCCCAAGGACCGGGCATACCGTGCAGTCTGGACGAACTTTACAAGACCTGCCCACGCGGGCAATTTTGCAACCCGACCAGCAAGCTGTGCGAGAATCCCACCAACAACGGTCGTGATGGCGCTCCTTGCGGTCGAAATGGCGATCTGTGTGCGACGGGCAACCTCTGCCTGCCTTCTCCTGCGGCTGCTCGATGTACCCAGATCTGCGAGGGCTCGCCTTGCTCTGCGGGCAAAACATGTACAGAGCTCAAGACTCCGCATCTTGTGACAACGCGCAAGCTTTGTTTGAAGACGTGTGCGTCTGACTCGGACTGTACGGGCGGTTCCACGCGAGAGAAGTGCATTACGCTGGGGCATCGGGTCGAAACGGGCGTGTTCAAATCCATCAAAGCCTGTGTCCCAGCAGGTGTACGAAAACGTTGGGAAAGCTGCGAACTCTTTGATGAAAATTGCGAAGCGGGTTTGCGCTGCTTCATTCCTCTGAAAACCTATGATCTCCGTCCCATCGGCTTTTGCTCCAACGAGACCTGCAACGGGCAACCTGACTGCACCCCTCTTCCCGACGCCAGCATCTCGACCGCTTGCAAGAACGTCAATTGTGCCGCTTGCACGGGCTATTTCGCTCCACCTGCGTCTAGCGATACCAAGCAATGCGTGATCACTTGCGTCGATAACCCCGCTGTATGCGCCAAATTTGGAACCTTCTGCGCACAACCCGACCCCCTCCAACCCAAGTATTGCCTCCCCTGAGATATCTCGTCCGTTTGGATATCCGCTTATACGATACCCGAAAGGTGTGTACGAGAACACGTAGACGCCCGATTCTTGGGCAGCCACGGGGAACTGCCCCTACGTTTTACGATCACGCGCCCTGCGGATTTCGTGTTACTGGACTTCGTGGATTCCGATGGTTGGGGAGGTTCGAGAACGCGGGGTTCCCCAAAAGTCGGTGGTGACGGACGACGGCTGACCTGCGCCGCGATTGGGCGAAGTGGGTTGTAGGCGAAACGCGGTCGGAGGCGCACCTGCGAAGTGTTGATTGGAGAGCCACAGCGGGGGTTGAGCGTGGCTGTTTGGATGGGAGACGGCGGGATCTGTAGGAAGACCACCGATCCAGTTGTTGTTTGAAAAGCGCCATGCTGTCGGATCGCCGAGCATATAGTGTTGGGAGATCACACGGCCTTTGGCGAGGATATTGTTGGCAACAAGTCCAAGGGAGGGGAGAAGATGGCCCGCTTGTTTGGGGGTGACTTCGGCGATGTAAAGGGGTTCGGCGTAGGTATCGAGGATCACATTGTGGAGGATGGAGATCGCCCGATAACTGTTTTGGGGATGTTTGTTTGCAGCATCGTGCCAATACGTGATGCCGCGCCCCGTTCCGTAGATTAGGTTGTTTGAGATCGTGATCTCTTCGGTGGGAAGGGTACTTTGTGGGGTGGCGGCCTCGACAGAAAAGGAGATACCGTTGGCGGGGTGAGGCTTGTCTGCCCGAGAATAGGCCGGATCGGTGCTATAGAGATGATTGCGGTCGACCAAGATATGGCGGGCCTTGTCGAGATAGATGTTGACAGAAAAGGCGTTGTACACGGTGTTTCCAACGATCTCGCCACCATCAAGGTACAAGGCATCGATGCCTTCGCCCCACACGTTATGCACCAGATTCTCGCGAAACTTGATATCTTTGCTCCACGCGCCAGTGTCCCACCAAAAGATCGTACTGACCGCCGCAGGCCAGCCCCCCGCACACGTATTTCCCGAACACATCTTGCGGTTTTCGTTGATCAAACTGGCGTGGGAGACGTGATTTTTCTCGATCAAGATGTGATCGCCGCTGCCTCCAAGGGCGCGATTGTAAGTGTGGTGTACGTTGTTTTGTGCGATCCGCAGATGCTTGGATTGATAAAAGCTCAAGCCTCGGTCGTTTGAGTGGCGGATCTCAAAGCCCTCGAATTCGAGGTATTCGCTTGTGGAAAGGTTGACGAGCGAGCGCTTGCTTTGAAGGGTCGTTTGTTGGCCGTCGATGATCCAGCGCCCATCGCCTCGAAAGATCAAATGCGCGGATTGATCAACTTCAAAGACATGCCGACCATCCGAAAAATCGGCTCCTTGCGAGGTACAAAGCACTTGTTCGCCGGGGTAGACCGAGAAGATCAGGGGGGCCGTCGCAGAGGCTTTTTTGCGGATACGTTGCTTGAAAGCGCGGTATGTACCGCCGCGAAGATAGATCGCATCGCCGCCCACAGCTTTGGATGTAGCCCACTCCAACGACGCAAAAGGCCGTCCCAACGAGCCATCCCCTTGTGTATCGCTACCTTGGGGAGAGACAAACCACAGCCTTCCTTGGGGCGGTTGTTCGGGAGGGGCGGCCTCTGTGGGTGGGGCATCAGGGCTTGCGTCTTGGGCGGTCTGTTCGGCCACTCCATCGGGGTCGGGCGACTCGGGGAGGATGTCAGAGACGGTGTGATCGGGGCTTGCGTCGGCTGATATCTTTTCCGAAGGATCGGGATCGCTCGGAGGCTCTGCAGGCTCGGTGTCGTGAGCAGGCGCATCGGGAGAGAGGTCTTCGGTGGCGTCTTGGGTGGACTCTTTGGGGGGCGTCTCGGATCGAGGCTCTGTCTTGGTGCTGTGATCTTCAACAGCCCCGTCGGATACGGCTTCTTGTGGGGGTGGCTCGTTCGTGGGACTCAGATCACAAGCCACCCAAACCAAAGCCCACACAAACCCAAACAAACACACCACCACGCAGCGGAGCATATCGCGCCAGACCGACCTACACCCTTCCAAATGCGCTCGCTTGTCGTATGTTTTCACCCTCAACAACCTCCATGATCTTTTGCCGTTCTTTTTTTTCTGTGTTGACAGTGTAGATTTCCTCTCTTATGACCATACATCAAACACCGCCTATCGACCCAAACTGATGTGATCGCCAACGGTAGCACAAGCGATCAAACGCTCCAAAAGCTGAAAACAACCCCATCCAACATCGGCTTGCAAGTCCCCATCCGACGATTCATACGAGTTTCATCGCAAAGTCGGGTGGTCACCGATCCAATGTTCCGTAGGGCTTACGCAGCCAAACACTAGGTATTACAGCACCCATCCACCGTCGGAGTACCCAGCACACGTCCAACACCGAAAAGCCAACGCTCCCTTGTCAACGGTGTCACTCCTTTCGCGGATGCCGTGCTTCGCTTGTCTTCGCTTGCAACCTGAGACCTGTGTGGATCGGATTCGGCGCGTTTGCAATCCCCCCCCCAACAGCAAAGTCTTGAGACGGCCCCCCACCAACAAAGGTCTATCTCCGAACCATCACGGAAACTTGACGTGGATTTGTGCCTGTGGACAATCCGTGTGTGACGATAGATTCTGAAAAAGCAAGGAGATTGTGAGGTCAATGACCCACCCCTAAAGGGGCGGGCTTGTTTCGGCAAGTCCGGTTGACCAGACGACAACAGAGGAAGTGGCGCAAGCCAAGTTGTTAGTAAACGATAGAGAGCATGTAGAGACCCTCGAATGCCGCCTCAGTTC
>JAKLKB010000188.1 GCA_023150835.1 Myxococcota bacterium | reverse complement strand
AACACCCTCTTAGACTTGTAAAGGCTGGCTTAGACTTGTAAAGGCTGGCTTAGACTTGTAAAGGCTGGCTTAGACTTGTAAAGGCTGGCTTAGACTTGTAAAGGCTGGCTTAGACTTGTAAAGGCTGGCTTAGACTTGTAAAGGCTGGCTTAGACTTGTAAGGGTATGTTGCTTTTATCCTTGGCTTTGCGCTTTTTTCTTTTTTGTTGCGGCAGCTTTTTTCCCCGGAGTTGCCCGATAATCCAAGAAATCCGCGAACAACGTAGTCACTTGGGGATCCGCTTGTGATTGAACCTTTGCCACTTCCACCACGCGATCCATCTGCTCTTTAATGCCCGACAAGACGGCTCTTCGGTTTTCTTGAATCAGCTTCCATTTCTTCTCCAGCCAGTCTTCTGCTTCTTTCAACTCCATGGCTTTTTTCAATCGATCTTGAAGCTCTCCATAATTCACGCCTTTCACTTCAACCAACGTCGGATCGTTGACCAGTCCTTTGAGTACAGGCTCCAACTGTTCTGGGTAGTCTTCCCTCACGATACGGAAACTTGCCACTTGTTCCTGCGTGTAGTTTTGAATCTCTAAAGCGCTCAGGTCGATGCTCTTTTCGGCCTTTTTCAACACGTTGACGCTCCTTCCTGTAAACTTTTGTAGGTTGTTTTTGCCTTCTGCATGGTTTAGAAATGAAACGAGGTAGCCTCATGCACTTGAGTGATACTACCAAGAAACCCTCTGTGTTCGCAAGCCTTCGATCGGTGGAGTCGTTTGTTTGAAAAACGCCTGCTTGTTTCGCCAGCGCAGGGCCAAGGGGGCATGGGTCAATTGATTCGTACTGCCTGCGCACGGTACACCTTGCGTGGTACATATCTATCCGTTAAAAAAGCGGGTGTTTGTGTTTATTTGGCTTTACGGTGGTATCGGTTTGCAAAAAAAAGCGAAAGGAGCAGTCTGTGTCACAAGAGAAAACGCATCTGATCTGGATCGATTTGGAGATGACGGGGTTGGATATTCGGACGAGTACGATTCTTGAGATCGCGACGTTGGTGACGGATGCCGAATTGAACTTGGTGGCGGAAGGCCCCGTGATGGCGATCTATCAGCCCGAAGAAGTCTTGCAGGCGATGGACGAGTGGAATACGACACATCACGGACAGAGCGGCTTGTTGGAGCGTGTGCGCACCTCCCATGTCTCCATGCAAGACGCCGAAGAAGCCACGCTAGACTTTTTGCAGCTTTACACCTACCCGTTCACAAGCCCTCTTTGCGGCAATACCATCTTCCAAGATCGGCTTTTTCTGCTGAAATATATGCCGAAGCTCGAAGCACACTTTCATTACCGAAATGTCGACGTTTCCTCGATCAAAGAGCTTGTGCGCCGCTGGTATCCGCCCGAGATGCACGCCCCCCCCAAAAAGCAAAGCCACCTCGCGCTTGATGACATCCGTGAATCTGTCGATGAGTTGCGCTTTTATCGCCAACGTATCTTCCTCCCCTTGCCTTCCGAACAAGCTACGCAACTCTGATGATCTTGTCGCCAAATACGGGGTCAAGGGAGCCGCGCTAAGGAAGCGGGGTATGGGGTGGAACCCCATCATACGAGATCCGCCCGTAGTGTGATCGTAAAAATGTAGGGGCAGACAGGTGTGGCTGCCCAAGAATCGGTCGTCTACGTACTATCTTACGATCACACATCACTGGGATATCGTATAAGATCCTCTAAAAAATCACAGATTTCAGGGGGTCGCGTTAGTTGCGATCACGGGGGCGGATCTGCCAAGTGGTGTGCTGCTCGGCTTGGATCAAGCCGCGATCGAGGAGAGTTTGGAGGGTGGGGTCGAGGTGTTCGGTGCGGAGTTCACCTGCATCAAGGATCGCAAGCAAGCGATGAAGCAGATGTTTGGAGCCTAACGCATCGAGCAGGTGTTGGCGGATGGCTTGGAATTGCCGCTGGAGCGCGTTGAAGTCGAGTTCTTCGAGAGAAGGAAGAGGCAGCGGTGTTTGAAGGCGGGTGAGCAGCCGCTGGTAAAGTGCGATCTGCTCGATCAGTGCGGCGCGTTGGGTGTTGGGCGGTGGAAGACTCGGGAGATCGGGGATATTTTTGGGAGGGGGAGGGGAGGCGCTGTGAAGAACACGATCTTGGTGGTTGACCGCGCCGTCGAGAGGAAGGGCGGTCAGACCGCCTTCGGTGGGGAGCAACGCCAAGGCGATCAAGTGATCAGGGCGGGAGAGGAAGCCTTGATCGAGAACCCAACAGGTTGCGATGGCGCTTGGTATACCGACTTGTCGGAGCATCTCGGCGATCAAGAGATTGAGTCCGTGACAGACGCCCACCCCCCAATAGGCCCCGTGTTGACCGGCATGCAAAAGGATCAGCGCATCATTTTGGAGGGGGCGGCGATCTTGATGGATGCGCTCGCGGGCAGCGCGAACCGCAGGTCGTTTGGCGTATTCCATCTCGTAGAGATAACGCTTGCGCACCAATTGTTCGATCCGTCGGGCTTTTTCGAGTGCGCTCAGATCGCTCGATTGGAGGTCGGCCAAAAAGTCTTGCAAGGCAGGAGGGAGATCTTCGCGCCGTGCGGTGGGCTGGGAGTAGTGTTTGTTGGGGTGGATGGAGCCTTGGGAGGCGATGGGTGGGGGCGAATAGAGGTCGAGGGCGTAGCGGATCGTGGCGGTGCTTGGGGCATTGATCTGGATCTGCCATGTGTCGGGCGTGGCGGTCTTGACCCTGTAATCGACCGTTTCGCCGTTGCAGGTGATCTCGGGGGGTGCATTGCTTGCGCTGTACAAAGGCATCGGAAGTTGGATCAGGCCGGGGGGGAGGTTTCCTTGGAGGAGGAGGGAGCCGAGCTTGGGGCCGTGTTGCCAGATCAACGGGGCCTTGAGCGGCGTGGGCGACCAACGTTGGGTGCGGGGGTCGAAGTAGCCCGTGACGGTGTGGAGAGCATAACGGTAAGGGTGCGGAAGAGCGGTCGGCTGATGAAAGAGTCCGATGTCTTGGGGATTTGGGGCGTGTTGGCTAAATCGGCCCGCGTCGAAATCAAGTTGTGGGCCGATGGAGTCGCTTGGACGGTTCCAGTCGTTGGGATCGGAAGGTGCGGTGTTGTCGTGATCGCTGTCTTCGTAAGGGAAGGGTGGCTTGGGATCGTGAGCGTCATGGCGAGGGAAGGCATCGTTTGGGTCGTGCTGTTTGGAAGGGCGGCTTTGCCGTTGGAGTAGGCGATTGAAGGCGTCGAGGAAGCGAGAGGGCGGCGAGTGATCGCGGTCGGGCGCATCGTCGATGGGAGAGGGAGAGGGGCGCTCTTGTTTGGGCGGTGGTGTGGGCTTTTTGGGCGAAGCGTTGTTTTTGTCGGATGTGTCGGCGCTTTTGTCGATGCTGTTGTTGTTTTTGTTTTTATCGGATGCGTCGGCGTTTTTGTCGATGCTGTTGTTGCTTTTGTCGATGCTGTTGTTGTTTTTGTTTTTATCGGATGTGTCGGCGTTTTTGTCGGGTTTATCGGTGTTTGTGGGGCGGGTTGGTGTGGTGGGTGGTTTGCGGAAGAAGCGAGACCAGAGATCGCGGAGAAAGCCTTGGGTGGCGGGTTGTGGGGAGGGGGCTTGATCGGGGCGAGATGGATCAAAAGCATCGGAGGTGTTGTAAAGGTCGTCGTATTCGGAACTTGCGTTGTGGGGATCGGCGTATTCGGCGCTTGCGTTGTGGGGATCGGCGTGTTTGGAGGAGGTGTGGTCGGGTTTTTTCTTGTTGTGTTTTTGGGCGAGGATGGCGCGTGGAAAGTGGCGTTGGTCGAGGTATTGCTGCATGGCGGGGAGGGTTTGGCAACGCAACAACAGTTCGATCATATCGGGGAGAGCTTGTTGTTGTGGGTCGCGGTGGACAAGCGGTGCGAGAGTGGAAGCGAGGCGAGGAGTGGCGTCGGAGAGAGAGCGCAAGAGTTTTTCGTCGAGCATCAGGCGGTGTTTTTGGGGATCATAGGTGATCATCTCGGGGATATCGAGCTTTCCAACGTCTTTGAGGGAGGCTTTGACGTGGAGTCCTTGGAAGACGTGGATGGCGTTGGGTTGAAGAAGTGCGCCAAGTTGATCAGCAAAAGTCCAATCAGTATCTGGACCGCCGCGTTGGGCTTGTACACGCGGCAGGACGGAGCGCAGCGCCTCGATCAGTTCGCGCAGTCGGTCGAGGGTTTCGGTGTGGCGCTGGGTGGTGTCTTTTCCGGCCTTGGTAGAGATCTTGATGCTGATGCAGGATTCAAAGGCGGGGACACCACAAGCCAAGGCAAAGGCCGCAGCATCGGGGGCGATATCCGCAGGACCGAGCGCCGCAAGAGAAAAGCTGAGACTGCGGTACGGTGCGATCAGGGTGGGGCGTTGGCAGACGAAGAAGCCCTTGGCATCGCTCGACAACAACGCGAAGTGTGATGGATCTCTTTGGGGATGGGCCTTGTTTGAGGGCTGCGTGCGTTGGGGGTCGATGCGTTCGGCGAGAAAGACGGGCAGCTTGGTACGGAGGGTGCTTTGCTGTGGGTGGAGATAGGCGTAGCAGCGGGGGAGGGCATCTAGCAGGGAAGGGTGTTTGTGCAGGATCTGTGGATCTTGGCGTGCGGATTGTCCGATGTGTTCGAGGAAGTTGCGCACAAGATCGGAGGATATCTGTGTGGGGATATTCAGGGCTTTGCAAAAGAGAGGATAGCGGTGCGCGCCTTCGGGCCAAAAGCCGCGTAGATCGGCGAAAAGCGGTGTCGGTGGAAGCGCAAGCACAAGGCGCGGAGGGCGCGGTTGTCCATCGTGGCAAGACAAGGTCAGGCGGCTGGTATGTGTTTGGAGTAGGTCTCGCGCAAAGCGGCGATCTTCGAGTCCGTGTTCGATCCACAAAAGCACGTCTTGATCGAGCGTTGCGTGATCAGGACGTGCAGGGAGAACATCGAGAAGGCCGAGGTCTTTGATCGAGCGAAAGCGCAGCGGTTTGTGGAGGGCTGTCGGAAGGAGGTCTTCGTAAAAAGCATCAGGGAAGATCCCGGGCGCGTCGAGGGTTAGGCGTTGGATGCGTTCGTCGAACCAGTAGAGATCGCTTGGATGGCGAGCCGCTTGTTGATCATCGAGTATCCACGTGGTGGATCGCAGGGATTCGATGGGGAGGCATTGTGGGTGGCGGCTAAGATAGCGAGCGAAGGCTTTGTAATCTTCGGTGGATGCGAGGTGATCAAGGCGTTGTCGAAGCGTTTTGCTGTCGGGTTCTTTGGCGATCCCGATCGCGTGTGCGAAGGCTACTGCTGCGGGGTGTTGGGGGACGTGAAACTGCAACGAGGGTCCGAGGAGCCGAGCCAGAACATCGCGATCTTCGGAGTCTGGCAAAAGGATACGCGAGAGAGGCAGCCATTGGGAGGTGAGGGTTGGGAAAAGCAGTTCTTCTTGGGGGAGAGACAGAAGCATCTGTTTTTGTTGGGAAGAGGGGGCGTGTTGCCAGAGGTGAGCGAGCGCGGTGTAGGTGTGTTGAAAAGAAGCCAAGTCGTCCTGTGTGGCGGATTCAAGGAGGCGTGCAAACAGCGCACGGGCTTGCTCGGGGACAGACAACGGATGTTCGAGGAGATGGCGTTCGATGCGTCGGCAAAGCTCCGAAGGGATCAGGGTTTCGGGACGTGGCTGCTGTGGATCGTGGGGAGGCGTGGACCAATCGATCTCGTAGAGGGAGTGAAGCTTGGCATCGGTTGTGGCGAAAAGTGCGGAAGTTCGGAGGCGTTTGGCGCTACGTTCGTCTGTGCAGAGGGCGTCCCATCGCTGGAGCAAGAAGTCATAAAAGAGCTTACGGCGTTCGAGAGTGTTGAGGGTCGGGTGTTTGGAGACAGGTTGATCTGGAAAAGCACCGTTGGAAAAAGCATCAAGGAGATGAAAGACGGAGATCTCTGGAAAAGCATGACGGAGGTCGTTGGTTAAGGCGGATTCAAGGGAGGGATGGAGAAGTTCGTTGGTGATCGAGAGACCTTCGAGCCAAGCTGCGTGGTGTGTGCCTTGTCGGGACAGCGGGCCTTTGCGCAGCCGCGACTTGCGATCCGCCCACAAGGGCATCTCAGAAAGCTCTGCGGCGGAACAAAGCGGGGACAAGCGTTGGAGGTGTTGTTGGAGATGCTCTAGGGAGGCGAGTGGAGCGGGTTGTTCGGCGAGGGGGCGAAGCGGAAGGGCGATCTCGTCGAGGACGTTACGGAGGACTTCGACGACAGAAGAGGGGGCCATGAGTCCTGAAAACGCGGTAAGATCGGCTTGTTCGTTGGGATGGAGCCTTCGCCGTTGCCATGCAGATTCGTGGCCCCACAGATCGTCAAGCAGCGGAGAGTCGGTCAGTTGCGAGAGGGGCGTGGGTTGTTGGAGTTGGTTGGAAAACAGCGGAAGGGCTTCCAGATCGGGATGTCCATCAGCGCGGTGAGGGCGAGACATTTTAGGGAAGAGGGTTCGGAGATCGTCGAGGTGTTGTTGGAAAAATCGGCGGATCAGCGGGAGGATGATGGAGGAGAGTTTTTCGGAGGAGGGCGGAGCATGGCGCAAGACCGCCAAGAGATCGCCAAGAGATGCGTCACGGACAGAAAGCGGCTGAAACAGCGGATGGATGGCGTCTTGTGTATCGAGGGCCAACAAGCGAAAGCCCGCTTGTTCCAAGATCGTACGCAGCAGCGGAGGCCCACAGCGAAAGATCAGGTGCTTGGGGAAGTGTTCGTGCCAAGGCGTCTTGTCCCAATCTGCGAGAGGGGCAAATGCTCCCGATGTATCGGGGAAGATCGGGGACTTGCGTGTCATCTCAAGCAGTCCAAAGGGCAGTGCGTCGATGTGTTGGAGGATCAAGCGCAGAAGAAGTTGTTTTTCTTGGGGTTCAAAGGTGTGGAGCTGTTGAAAGGATTCACGAAGGATCTCGGCGGGAGCAACGGAGCGCAGGACGGATTCAAGATCGAGGGCTTGCAAGAGCGTCGATTGTTCGGGTGGATGAGCGGCGAGATATCGGCGTTCGCCTCGGCGTTGCAGAAAGGGGAGCCACGCAGGAGCGGGAGAGCGGCTGAGGGCTTGGGCAGGCTGGCGCGTATCGTGTTGGTCGAGGAACAGCGGGGCTTTGGCGCGTTGATCAAAGGGGAGGGTGCGCAGGCGCGAAGCGTGTTTGAGAAGGTACGATTGGAAGGCTTCGAGGGGAGGATCGGCGGCAAGCAGCATCTCAAAAAGATCGGTGATACCGTAAGAAGAGACAGGTAAGAGCCGCGTATGGGGCTGTGCAGCGATCTCGGGGTGGATGAACTCGCGTAAAGGGAGGAAGCGCGGCAGGTCAGGATCGTGGGTGAGCATGGGCGCATCAGGCGCATCGATCGAGGTGATGCGCTGTTGGGTGGTGAGCCAGAGCGGGGCTTTGCAAAGGGCGTGGAGTTGGGTGTGGGTGAGGTCGTCTGCGATCAGCCCGAAGACTGCGTGCAGATCGAGCAGGTGATCATGAAAGCGCTCCGCGTGATGGGTGATCAGCGCGACAAGAGCAGAGGGATAAAGAGAGAGCGTTGGAAAGTGTTGGCGGATCGAGGGGTCTTCGGAAAGCAGCGGAAACTGTGGAGAAAGCAGCGCAAAGGCCGCCTTGTAGGCGGGGCTTGGGGGGAGGAAAAAAGCACCGTTGTCTTGGGGATCTTGGGCGAGCGGGTAAAGGTGTTGATCATGCGCAAGAAACAGAGGCAAGCGGGCAAAGGCTTTGCGTTCGTTTTCGGTTGCGTGTGTTAGGCTGTCCAAGAGGCTCGCACGAGGGACAGGCCAGCATCGCGTGTAGTCTTGAAGAGTGAGGCGGAGGGGGGGGATGTTCTTTTGTATGTGGAGGTGGGGATCGATGGAGAAGTCGGTGGTGGCGAGGGTTTGGGATATCTTGTTTGCGAGATCGCGGAAATCGCGGGTGGGGATGCTCAGATGTCGGAAGAGATCGGAGGCTTGATCTTGGAGGTGTTGGGGGAGGAAGCGTTGTTGGGAGCCCCATGCTTGGCGGATGGCAGGGATGCCGAGGGCGATCTGGCCTCGGCTTGGGCGGTAGAGTCCGCCATCTTCACCGAGCAACAGCGGAAGTTCGCGCAATTGTTGGAGTGAGGCTTGGCTGTGCGACGGATCTTCGGCGGTTTGTGATTGGAGGAGATGCGTCAGTTGTTGGTAAAGGCGATCGATCCGAGGTGAAGCAAACAAGGAAGCCAGCTTTTCGGGCGGGGGGGCGCCTTCGGGGTGATCGTGTAGCCACAAAGCAAGCAGATCCAGCCACATCGGTAAAGTGAAGGTTGGGACGCCCAACTGCTGTAAGCGCAGCGCTTCTTCGGGCTGCACATCAAGCCTTGCGGGCCATCGTTCGGGCGGGATGGAGTCGTGGGCGTTGGTTTGTTTGGGTGTAGGTGAGGCCGATGGTTCGGTCGTTTTGGTGGGAAGGAAAGGGAAAAAGATCGCGTGGGGGAGGGGGATGGGGTCGAGCAGGAGGGCCACGCTGGGGGGGGCGAGGTAAAGGGTGTGCGGAGAGCGGAGAGTGTCGGTGGTATCGGGGAACAGAGGTTGAGCGGCGAGGAGAAGTGGCAGAGCATCGACAAGAGGCTTCCAGAGCGGATCGTGGAGGT
>JAKLKB010000187.1 GCA_023150835.1 Myxococcota bacterium | reverse complement strand
GAACGGGCAGCGTCTGCGTCTCGTGCAAACAGCGTGCGTCATGAAAAAACAAAATCCCCGCTGCTTCCGACTTTCGCTCCCTCCCCTGTTCACGGGGGAGGGCGGGGTGGGGGGCTTTCCTCCGCTTCACCTAACGCCTATGGGGTGAAGCCCCACAAGATCAAGACAAATACAATCCACGACACGAGTCTGGTTGACAATTGCGCACGTTCTCGGTGCTATAAGCGAAGTTTGTTTCAACTGTGGAAGGAGGCCAGCGTGTTTCAGAAAGAATCGAAGGATGCGGGGAGGGTGGGGACGGAGGAAGGGATGCCTCGGCGGAGGTTTTTGAAGACGGCGTTGGGGGCGTTGGCGTTGGGGCCGACGTTGTTGTTTTGCAACGAGCCGATCACGCCGCCGCGTGAATTCAAGATGCAGCTCGATGGGTACAAGGGGATGGCCGAGTTGCCTTTTGTGGAGGTGACGGCGGATGGAAAGTTCAAATTTACGGACACGGATCTTCCGATGGCGATCGACTTTCACGCCCACTTGGCGTTTGCGGTGGGGCAATCGCCCGACGTGGATTTGCAGCAAAAGACCGCAAAGGTCGCTTACATCATGGACTGCGATGGCGCACGAGATCCGGCGTGCGTCTTCAATATGGACGACTACATCAACAAGATCGCGACCACAAAGATGCTCGATCATGTGGACGAAGAGATCGCACGTTCTGGGCTGACGGGGGGAGTCGATGCCAAGACGCACACGATCCCGAATCTGCTCGAAGAGATGGAGTTGGCGCGTGTCAAAAAGGCGGTCTTGTTGCCGATCGCGGTCAACCTCGGTTTTGGCCGTGATGATATGGCCCAACAATGGAAAGACGCCATCGAAAAGTCTGGAAAGCGCGAAAGTTTCGTCTTGTTTGGCTCTGTGCATCCCAAACCCAAAGAAGCCCATTACAAGGGCAAAACCGCCGTTCAATTGTTGCGGGAGCTTCACCAAGCAGGCTATCGCGGGATCAAGTTCCATCCCACCATCCAAAGCATCGCCCCCAACGACCCCAGCGCGATGGAGCTTTTTGAAGAGTGCCAAAAGCTCGGTATGATGGTGTTCTTTCACTCAGGGCGCGCAGGGATCGAGGCTGGAAACAACGGTGAATACGCCAAGATGGAGAAATATAAAGAGCCTCTGACCAAGTTCAAAGATATCCAGTTCATCTTTGGGCACGCAGGCGCACGCGATCACAGCGAAGCGCTTCAACTCGCCAAACAACACGAGAACGTCTGGCTTGAAACTCACGGTCAGGGCGTCACCTCTCTGCGTGCCATCGCCAAGGAATTCGACAGCAATCGCATCCTCTTTGGAACGGACTGGCCTTGGTATCCGCTTGTTGCAACGATGGCGAAAGTGCGCATCGCTTACGATGGAAACCGACCTCTGTTGCGCAAGGTGTTCGCAGAAAATGCCGAGCGCTTGCTTGCGATGATGAAGCCTTGATCTCGTTTGGATGGGGGATCTGTTCTGGGGAGGGGATGATACGATATCCGCAAGATGTGTGATCAAAGGATCGTGCGTAGATGCCCTACGGTTGGGCAGCCACACCTGTCTGCCCCTATATATTGGCGCACATGAGGGGCGGATTTCGTATTACTTGGAGGTGTTTTCGAAGGCGATGGCAGCGAGGCTTTTGAAGGAAGGGGTGGGGAGTTCTTGTTGTTTGTCGTTGTTGAGTCCCGACAGGATATGTTTAAAAGAGATGGCTGGGAGCGAAGTCTGCGATGTGCGTGCGGTCGCCCGTGTTTTGTCGGCTTGTTCGGGGAGTTTTCGAGAAAACGTCATGTTCTCTTGAACAAGCTGTTGGATGATCGTCTTTTGGTCTTTCTTTAACATCGCGAACCTCCGTCCATTCCATCTTTTTTACCCACTCAAGTCGCGATCTCCTTTTGCGCCTGTCAGGGTGTGTGTGAAGTAGCTGCTCTTTATGACGCCGTGAAGCGCCAAAAGTTTTACTCGATCTTGGGTCTCGAATTGCGGTCTCAAATTATCGGTCACCTAAATACGCTATCAGACTCATGTTTAAAGATCAACCTTTCTTTTGAGGCTTGTTGCGCTGCGCGGTTTGTAACGCTGTCCATACATCGGATCGCGGTCTTTTATTCCACACGATGTTTGTCTTTGTGGGCAGGCGAGGGTGCGCTCGATCACACAAACCAGCGATCACGGCGGAGTTGTTGGCGGAACCATCCAAGCCGCACGATTGGATTCGACCGCGTGGAGAGGGGGGTGACGCGAAGCGTCGGGGGGTGAGGTCACGCGAAGCGAACCACCTTTCCCCCCAAACAAACCTATTTTTAGACACCCGCTGAAGGTTTTTGGGGGAGAGTTTGAAGGAGGGCTTGGAGGATGCTGGATTCTCCGTATCCGGTCGTGATCACAACAAAAGGCGTTTGTGTGTTTTTGGCTGTGGCGATCAGCTTTTCGATCTTGGGGTGACCGCAAAAACGAGCGAGCAAGATCATCATCTGGACGGTGCCTTGGTGAAGTCGTGCATCGAGGCTTTGGACAGAACGGCCCCCATCGCTGCCTTGGGAAGAGACCCAAGACAACTCCGCAAGCTGGAGTTTGTTTTCGAGCGAGGCGCGCAAGTGTTCGCGTGGATCGCCGCCTACCAAGACCACACGCTTTCCTTGAAAGTGTGGGAACAAGGCATCGATCATCTGCTCTGTGGTCATCGTTGTGGCGGTGGGGGGCTTGGCATACAATGAAAACAGTAATTTGTCCGCCTCCTCAAGGCTTTTGCTGAGCATCATATGCTGGAGTAGCCGATGGCTTTTGCTTTTGGTTTTTTGTTCTTTTTCTGTTTTCTTGTGTTGTTTTTGGAGTTGCTTGCGCTGTTTTTTGGTCAACGGGGCCGAAAGCGTGGTTTCTTGCTGCGATGCCGTTGTGGCGGCAGCCTCGGATGAATCTTCCGATGTTTCAGAATCTTCCGATGCCTCCGAATGTTCCGAATGTTCCGATGCAGAGAGCAGTTCGTCGAGAGACGGAGATTTCGAAGGGATCGGCGACGTGGGCGAGTCTGTCGAGACAGAAGGGGGGAGGCTTGTCGAAGGGGTGCTTCCTTCTTGTGCGGCGGAAGAGGCGCTAAACGAAGAGAGAGTCGCAGGGGGCTGGGTTTGTTTGAGTGCTGCGGTGGTTTGTGCGGATGCTGTGGCTGATAGAACGAGATGTTTTCGTATGTGGCGATATTTGTTGCCTTGGTGTAGCCAATCTGCGAAAGGGCGGAGGATTTTCAAAAGTTGTGGATGAGAGGGGGGGATCGAGGCTTGTCGAAGGATGCGATCGATTTGTCCCAAAAAGGCTTGTGCTTCGAGGGTGTGCCGTGAATGTTCAGGACTCAGACGAGAGGCGATGGTTTGCAATGTGGAAAGTAGCTTTTGTTCCGATGGGGTGGGTTCTGTTGGGGGGGACGGTTTGCGTTTGGTGTGGTGTGGTGGTGTGGTGGTGTGGTCGAAAAATCCTGCAATTAATGGGAACTCCAACCATTCTTCTTTGGCGATACAGCATCGTTTGGCTTTTCGGGCCAACTCGACTCCGAGATCTCGCCATTTTTTTTCGTTGGTGATCTGGTGGCGTGCTTGGACTAGCTCGTTGGCAACACAACGAAAAGAACTGCGTTCCTTCACATCGTCGATGCGTGCTTTGAGGCGCAAGACGGCTTTTTGCTCGACGATCTCAGCCGAAGGTTTCATCGCCTGCATCGCCTCGGTGGGAACGGGCGTTTGCATAGAAGTCGTCGTTGGCTTTTGGGATAGAGCTGTGCCGCTTAAGGACTGCTGTGTGATGGAGGGAACCGAAGCCCCGATCCGAGAGCAGGCAGAGAGTTCGGAAGCATCGGAGAGTTCGGAAGCATCGGAGAGTTCGGAAACGTGGGGGAGTTCGGAAGCGTCGGAGAGTTCGGAAGCATCGGAGAGTTCGGAAGCATCGGAGAGTTCGGAAGCATCGGAGATTTCGGAAGCGTGGGAGATTTCGGAAGCGTGGGAGATTTCGGAAGCATCGGAGATTTCGGAAGTGTGGGAGATTTCGGAAGCATCGGAGATTTCGGAAGCGTGGGAGATTTCGGAAACATCGGAGATTTCGGAAGCGTGGGAGAGTTCGGAAGCGTGGGAGAGTTCGGAAGCGTCGGAGAGTTCGGAAGCGTCGGAGAGTTCGGAGATGGGCGTGGAGGGAGGTGTTTTAGAAAAGGCGAGTATCCAACGGAGGTCGTGAGTGTGGGAGACGCCGTGTTGTTGGAGGTTTTGGAGGTGAGCGAAGTATTGTTGTGTTTGAGTGAGAGCGAGTTGTAGATCGGTGCGGATCTGTTGTATGTTTGCGAGTTCGGTCTGTAGGGGGTGTAGGAGGTGCATCTCTGTTTCGAGATCGTGGAGTTGTTGGAGTTGAGTTCGGAGGTTCGCTGCGCGGGATTGGCAGAGGTGCAAGGCCGCAGAAAGGAGTTGTGTTCTGCGTTGCGTCCTACGTTGTTGGAGTTGTTCGAGGCGTTGTTGGATGCTTTCGTACAGTGCTTGCCACGAAGCGATATCGGGGAGATCGGAGGGGAGTTTTGGTGTGGTGAGGGTTGTTGGGGTGGTGTGGATGTGGTGTGTGGGGTCGTGTGTTGGTTTGGAGGGGGGACTGGACATGTTTGGCTCCTTGTTGTGTTGGGGCTGCTCTTTGCTGCGGGGGCAGTCAAAGGAAGGCGTTTTGAAGGGAACGATCGATTTTGTCGATCTGCTTCAGCAGCGTTCGTTGGGTAAGACGCTTTGACGATGGCTCTTCTGACAGATCGTTGGAAGGCTTGCAGCGCGCGGTGTTTGGGGGGGAGTGGTGGGGTCAAGAAAAGCCGTGTCTGCACCTCAAAACCGTCCGTCTTGCTCGTTTGAAACAGGATAAGGCTTTCGTAAGCCGTTTGTCACGGTGCGGATAGTCTCGACGAGGTCTGTTGGCGCAAAGAGGTAGGGGCAGCCCCCTGTGGCTGCCTGATTATCGGGCGTCTACGCACGACCATTCGGACACACATGACTCGGATATTGTATAAGTCCTATGCTGTGTTGATTTGGTGGTAAGGATGTGTGAGGGAGGTGGGGGTTTAGGATTGGGGGGAGGAAGAGGCGACGATCACGCGGTTTCCGCCGGCTTTTCGGGCTTGTTCGAGTGCGCGACGGGCGCGGGAGATCATTCCTGCTGCGGGATCGTCGTCTTGGACATGAAGTCCAGCGATCCCGAGGCTCGCGGAGGTTTGGAAGACTTCGCCGCTGGGGGCTTGAAAGCGATGTCCGCCGATGGTGGTGCGGATACGGTTGGCGACGATGGCGGAGCCAGAGATATCGGTTTGAGGGAGGAGGATCGCGAACATTTCTTCGGTGTAGCGGGCGGCGTTGTCGATGGTGCGCAAGTGCCGTCGGAGTAAGACGCCGATGGAGCGAAGGACCGTTGCGCCAAAGTCAAGGCCCCATTGTTGGCCGACGCGAGAGTAGTCATCGGGGAAGAGCAAGAGCAGACTGAGCGGATAAGCGTGTCGTTGGGCGCGAGCGGCCTCGGTTTGGAGAAGTTTGTTGAAGTAGCGGTTGTTGAGCAGGTCTGTCACGGTGTCGCGGATCGATCCTTGTTCGATCTGGCTTTGGAGATGTTGCATCTCTTGGGTCATGGTGGCGAGGCGGTGGCTTTTGGCGTGAAGCTCGCGGGAGATCTGGCGGATCTCGATCTCTTGACCAAGCCAGCGACCGATCATGGCGGCGCGCAAAAGGACTTCAGGTCCCCATCGTTGGGGAGTTTGTGAGGCCATCGAAAGGACGCCATAGATCTGTTGATTGCGTAGCCACAAGGGAACGCCCACATAACTGCGGACGCCCGCCGCGAGGACTTCGGGGTGGCGCGCAAGCGGAGAAGCGACGAGGTCAGAGATCGCCAAAGCATCGCGTCGTCGGATCACTTCGCCATCAAGCAAGTGATCGACGGGGAATTCTTGGCCGGCTTGGTAGCGAAAGCCTGCGGTATCCGCGACGGCATCAAGGCGCAAGTGTGTTTCATGGCGCAGTCGCACCACCCGCGCAAAGGGGAGTTGCGCAACGTGCATGGCTGTTTCAAACGCCGTTTCAAAGAGTTGAGGCGTTGAAAGCGGTTGTTGTTGAAGCAGGTTGACGATCCAGCGATCTGGGTCGGTGTGGTTGCTTTGTTCTTGCACGTTTTTCTCCCGAAGTGTTCGGATGGTTTGGAGCGAATCGAGCGCCCGATTCGTTGATTTCTACGCCGCATAAAGGCCTTTATGCGGTGTAGATTGGGCGGTGAAACGGTTGTTTAGAGACAGATCTTTGCTTGTTGGAAGTCTTTGCAGGCGGTGCCGCCATCGCAGGTTTGGCCGGAACCTGCGGAGCAATCTTTGGCGCACAATCCGCCGTTTTGGATGGGGATGCAGACGCGCTTGACGGTCCCTTGGCAAGCTGTTGCGGTACAGCCGGGGACGGTTTGGTAGCATACGCCGCCTGCGGCTCCTTGGGGGACTGCACAAAGAAGTGAGCCTTCGCAGAGTTCGGAGGTTTCGATCTTGGGTCCGTCGGCTTTGATGGCTTTGCAGGCTTGGTCGATTTTTTTCGGACCGTTGGGCAGACAAGCGAAGGGAGGTTGGCCGTTTTGTCCGAATGCTGCGCAAGTTCCGTTGCCGGGGCATTGGGGTGTGTTGGGATTGCAAGGGAAGAGGCAGTAGAGGTTCGTGGCGCTAAAAGGGATGCAGCTCATGGGGCCACAGCCATCTTTGTTGACACAAGCGTCGCCGACGTTGACTTCGATGCAGAGGCCGTCGTTTTTGTTTTCTTCGCGTTTGCATCGGAGGATCTGGGTGGTTCCGCTGTAGCAGTATTTTCGGTCAAGGAGATTGCAGGCTTCGTCTTTTTTGACGGGGATGACGCAGGCTTGTTCGGGGTCGTTGGGGGGGTTGGGATGGAGGGCGCAGACCTCGCTGCTTGGGCAATCCGAAGCGCCTTTGCAGGGCTTGTGGCAGCGCGACTCAAATTCGCTTACGCCGAGGCAGTAGAGGCCGGGTTCGCAGTTGCCTTGTTTTTTGGTGGGGTCGATATCTTTTTGACAAGCGGCACCGAGTTTGACGTAGGCGACGGTGGATTCGCATTTGTCGGCGCGGCAGGTCAGCGGGTAATTTTTGGGGTCGTCGCTTTTGCAGAATTGGCGTTTGTCCCGATTGCAGGGGCCACCTTCTTTGGAGCCGATCAAGCAGACTTTTTTGCCGAGGGGTTCGTCCCAGCAGACTTCGCCGTTTGGGCAATCTGTCGTGGCGTTACAGGACTTGACGCAGCGGTAGTTGGTTTTGGCCAATTCGACGCAGATCAATCCTGCTTTGCAATCGCTTTGCTCGTTGCCGCGTGGAGGACGGCAAGATTGACCGACATCCCATCCATCTTTCGGGCGTTCGGTGCATTTGCCTTCGACGCAGTAGACGGGTGGATCGACGAGATCTTCGTCACAACGTGTACGTAGAGCAGGGCCGCAGGCATCGCCTTTTTTGGCGAGAATAAAGCAACCACGCAGTCCTTCGCTATTGGCTTCAAGACATTTTTCGTTGGGGTCCATGCACTTTGCATTGGCGGTGCAGTTTTCATAGCAAACGGACTTGGTCCCATCGACAGCAAGGCAAAGCATCGGGCTTTCCGAGGTGTCGCAGTTGTTTCCACGCGGGCCTTGGGTACAATCCACACCGACGCCTTTGGGGGGCTTTCCGACAGGTTCGGGCTGGGGTTCGGGTTGAGGTTCGGGTTGAGGTTCGTTGGGGGCGCTGTCTTGCACAGTTTCTTCGGTTCCGCTCGGTTGAGGGCAACCTGTGAGTACCATAGGAAGGCTCCACGCCATCCAAAGTCCCAAGAAGGGAAACCACCACACAGAACGATGCTTCATGGAAAAAACTCCTTGTCTTCGATGCTTGCGTCGTGTTCGCAGAAAAGCCCTTTCAGCACCCTTCGCGCAAACACATCTCTCCAAAACCCGCATCCTACGCCGCTCCCTTCCCCAGATCAAGCCTTTTTCGTGTCCGTTCGTCGGTACGCTACCGAGAGTGACAACGTGGTTGTCGGTACGCTACCGAGAGCGACAGCGTGGTTGTCGGTACGCTACCGAGAGTGACAGCGTGGTTGTCGGTACGCTACCGAGAGCGATAGCGTGGTTGTCGGTACGCTACCGAGAGCGATAGCGTGGTTGCCGGTACGCTACCGAGAGCGACAGCGTGGTTGTCGGTACGCTACCGAGAGCGACAACGTGGTTGTCGGTACGCTACCGAGAGTCAAAAAATGTGTATCGGTTTGCTACCGAGGGTGGCGGCGTGGGCGTCGGTACGTTACCGAGAGCCAAAAAATGTGTATCGGTTTGCTACGGAGAGCGACGCGGGGAGAGTGGGTGGCTACACCGTTTAGAAAAGCAGTGTTCGCGCCACCTCAAGCGGCAGAGTTGTTGGTGTGAAACACTGTTGTCCGTTCCGCCGATAGGGGGTCAAGGGGACTATGGCCCCTTGTGGGGTGTGGGGCAAAGCCCCATACGCGCCTTGTTAAGGTGGAAACACCGGATAGTCTAGCCTGATCGCCGTTTCTTTTGTCGCCCCCCCTCAATCCCCCCGTGAACGGGGGGAAGTTGGAACGGGCAGCGTCTGCGCGTCGTGCATACAGCGTG
>JAKLKB010000186.1 GCA_023150835.1 Myxococcota bacterium | reverse complement strand
GTACGGAAAGTACGGAAAGTACGGAAAGTACGGAAAGTACGGAAAGTACGGAAAGTACGGAAAGTACGGAAAGTACGGAAAGTACGGAAAGTACGGAAAGTACGGAAAGTACGGAAAGTACGGAAAGTACGGAATGTACGGAATGTACGGAATGTACGGAATGTACGGAAAGTGCGGAAGGTACGGAAGGTACGGAAAGTACGGAAAGTACGGAAAGTACGGAAGGTACGGAAGGTACGGAAAGTACGGAAAGTACGGAAAGTACGGAAAGTACGGAAAGTACGGAAAGTACGAAAAGTACGGAAAGTACGGAAAGTACGAAAAGTACGAAAAGTACGGAAAGTACGGAAAGTACGGAAAGTACGGAAAGTACGGAAAGTACGGCGACGGGGTTTCTCTGTGCGCTCAGACTTTCTGCCTTTCTCCCCCTCGCGGCAGCAGCGAGGCTTTGCGAGCGTCGCAGGGAGAGGGGTGTCGCGAAGCGACGGGGTGAGCGTCACACGACATCTGCCCCTGTCAGATTCCTCCGCTATTTGGGCTTTACAGAGGAAGTGTCTGAGTGTTAGTCACAGGGGGCTGCCCGACCGAAGGGCATTTACAAGGGATCACTTCGGCCCGTTGTGGATGCTTCTTGTGGATATCGTTTGAGTGCGTGGGAGAGGTTGCAGTGCGAACCAAGGTGCGCACTCGTTGGGAGGATAGGGCAACCCAAAAGAAGCAGCAACGTGTGTTGAAAGCAGAGTATCTGAAAACAGATCCTTGTGACGTCTCAGTTTTTGACAATCCCGTGAACAAAGTGTGACGCCTGTCTTGGCTGGCTTGATTGTTGCGTGCGGTTGCGCACGACACAGACCACTACTCTTTCAAGCCGAGGATCTCCGATGAAGAGCAAAACCACGCCGTCCTTTTTGTACATTCTTCCGAATCTTTTTACGATGAGCAGCTTGTTTGCGGGGTTTTACGCGATCACGCTGTTGTCTTCGCCGGCCAACAAATCGACGTTCGTCTACGCAGGGTTTGCTTTGTTGTTCGCGACGATCTGCGATATGTTGGATGGTCGCGTGGCGCGCTTGACGGGGACGCAAAGCGATTTTGGGATGCAGATGGACTCGTTGGTGGATCTGGTTTCGTTTGGGATCGCTCCTGCGTTGTTGGTGTACAAATGGGGTCTCGCTGACTTCGGTTTTTGGGGCTTGTTGGCGGCGTTTTCTTTTGCGGGAGCAGGGGCGTGTCGTCTTGCACGTTTCAACGTGATGGAGATGCAAAAAAAGACGGGTGGTGCGTCGCGTCACTTTGTCGGTTTGCCGATTCCTTTGGCCGCAGGGATGTTGATCTCGACCATCATCTACCACGAAGTGAGCACAGGCAGCGCGTTGTATAAAAACAGCAGCTTTGGGATCTTGGGCCTGACGATCGTGTTGTCCTACCTGATGGTAAGCACGATCCGTTTTCGCACCTTCAAAGATATCCGCATCAATCCCCAATCTTTGGCCGTGATCGCTGTGGTGATGGGGTTTGCGATCTTTGGTGCGGTGGCCTTTTCGCCCGCCTTTTCTTTGGTGACATTGTTTGCCATCTACGTTGCGGGCGGCTTGCTTGCCGAAGTCGTCGGATACTGCGGTCGTTTGTTGCGTGGTGTTCGTGTGACATCCCGCTAATTCGGGTGTGTGGGGTTTGTGGGGCCTGTTGTTGGAGGGGGAGGTGAGTTTGCGAAGTCGATCTTTTTGGTTTCTTCGGATAATTCGAGCTTTTGGGTTGGTAGGCTGCGTGTTTTTGGCCTTGGCAGGGGGAGATTGAGGGGGTGGATCTCGTGGTGTATGCCTATCCGATCGCTCTAGCGATCCTCTCGGCCTTTGTCGCAGTCTTGGAATGGATGTTTCCTTGGCGAAAAGAACAAAAACAATGGCGCAAAGCGCTGTGGTCTGACTTTTTGCACTTGATCTTTAACGCCCATTTTCTGGGCTTGATCCTTGCGGGCCTTGGGGCGCGTTATGTCTTGCCCCACGTTGATCACTTCCTCGCCATCATGGGCTGGACAGCCTCTGTCTATCGCAACGCAGCGATCGGCTGGCCGATTTGGTTACAGATCATCGTGGCGCTTTTTGTGATCGACTTCGTGCAATGGTGCGTCCACAATCTCTTACACCGCGTGCCTTTTTTGTGGGAGTTCCACAAATGCCATCACAGCGTCGTGGACGGTGAGATGGACTGGATCGTCTCTTTCCGCTTCCAATGGACCGAAGTGGTCGTCTACAAGATCGTCACCTACCTTCCTTTGGTGTTTTTTGGCTTCGGCATGGAAGCCCTACTTTTTCACGCGATCTTTGGGACGCTGATCGGCCACCTCAACCACGCGAACCTCGATCTCGGTCATGGCGGGTGGCGATATCTCCTCAACAGCCCACGTATGCACCTCTGGCATCATCACTACGACAGCGACGACAAAACCGCCGTCAACTTCGGCATCATCTTTAGCGTGTGGGACTGGATCTTTGGAACTGCCAAGATGCCCGTCGAACCGCCTCCCCAGATCGGTTTTCATGGTGTTGATGTCTTTCCTAAAGACTTTTTCGGCCAAGAAGTTTGGCCTCTTCAGAAGATATTGCCTGCAAATACCTTCACCAACCGCGTGATCGGCGGTGTTGTGGGGCTTTTTGTGTTGGGGTTTGGCTACTGGCTCGCAACTCGCCCCATCACACAACCCGTTAAACCCGCGATGATCAAAAATTTCCCCGTCTCTTCGGCCTCATGTACCGATCGTTGCGTCACCCAAGCGCCTCGTCTGCGATGTCTGAACAACAAAATCGTGGGTAGAGCTTAAGCATTTGGATGGTTTTGTGGGGTGTCACCCCACGCCCCATTTCCTTAGCGCGGCTCCCTTGACCCCGTGTTTGGCGAACAGATCACAGGTTTTTCAACCCCAAGGCTCTGTCGCTTGAGGGAGTCCGAATACGGCTTTTTTTGGCCACTGCGTCACCCTCATCTTGAATAAGGTTTTTGTTTTTTCGTCAGAGCCTGAGCCGAGCGCGCAGAGTCCTACCCAAACAGGTAGGATATCTTTGTTTTGCGCTGCTTGTGCGTCCATTTTCCATGCCTGTACCCCGTACACCAAAGGAGTTTCTGATGAAGAAGATGCTGTTCCCCTTCGTCTCCGTCGCTGTGTTCTTTTCTCTGATGACCTTTTCCCCCGCTGCATCGGCCCAAGTGATCGAGGTGAAGGCTGGTCCACTTCGAACCGACGCACAGGCTCGAGTGACATGCCCCGGGATGTGCAAGAAGGTCAGTCGCGAATGGAACGGTCAATGGAGGGTCCTCCCTGCTGGCATGGCCGTCTGTAGTTGCGCTCCTGCCAACCAAGAGGCCCAACGGGCCGCCAAACAACGCGCCGACAAACAACGTGTTGCCAAAGAGGCCCAACGGGCCGCCGAACAACGCGCTGCCAAGCAACGCACGGCCAAAGAGGCTCAACAGACCGCCAAACGAGCACCTGTCATCACGATCGATGTGGAGGCAGGCAGGATCCGAAACAACGAAGAGGCAAAACGAAACTGCCCCGCTGTGTGCCAAAAAAGAGGACTCGTTTGGACCGGCCAATGGAGAGTCAAGCGCCTCACGACCGGCTTGGTGTCCGTCTGCAACTGTCGCCGCTAGATTTGTTTGTTCGACGGCCTTGGGTCTTGCGGGGAGGGCGGGTCAAAGCCGTCTGTTGTGGACTCTCTTGGATCGTCTGTCGTGTCGTTCGTGGATTCGTTTTGGAGCATCCAACTTTTGGGGAATTGGCTTTCGAGAGTGCCTCCCGAGGCATCGCCACGAAAGACGCCAAGACCAAGGATGATCCCGCGACAGCGCAAGATTACATAGCCGTGGTGATGGGTTCGTTGGAGGTGCTGGGGACCGAGGGGGAGCGGGATACGTCTGATGTATGCGTGTGCTTCTTCGGGGGTGAGGTCGATGATGTGTTGGGTGGCAAAACGGCCAAAGGTGAGGATGGCGTTGGTGGTGATCTTGGGCAGCGCAGAATCGCAGCGCATAAAGGGAACACCGATGATCTCGGGCTTGGGGCGCACAGGTGGAAGATGATCGCGGCAAGTCATGGCGATGACCTTGTTGCTGGTTTGAACAAGCCGCATCTGCGAAAAGATCGAAGGAGGGATGCCAAACCGTTGCTCTAAAAGAGCCAAGTATGGGCTTGGATCGGACAGAGTGATGGCTTCGAGGTGCGCTTGGGCCTGCGCTTGGGCCTGCGCTTGGGCCTGTGCTTGTCCTTGTGCAAAGGCGGCCTGAGAGGGGGCTTGTGGGGTGTTTTGGGGTGAGGCTTGTGTGAGTGAGGCTTGTGTGAGTGAGGCTTGTGTGAGTGAGGCTTGTTCTTGGGGAAGGGCTTGTGTGAGTGAGGCTTGTGTGAGTGAGGCTTGTGTGAGTGAGGCTTGTTCTTGAGGAAGGGCTTGTGACGGGCTGTCTTGGGGTGGGGTGTGTGGTGTGCTGTCTTGAGATGGGGCTTGGTTGAAAGCGAAGAAAGCGGGGTTGGATGGTGAAGTGGCGGTGGTTTCGTCTTCTTCGATGGGGAGGACTTTTTCGAGGACGCAAACGAAAAAGCCGCCAGTATCGTTGAGATGAGGATAGAGGCGAGCAGCGTATTGAAGGCGAGAGTCGAAGCGTTGGTTTTTCCATTCGGAAAGGCCGGGTGCTGTAGTGAGATGTGGGATACGGATGGGGATGACGCGCAAGGTATCGGGGGGATATTGCTGGAGGACGTGATCGATCACGCATTCGTTTTCTTCGGGGGCGTAGGTGCAGGTGGAGTACACGATGCGTCCGCCCGGTTTGCAAAGCAGGACGGCTTTTCGCAGGATGGCGCGTTGGAGGCCGCCGAGTTGATCGTACGGGAGGTTGCAGAGTTTTCTGAGAACACCGGGGTTTTTGCGTGAAGTGCCTTCACAAGAACAAGGAACATCGACCATGACGCGATCAAAGGGGCCGCTGCGTTTGGGGAGATTGCCGGCATCCTCGCAAAGCAGGGTGGTGTTGTAGACGCCCAATCGTTCGAGAACACGGCGCATCGCTTTGATACGACCGAGGCTTCGGTCATTTGCGATCAGTGTTCCTGTATTTTGCATCTGTACCGCAATCTGGGCGGTTTTGTTGCCGGGGGCGGCGCACATATCGACGACACGTTCGCGAGGTTGGGCATCCAACAAAAAGCCTGAGAGCATCGAGACTTCTTCTTGGACGTGGTATAGGCCCGCTTGGTAGGCGATCGTGCTACCTGTACGTTCTTCGGGGGTTTGCCAGAAAAAAGCATCGGGATACCAAGACACAGGAGAAAGAGCGATCCCTTCGGTGTGAAGGTGTTCTTGGAGTTCTTGGGCGGTGGTGCGGAGCGTGTTGGTCCAGACCGTGAAGGGGAGAGGCCGTCGCAAGGAATCGAGAAAAGCCTCCCAGTCCTCGATGATCGGGCGATAGCGATCGAAGGTTTGGAGGTCTTGGGGATCGATCTGGATCGGGCGATTGAAAAAGTAGCGTGTCATAAACGTCCTTGGGATGGGGATCGGGGTTGTCGATGGTTTCTTCGGTAGGGTGGGGCAGTGGAGGCTGTTGGAAGAAGTCCAATGGCTCGGTTTATAGGGCAGAGGGTGGTGCGTTGGAGCGTCGGCGACGAAACAGCAGCCACAGTCCGATCAAGCCGAGGCCAAGGCCCAAAGGCAGTGGATCGGCGCTCTGGCAATGGCAGGCACCTCGATCGATCGAGACGTCCGTTCCAACGCGGATTTCTGTTGGAATTTCAGGGGTCGGCCCGTCGCTCGAATCGGTGGTTGCTTGGTCTGCGAGGGGTTCGCGATTCGGTTCGGTGGTTGCTTGATCTGTGGAAGGCTCTTGGGTCGGCTCAGAGCTTGTGGGTTCTGGGGTGGATTCTTGGATGGTTTCGGCGGTAAGTTCGGGTGCGGGCTCGGTGGTCGAAGGAAAGGCACAGCGGCCTTGGACGCAGGTGGTGTCTTCGATGCAGTCTGCGTCTGTTGTGCAGGTGGTTTGGTCTCCCGCTTGGCAAAGACCGCGCTGGAACGGGCCTTGGATCAGGATGCACTGTTTTTTGTTGTCGCAGTCGGCGTCTTTTTCGCAGAAACAGTAGTTTCCTGTTCGTCCGATAAAGTCGCAGGTTCCGAGACCTTTGCAGGTGGTGGTGTCGGGGTTGGGGAAGCGGCAAGATTTGTAGCAGAGGGCGGGTACATCGGAGGAGGACTTTCGGCACTCTGAACCCGCCTCACAAGGCAAAAACAGCGAACAGCGTTCGCCGCTTTTTTGCGAACCGATCTCTCGAAAACATCCGTATCTCGTGGCCTCAAAGGGGCGGCAGCGAAAGCCCGCAGCGCAAGGGGGCGGGGTGGTTTGGGGGCTGCACAACGAAACACAGCGGGAAGCCCCTTCATCGCTGGCGCAGGTGAGGTTGGCGGAGCAAGGAGCTTTGGCGTCGCAAAGGTCGCCTTCTTGTCCGCCGTTGGAGCGGAGGCAGCGGTTTTCTGTGCAGGCGTATCCCGTCGGACACTCCGAGGTTTGGTTGCACGTCATGTCGCAATTCTTTTCAGGGAGGCAGTACTTCAAACCCGCTGCGAGCGTGGCGCAGCGAAAGCCCGGAAAACACGAACCCTCCGAAGAACAGGCTTGTAGGCAGGTTCCCATGCCTGTTTTGCTGCCCCAACAAAGCTGGCCTTGTCCGCAAGAGGTGCTTTGCGTGCAAGGGCGGCACAACAGCGGCAACAGCGGCGGGATCGCGTAGGCGGGACTTGCGACTGAAACACAGAGACACAACAAAACGCAAGCGACAAAGGTTCGGATCATGGTTTTTGCCCCTTGGGTGGGTATGCAGAACGCCCGCTGGCGATACGAAGGCGGATCTCTGAGGGCGTCAAAAAGGTGTGGTGCTGGAACTCGGCGTAGTAGTAGGAAAACTCCCAATGGATCGAGGTTTGTGGTGCGGGAAGCTTCAGCGTGAGCCGCTTTTCCCCGATCTTCGAGGTTGTGGGAGTCGGGATACGGTCGTCTTTCCAAACATACCAGCGCTGGTTTTTGACACGGAAGATCTTTTCAAATGTGAAGGAGGCGATCGCTTGGGTGTCGCCGACCTTTGCAAAGATCGAGAGGATCAAGCGTCGAAAAGGATCGCCTGTGGGGATCGCATGGCCAACGCGACGGCTTTGGACGATCACATCGACGGTTTGGGGATCGCGCAGGGTGACGTGGATCCGAAGGGATCGCTTTAAGCCCTTGGGATTGTGCGCACCGAGGAAGAAGTGGCTGCCCTTGTTCATGTGGCAAGAGTGGCAGGTTTTGCCTTGTGCTTTGGCCCACGATGTTTTCCACTCGGCGAGGGTGTCTTGGAGCGGGATATCCGTCGGGCTTGCCGGTTTTGTTAAGGCCGTCACGAGATTGAATTGGTGGCAACCCGCGCAGAATCGGGAGCTTTGGAGTCGAGGCTCGTAGCGGATCGGATGATCTTTGAGAGCTTTGGCGGTGGGCGGTTTGGAGGCGAGGATCACGCCGTCGCGGATGTGACACACGGCGCAATTGACCCCTTCTTTGTGTAGCGGTTGTTGGGGCTTCTCAGACTTCGGAAGGACGGGCGGATGAGCGGTTCGCGCAGACTTCGGAAGAACGGGCGGGTGAGCGGATTGCGCAGACTTCGCCGAAGGCGAGCGGGCTGGATCATCGCGTAGCCACGAACGGATCTCGTTAAACTGCTCTGGAAGAGGGCTGTGGCAGTGAACACACCAGCGATAAGGGCTGTGTTGGAGGGAGACTTGAAAGTGGCGGTTGGTGAAAGCGACGGCGTGGCGGGATGTTTTCCACTGATCAAAGGCGGTTCGGTGACAAGGTAGGCATTGAGAGGCAGAAAGCGGGTGACTCGAAGGAGAGGGACGCGGAAGGGGCCGAACGCCGCGCAACGGACGCTGCCCTTGTTCAAAAAGCGGAGTTCTCGAAGTTTTTGTAGGTGGGGCAGGCCGAGAAGTCGGCGGGGCAGAAAAAGCCTGAGCCATGAGCAAGATCGCGCAGACACCGAGTCCAAGGACAACATGGTACAGAGTCTTTGGGTGATAAAACCAAAACATCAGGCGAGATCGCATGGTCGCAGCATCCTGTGGATTCGAGGGGGTGAACAGAGTTTGGGTGAGCGAGGGGTGAGTGTTGTGGGGGATGGAACGCCTCGGGGTTTCACTTTACGTTTTTGGTGTCAGAGAAGTCAAGCCAAGTCGCAGAGGGCAGATCATAGGTCCAACGAAGCAGATCAGAAGTTTGATTTGAGACCACCCAGCACAAGATCCGCCCATCGTGTGATCGCAAAACGTAGGGGCAGACAGGTGTGGCTGCCCAACCATAGGGCGTCTACGCACTATCCTTCGATCACACATCTTGCGGATATCGTATAATCCAAGAGGCTCATGTTGTGTTTTGAGGTCTTCTAAGGTACCTCACGAGCGGCGTTTTTGCTCGCGTGGGTCCGTTCAAACCAACGCCATGAGAGAGGTATCAAGAGGCAACACTTCTCAGCGAGGGCAACCACAGGGGGTTGCCCCTACATGTTGGAAATCACACGGTGTTTTGTAGGGGCAGGCCCCCGTGCCTGCCCGATCTCTGTTGCGTCGGTGACCTCGCGTGGGTCCGTTAAAACCAACGCCATGAGAGAGGTATCAAGATGCAACACTTCTCAGCGAGGGCAACCACACCTAGTTG
>JAKLKB010000185.1 GCA_023150835.1 Myxococcota bacterium | reverse complement strand
TTTTCATGACACACGCTGTATGCACGACGCGCAGACGCTGCCCGTTCCAACTTCCCCCCGTTCACGGGGGGATTGAGGGGGGGAGAAAAAAAAGGCGATCAAGACCGACTCTACGAGGTTTCCACCTTAACAAGGCGCGTATGGGGCTGCCCCCTGTGTTTGCCCAATCATAGGGCGTCTACGCCCCACCCTTTGATCACACCAGACACGGATGTCGTACGAGGGGGCGAAGATCAGGGGGTTTGGAGGATATCGTGGACGATCTTTTCGGGGTCGCCTTCGCCGACGTTGTTCATGGCGGCGACATCGATGTATCGGGCGGAGCGTTGGGAGTTGTTGATTTGTGGGAGGCCGGCACGTCGGCGGGCCATATCGATGAGGCTGCCCGCGACGCGATCGAGGGCGACGGGGTCGGTGGAGCCGAGGTAGACTTGGGCGTGCCAGTTGGCGGCTTCGCCGTTGTAGGTGCCGCGTAATCCATCGAGGATGTGCAGGACGAACTTTTGTCGAAAGAGTTTCCATGTGGCGATCTCGCCAAAGCCGACTGTGCCGCCCCAATGTTTTTCAAAGTGTTGCGAGTTTTGGAAACTGCCGAGGACTTGGTTGGCGAGGGCGAGGCGATAACCGAGGACGGGGTGATCTTCGAGGGTTGCGAGGTTGATCACAAAGCGGCAGGTGGCAAGCAAGGAAGTGACGGGGATCTTTTGGGCAAAGAAGCCGCTTTGGATCGGGAAGCCGACGGAGTCGTCGAAGGGGAGCTGATTTGCGCCGACAAAGCGGACACCGTTGGGGGTCCAGTTGAGGGGGAAGCCAGCGGCGACAAGGTCTTGTCCTGTGGTGGCCCAGACGATGATATCGTTGCTGTAGACGCCAGCGGCGCGCAAGCCGCCGACGATGGCGGCGACGGTGGAGGTTTGGACGCGAGAAAAGGGGGTTCCAGCGGCATCGACCAAGATCCCGACTTTGTCACCCGGGCCGAACCATGTACCCCAAGCGGCTTGGCCGTTGGGTTGTCCTGTGATCTTCATGACGAGTTGGGCCATCATGTTGCTAACGAGTGCGGGGTTGGGTGCGGCTTGATCGGAGCGAAATACGCGGCGGCTACGGATATCGACGACGTGCCCTCGTCGGTGATGCCCTTGTCCACGGATCATCTGGCCGACGTCGACGATGGCAGAGAGGGAGGGGATTTGTCGGGGCGGGATCGCTGCCCAGACCAACGAAAAAGTCAGCGGCAAGCCAAAAAGAAAAGCAAACAGAACAAGGCGTTTGGCTGTTTGGGGAAGAGGCGAGGCGGTGGTGATCACAAGAACCTCCTTTGCGGGGGTGGGGGTGGCGTCTCTTGAGCCGAGAAAAGAAAGCCATTATACTGCAACTTCCTTGGAACAAGATCTCTCTTTTCATAATGCGAGACGGGCAGAATGGCGCATACAACACAATCCAGTGCAGCATTTTTTCAGATCGAAGCGTGGGTGGGAAGTGACCTCGGTCAAGTCCGAAAGAAAAACGAAGACAACTATCTCGTGGACGCGCTCAATGGCCTGTTTATTGTGGCGGACGGGATGGGAGGGGGTGTCGAAGGAGAGCGGGCATCGCGGCGGGCGATCGAGACGTTTAGTGCGACGTTGTACAACGAGCGCGACACCGTGCGCTTGATGGCGGGTGGATTGGATGTCGGAGTGCGCGAAAAGATCAGCGATCTGATGCGTTCGGCGATCCATGCAGCCAACCAAGAGATCTTGCAGATCCGCAAAAGCATCGGGCCTGATGTGTCGATGGGGACGACGATTAGTGCGATGTTGATTCAAGGGAATCACGGTGTGATCGCGCACGTCGGAGACAGTCGGATCTATCGGGTGCGTTATCGGGATCTTGCGCAAGTGACAGAAGATCATTCGTTGGTGGCGCAGCAGATCCGGGACGGGTACATTACGCCCGAACAAGCGAAGTATTCGCCGTTTCGCAACGTGATCTTGCAAGCGATCGGCAAAGGCGAAAAGATCGATCCGCAGATCGATTTTTTGGTGGTGGAGCCCGGGGATCAGTTTTTGTTGTGTTCGGATGGTTTGCACAGTTATTTGACGAATGACGAGATCATCACGGTGATGGCGGAACCTTCGGGGCATCGGATCGTGCCGCGTTTGATCGATTGTGCGAACGCACGAGGCGGAAGTGACAACATCACAGCGATCGCGGTGCGTTTGTCTTCGGCGGAGCATTACGTCCCGACGACCGAGGTGGATGTGGGGCAATCGTTGTCGCATTCGCCCGTGTTGCGGGGTCTCAAGCCGCTCGAAACCACGCGGCTGTTGCAGTTGGGGCAGACGCAAGACTACATCGCAGGAGAGCGGATCGCGAGTGAAGATGCGCCAGAGCGTTCGCTGTTTTTGATTTTTGATGGTCAGGTGGGGCTGTATCGCAGCGGGATCTGGTTGGCGACGTTGGAGACGGGACAGCACTTTGGTTTGGAGTCGTTGGTGGATGGGAAGGGACGGATGATGACCGCACAAGCAGAAACGCAAGTGCGATTGTTGGAGGTTCCACGTGACGAACTGTTGGATCTGTTGCGGCGTGATCCGAATCTCGGAGTCAAGATCATCTGGAACTTGCTCAAAGATATCTCGTTGAATTCACGCGATTATGTATCGCGTTTGTTAAAGGCGCTTTCGAGCGAGTAGCTCGAAAGAAGGGAGATCAAGCCCCCCACCCCAGCCCTCCTTACAGGGGTACAAAACACGAAATAGGCAGAGGATTCGCGATAGTCGCCGAAGTGAGTTCTTTTCGGCTGATGACATGGAAGGGGTACAAAACACGAAATAGGCAGAGGATTCGCGATAGAAAGGGTGGGGTTGTGTTTAGCGGAAGATGCTAAAGCGTGCGCGGTGGGAGTTGTAGACAAAGAAGCTAAAACGAAAGCGGATGGTGCCGCTGGGGTCGACGAGTCCTTTGGGAGGATTGGGGAAGGGTTGTGCGGCCTTAAAGGCGCGGATGGCTTCTTGGTCAAGAAATTCGAGTCCACAGGTGCGTAGGACGCGGGCGTTGAGGAGTGTGCCGTCAGGTTTGAGGGTAATGGAGAGGACAGTGAGACGGTCTTTGACGCCGTAGACGTTGCCGTGTGGATCGCGGCGTTGGTAAGTGGGGGCGGGGTCCCAATGTTGGGAGACGGCGCGTTTGACGCGGTTAAAGAAGGCGGCGTAGAGCCATTGTCGGCTGTTGAGTTGGGTTTCTTCGCCTTCGCGCATATTGGGGATGTGTTCGGGGGCGGGAGCGCCTTGGGATTGGGAGAGCGTGCCGAGGGAGGGTTTGAGGTTGATGTGCGGGGGAGAGCCTTTGCCGTGTCCTTTGTTGGGGCCTTGGCCTTTGCCGGTTGCTTGGGGATGGTGGGGTGTGTTGGGAGAGTCGGGTGTGTCAGGTTCGGTGTTGTGTTCGGTGGGAGTGGGTTCTTTGAAGGCAAGGCGGATGCGTTGAATGCGGCCTTTGGAGTGCTGTTGTCCGCGATCTTTGGCGCGGGAGCCTTTGCCTTTTTGGAGGGCGGTTTTTTGGGGTGTGCCACGTTTGGGTGGAGGAGTGCGAGAGGGTTTGGTTTTGCGTCGGGGTTGAGGGCGAGCGCCGCCCGGGGGAGTGCGGTCGCGTTGGGGAGAGCGACTGGCGACGAGGATCTTGGGTTGGTTGGGGGCGCGTCGGGCGTTTTGGGAAGCGCGTTTGGCGGGTTTTTTGTAGCGGAGGCGGCGGTGGCGAGAGAGCATCTCTTTGGGGACGCGGGTGTTGTGTTCGCTGAGAAAGCGTGCGTTTTCGGGCGGTGTGCGGTCGGGGGTGGGGGCGATATCGACGACTTGCCCACGCAGACGGCGGGGAGGAGTGGGCTGTTTTTTGCGATCTTGGGGGCGTCGGAGGGTGGGCAGAGGTGCGCGGGCGAGTTGTTTGCCTGTGCGGTCGAGGCGTTGGAGTTGAATCACACGAGAGGAGGGGGGTGGGGGCAGGTTTGGGTTGAGCAGCAAGATCGCCAACAATGCGGGAGCCACCAAGTGGATCACCATCGCTGCACCAGAAAAGGCGAGGGTGCGAAGATACTGCGTCTCGTCCGTCGGGTGTTGGGGGTGTTGGCGTGGGTCCACAATGGCCATGAATGATCCGTGATTGGGGTGTGGTTGCTTGACGAGTGATCTGCGAAGGGAGAGTTGTCGGACAAGCAGAAGAACATTGGATGCGCTTGTTTTATGCGCGACATCGCTTAAAAGTAGAGAGGATCTTGTGAGTCGTCAATTCTGGCGAAAAAAGAAGGGATTGATTTGTGGGGTGGTTGATGGGGCGTTGCCCCATACGCGCCTTGTTAAGGTGGAAACACCGGATAGTCTAGCCTGATCGCCGTTTCTTTTTCTACCCCCCCTCAATCCCCTCGTGAACGGGGGGAAGTTGGAACGGGCAGCGTCTGCGTGTCGTGCATACAGCGTGCGTCATGAAAAAACAACATCCCCGCTGCTTCCGACTTTCGCTCCCTCCCCTGTTCACGGGGGAGGGCTGGGGTGGGGGGGCCAACAAGCGCTTCACCTAACGCCTATGGGGCGTTGCCCCACAAGGGAGCTTTGCCCCCTTGACCTCGGATATGGCGAAGAGATCATGGTTTTTCACACAGACAAAGTTGTCGCTTGAAGAGGTGTGGACACGGGGTTTTTGCTCACAAGCAACAACGGATCAACATAGGGAGTTTCGAGATGGGAACAAGAGTGTACCGAGCAGAAGTGGGGCGGGTGGGATTGTTGGTGGTGGATGTGCAGGAGCGATTGGCAGCGGTGATGCCAGAGAAGGTGATGGAAAAGGTGGCGCAGCAGGTGGGGATCTTGTTGCAAAGCGCGCAAACGTTGGGGATACCTGTGGTGGTGACGGAGCAGTATCCAAAAGGGATCGGGCCGACGGTGGCGTCGGTGCGAGCGCATCTGGCGGAGGATTGGGTGCCGCTAGAGAAGCTGGACTTTTCGTGTTGTGCGGAGCCAAAGATCGCGGAAGCCTTGGCCGAGACCAAGTGCGATCAATGGATCGTGTGTGGGATGGAGACGCATATCTGCGTGTTTCAGACGGTGCGGGATCTGTGCGAACAGGGGATGGAAGTGTTTGTACCCGAAGATGCGGTGATCTCGCGGGTGAAGACGAACTGGCGGGTGGGGTTGGAGATGATGGGACGGATGGGCGCGTGTCGAACTTCGGTGGAAGCGGTGTTGTTCGACTTGTTGGTGCGTGCAGGGACGCCGCAGTTTAAGGTGATCTCAAAGCTGATCAGATAGCGGAAAGACAAGTGCGATCGCACGCGCTGGGGATCTCGTATCGGTCCTAAATGAATTGGATGCGAACGACTTCGTAGAAGCGTTCCCCTTGGGCGGTGGGGACTTCGACTTCGTCTTCGACGCGTTTTCCGATCATGGCTTTTGCCATGGGGGAAAGGATGGAGATGCGGTTGTTTTTGGGATCGGCTTCGGGGGGACCGACGATGGAGAAGACGACTTCTTTTTCATCTTGGATATCGAGCAAGGTGACGGTGGCCCCAAAGACGATGCGATCGCTTTTGACGGTGCGTGGGTCGATGACTTCGGCGCGAGAGACTTGATCTTCGAGGTGTTTGATCTGTCCAGCGATCTGGCCTTGGCGTTCTTTGGCGTATTGGTACTCGGCATTTTCGCTGAGATCGCCGTGGGCGCGGGCTTCTTCGATGTCACGGATGTTTTTGTGTTTTTCGACGGTTTTGAGTTGGTGGAGTTCGTGTTGTAGCTTTGCGAAGCCTTCTGGGGTCATGGGGATGCGTTCGGCCATCGTGCTCCCTTTCTTTTTCTCTCGACACCACGGGGGTTTGTGGCGTTTTGGGTTGGCGTGAACCATCAAAGGCGCGCAGTTTAACAAATCTCCCCCCAAAAAAGCAAGCGGGTGGAATTTTTTAGGGGGTGATCGGAGCGCCAAGGCAGACGTTGCCAAAATTGGCTTCGCAGCGCAGTCCTGCGGGACAGGTGTTGTTGTTGCATCGGAGAAAGCAAGAGCCGTAGGTGTTGCCGTTGCCGTCTTGGAGGCCGAGGCAGGTTTCGTTGGGGGCGCAGGTTTTGCCGGGGGTTTGGCAATTGCCTTCCCACAGATTGACGCAGATCTCAGCGCCACCGTTAAGATCGAGACAATAGAGTCCCGTTTGGCAGGCTTGGGAAGTGTCAAGGCGGCCTTGTTGGACGACGGGGGGTTTGCAGATCTGGTGTTGCGCGGTGGGGCCAACGGGCTGGCAGACGCCGCTGGTGTTGTCCACAGGCAGACATGAGGCGTTTCCGGGGCATTGAGGGTTGTTGAGTAGGCACTTGCGATAACAGATCGAGAGGACGTTTCCGCTGACGTCTTCCGCCTCTGCGCAGAGGTCTGTGGATTTGCAGGGGCGGTTGGTGTCGCAGACTTCGTGTGTGTCGGCGGTGGGCGTGTCTGGCAAATCGGGCAAGATATCGGGCGGAAGAGGATTGTCGGGATTGGGCGGTAGATCGGGCGGAAGAGGATTGTCAGGATTGGGCGGTAGATCGGGCGGAAGAGGATTGTCGGGATTGGGCGGTAGATCGGGCGGAAGAGGATTGTCGGGATTGGGCGGTAGATCGGGCGGAAGGGGATTGTCGGGATTGGGCGGCAGATCGGGCGGAAGGGGATTGTCGGGATTGGGCGGCAGATCGGGCGGAAGAGGATTGTCAGGATTGGGCGGTAGATCGGGCGGTAGAGGATTGTCGGGATTGGGCGGCAGATCGGGCGGCAGAGGATTGTCGGGATTGGGCGGTAGATCGGGCGGAAGGGGATTGTCGGGCAAGGGTTCGTTGGGAGCGGAGTCAGGCAAGGGTTCGTTGTTGACGAATTCGGTGGTGGCGAAGGGAGTACACTTGCCGACGCTTCCGAGCCGAACGCATCGTTCGTTGGCCTTGCAATCGCCATTGCGATAGCATTCGCTGGTATCGATGATGACGATGCAGCCAGAGAAAAGCAGCACAAAGGCAGGGGCGATGGAGAAGAGGATCGCGTAAATGCGGGACATACAAGTCTCCGTGATGTTGACTCGCGCTCGGGATTCGGTTCGAAAGAGGCGAATCGTTTAGAAGAGCGGAGGTTGGGGAGGCAAGAAACATCGGGATGTGGGAGAGTCTACGCACAAGCAAAGCATTTGGCACATCGATAAGGAGAACAGTCCGAGAGATGTGTGATCGAAGGTGCGTGCGTAGACGCCCGATGGTTGGGCAGCCACAGGGGGCTGCCCCTACAATTTCTGATCACGCGATGGGCAGCCACAGGGGGCTGCCCCTACGATTTCCGATCGTGCGGTGGGCAGCCACAGGGGGCTGCCCCTACGATTTCCGATCGTGCGGTGGGCGGATCTCGTAGGTGTTAGACAAGCATGGAAAGGGTGGATCGGCAAGGCGAAAAGGAGGAGGGGCAGGAGGGGGAAAGGAGGATTAGGGGAGGCAGACGCCCGCGCCACTGTTGCAGGTGGTACCAGTGGGGCAGGTTTGGCCGGCTTGGGAGCAGGGGAAGACGCAGGCTTTTGCGCCTGTGGAGGGGTTGATCTCGATACAGGTCATGGTGCCGCCCGTTGCGCCGTTGCAAGCGGAAGGATTCGCGGTGCAATCTTTGGAGCAGACGCCTTTGGGAGCGTTGGGGATGCCAAGACAGAAGATGTTTTTTTGGCAGCCTTCAGTGGTGATTTTGGCGGCGTCTTGGGAGCAGACGCCACCGAGGGCGACGGGGCCGACAGGGGCTTCGCCGAGGCAAGCATCACCGAGGTTGGGGCTGCATTCGAGGCCGGTGGGGCAAGGGGTACCGTTGGCGCAGTCAGCAAAGCAACTGCCGTAGGTGGTGCCGTTGGCACCTTGGAGGCCGACGCACTTGGTGCCGATGGCGCAGGTTTTGCCGGGAGTTTGGCAGTTTCCTTGCCAGAGCTGGATGCAGATAGGTTTGGTACCGTTGAGACCGATACAGTCGAGTCCACCCACACAGAGTTGGGTCGTATCGATCTTGTTTGTTGTGGTATCGAGGGCTTTGCATAAGGCGTTTTGTTGGAGGGGGCCAGCCCAGCGGCAAGCGCCGCCGCCGCTGTTGAGGGTAAGACATTCAGCGTTGTTGGGGCATGCCGCCCCACCGGGGGTGCATTTTTTGAGGCAGTAGGAGACAGTCGCGCCGTTGCCATCGTCGAAGCCGACGCAAGTATCGCTCGGACTGCAACCTTTGGTGCCGCCACATTTTTCGAGGGTGCCAACAATAATTTGCTCAACGCAAGTGCCGGTATTGGGATCACAAGCGAGCGGTTTCGTGGCACCACGATCACAGATTTTGATGGGTTCGGTGTTGTCGTTTTCGCGGTTGCAGAGGTCACCAACATTTGTTCGGATGTCGGTTTTGACGCATTTTTGGGTGATGAGGCTGCAGTAGAGGTCGGGATTCGCCGTATTGGGGTCGTCTTTACAACGAGCTTGGCTTGCGTTGTTGAATCCGCAGCCTTGGCCTTCGGTGGCGTTGTTGTTGAGGCAAACGCTGACACTGCCGTCTTGTGTAACGACTTCGCAGTTGGTGCGGCCATCGGTGTTTGCGGCGCAGACAGCTTGGTTACTGGTGCAATCTTGGAAGCAGCGGGCTTCGGTTTGACTGATGCCGAGGCAGAGCAAGCCGGATGGGCAGGTACCGGTGGGGTTGCCTTGTTGTTGGGTGCAGATGTTGCCGATCCCAACGATGGTGGTGCCGTCAG
>JAKLKB010000184.1 GCA_023150835.1 Myxococcota bacterium | reverse complement strand
GGGCGTCTACGCACTATCCTTTGTGTGCATATCATTCGGATATCGTATCACTCGAAGGCTGCCCTATTACAGGGCGTCTACGCACTATCCTTTGTGTGCATATCATTCGGATATCGTATCACTCGAAGGCTGCCCTATTACAGGGCGTCTACGCACTATCCTTTGTGTGCATATCATTCGGATATCGTATCACTCGAAGCCATTGCGCGTCAAGAGGATGGTTCCGTCGGAGCCGACGGCAAAACCGAGGCGGGCGGACTGAGAGAAGTCGAGGCGATGGAGCGGGAGGGTCGAGAGGGTCGGGAGAGGGAGCCATGTCTGGCCGTTGTCTTCGGTGCGGTACAACTGGGTTTCACCTGCGAGGACGTAGCCGTCGGTAAGACCGATCGGAAAGTAGACCAGACGGATAGGCTGGGTGGTCTTGAGAGCGACGGCTTTCCAAGTGCCGCCAGCGTCTTCGGTTTTGAGAAACAGGCCACCTGAACCGCCGATGTATCCGATATCTTCACTGAGTGGAAAACTAACGCTGAGGATATCTTGACTTGCGATGCCTGTGACGGCGACAGGGAGCCAAGTCTTGCCGTTGTCCTTGCTGCGGAAGAGACTGGCTTTGTCGCCCGCGATGTAGCCTGTTTCTTGGTTGAGAAAGTAGATCTGGCGCATGGTTTCGCCCGTCGGAAGGATGCCTTGACTCCAAGAGCGGCCCCCGTCGGTCGTACACAACAGCGCGCCCTTTGCACCCACCGCGCAACCTGTCTCGGCGTTCGAAAAGGCCACGCTGTACATCGGTCCATCCACCCCCAACGGCTGGCAGACCCATGCTTTTCCCCCGTCTTCGGTGCGGCAGAGCTGATGGCCGACCACAACACCGTTGAAGTTGTCGCGGAAAGCAAGGCTATAATAAGGCCCGTCGGTGCGCAGCGTCTTCCATGTAAGCCCGGCATCTTCGGTGGAAAGGATGCTTTTTTCGCCGACGACAAACCCCACCCGAGGGCTTTGTGGGAAACGCGCCGCGTAAAAAGTCTCGTTGCTCTCGCCGTTGGGGACAACAACAGGCTTCCATGTTTTTCCGCCGTCTTCGGTCTTCCACCATGTTGCTTGTTCGCCCCAGACGAAGCCTTGCTTGGTGTCCTGTTGCAAACGAAGGTCGTGCAGGGTCGGCCCGTCGGTTTGGGGGCCGGAGAGCGCCTTCCAGATCTTGCCGTCGGAACTCTCCAAGACAAGGGCTTTTGCGCCGACGGCCAACCAGCGGCCTGTTTGATCGCGCCAAATGCCCCGCAGGTCGGCGGTGATCGAAGTATTGCTTTGATCCGTCCATGTCTCGCCAGCTTGTTCGCTGAACAAGATCGCTCCCGCATCTCCCACCAACACGGCTTGTTTTTGCTGTTCAGCGCAAGATATCCCGTAAAATCGGCGATCTGTGATCGGGAGCGTGATCGCTGTCCAGTTGCTTCCGCCTTCATCCGAACGATAGATCGCCGAGCCTGTTGTCTGATCACTGAGCGCCAACCAACGCTTGGCATCGACGCGACAGATCTGACGGATGCGCTCGCCGCGTGGTCCACCAAGGGGGTTCCAGCTCTCCCCGCTGTCATCGCTTCGATAGAGGCGGCCTTGTGCGCCACCTGCGATCAGGATCTTTTCATCGCTGGAGGCGGAGAGCGCTTCGATATCGGTTGTGGGGGCTTTGTCTGCGGCGAGCTTTTGCCAGCGGATGCCATCGTCGGTGGTGCGCCAGATCTGGCCTTGTGCGCCGAGCATGATCTGGGTGCGTTGATCTTGGAAGCGGTAGGCTGCGAAGATCGGCCCGATCCCAAGGGGCGTTTGGTATGCGCCTTTGTCGCGCACCCGGTAGGCGATACCTTGCTGGCCTTGGATCGTAAACTCCCCATCTATCGGGCCGCTCAGGTAGCGCCAAGGACTACGGTTGCGTGCGTAGGTCCACGGTGTGCCGCTGCGCCAACTTTGGGGTTGGGTGGCGTAGCCTTTTGTGGTGTTGGTGGCCCGAAGATAGGCGGTGTAGCCGTTGCCCGCTTGGAAAGGGATGGCGCGAGTGTCAAAGGAGAAACTGTCTTTTTCGGGGAGGGGGATCCACTTGGCGTCTTGTTGAGAAAAAGCTGTTCCATCCCAATACAGCAGGCTTGTGTTGTCTTGGATGGCGAGGGCGAGGTGGTCGATCGGATCGGCTGTGCTTTTGGCTGTGCCTTGGATGGCTTTGACATCGCCGACATAGCGCACAGGGGGGAAGGTGATGAGTGGCGTCAGGGTGTCGACTTCGTGAGGGCCTTCTGGCGGGATAAACTCGATCGGGCCGCTGTCTTCGACCCATTCAGGGAGTGGTTCGGTTTGAGGTTCGGCTTGGGCTTCTGGCGTGGCTTCTTGGGCCTTTTCGGTTGAAGTCTCAGGCGTGCAACGCCAAAAGGTCGGTAAAAGCAACAAAAAACAACAAAACAACATTCGAGTTCGCTGCATCGTGGTCTCCAGAACAGGTGTATGCAGAGGGTATCCAGACAAAGGCATGATACGATATCCGAGCGATGTACACAGCAAAGGACAGTACGTAGAGGCCCGATTGTTGGGCAGTCACGGGGGCTGCCCCTACGTCTTTACGATAACTCAGCGGGCGGATCATCGTATGAGTCTGAGTGTGAGTGAAAGCTTATTGATCGATCCGCCGCTTGTTTGAAAGAGAAATGACGTAGAGAAGAAAAACCCCCATTGAGTCTGAGTGTAAGTGAAAGCTTATCGATCGATCCGCCGCTTGTTTGAAAGAGAAATGACGTAGAGAAGAAAAACCCCCATGTTCGCGGACGTTGAAGCGGAGCCGTCGTTGGTTTGAAACACGACTGTTCGTCTCGCCAAAATGGGGTCAAGGGGCCTTTGGTCCCTTGTGGGGTGTGGGGCAAAGCCCCACAACATCGGTCCATCGGTACGTATGGGGCAGCCCCCCATAATATGTCATTCGGATGGAGAGTCATGCAAAGGGTTGTTTGTGATGGGAGGTTTGCGGAGGCTTTCGTAGAGCAAGATGGCGGCGGCGGCGTTGACGGAGAAAGAGTCGACGCCTTGGTGCATGGGGATGGACCAGCGGCGGAGCAAGCGAGATTGGAGGTCGGTGGGGAGGCCGTGAGCTTCGCTGCCCATGAGCAGAGCGTGTCGTGTGGAAAGCACCGTCCCATCGGGAAAAAGGCCACCTTCGACAACAGCGCCGATGGTTTCGATGTGGTGGGCGTGCAAGGTGTCAAGCAAGTCAACGAAGCGATGGGGGGTATAGATGCGGTTGACAAAGATCGCGCCCATCGAGGTGCGAGCCGCTTTGGGGTGAAAGGGATCCGTTCCACCCCAAACCAAGAGCGCGTCGATGCCGGAAGCTGCGCCTGTTCGCATCATTGCGCCGAGGTTCCCCGGGTCCATCACATCGACAAGAACGAGTATTTTGAGTGGGCGAGCTTGGGCCATAAAACTTATCATATCGTTAAGATCGTCGGAGGGAGGGAGGCGGACAAGGCCGAGACAAAGCCCAAAGGTGCGGCCTTGCACAAGAGCGTGGAGCCGTTCGGTGGGGGCGATATGCAAGGGGATTGCAAGACGGGTCAAGCGTTCCAAAAGGGCGGTCTCGCGGGGCGTAGGAGATTGCGCCATCTCTTCGGCCACAAGGACGCCCAACAAGGGTTGTTGTTCATCAAGGGCGCGTTCGAGTAGGCGGGTACCTTCGATCGAAAAAGTCTGCGTGGTGCGGCGGCCTTTGCTGCTTTCGGTGCGTTGGAGCGCTGCTAGAAATTTCGGAAGATCGGGAGTTTGTGATGTCGGCCACGAAAAGGGCGGTGTCATGGGGTGGGCGTCCTACAAGGGATCGTGTTCGTCGATGAGGCTGTTGAGGTCAGAGGATGGGCGTGTTCGGCGTTTTTTGTTTTTTGCGGCTTTCTTTTTGGAGGTGTTCTTTTTCTTTTTGCGGATACGACGGGATCGGCGGGGGGTTCTCTTCGAGGTTTTGCGCTTGGAGAGCTTGCGCTTGGGGGCGGAAGGAGGAGGAGGTGCGTAGAGCGGGGAATTGGAGCGTGAGGCGTAGCGTCGGCGCTTGGTGGAGCGGTCGTCATCGTCTTGGCCGTTGCTGCGGTCTGGATCGGATTTGTTTTCTTCGTGCTGTGTGGGCGGATGTTCATCGTTTTCGGGCTTGGTGGGGTTGTCTTCTTCGGGCTTGGTGGGTTCGGTGGGTTCGTCCTCTGAAGAGGTTGATGCGTTGCGTTTGGCAAGCAAAGGCGCGGCTTCTTCTTTGGGGAAGGCGTAGCAGCGGAAGACTTTGGCAGGGACCATGCCGCTACACATCGGATAAGGCTTGTTGTGAGCTTTGGAATAGGGCAGTTTGAGATTCAATCGCCCGATCTCAATACGACGGCGCCAGCCTGTTCCTGCGTTATGGACGAATTCAACGGTGCCATCGGGGTAAACGCCTGTGACGATCCCGATGTGAGTGAGTGGATCGTCGCGGGAAGTGCCGTTTTCGTTGGCATCCCAACAATTGTCGAAAAAGACGAGGTCACCGGGCTTGGGAGCGCGTTTGTCGCAGGTGACGTTGTAGCGATGGAGCAGGTTATAGAGGATGATCTTGACGCCGTTGGTGTTCCAGTAGCGGGCATGGTGGCGGGGGGCGGGTTGGGCGAGGTTCATCTCCAAGCCTTGGAATACGGACTCGACGAGGCCGGAACAGTCGTAGCGATCGGCGATACGGCGTGCAGTAAGGGCGTTGGAGCGTCCAGCGACGCGCAGTTGGAGGTTGCGGACTTTTCGGTTGTATTGGAAGCGCGAAGTTCCGAGGAAGGAAAGGGCCATCAGGACGGCTTTTTGGCGAAGGGTGAGGGCTTGGGGTTGGTCGGAACCCGCGCATCGGACATCGAGGTTGTATTGTTTGATCGAAAGGCGCATGGTGCCGATCTTTTGTTCGAGGGCGAATAGGCGTTGGGCGTTGTAGCGGATGGCGGCGGTGATGGGCTTGGAGCGTCGGTGTTTGCGATGCCACGCAAAGCGTCGATAAAAACGTTGGAGCCACGGTGTTTTGAGGGGGTGTCCTTGGTAAGCAAACAAGCCGTTGCGCAGCAGCGAGAGGTGGAGCCAGCCTTTGCGCTGTAGGGTGTAAAGGTCGGACTTGGTAAGGTAGGTTTTTGTCCATCGTTGGATCTGTTGATCGATCTCTTGGCAATGGACGTGGACGGGGAAGGGGGTGGGTTTGAAGCGGTCCCATTGGGGATCTTCGTCATCTTTGGCGGAGGCTTGTTGGGTGCAAAAGTAGCGGAGGCGGTGCTTTTGTCGGAGGCGGTAGCGTTTGTCGATCGCGCCTAAGGCGCGTTCTTTTTGTGAGATCAACGAGGCGTTGTCCCATTCCATGCGGCTGACGCGATGTTGATTCCATGTTTTCCATGCGCGATACCAAGGAAAGGTCTTTTTGTCCATAAAGAAGTAGCGCAGTCGAGGCGGAGAAAAAGGCATATAGTGGCGTGCGTAGATGCCGTTGCGTAGGATCTCAAGGTGGTGCCAGTCCATGCCTTCGAGATCTTCGGCTTCGAGGCGCTTGTAGCGAGCGATCTTCCATGTTTGGGTCAAGCGTTGGCAATTGATCCCGATGCGCTTGATCGGCTTGTTGTTTTCGGCCCATCCGATGGCGGGAAGACCCAAAAACAGTAAGGCCCCTGCAAGCATCGAGATCGCAAACACATAGAGCGTCTTGTGGAAAAGGCGATCTTGGCGGATAGATCGGTCGAAAAGAGAGGGGGCGGTGGGCGAACAGGGCGGTGGTTGCGGGGCGTGTTGTTTGTCTAGCCAGCGGAGGGGACGAGGAGGTGTAGATGCAGGCATGGGAAACTCCTTGATGCGTTGCCCCGCAGGATACAAGGGACGGGTGGATGGAGCAAACTTTCTGGACGCGCTTCGCTCTAAGCTAAGGTGCATCTTTCTGAAAAAGCAAGAGAAACCTACGCAGGCGCTTCGACGCCTCGCCGAAGATTGGGGTTGACGCGATGGGTAAAAAAAAGCCGCATTCGCACCCCTTCAAACCGAGGTTTCCACCTTCACCTAACGCCTATGGGGTGGAGTGACACCCCACAAATTCTATCCGACCGTATAAGCCCTATCCTATCCGCAGAGAAAAAAGTTGATCACGGGGGCGTGGTTGTGGTGCATACTTGTGGGTGGTGTGCGTAGGTCCCACCCTTGACAAGGCGCGAGGGGCGTTTCTACAATCCGCGCATATGTTCAACGGGGAATGTGATAAGAGATGGAAAGTAAAGGAGTTTTTGGTATGTTTGATCGTGTTCGATTACGCGATTCGGTGTGTGTATTGATGGTGTGTGGTTTGTTTTTATGGACAGCGGTGTTTTCGGGATGCCGGCCTCAAGGGCCATCGACGACAGAAGAAGTGGCAAGCGAGGGAACCAACAATCCAGACGGAGACGGGGGCAATACCGAACAGACGCCGACAGAAAAGCCCGTCACAAGCGGCTTGAGCGTCATGGATCTGCAAGACCCAAGCTCTCCGAATCGACCTGCGGAAAAAGCGGCTGTGATCCTCAAAGGGTTGGTGGTGACTTCGCAGATGTTTGTGTTGGACCGCAAAGACAACCAAGTCGTATTGAACGGCTTTTTTGTGTCTGATCCGAGTTTTCCGTCCAAGTTTGGCGGGATCTTGGTTTCGGTGGGACCGGACTTTAGCACACGCCTCGATCTTGGCGATGTGATCGACGTCACAGGAACATTTAAAAACGAGAGCAGCTTTTATAACACGCAGATCGATGCCCGCGAACTATCGGGCGGGATTGTCACCAAGACAAGCGAGAACAAGAAAGATGCGATCAAAGCCGTCACGTTGACAGCGGCGGATCTGCCGTCTGTTCCGACGGACGTAAAAAATCCTGATGCTTCGAAGGCCGAACCTTACGAGGGGATGCTTGTGGAGATCAAGAACGTCGAAGTGGAAGCTGACGCCGATCAATACGGGGTGTGGAAGATTGTGGGTGGTGCAGAAGTCGACGACACGTTTTATCGCGGTGTGCGTCCGACCAAAGGAACGAAGTTGGCTTACGTTCGGGGCATTTTGAACTATGCCTTCGACAAATACACGATCCTTCCGCGTGGTGCGTTGGATATCGAAGGCGGCAAACCGACTTGTCAAAGCGACACCGATTGTTCGCGTAGTACCCGTTGTTTGCCGACGCTCCAAGAGTGCCAAGTGATCATCTGCAAGGCCCAAGGAGATTGTCGCAGCGGGGAGACCTGCAACGCGCAAAATCGTTGCGAAGCGCCTGCACAAGATCTGACGATTGCGGATATCCAAGATCCCGCTTCAAGCAAACGCCCACGCATCGGGGATGCTCTGAACCTCAAGAGTGTGTTGGTGACAACGCCTGTGTTCAACGTCTCTGCGAACCTCAAAGGATTTTTTGTGAGCGATGCCAACGGCCCCGCAAAGTTTGGCGGTGTGATGGTGGTGGTGGCAAAAGACTTTGCAGAGACGCTTGCGATCGGCGATGGGGTCGATATCAAGGGGAAGATGGAAGAATACTTCTTCAATACGCAGATCGACGCCCAAGCCTCGACGGGTGGGGAAGTCAAAAAGACGGGCAGCAACGCCAAAGACAAGATCGTGCCTGTGGCTTTGACGACCGCCGAACTACCGGCAGATCCGACGGACAAGGCCAATCCTGACACATCGCCGTCCGAACCCTACGAAGGCGTGTTGGTCGAATTCAAGAACGTCGAAGTGGAGACCGAACCCGATAAAAACGGCGTGTTTACGTTGAAGGGCGGTGTTTCGGTCGATGATGTGATCTTTGCGTTTAAGCCGAAGAAAGGGGATGTGCTGGCGTTTCTTCGTGGAACGGTGCAGTATTCTTTCGACAAGTATCGCGTGCTGCCCCGATCTGCGGATGATATTGCGGGTGCGCAAGTGACGTGTACCAAAAATGAAGATTGCCCTGCGGGTCAAAAGTGCGGTGCATCGGCGAAATGCGAAGTGATTACTTGTCAAAAGAACGAGGATTGTAGGACTGGAGAGACCTGCAACACCACAAGCAGCCGTTGCGAAGCTCCTCCCCAAGCCCGTACTGTCGCCGATCTGCAAGATGCCTCCCGCCCCACCTTTGTCAAAGAAGGCGATCGTGCCGAACTGAAGGGCGTTGTGGTCACCTCCAGCATTTACAACGTCTCGGCCAACCTCAAAGGATTTTATGTTGCGGATCCGAGCTTCCCTGCGAAGTTTGGCGGCCTATTGGTGGTGGTCGGAAAAGACTTTGCGGAAGCCTTGGCACCCGGGGATGTGGTGGATCTTCAAGGAAGCAAGCAAGAGTACTTCAAAAACACGCAGTTTAACGCGGGAACAGGCGGAAAAGTGACCAAGACAGGCCAAACCGCAACGCTCAAGTATACGGAGTTGACGGTGGCCGATCTTCCAGCCGATCCTGTGGACAAAGCCAATCCAGACACGTCGCCAGCCGAAGCCTACGAAGGGATGTTGGTGGAGTTGAAGAATGTGGAGGTCGACACCGATCCAGACGCCAACGGCGCGTTTAAGCTGGTGGGCGGTGCGACGGTGGACGATACGCTTTACAAGCATGTTGCCAAAAAAGGCGATAAGATCGGTGTTTTGCGCGGTATTGTGATCTATTCTTTCGATCAATATCGAATCTTGCCGCGTTCCGCCGATGATGTGAAATAACATCCCACCCCCCAGATATGCTCTTTTTCCCCCCA
>JAKLKB010000018.1 GCA_023150835.1 Myxococcota bacterium | reverse complement strand
CTTTCCGTACTTTCCGTACTTTCCGTACTTTCCGTACTTTCCGTACTTTCCGTACTTTCCGTACTTTCCGTACTTTCCGTACTTTCCGTACTTTCCGTACTTTCCGTACTTTCCGTGCTTTCCGTACTTTCCGTGCTTTCCGTACTTTCCGTACTTTCCGTACTTTCCGTACTTTCCGTGCTTTCCGTGGACTCTTCTTTTCGACATCCTCTGCGTGATGCCCGCGTTTTTACCCATGTAAGGGGGAGGGCGGGGTGGGTGGGGCTTTCCTCGGCTTAACCTAACGCCTATGGGGCAGCGTCCCACAAAACAAACTCGACAAGTGAGGCCCATCAATAAACGTAATCGTCTTTGCCGTCGGTGACGGTGACGATTAAGATGATGTTGGCCTTGGTTTGGGCGTCAAGTTGTTTGTAGGCTTGTTCGACGGTGTCGGCGTATTGTTTGTCGTATGCGATCACCGAAAGGATCGAACGGACCCATGCGTCTTGGGGGGCGGCGTTGGAAGCGCTCAATGGGATATCGCTCAGCTTCTTTTTGAGCAGATCGGTGGCTTCTTGGACGGTGTAGGGGGTGGTGGGAGGGTAATGAAAAGCGCGGGTGACGCTGACGCCGATCTTTCGGGTGTCGATCTCGACCAAGATATCGGTCTTTTTTCCGCTGCTGCTGGTGTATTGGATCTCTCGTTCGCTTTTGAGGAGTTTGGCGAGTTCACAACGTTGTAAGACTTCATAAGCAAATATCTCTGAATGAACAGAGCTTCCTCCGAGGTTGCCATCTTTCCACAGTTTTTGGCCTCCTGCGGTGAGTTTGGTTTCATCAAAGCCCGTTGTTCCGAGATCGATGGTGTTGCGAAACAGAAAGGAGTTCGAGGAATTCCACTCGGAGTCGTCCAGTTCACCGCAGGCCCCCGTGATCTGGCCAAAGCCGGGTTGGGGGAGGATCTGCTCTGTGATGATCTCAGGGATCAGTTCGGGAGCAGGGGGTTCAAGGACGTGTTCAGCATCGGGGAGGCTGTTTTCAGCGGTGGGTTCGGGCTGTGGTTCGGGGGTCGTTTCGACCGTAGGCTCGGGCTGTGACTCAAGGCTTGTTTCGGCGGTAGGTTCGGGCTTTGGTTCGGAGGTGGTTTCGGCGATGGGTTCGGGGAGCGACTCGATCGAGGCTTCGATGCGGGGTTCTTGGGCGGGTTCTTCGGTGGGGGAAGGGCTGCAATACAGAAAAGGAAAGCAGAGAGCGAAAAACAAGACAAAAAGAAAGGGTTGGATCTTGCGGTGCATCGGGAGTCCTCGTGGTTGTTCGGACAAGCGACGTACACCGCGCTGAAAAGGCCGAGGATGGGATGCAACCGTTGGTATGGTGTGTTGCATCGTGCGGGTGTGCGCCCCATTGCCCCTTTGTCGGTTGGTTCTTGGATGCCGCCTTGGGGGGGCTGTTTGGGGGGGAATTATTCTTGGATGCCGCCTTGGGTGAGGGAAAGCGGATCGAGGAGGCGATCGAGGTCGTGGCTGCTGAGGTCGGTCATCTCAAGGGCGACTTCTTTGATGGAGCGGCCTTGGGCGTAGGCGGCTTTGGCGATCTTGGCTCCTTGTTCGTAGCCGATGACGGCGTTGAGGGCGGTGACAAGGATGGGATTGCGGGAGAGTTGGCTTTTGAGGTTGGCTTCGTTGACGGTAAAGCCAGAGATGGCTTGATCGGCAAGGACGCGGGAGGTACTGGCCAAGAGTTCGATGCTTTGGAGGAGATTGTGGGCGGCGACGGGGAGCATGACGTTGAGTTGGAAGTTGCCGGATTGTCCTGCGATAGCGATGGTCGCGTCGTTTCCGATGACTTGGGCGCAAACCATCATGGCGGCTTCGGGGATGACGGGGTTGATCTTTCCGGGCATGATGCTTGAGCCGGGCTGGAGGGAGGGAAGGACGATCTCGGCAAGGCCCGTGAGCGGGCCGCTGTTCATCCAGCGCAGATCGTTGGCGATCTTCATGATGCTGACGGCGAGAGTGCGAAGTTGTCCACTGAGTTCGACAGCGGCGTCTTGGGTGCTGAGGCTTTCAAAGAAGTTGGGGCTTGGAACAAAGGCCACTCCCGTATGTTCGGCCAGTTTGTCGGCAAAGCGTTTGCTAAATTCGGGATGTGCGTTGATGCCCGTCCCTACGGCGGTTCCGCCTTGGGCAAGTTCAAAGACACGGGGTAAGGTGGAGGACAGACGTGCGATGCCATGACGGATCTGTGAGGCCCATCCGCCGAGTTCTTGTGCGAGGGTGACGGGCATCGCATCCATCAGGTGGGTGCGGCCTGTCTTGACGACGCCTGTCAAGGATGCGGCTTTGTCTTCGAGAGATTGGAGCAAATAGCGCAGAGCGGGCAAGAGTTTTTCGGTGGTTTCGAGAGCGGCGCTGACGTGGATGGAGGTGGGGATCACATCGTTGCTGCTTTGTCCCATATTGACATGGTCGTTGGGATGGACTTTTTGGCCGCTTTTGCGGCTGGCGAGGTGGGCGATCACCTCGTTGGCGTTCATGTTGCTGCTGGTGCCGGAGCCTGTTTGAAAGACATCGATCGGGAAGTGTTCGTCGTATTGGCCGTTTGCGACTTCGGTGGCGGCTTCGACGATGGCAGCGGCGAGATCGGAGGAGAGCAGGCCAAGGTCGAGATTGACGCGAGCCGCTGTGGCTTTGATCAGACCGAGGGCGCGGATCATGGCGCGGGGGATGCGCAAGCCGCTGATCGGGAAGTTGTCTACGGCGCGTTGTGTTTGAGCACCATAAAGGGCATGGGCAGGGACTTTTAGTTCGCCCATGCTGTCGCGTTCGATACGAAAAGCAGAGAGATCGGTCATGTGCGCACTCCTTCGCAGTATAGGGCCACTTCGTTGAGAGAGAAGGGCTGAGGGGAAAACTTTGGCCTCTCTTCCTAAGCGAGCGAGGGACTTGCGTCAAGCCCCATCTTTTTTCGCCGCCGCAACCACAGCAAAAGCAAGAGGCCGAGTCCTCCGAGCGGAGGCGTCGAAGGAGAAGTGTGCGAGCAAGTGCATCCCGATCCGACGGGGCGCAGCTCGTGTGCAGCGACACAAAAGCCTTGGTCACAAGCTTGACCGCTGGTGCAATCGCTGTCGGTTTTGCAGGTTTGTTCGCCGCTATCCAGTTTCAAGACACCATCACGGGGCCAACAGGCTTTTCCGTCTTTGCACTCCATCTCGCCCGCACATTCGATGGCGCTGCTGCATGGCTTGGAGCAGCGCGAAGATCCTTCTAAAGTCAGACAAAGGTTGCTTTCGCAGTCAGACATATCTTTGCAGCTTTCTCCCAAAGCCAGCTTCTTTTCTTCGGGGATCGGTTCAAGGCAAAGTCGCCCTTCGACACAGATACTTTCTTCGGGTGGGCTTGCATCTTCTGGAGAGGGTGATTCGTTCGAGGGTTCGGGGGTTTTTTCGAGGGGGGGCGTTTCTTCGGTGCTTGCTTGGCAAAGCATCTGCCCCTTAAAACACACCAAACGCCCCTTGCCAGCGCCTCCACCGAGATCACACTCTTCGCCACCGAGAGGGCCGTCGTCGATCTGGCCGTTGCAATCGTTGTCTTTGCCATCGCAGGTCTCAGCAACCGCTTCGATGCCTGTACACGCTCCCCATTTTCCGCCCTCGCAGGCCTGCGTACCTTCTTTGCAAGTGCCGACGCTCTTTCCGCAAGGTCGGGAGGTTCCGCTTTGGCATTGACAGCCTTCGTCGATCTGGCCGTTGCAGTCGTTGTCTTTGCCGTCGCAGATCTCGGGTTGTGGCTTGGGGGCGGTGCAGCCTTCCCAATTTCCAGCGCGGCAGGTCTCTTTGCCGCTTCCACAGGCTGTCTTACAATCACGCGAGATATCTTCGTCGATCTTGCCATCGCAATCGTTGTCTTTGTTGTCGCAGATCTCGGTGCTTGGGGTGCAACAGACGCACTTCATGTCCTTGCAAGTGCAGCCTTGGTTTTTGCAATCCGTTTGGAGCTTGGCGGTGCATCCCTCGCCGTTGCACGAGCCTCCCGAACACTTGTGATCGACGCATCCACAGCCTTTTTGCTTGCACTCGGTTTCTTCTTTGAGAGTGCAGCCCGAACCTGCGCAAAATCCGCCCGAACACTTGTGATCGGCGCAATTGCACCCGAATCCTCCGCAGTCTTTTTCTTCTTTGGCGGTACAGCCCGAGCCTGCACAAGCGCCCCCTGCGCATTTATGATCGACACACCCACAACCAAACTTTGCGCAATCGCCGGTCTCTTGGGATGTACAACCGTTGCCCGGGCAAAAGCCGCCAGCACAATTTCCGCTTACGCACTGGCATCCGAAGTTTGCGCAATTTTGATTTTGGGTGGCAGAGCAGATCTCGGTAGCTCCGCCTGTCCAAAAGCTGGTCTTTTTGTTGGCCCCATCCCAGCCAAAGCTAAAGTGGACGTGATCGGTGTGCGGGTTGGAGCCTGTATAAGTAGACCATGTGTCGGGGCTGCGATAAGAGCGCCAGATCTGTTTGTTCCAGACCATGTACATGATGCCCAAACGACGGGCTATGGCGTGTTTGTTGCCTTGGGCATCGGTGGCAAGCAGCCATTGGAGCAAAGAATCCGCGACGTGTTTTTGTGTAAAAGCTGACACGCCCCAGTCAAAGGCCCGCCCTTCTTTGTGTTCGCTGGTTCCACCGACGTTGCAAGCGCGGACAATCCCGTAGCTTGCGGTGCATGGATACGTTGCCAAGAGTAGATCTTTGAAGGCCGTCACACCGCTTTTGGCGCTTGGGTCACAGGTGCTTTGTCCGACGTAGGAAGTGTATCCTTCCACGCCACGCGAAAAACCTCCCATCGACGGGGGTTTCATGCCTGAGCCGCAGGTTTGAGCAGCGACGTGAACGCCCAAAGGCCCCTTCGAGAAATGCTCCGAGCCTTGGGGGAAACGATACAGCGGCGCCCCGCAACGTTCGGGTTCATGGTGATCTTGGTGTTCGTGTGCGTCTTCTTCTTCGCGGTGGATGCCACAAGACACCAAGGAAAACAAGGCGAATAAGCCCAACATCCGCAACCATCTCCCAGCATGAGAGTTCCGAACATGGCGCGGCGGATCGGTCAAACAGAAGCGACGGGGGTTGGAAGATGGTGTGAGCATGATGTTGGCTTTCTTTTGGAGGCGAAGAGATCCACACACAAACGAAACCCATCATAGTACAAAGGGCGCTGATCTTTCTAGCTTTTTGTTCCAGAGTTTCCAAAAGGGCAGGCGATCGAGCTTTCAGGCTGCGGCGTAGCGTTTGGCTTTTTCAAAGCAATCCTCGGCTTCTGCGTGTTTTCCTGTTTTGGTGAGGACGTTGCCAAGGTCGCGAAGCGCGGTCGGATCATTCGGAACTTTTTCAAGATAACGGCGCAGACAATCTTCTGCTTTCTCGTATTGATGAAGCCGAAGATAAGAGGTGGCGCAGTGTTGATAGGCGGCTTTCTCTTCGGGGGAGCGCTGGAGGATCTGTTCGTAGACTGCGATGGCTTGTGGGTAATCTTCAAGTGCAAAAAAGCAAGCAGCTTTGCCGTACAAGGCTCGGATCTCACGAGAAAAAATCTCGTCGCGGCGTTGTTGGTAGAATGTGGAAGAGCTTGTGCTTTTGGCTTCTCTTTGGGCGAGATCGGCTTCGTAGATGCGGTGTTTTGGGAAGACGGCTTCGTAATACAACAAAGCCTCTTGGTAGTCTGCACGTTGATAGAGTTTGTTTCCTGCGAGGTTGCAAGAAAAACTATTGTAATAGGGGATGTGTTCGATATCCAAAAGATAGGCTATTTTGGCTTCGGTATGTCGGCCCAAAGCGGAGAGCGCCATGCCACGGTATAGCTGGAGTTCGTTATAGTGCGGTTTTTCCGCAGCGGCTCGATCAAAAGAGGCGATGGCTTTGGCATAGTCTTGGGCATCAAAGTGAAGTTTTCCGAGGGCGTAGTGGGCGTGAAAGTGGTGGGCGTCGTAGCGGATACAAGCTTGCAGGGCTTCGAGAGCAGAGGAAGTCTGTTTTTGGTAAAGGGCGATCTGCGCTTTTTGATAGAAGACTTCAGGATTTTGAGAATCAAAGAAAAGGGATTGATCGAGTGCGAATTCGGCTTTTTGTTGATAAGCTTGATCGCCTTGCACAAAAAAGCGTACAAAAACAGACGCATCCCGAGTCCATTCGTGGGACAGCGCGTTGCGAAGCAGAGCATATTCGGGTGTTTGGCGAAGAAAGGTTTGAAGGAAGAGCAATTGTTCTTCGCTGTCATAGCCGACGGATGGATGGCGTCGGAAAAAGAATTGTTGAGCGACGATCCAGCATTCATCGAAGAAATCTTTGCATGATGTGGACATGAAGAAGTGGGCGTCTTGGACAAATGGAGCGATATCGCGGATGGCTTGATGCAGCAGGCCATAAAAGCAGTAGGTGCGATCTGCGTTGCTTTCGAGTGTGATGCGCGAGCCTTCGACAAGAAAGCCAAGCCGATCCATCTGAGGGCGGACCCAGCGGTCCACGCCTTCGGGGAGAGCGTAATAAAAACGGTCGATGGCGTCGAGATCGTCGTTTTTCCATTGAAGCTCGACTTCGGAAGGGCCATAAGATGGGGCGATCTGAAGAAAGGAGACGACGTTCCATTTGCGGCTGAGAGCCTCTTGCTTTAATGCGTCCCAGACTTGCGCGTGTTCTTCGTCTGAAAGGAAACCTTTGAGCAAGGGATCTTCTAAAAGTTCTGTGCATTGAGATGGATTCATATCGTAGCAAACAGAAAGGTGATCGGCGAAAGATTCTTGGTTCCCCAACTGGGCATGCAGGCGAGCCAGTTCGTGATGGAGTGTTGTATTGTAGGGGGCATAACAAAGGAGTGTCTCCAGACAAGACAGGGCATCGCTTGGGGTGACGCCGAGGCTGCGTGCTTTGGCGATCGCTTGTTCGAGGCGATCCGCCAGATCCTCCGAAGAAAGAAACCGCGAACGGTGAGCCGCAAAGATCGCAGGCAAAGACATCTTTTTTCCTTTCTTGTAAGATAGGAGTGACGCAGTTGGCAAAAAAAGCCGTGTTCGCGAACGCTCAAGCGACAGAGTGGTTGTCTTGAAAAATGGTGCTCTGTTCGCCTCTCACGGGGTCAAGGGGCGAGAGTCCCTTGTGGGGTGTGGGGCAACGCCCCATAGGCATTAGGTGAAGCGGAGGAAAGCCCCCCACCCCGCCCTCCCCCGTGAACAGGGGAGGGAGCGAAAGTCGGAAGCCTCGGGGCGCACGCTGTATGCACGAAATGCAGACGCTGCCCGTTCCAACTTCCCCCCGTTGGCCGGGGGGATTGAGGGGGGGGAGAAAAAAAAGGCGATCAAGACCGACTCTACGAGGTTTCCACCTTAACAAGGCGCGTATGGGGCAACGCCCCATAAAAAACGAGGCGATCGCATCAGTTCTATTTTCAATCAAACAAGATGACAAGCTGTTCTGTCCATCCGACGAGGTTTCCCTGTGGGTCATGCAAGCGTCCGACGGCTGTATGAAAACCTCCTTCTCCAGCGACCGTTTCGTAGGTAAAAGCGAACCATCCATCGAAATCTGTTGGGATAGCGAGGAGATGGGCTGTCCATGTGACGGTGCTGGCCATGATCGGGCGATCCACGATGGAAAAGCTCGGACAAGGCCAAGCATCGAGCAGCCCAAGCAAGGCTTCGGCATCGCCCGCAGGCTTGCGAAAGCGGCAATAGCCCGAAAAAGAGGCTTCTTGAGCGCTTGAAAACGGGGGAGAGCCTTGCGCCCAACGCATCGCAAAGTGTTGTGTAAATTCAGGAAAGATCTCAGGTAGATAAGGTAGATCGTCCAGTTGTTCTGGGGGCGGTTCGGTGATGGGACTCCAACGCAGCGAAGGAAGCACAGGCTTGGAAGTCTCGCGTGGCTTGGTAAAGATCAGACTGGCCGTGGCTGTGATCTGACCGTTTTGAAAGAGTTGTGCTTGCGCAAATGTGGTATTTTTTCCTTCGCGCAGGATGGTGATCTGGCCTTGCGCTTCGCCCGGGACGGTGGGATGGGTCAGTTGGATGTTCATGGTGCGCAAGACGCGATCGGCATCGATGTGTCGGTAGCCAAGCGCGGCAAGGGCCGCAGCCGTGAATCCACCAAAGATCGAGCGCCCTTGCATCCATCCTTCTGGCACCACAAAGCGCCATCCTTCGGGGGTTTGGTGCCATTGTTCGCGTAGATGCGCATCGAGTTTCACGAGAGGTTCCTTTCTTGCGCTTCTTGCGCAATGTGATCTGGTTTCTTTGTAAGAATAGGACTTACGCAGTTGGACAGTGTTGTGGGGCGAGGTACCACGCCCCGCACCCTTAGCACGGCTCCCTTGACCCGACGCTGCGTGCCGATTCAATGCCCTCGCGGCGGGCCCGCACCCTTAGCACGGCTCCCTTGACCCCGAGAGGGGCGAAGAGAGCACAGGCTTTTCAACACAACGACTCTGTCGCTTGAAGTGCCGAGAACATAGGGGGGGTTGTCCGCAAGGCGCTCCTGTCTCCATCAAAGCTCCGAGCTTGGTGCTTTGCGCTCACAGCGTCAAGAGGGCTTGCGTCGAAGGGTCGGTTTGGTTTGAAGGGGCGCGCAAGCGTTGTTTTTTCTTGCCATTGTTTTGGGGCCGCTTAGCTTTGTGGCTTGCGGGGGGAGTGGCTTTTCTTAATTTTGTGAACGGAGACAAGAGAAAATGCAGCCGATCCCCGGAAGGTTTCGTCGATGGCTGAGTCGCCTTCGCGAAGAACCCATCGCCTATGATACCAGAGTGTATGCGCCGCTGTTGGAGCAGATTCGTGCGCTTGAAGGCGGGTTGAAGCAAGAGCAGGACGCTTCGTTGAAAGAACGCGCTGCGCGTTTGCGTCAGGCGGTATCGACGGGGAGAGCGTTGGATGCTCTGTTGGTCGAGGCGTTTGCGTTGGTGCGCGAAGTGGCGGATCGGTGCGTGGGTTTGCGTCCGTTTGATACGCAGATGATGGCGGGAATCGTGATGCACCAAGGCAAGATCGTGGAGATGCAAACGGGGGAAGGCAAAACACTTGCGGCGGTGATGCCTGCTTTTTTGCGGTCGTTGCAGGGAAAGGGAGTGCATATCCTGACGTTTAATGACTATCTGGCACAACGTGATGCCCGATGGATGGGAGCCGTCTTCGATTTTTTGGGTGTTTCTGTGGGTTGTATTCAAAAAGACCTGACGCCCGCAGAGCGAAAAGCTGCGTGGGCCGCGGAGATCACGTATGCAACAGCCAAAGAAGCAGGATTTGATTTTTTGCGTGATCAGCTTGTGCAATCTTCGGAGGCCATGGTGCATCGGCCCTTTTCGTTTGCGATCGTGGATGAGGCGGATTCGATCTTGATCGATGAGGCGCGCATCCCGTTGGTGATCGCGGGAGGAAAGCGGGATACACGCGCAGAACCCCACCGATTGGCCGCGTTAGTAAAAGAGCTGGTGTTAGAGCGTCACATTCGGACAGATGAATTCCAGCGTTTGGTATACCTGACAGAAGAAGGTCTTGCGCATCTTGAAGAACGTTTGGGGTGTGGTTCCTTGCATGCGTCTGAAAATCAGGCGTTGTTGGCTGGGATCCATGTGGCGCTGCATGCGTTGATCTTGCTGCACAAAGATGTGGATTACATCGTACGAGACGGAAAAATCGAGCTTGTCGATGAGTGGACAGGGCGCGTGGTCGAAGATCGCCAATGGCCCGACGGGATCCAAGCAGCCCTCGAAGCGAAAGAAGGCTTGGCCTTGCAACCCGAAGGGCAGATCCTTGGCTCGATCGCGCTGCAACATTTGATGCGGCAATACGAGCAGATCGCAGGCATGACAGGAACAGCGCGCCCCGCCCAAGCCGAGTTTGCTTTGTTTTATGGTTCGTCTGTGGTTGTTCTTCCCACGTATCGCCCTTGTATCCGCGTGGATGAACCTGATCGCCTGTACGCAACAAAACAAGCCAAGCACGACGCCATCTTGCAAGCCGTCCAAGCTTGTCAGAAACAAGGTCGGCCTGTTCTTGTCGGAACATGTAGTGTTGAAGAATCAGAATTGATCTCTAAACGATTACATATTTTAGGGATATCTCACCAAGTCTTAAATGCACGAACCGATGATCGAGAAGCGGAGATCATCGCACAAGCAGGGCGTTTGGCTGCGGTGACGATCTCCACGAATATGGCCGGGCGCGGCGTGGATATCAAGTTGGGGGGAGCCGACGAAGCAGAGAGAGCAGCGGTGGTCAAGGCTGGGGGGCTGTATGTGATCGGCACAAATCGCCATGAGAGCGTGCGGATCGACGATCAGCTACGCGGTCGATCAGGAAGACAAGGCGATCCGGGTTCGTCTTGTTTTTTTATCAGCCTAGAAGACGATCTGATGCAGCGTTTTCGTGTGATCGACTCCATACCCAAGCGCTTTTTGCCCACAGAAGAAGGCGAACCACTCGATAACCCTGCTCTGTTGAAAGCGGTGGAGCGCACACAACGCATCGTCGAAGGGCAAAATTATACGATCCGCCAGACGCTGTTTCGGTATTCGTCTTTTGTTGAAGAGCAGCGTTTGGCGTTTTCTGAGATGCGAAAAGACCTATTGCTTGGAGAAAAAGACTGGAATGAAGTGTTAAAAGAGGCGGAGCCTGCTTTGGTAGATCGCCTGCTTGGAGAAGTGGGAGAAGCGGCGTTGCAGTCGATGGTTCGGGAAGTTGCGTTGTTTCATCTGGATGCGTGTTGGGCAGAGCACCTCGCACGGCTGGCAGATATCCGAGAAGGGATCCATTTACAAAGCGCCGCAGGGCATGATCCCTTTGTGGTCTTTTGCCAACAAGCGATCGCCGCGTACGAAGCGATGGAAGAAGAGATCCCGCGACGTGTGTTGCGCACCTTTCGCTCTTCTCGTTGGGAGGCCCAAGGGTTTGTGCTGGATCGCTCGGGCATGGAGCGGCCCTCCTCGACATGGACATACCTGATCCACGACGAAGTCTTTGAGCAAGGGTTGGCCGCGATGTTTCGAGCGGCAGGTGCAGCGTTTTCGGCGGGTGGATTTTTCTTGCTGATCCCGCTGGCGATCGGGTGGGCGATCTGGCGAAGATTCTCATCACGAAAACATTAGTCATTTCTACCGCGATCAGAAAGAATGTGGCGGCGCGTCAGGGGTTTCTTTGCGCCCATCGGCGTGGATGGCGAACCGCTTGGCTTCTCGTGGATGGACAGGCCCATGATCGCCCCAAGGCCAGCCCCCAAAGCCTGTGCGTTGATACGCAGCGATCACGGCTTGTATATCTTCGGGTTGATTGACCACAAAAGGTCCGTGATGCGAGACAGGCTCGCCGATAGGCCGCCCTTGAAGCAAAAGGATCTCCGCAGGTTCTTCTCCATTTTGAAGAAAAAGACTTGCATCTGAATGTACTTGAATCGAGTGTTTGTTTTCGATCTTTTTGTTTTCGATGTGGATGCTTTTTCCTTTGAAAAAAGAAAGGACACGATGGGCTTCTTTGGAAGCGGGGGGGAGTGTCCATTGGGCGTGGGGATCGAGTTGGATCGTCCAGATCGCGATCTCGGAAGAAGCCCTTGCAGCCCAAGAGCTTGGCGGTGGGGCGAGGGGTTGTGTTTCTCCGAGCGCGCCTGCGATCACGCGGATGGTCGCGTTTCGGCCCATCTCATCGGTGTGATGGACGATGGGGATCTGGTGCTTCCAAAACATCGTGAAATAGGGATCTTTGCTTTTGTCTTCGCGTGGAAGATTGAGCCAGATCTGGAAAAGCTCCGTTGGATTGGGCCGATCGCGATGCACCAAAGGGAACATCTCCGAATGGACGACGCCTTTTCCTGCGGTCATCCATTGCACGTCGCCTTCACCAAAGCGGGCGGTTGCACCCAAAGAGTCGGAGTGATCGATGTATCCAGCCCGCCCGATGGTGATCGTCTCAAATCCGTAATGCGGATGCTGAGGGAAACCCGGGATGGTCGAGCCGTGATACATACTCCACCCATCTTTTCCACCAAAGTCTGCGCCGATAGAACGGCCCTTTAGGCTTGCGCTTGGTCCCATCTGTTCGTTCCCTTCGGGATAATCGTCTTTGTGATAAACGCAGAACAGAAAGGGATCAAGTGTTTGCCAAGGAAAGCCCAGCGGTGAGATGCGTAGGATCTTGTTGTTGTTCATGTTTTCTCCTTTTGAAATAAACCTTTTGATAGAATGCGCTGTGTCGAGATTGTTTAGGTGTTTGTCGTGCCCAAACGATTCGCGCAGGGGACAGGCAAGGGGGAGCCTCAGATTTTTGAGGGTTCTTTGGATATCCGCTGCTTTTGAGCGAGTACAATCAGGCGGCGAAAAGAAGAGAAGCCGTTGATCGAAAAAGAGATGTGTGGAGAGTCGCAGGTAGCGGGAACGAAAATTGATGCCTGTTGTAGTGTTTGCGTTGGCCTCGATCAGAGGTGCGGGTATGTTTAGAGGAAGGATAAAACCATGCTTCGTGTCAAAGTGCAGTTTTGGGTGGCGTTGGGTTTGTGGGTGCTTGGAGTTTTGGGGAGCGGCTGCGGTGTGACCACACCTGAGGGGGTGTGCCGATACAATGGCAAAGAATACGCGCAGGGCAGCAGCTTTGCTGCATCCGATGGCTGCAACACTTGTACTTGTCAGCAAGGTGCAATCAGTTGTACAGAGAAAGCCTGTCTTCCAAAAACCTGTGCGTATATAGGAAAAACATACAAAGAAGGTGAGTCTTTTCCTGCATCTGACGGCTGCAATTCATGTATGTGCAGCAACGGTGTGCCGATGTGTACCTTGATGGTGTGCGCCAAAGATTGCTTGTTTCAAGGCAAAACATACAAAGAAGGCAGCACGTTTCCTGCGGCGGATGGTTGTAACACTTGTGTTTGTAGTGGCGGTGGGGTGAGTTGCACAAAGAAAAATTGTACGGAAAAATCTTGCGGTGGTCACGTTGCACCCGGCGTCGACAACACTTGCCCAAGCGAGCAGTATTGCCACTATACGTTGGACAAGATGTGCGGTGCTGCCGATCATCCCGGTGTTTGCAAAGTCAAGCCCTCAGGATGCCCCGAGTATTATGCGCCTGTTTGTGGATGCGACGGGAAAACGTACGAAAACGAGTGCGCAGCCAACGCAGCAGGAACATCCGCAGCCAAGATCGGCGCTTGTGCAACACCTCAACAGTGCGAGTTCAACGGTAAGATCTACAAAGACGGAGAATCGTTCTGTGATAAAGGAAGCAAGTGTTCGTGCTTCAAAGGAAAAGTGGCTTGTACGGATGAAGCTTGCGCAGAATCGTTTTGTGGAGGGGAAGCAGGACTTCGCTGTGCCGATGGGAAGTATTGCAAGATCGAAAAAGGCTGCGGATTTGACGATGGAACGGGTGTTTGTGTTGATAAGCCCAAAAGCTGCAACCTGATCCATCAGCCTGTGTGTGGCTGCGATGGAAAGACTTATAGCAATGCTTGTGATGCCGCGATGGCGGGCCTTTCTGTACAATACGAGGGCGAATGCAAAAGCCAGCCGGGTGTTTGCGTATACAACGGCCAACGTTACAAAGAAGGTGAGTCTTTCCCCGCAGGAGACGGCTGTAATACTTGCACCTGCCGAGGTGGAAGCGCCCTTTGCTCAAAGATGCCTTGTACTGGGAAGTCATGCGGTGGGCTTGTTCCTCCCGGCGTCGATAACTCTTGCCCTGACGATCAGTATTGTCAGTACAGCTTGACCGCGATGTGCGGAGCCGCCGATCATCCCGGGGTTTGTATGCCCAAGCCCACAGGTTGTCGTGGAGAATACAAGCCTGTGTGCGGTTGTGACGGTAAAACGTACAGTAACGATTGCGAAGCCGCACGATTGGGCGTTTCGGTTCAGTCGTTGGGCGCTTGCAAACAGCCATAAATACCGTTTGAGCGACGCCGTCTCGATTTGTTTTGTGGGGCGTTGGGGAGCAAAGTTTGGGGTGGGAGCCGTTCGGGTGCGATGGGTTCGCTGTATTCGTTCGACAATCAAGGTTTGGGGGGTTGTTGTTGGAGAGGACGGCGGACCATCCAAGGAATGCCTTTGATTTGTTGGTTCAGCGATCTGTCAAAGAAAAGCACGCCGCCATTGCAGCCGATCGCGATGACACGCCCATCAGGAGAAAAGGCCACACGCTCAGGATTGTGTTCGGGGCCTCGGATACTTCCAAAACGGAAATAAGTTGTACGAAAAAGGCATTGTTGGATCGTCCAGATCTTTTGAATCTTGTAAGTGTTTGCGTCGTAGAAAAAGATCTTGGTGTCTTTGTGATTGGAAGGATTGGCGAAATTGAAACCAGAAGGGGTGCGTGCGTAAGTCCATGACTGGCCGATACTGGCTTGGCTGATCAGTAGGAATGTCTTTTGATCGGGAGAGTACAGCGGCAAAAGCTCAGGAAACCCCTGTTGATCGATACCGAGCAACCGCTTTTCGCGCTTGAGATCCCAGATCTCCGCGTATCCGCGTGTTGCGATCGCGAGGTGTCCATCATTCGTTAAGGCCAAGCGTTCGAGTGGATATGAAAAAGGTCGTATCGTTGTTGTCAGAATCTTTTTTTTGAAGGTGTCGATCCAGAGTATCTCATCGTGGTATTTTTTGATGTCTTTGGTGGCGTTGCGTTGGGAGATGGCGGCATAACGACCGTTGGAAGAAAGTGTGATCGCTGTGGTATCGGGGCGTTCAGCCTTGTTCGGCAACGAGCCTTGGGTTTTTCCCGAGGCAAAGAAAGCGATCTTGCTCCAACCGCCAACAAGCGCGGTTTGTGGAGCTGAATGAGAAAAAGTTGCAAAAGAAGTTCCATACTCTCCACTTAAAATAGGATCTTTTTGGCCGATCTTGTGGATCGTGAATTGATTTCCATTTAGACCATCTCCCGGCGTATACACGCGCCAAGCACCAAAAAAGCTTTCTTTTTGAAGGAAGCTCACTTGTACGATATCTCCGTACGGACTTGCGAATTCTTGCTCAATGCCTGACCACCAAGACCAAGAACGGACTCCGCCATCTTTTCCTGCGGCTCCCACGATCACGCGATCCCCTCGATCGGAGAATGCAACGCTTTGCACATAAGGATAACCGCCGCGTAGTGGGTTGAGGAAAGTGAAACTGGGCGGGGCATGTGGGGCAGCTTGGTTGTGTTGTGTGGCCCTTGATGTCGGAAGGACGGGGCGTGGTGCTGTTTTGGGAAGAGTGGGCTTACGGTGTCGGGTGGTTGTGGGGGGAGTTGTTTGGGCTGTCGTTGGCGATATGGAGACGGAGAGGAAGAACAAGCCAAGCGCGAGTCCTGAGAATTTTCGAACAGAGCGAAGACTTCCGCGAGAAGGGTCGATCTCTTGGGCCGATGCGTCTGGTGAAGGTGGACGGAAGGGAAGGGATTTCATGTCGGACTCCTTTTTTGTTTTTGTGAGAGTGATCGAACTCCAGCCCGCAGGACGAGGCCGCAAGAAAAGTGTCGCGCAGAGCGGGGCGAAGTTGCTTTGTGTCTTCGGGCATTGTAAAAGTGAAGAGCCTTGTTTCAAGGTAGAGGTTGCGCGGTTGGAATTGTCTTTGTGGGGCGAGGTACCACGCCCCGCAAGGGACCAAAGGCCCCTTGACCCCGACTTGGCGGGGCGAACTGAGTTTTTTCAAACCAACGACGGCTCCGCTTGAACCTACCCGAACACGGGGTTTTTTGTTGGGAGCGTGAGTTTTATCAAGAGAGTTGATCTGCTTTGGCGGATGGCGAGCGCATGGTACAGGAGGGGTTGATGAGAGCGAGGGTTCGAGGTGTTTGGATTGGATTACAGCGCAGCGTGTGGCTGTGGTTTTTTCTGTCGCTGTTTGTGACGGGTTGCCAAGACGGTGGGCTTGGGCGACCTTGCAAGCGTGATACAGATTGTCTGTCAGGCTTGGTATGTCAAAAAGGACATTGCGCATCAGAAATGATTCGTCATTTTCACAACGCAAAAGTCCTCTCTATCGAAGGTGAGGGTACGTTGTCCCCCATCGTTTTTTCTTCTGAGCAAGCAAAGCCGTCTTTTGCAAAGATGGCTTCGCGGCGGTTTCGTTCGCGGTGGACGATACATGGCGAACATCTTGACGTGCTGACGGGTGTTTCTCTTGTCTCGGAGCGTGAACCCAAACAACATTACGGACGCGAGCAAGGTTTTCAAATTCTTCAAGGAGGAACTTCGATGAAACGCGAGATCCATCTGCCGCAAACATTGCGTGCAGGGCTGTTTGTTTTGGTGGGATTCTTTGGCAGCCAGCAAAAAACGTTGGCGCAAGTCATGGTCTTGCAAGGAGAAAAAGGAAACGAAGGCACGCCCTGTCAAATCGACGGCGTTTCACAAGAGGCACGCGGTACAGTCATTCGTTTTCGCTGCGGCTCGCAAATACAACACGTTCTTCTGCCAAGAGGTTCGCAAGGTCTGCAAGGTCCGCAAGGACCGCAGGGTCCACAAGGATTACAAGGTCCGCAGGGGCCGCAAGGTCCAAAAGGTGAGCAGGGTATCGCTGGAAAGATCGGCCCGCAAGGTCCAAAAGGTGAGCAGGGTATCGCTGGAAAGATCGGCCCACAGGGGCCAAAAGGCGAGCAGGGTATCGCTGGAAAGATCGGCCCACAAGGACCGAAAGGTGAGCAAGGCCCCGTTGGGCCGCAAGGTCCGCAAGGACCGCAGGGGCCGAAAGGCGAGCAAGGCCCGAAAGGTGAGAAAGGACCGATGGGACCGCAAGGAGCGCAAGGTCCAAAAGGCGAGCAAGGCCCCGTTGGGCCGCAAGGCCCGAAAGGCGAGCAGGGTGTTTCTGGAGCGGCAGGAACGCGAGGGCCGATGGGGTTGCAAGGACCACAAGGTCCGAAAGGCGAGCGAGGCGCTACGGGAGCGGTCGGACCGATGGGAACGCGAGGTCCAAAAGGCGAGAACGGCTCTGTTGGACCAAAAGGTGAGCAAGGCTCCGTTGGGCTGCAAGGCCCGCAAGGTCCGATGGGACCGAAAGGTGAGCAAGGCCCGAGAGGTGAACAGGGGCCAAAAGGTGAGCAAGGTCCGAAAGGTGAGCAGGGCCGAATGGGGCGGCAAGGTCCGATGGGGACAAAAGGAGAACAAGGTGAGCAAGGTCCGGTCGGTCAGCGAGGCCAACAGGGTGAACAAGGCGCGCAAGGACCGATGGGACCGAAAGGACTGAGAGGCGAACAGGGTCCGAAAGGTGATAAGGGGCCGATGGGTCCGAAAGGTGATAAGGGACCGATGGGTCCGAAAGGTGACAAGGGACCGATGGGTCCGAAAGGTGACAAGGGACCGATGGGTCCGAAAGGGTTGAAAGGTGACAAGGGACCGATGGGTCCAAAAGGTGAGCAGGGACGCTGTCTTTGCAAAGAAACCGCAAAAGAGAAAAAAAGAGAAGAGAAAAAACCAGAGAAGAAAGAAGAAAAAGACGTAGATCTTGACGAATAATTTTCTTATCGGAGTGATGCTGTTTGCAAAAACCCCGTGTTCGCGTTATTTGAAGCGGCAGGGATGTTTGTTTGAAAAACCACTGATCACTCCGCCGATACGGGGTCAAGGGAGCCGCGCTAAGGCAGTGGGGTGTGGGGCAAAGCCCCACAAAAACAAACCTAATTGATTGAGAGGAGGTTTCGTTTGCAGATCTGGGTGGATGCCGATGCAACGCCGAAGGCGATCAAAGATATCTTGTTTCGTGTTGCGGAAAAGCGAAGAGTCCGTGCTTGTTTTGTGGCGAATCGTGGGATGTACCTGTTACAATCGCCGTATTTGTCGCAAGTGGTGGTGGAAAAGGGCTTTGATGTTGCGGATCATTACATTGCGCAGCGCGTGGGGTTGGGGGATCTGGTGGTGACATCCGATATCCCGTTGGCGGCGTTGGTGATCGAAGCGGGGGGTGTTGCGATGAGCAATCATGGGGAGTTGTATACGGAAGAGAATGTGCGCGAACGCTTGTCGGTTCGGGACTTTATGCAGGATCTTCGTGATTCAGGTGTGCAGACGGGAGGGCCAAGGCCGTTTGGAGAGGCCGATAAACGGAGCTTTGCGAATGCTTTGGATCGTTTGTTGACGAAATGCTTGCAAGACGAAAAGTTGCGTTCGTTGGGAAAGCAAGGAGATTGATCGGAGCCTACACGGACGAGATTGATCAGAGCCTATACTGCGTCGTTTGTGAAGTCGTCGATAATTTGGAGGAAAAGTTTTGGGGCTTCGAGGTGGACGACATGCCCCGCAGAGACAGGGAGATAGCGAGTTTGGGGGACGAGCGAGCAAACGCGCTGGGCTTCTTCTTGGAGCATCGCACCGACGAGTCCGAATTTTTCGTGAACAAACCAGTTGGCGTGGATCAGAGCGAAGGGGCATTGGATCTTTGCGAGCATGGCAGCGTGATCGAAGCTTCCCGCCATCGTGTTTTCGTAGAAGGCACGTGTGAAGGCGGGGTCGTATTCGGAAAAAGAGCGGATGGTGAGGCGGAGTTGGAGGGGCAACCAAGGGATATCGAGCGGCTGGTCGGGGGTTTTGGCTTGGCGGCGTTGAAGCCACGAAGAAAGAAGGCGAGCGAGGAACATCGGGATTTTGGAGACGCGCTTTCCGCTTTTGTGCGGGATCTCTAGGCGTTGAAAGAGCGCGCCCAAGTCTCGTCCTTCGGGGCGATCAAGGGTTTCGAGAAATAGCTTCATCACGTGGTATACAAAGCATTGTTGGAGTCGGGGATGTTCGCTGCTAAAAAAAGGCGGATCTTCGGCGATGACGCCTTGCGCATAATCGGGGGCTTGGGCGGCCATCCATGTGACAAATAGGCCGCCTGAAGAATTACCCGACAAAAAGGCGGGGCGCTGAACGACGTTGTGAAGAAAGGCGACGAGATCTTCGGTGATGGCCTCGAAGGTGTAGCGTTGTGGGCAGCGTGAAGAGCGCCCGTGTCCGTGGATATCCAGCGCGTAGACTTGGAAGTGTTGTGCGAGCGCAGGAAGGACGCGGGTGTAGCTTTGCCAAGGCATCGTCTGGCCGGGGATAAGCAAGAGAGCGCGTTGTTTGGGCGGACTGACCGCGTAATTGAGCGTAACAGCGCCGTGTGTGTATTGTTGTTCGGTGTATCCAGCTTTTTGTAGAATCTTGTCCATCTTGGGAGCTCCTTGGGTAGAAAGAGAAGGGAGGCGGTGGGGTTTGTTGAATTAGGGGCGCTGCCTCACACCCCGCAAGGGGCCGCAACGGCTCGCCGTCTGAGTAAGCGTACATCTGAGGATGTTTGTTGAATTGGGGCGCGGCCCCAAACCCCGCAAGGGGTCGCAACCCCTTGACCCCGTATTGGCGAACAGAGCATCGTGTTTCAAACCAACGACGCAGTCGCTCGCAACGGGCGCGAACGCGGGTTTTTGGGTGACGTCGGCTTGAGGCGATTTTGTTTGGGAGATCTTTTGATGACGAAGCGGATCTTGGTGACAGGAGCGATGGGGAATGTGGGTCGTGAGGTGGTTCGTGCGTTGCGTGTAAGAGGTATCGACGTGCGGGCTGCTGTTTCATCGGTGGCATCGGCAGAAGAGTACTGGAACGGAGAAGTCAAGAGTGTGCGGTTTGATTTTCGGGACGCTGCGACGTGGTCGGCTGCTTTGGAGGGATGTTCGGGCGTGTTTTTGTTGCGTCCGCCGCCGATCGCAGATGTGGAAAAAACGCTGAATCCTTTTGTGGATATCGCACGAGAAAAAAAGGCTGAGCATATCGTCTTTTTATCGGTTGCAGGAGCGGGAGAAAACAAGATCATTCCGCATCATAAAGTTGAGATGCACCTCAAAGCATCGGTCGCTCCGTACACGTTGCTGCGCCCCGGATTTTTCGCGCAAAACCTACAAGACGCCTACTTGCAGGATATCTGCGAGGCGGATCGTTTGTATGTGCCTGCGGGCAAAGGTCGTGCAGCTTTTGTGGATCTGTATGATGTGGCGGAGGTGGCCGCCGAGGCGTTTGTTGCGCCAGAAAAGCACGCGAATCAAGCTTATACGCTTACAGGGCCAGAAGCCATCGGGTTTGATGAGGTCGCGAAGATCTTGAGCGATGTTTTGGGGCGGAGCATCCGTTATCGGGCTGCGTCGGTGGTGGGGTATGTGTGGCATCTTCGGCGGCGTGGGCTGCCTTGGGGGCAGTGTATCGTCCAAACGATCTTGCACGTCGGGCTGCGTTTTGGGCAGGCAGAGCGGGTCGATCCGACGATGGAGGCGTTGTTGGGGCGGCGAGGGCGGACGCTGCGGATGTATGTGGAGACCCACCGAGCGATCTGGCGGAAGCCTAGCGCGAAGCCGCAGTGATCTGTTCCGAGCGATCTGGCGGAAGCCTAACGCGAAGCAGCGGTGAGCTGTTCGATCAAGACGATGGCAGCGGCGGTGTCGCCATCGTGGGAGAGAGAGAGGTGGGTTGTATAGGGGAAAAGTGCTTGAATGGCATCCGAGACTTGACCGTGAAAACGTAGGGCAGGGCGAGAATAAGCATCGTGGATCACTTCGATCTCTCGTAAGGAGAGATGCGGCAAGGGGGGAGGTTGGCCGAAAAGGGCCGAAGACCACGCTTTGATGAGGGCTTCTTTGGCAGCAAAGCGGGCCGCGAAGTGGCGTGCGGGCTGTTGCCCTGCGCGTGAGCGAGCGATGCGGCGTTCTGCTAAGGTAAAGACTTCTTCGACAAAACAAGAGGCTGGATCTTGAAGCTGTAGAGAGAAAGCCGCAACCGAAACGACATCGAAACCGACACCAAGGACACGCCCTTGAGGATGAAAAGACAGTTGAAAACTCATTAAGATAGATCCGACATTTTTACAAAGAATAGAAGCCGCGTGAGGTATCAAGGCGAGCGTGGGGGTTCAGGAGCATGGCGGCTTCTTGGGCGGCTTGTTCGGGAGAGCCGTCTTGGGCTTCAAAGCGGCGGAGGTTTCGGCGAGAGAACAAGGGTGTTTGTCCCATGAAGACGGAGGCCCAGCGTTGGGTGGTCTGGTGGTGGCGCTGCTGACAGCGGGAGTGGTAAGCGGTGGCTTGTTCTTCGGAGAGTTGGGCCAAGAAGGCATCGGGGTGAAGCAAAAGAGCGATACCGCTGACGTGGCCGAAACCGAGGCTGGTCAGCATCCCTGCACGCAGCGGCAGCGTCTCACCTACGTCAAGGGTTTTGTTTGAGAAAGCGAGATGAGAAAAAGAACGCATCATCGGATCGACGTTGTCGAGATTGGGGTTTCCTGCGATGCGGCCTTGGAGAAGAGTCTGGCAAAGCCCGATGATCTGCCACGCAGCGGCTCCGCCTTTGGCGTGACCTGTCAGACTTTTTTGAGAGACGGCAAAGAGCGGGTTTCCTTCGCTGCGTCCGAGCGCTCGTTGGATGCGGTGATGGAGTTCGTTTTCGTTGGGGTCGTTGGCAGCGGTGGAAGTGTCGTGTTTGTACACGACGGCGATATCATCAGCGGTCAGGCCGAAGTGTTGGAGTGAACGAGCGAGCGGGGATTGTTGGCCTCCGATGGCACAAGCGAGTGCGCCCATGCCGGGGGCGGGGATGGATTTGTGGATACCGTCACCAAAAGAGCCGCAGTATCCGACCACACCGTACACGGGGAGACCCATCTGTAGGGCGATATCGGCGCGAGCGAGCAAGAAGGTTCCGCCGCCTTGGGCCTCGACAAAGCCGCGTCGCCGCGTGTCGTTGGGGCGGGACATCTGGGCGGGTTCAAGCCCCATCGCGACCATCTCATCGGTGTTTGCGGTGGCGTTCATATCACCGAAGCCCACAAGGCTTTCGCGCCCGACGTCATCGTACCCACCCGCGACTACAAAGTCGGCCTTTCCTGCCAAGATCTTGTCGGTGGCTTCTTCGAGAGAGACGGCAGCGGTTGCGCAGGCGGCGACAGGGTGAGACATCGGCCCGTAGCTTCCGACGTAGCTTTGGACCACATAGGCCGCTGCGACGTTGATCAAGGTCTCTTGGAGGATATCAGGCTGGCGCTCGATATCGAGGACGTGATCGCGGTAGAGACGGGCCAAGCTGCGCATCCCACCGATGCCCGAGCCTTGGGTGTTTGCGACGCGGGCAGGATGGAGCCATCGCAAGAGTTCTTCGGGTTCGATGCCAGCAGACAAGAAGGCATCGACGGTGGCGATCAGGTTGAAGAGAGCGACGCGATCGATGCGTTCGATCATATCGTTGGAGAGACCGAATCGCGCAAAGTCGAAGCCTTTGGGGATCTGGCCCATGACTTGACGTTGGAGGCGGACTTGGCGGGGGACTTTAACTTCGGTTCCAGCGAGGCGTGTGATGCGCCATTGTCCGTCTTGGGCATCAAAGTGAACACGGGTTTTTTCGGGGGCCGTCGCAAAGAAAGTACGGGCTTCTTCTTCGGAGCTGACCGAAAAAGTAAAATCTTTTTCCAGAAAAACAGAGGTGTACATAGAAAGAGCGTTGGGGTCGATGCCTACGGTCTCAGGCTCGATCCAGCGCAGCCCGAGATGTTTGCGGACGCTTTCACGATAACGAGCGGCGATCTCGTGTTCTGCGATCACGGTGTTGGTTTGGCGATCTTTCCAAACCCCCGCTTTGCCGTTTTCTTCGTAGGTGACGAAGCCCGTGATCCAAGCCAACTCAAGCACAGCAGCAGGAGAAAGGGATGGACCGAGCTCCATCTCGTAGCGGGTACGGGCGCTTCCGCAAGGGCCGATCTCGCCCATGCCAACGATCACCACCATCTCGCGCAAGGAAAGGCCGCGTTTGGGCCAATGGACGGGCTTTTTGGCTGTGGCAGGCGTCAATCGAGGGTGTAAGGTCGCAGGCCAATGAGGAAGCGCATCGACAAGCAAAGGCGCATCGGTGGGCGCGCCAAGCAAGGTGGCTTCGGCGTTTTCGAGGGTCAGGCGTTGCTTGACGCGAGCGGCTTGGTGTTCGAGTTCGGTGCGGATCGTCGAAACAGTCTGACGAAGGGCTTTGATCCGCTGGAAACCGCCCGTTAGATCGGCCTCAAGCGGCTGGTGGAGGGCTTGTTTTCTGGCCGCATGGGTACACAGAGCGGTCAACAACCAGCCCATCTCATCGCTCGAAAAAGTGCGTATGCCTGTGCGCTGTTCGAGGTGGTGAGCCACAAGATTGTTGGCATCCATCAAGCCCGTCCCACGGACCCATCCGATGCGGGCCGCGCACAAGGTGGTGGCTTTGCCCCACGCTTCGCGTTCACTTTCCCACTTGGTCAGGAGGACTTCGAGTGCAGCTTTGGTTTCGGCGTACACGCCGTCACCACCGAAGCTCCCGTGATTTGGCGAAAGCGGCAGCAGGATATGGCAAGGCATCGCGGGGAGACCGTGACGCTTGTAATGGGTGGCGATGCCCGTCACAAGGCGCTCTACGCTGAGCAGCATCGTACGCATCACGGCATTGGAGCGGGCTTGGAGGCTGTCGAGCGTGGCGAGATCTTTGATGGCGGCGAAAGGCAGCACGATATCGGGTGCAAAAGGGCGCTTCACGACGCGGACTTTGGCTCCGTCTTGTTCGGTGACAGAGGAAAACAGCCAGTGGATCAGGGACTCGACATCTTGGAAAGAGGCTTGGTTGAAGGGGACGACATGGAGCTCTGCACCCGGGACGGCAGAAGTCTCGAAGAGATCGCGGTATTCGCGTACACGATCGCTGTTGTAAGTGCTGGTGGTGACGATGACACGGGCTCCACCGCGCAAAAGAAAGCGCACACAGGCCAAGGCGATCGATCCCGGGCTTGCACCCGTCACCAGAGCGGTCGTGTTGCGCAGATCAAAGGGCCGCTTGGTGTGTTCGGACAGGAGCTTGGAAAAAGTGATGTTCCATTCGCCTTGTTCGCCGATTTGAAGAAGGGGAGGGCGATCTTTGGGCCACAAGGCATCGACAAAACGGTCGAGGGCATCGGCTTGATCGCATACGGCCTCGGCGTATCTCCAAGAGCCGTCTTGTTGCAAAGAGAGCGCGGGGCGCGTCGGCTGAAACGCCGGAGTATGGGGCGCATCACCCGCTGCGATCTGGTGGAGCCAACCTGCAAGACGGAGGTCGCCTTGCTCTTCGGCGAGTTTTGCGTACCAAGAAGCGGTTTGTGTGAGGGTGATATCCTCGTGGAAGGCGGCCAGTCGGGCGACTTGTGCCAAGGCTTCGGAAGCCTCAATGCGGTTGTTTCGCAGATCAAAGAACAATCGAGCCACATCGCGTCGAGCAGACGCCCACGAAGAAGTCAGCGCGACGTGCTTTTTGGCATCAAAGCGCGGTTGAAGCCATTCGACAAACTCGCTGTCGTGTTCTGCTTCGTAGAGAGCCAGCTTTTCGGCTTGTTCATTGTGTTGCGCAGGAAGCCCGCTTGCTGCGGCCTCGATCGGATGCCCCAGACGTTCGGCGATCTCACGGGCTTGTTGCATCAAGATCCCCTTGGGTCCGAGGATCTTGGACTCAAGCTCTTGGACGACAGCGGCATCGACGGAGGCTCCGCCCCCTGTGCTGTGTGCGCCTTGTCGGCTGATCGTCAGACCTTTGATCTGTCCGATGCGTAGGGCGGCTTCGTCTAAGAAGGTCTTGGCGGTGTTTCGGTCGGATGGGAGGGCTTGGGGCAACAAGCCCATGCTGCCGCCGCGAGCGGAGGCTCCTTCGCGGCTTTCCAAGGCGAGCAGACACAACGCGCTCTCGCGCAAGCCCGAACCAAGGCCGAATTGTTGTTCAAAGTGGCTTTCCACTTCTTTGCGCGTCAGTCCAGCGCGTCCGAAGACTCGTTTGATCGAATCATCTTGGGTGGCGCGCATATATTTTCCGGGGGCTTTGTAGGAAGGGCAGCGGCGGGTGATCTCGGCGATCAGTTCGCGCAAAGGTTTTTCATGGGCCCCGTCGATCGGTCCCATCTGAAACTCTGCGCCAAGGTCGAGCAGGACTTGGTTGCGGCGCGATGAAACGCCGTCAAAGAGATCATCGAGGGTCTCTTGCATGGAAAGCTGATCGGGGCGGATACGGGCTTGGCTTGCGAGGACAAAAGTCACGCCTTCGGCCACAGAAAGCGGCTGATCGGGCGGTGGCGGTGCGCCGACCGAAACGGGGGAGGCGGCGTTTGTCGATGGGATGGCCTGTTGTGATGGTTGCTGGAGCGAAGCGGAGGAGGTGGCCTGTTGTGAGGGCTGTGGCTTTTGAGCGGAGAGAGGCTGGATCGAGGCCGGAGCAGCGGTATCTTGGGCTTGAGGTGGCAGGGTGTCTTGGTCGCGCAAGAAGACGCGATCCGCTTCCGCTTCGATATTGAGGATCTCGATATCAGGAGCTGAAGGGCCGAGCAGTTGGTGGGAATAACGCGCCATGTTTGCCAAGGTGGGCTGGTAGCCCACGCCGATCTCGATAGCGCGCTGGATCTCGATCCCACCGAGCGAACGGCGTTGGAAGAGCAGCTCTTGGGTCTCGATCCAACGGACAGGGCTTGCAAACTGCCATGCCAACAGCTCAATGAGCAGGATACGTGCGAGGCGCTTGGGGGTGGCGGCGTAGTCGGCGAAGTCTGCAAGGACTTTTTCTAGGATCGGCGACTGAGTGGTCTGTTGAACTTCTTCGATGTATGGCTTGTCGAGAGAGAAGAGTTTGGGGACAAGGTTGGGGATATAACGACCCAAGAGTCGTTGTTCATCGATATCTTGAGGGAAGCGCGCCTCCAAAGTTTTGCGGAAGTCGTCGACACCGTTGAACAAGACGGACGAATGGAAGGGAACATCGATGCCCGGGACTTCGATGTAGGGGGGCTTTTTCTGTGTTGCGCGCTGATCGAGAAGCTGCTCAAGAAGCCGAAGCGCGCCGATCTGCCCTGTGACGGAGTACTGACGGCCTCGGACGTTGTAGTTGACGATCTGCAAGAACTGGCCGGTTTGTTTGGCGACTTGCTCGACAAGGGCTTCGGCTTGGGCGTGATCCATTCCTGCGTAATGAGGGCGAAGAACGCCCATGCGGTAGCCGCTTTCGCCCGATTCATCGCGTGGGACGAGTGCGTGCATCACAAGTCCCCGATGATAGACGATCTCGACGACATCTGTCAGCGGGAGGATACCTGTCACACCGATGGCGTTGTATTCGCCGACGCTGTGACCGCATAAGATCGCATCAGGGTCCAAAAGCCCGGACTCGCGGAGCTCTGCGACTTGTGCTTGCGCCATCACAGCCATGCTGACTTGTGTGAACTGCGTGAGATGCAAGACGCCTTGGGGATGGACGTGGGTGCGGCCTTGGACGAGAAGCTCTTTGGGGTTGTTGCGCACGATCTCCAAGATCGAGAATCCGAGATGTTCGCGTGTATAAGCATCCGCTTGATCCCAGACGTTGCGCGCCGCTTTGGAGCGGGCGTAAGCCTCCATGCCCATGCCTTTTTGTTGGATGCCTTGGCCGGGGAACAGATAGACGCTGCGGGGCATCTTGACTTTGGCTTCGGCGCGAACAACGGCGATGGCTTGGGCGTCGCGCATGGCGGAAGCTGTAAGCTCGACGAACAAGACGCCCTCTTGGACGGCTGTGCGGGTGGCTTCGAGTCGCAAGCGTTCACCAAGCAAAAGCGGCGCAAGGAAGGAGGCTTTGTAATCAAGGACGCGGCTTTCTTCGCCATCGACCACCGAGGCGACCAAGAAGCTATGCAGGCGGGCAGCGGTCCACATCCCATGCACGATCGGGCGATCGAGCCGTCCCATCCGAGCAAACAGCAAGCTGCGATGGATCGGGTTGAGATCGCCGCTGACTTCTGCAAAGGTTTGCATGGATTGGGGGGCTTGGGTCTCGGTATGCGCAAGGATGCGGGGCGTGACAGGCTTGCGCGGGGTGGCTTGTTCTTGGGCGAAGGCTTGGAGAAGGGCTTGCAGAGGATGGAGTTTGCGCGCTGCCCGTAGATCGAGCGCGAGCGTGGCGATCGGTTGGGAACCACGCCAGATCTGACCTGTTGCGGCAAAATGCGCAAGACCTTTTCGGGGGCGGTGTTCTTCTTGGAGCGCACGCAGTTGCAAGATATCGCCGACGTGCAGAGGGGTGTCGGAGGTGCGATGCAGCCATCCGTGTGCAAGCAAAAAGTCGATGCTGCCTTGATCGCGCAAGATCAGTGAGGTGTCGATGATCTCTTTGGTGCGCAAGATGTCGGTTGTTCGGCCAAAAAAGCCACGCACAAAAAAGGCCGATTCAACGATCGCGCAGCGCGCACCGTTGCGTGAGAGGGTGCATCGGGTGTGGATGCTTCGGCCTGTGTCGGTGTTTTCGATGCGTGTGATCTGGGCTTCGACATCGACGGCTTGGTGAGGGAGGATCGGCCAACCAGCGTCGATCTCGACGTGATGGGAAAGATGAACAAGTCGCAAGATCCCTTCGCAAACCCCTTCGGCAGAAAGCAAGCGGAAGAGAGGCTCCCAGACCAAAGAAAAGGCCATATTCATCGGCAGGTGCGACGGATCACCATGAGAGCCTGTGGAGACCGCGTAGCCTCGGAGCTTTTGGGGGTCCGCGTGGGTGGTGTGGTGGGTGGGGGCAAAGGCTTCGACAGGGGCCAACAGACGGCCAAAGAGCGCGTGTTGGTAAAAGTCGCGCAAGGTTTGTTCTTGTTCGCGGGCATCGACGAGCAAGATACCGTCTTGGACGCGCAAAGGCAGCCTGTAGAGGGCAGGCTCTGTTGTAAAGGCCGATGCAAGAGAGATATCGAGATGGAGGTGGGCGTCGTTGGCTTGGTCAGTGTGTAAGGAAAGGTGGACGGTTTCGTGGGCCGCAGTGTTGTTTGGATGATAGGTAAGCGACTGGATGCGCCGTCCTTCGGTCATGATCATACGCAGTTGTGCGCCTGCTTCACACACGCACAGCTCGCGCAAGGGATTGGGCTGTGAGCCGCCTTGTTGGTAGAGGCGGATCGAGGTCATGGCGGTGATCAGGGGGCCTGTAAAAGCCTCGCGAAGGAATCCAAACCATTCGGTCGGTTCTGTTGGAAGGGCCGATGGGATCGTCAGGACCACTTCGTAGCGCGGGGCGGTCGGATGGGGATCGCTGCACAACGTCACGCTACCTGTACAACCTTCGGGCCATCGGGAGAGAGACAGCGGTGAACGTTCGGCGTGGGGAGGCGCGGGCATCTGTTGGACTTCTGCTTGGAGTGCGTCCACAAACCGCCCAAGCATCGAGGCCACAGGCTGATCTGCGCTACGGAGTCCTTGAAGGGCCGCAGGGCCGGGGATGATCAGAACTTGGTCGGCGCTGTAGCGATCATCGTGGGCTTGCCAGAGCGAGTCTGCTTTGTACCAACGCCGCACTTCGGCGTCGATGACGGGAACGAACGGAACAGGCTTGCCAGCGCGGCCACAGATATCATACAAAAATCGCCGAACATCCGCAGGATGCAAGATCTGCTGGGCTGCGTGGGGATACAGCGCAAGCAGCCGATCGACACAAGCCTGTGGATGGTCAAGCGCTTCGAAGGTTCCAAAAAAGCATGCGAAGCGGCCTTCTTCTTGTTCGCACAATCGAGCCTCTGCAAGCTGCAAAAAGTCTGCGAATCGTGTGCGGTGCGTCGTATCAAGCCAAGGACCGTCTTCGTAGCGTCCGTGACGTCCGAGGGCCATCAACGTGACAAGGCGCTGCGCGACGGCATGATACGTCATGGTCGAGAGATCGCCAAAGTAAGGCTTGGCGGTTTGGTTGAGTGCCGCGATGATCTCATCGCGTCGGGCTTGAACTGCGATCGCATCGCCCGCGACTTCATCCAACAAACGCCCACAGCGGGAGGCAGCGTTGTCGATGTAGTGGATATCTGCGTTGAGTGCGCTTTTTCCCGAAGTGGTCTGGCCTTCGACGTGGCCTGCAAAGACCCATCCCGCGCAGCCGGGAGCATCGACAAGGGCTTGTTTGACTTGTGCGGAGGTGGTGGCTTCTTTGCAAGCCATCGTGAGCGTCCCCAAAAGCACCGCATCGACGGGCATCTGTGGCAGATCGTGAGCGAGAGACCATCGGCCTGTCAGCAGGGCATTGGCGTGGGCCTCGCTTCCGATCCCGCCGCCCACGCAAAGCACGAGGTTGGGCTGTTCGCGCAAGAGGTGATAGCCGTCCAACAAAAGCTGTTCGAGATCTTCCCACGAGTGATGCCCGCCTGCCTTGCCGCCTTCGAGATGCACAAAGATCGTATGGTGCGGTGCGGCTTGTGCGATCTTGACGACGTGACGGATCTGCGCCAACGTCCCGGGCTTGAAAGCATTGAGCCACATCCCCAACGACACAAACTCATCCAAAAGAGCGACAGCTTCGGAGACTTCGGGCATCCCTGCGCTGATCGTCACACCACAGATCGGATAACCCGCCTTGCGTGCTTTTTGCACCAAGCCCGTTTTGCGCACATGAAGATCCCACAGATACGGATCGAGATACAGCGCGTTGAAGACGACTTCACGCCCGGGTCCAAGGGCCTCTTGAAGCTCTTCCATCCGCAACCAAAAGATCCGTTCGTTGACTTGACCGCCGCCCGCCAACTCGGCGGTAAAACCTTGGTTGGCCGCTGCGGCGACGATCGGGACATCCGACGTGGTGGGGGTCATCCCCGGCAAGATCACGGGTGCATGGCCCGTTGCGCGGGTGTATCGGTTTTCGACGCGCCATCCCCCTGCCTCATCGGGAGAAACAGACGGAAGAAAGCTGCAATAAGCCACAGGACGAGGTGTCTGCGGAGCTTGTAGAAAGAAAGCGTCTTGGCCTTCTTGGGTGTAAAGCGTGTGGACTTGTCGTCCCGTTCCACGCAAGGCCGAAGCCGTCAAGCGCATCACCCCATCCCCCGGCCCGAGATCCAAGATATCCGAAACTCCGTTGTAAGGCTCCAAACTGCGCAACATCCGCGACCAACGTACCGAGCGCACAAACTGATTGTGCAGCAACTCATCCAATACATCGGGCTGTTGCGTCAACACGCGCCCTGTGTGGCCACACAACACATCCACAAAGAAGCGGCTTTTTGAAAAATCAAAGCCGATATCTCGGACTTTTCGCTGCATCTGCTCAAAGCCTTCGCGCATATAACGCGAATGAAACGGGCCGCTGACTTCGAGATATTCCCATGTAAACTGTAGCGGTTGTCCTCCGAATCGCCCGGCTTTTTTTCGGGCAGCCTCGCGCTCGGCTTGGGCCTCCATCGCCTTGCGTAGCGTCGAAAGCACCGCAGGATGGCTGCTCACCACATGGCGATTGCGTGTGTTGTACAACGAGATATCGACTTGCGCTGCTTCGGGCAAACTGCGATTGAAACGCGCCAACACCTGTTCCAACACCGCAAGCGACGGACCCGAGATCGCCGCCATCGGTGACGCCCCTTCCGCCGAACGTTCGGGCGTGACGGTGTATCCTTGTTCCATCACCAGACCCTGCCAAAAGGCATAGCTTACATAAGCCAAGAGCCGTTCGGTCTCGATCTGTCCGTTTGGGCTTTCCGCCACCAACAACGCCGTCTGTAAGCCTTGAGAGTGACCAAAGATCACGGGGATCGCCCCCACCGCAAAGGCTTCGCGGATCCCTTCTTCGTACAACGCGACATACAAAGCGACTTGTTGGATCAAGATCAGCGGCTGTGAATAACAACCGCCCCGTAATACCGCTGCCGACGGGCGCGTCGAAGGCTCTTGCAACCAAGCCATCACATCGAAGCCATCGGCATAACACCCGCTCCATCGCGCTTCTTGTGTGTGGACCAGTGATTCTAGATGTGCTGTCGCGGCTTCCAACAATGCCCGTACTTCCCGCGATCCCCGCATCAAACCCGCAAGATGATCCAGATCATAGAAACCTTGTCCCGCAAACGAGATCGCCGCTTGGTTTTCCCCCAGCACCAGACGCGACAACAACGAGCGCACCGCAGTCACTTGACCGCTTGTGTACAACGCGCCGCCTTGTTGCCCCCCTTCTCCATCGTACGACACGAACCCTTGCGACGTGCGCTCCAGACCCCACAGCTGTTCTTTCGCTGACGCCGACAAAGAAGCACCCTCCTCTGCCGCTTGAACAACCGCTGCTTTCCCGTTGTTGCGCTCTTCTGTTCTTCGCATCGTATCCCTCTTCTCTTTTGGGCAAACAAAAACCGACTGGTCGGTCTAAAGAAAAATCAATGGAAGAGGGCGGTACTTGAATTCGTGAAGGATGTCAATAAAAAAATTTGGATCAAGGATGGCGGAGGGAGATCAGGCGATGGGAGCGAGAAGAATGGACATGACGCGCATGATGCGTGCGACGGACTCGCTGGCATCGGCGGTTTCGGGGTCGGCGAGTTCTTGCATAATCAGGCCGGTGTACATACCGAAGATGCCGGCGGCGATGCCTTCGCTTTCTTCTGCGGAGAAGCGATCGCGGGTGAGGGGTTCGAGCATCTCGGAGATGGCGTTGCGGGTACGTCGGAAGAATTTGGAGAGGGCGTTTCGGACGAGTTCGTCGCGGTGGGCGTGGATGGTGAATTCGAGCCAGAGCGGGACGATGGCGCGACCGCGTCGGACTTCGTTTTGGATGGCTTGGGTGACGGCTTCGATGGGGGTTTCGTTGGCGAGGGCATCTTCAAAGGACTTGAGCATCTCGGAGATGACTTCGCGGGCCCAGACTTGGAGGATATCGATAAAGACTTCTTGTTTGGAGGCGTAGTGATAATAGAAACTGCCTTTTGAGCATTGGGCTTTTTGGCAGATATCATCGACGGTGGTTTCGTAATAGCCAGACTTTTGAAAGCAGCGGTAGGCGGCTTCGCGGAGTTGTGCTTTCTTTTTTTGAGCTTTGTTGGCTTCGGACATTGCGGTTCCTTGTGGTACGGAGGCGTCCATCAGGCGCAAAAGGTGGGAGCGTGGGATGGATGCCGCGAGGCGAACTTCTTCAGAAGGGGATTGAACGTAGCAAAGAGCGGGGGATAGGTCAAGTTGGTGTGTTAAGTGACATCTGTAAGAAAAGACAGAGGTGTGGTATAGGTGGAGCGGAGTTTTTTGAAAAGGTCGGGAGGTCGAGGGCAATGAGACGTGTGCGTGTATGGATCGGGCTGGGTGTTGGGTTGCTTGTGGTGGGGTTGTTTGTGTTGAAGCCGAGCAAAGGGGGGGGAAAGCACGACGCTTTTTTTTCGGGGCTGAACAGAGTGCTGAAAGGGCAGGCCGAGGGGCAGCCCGCGTTGGTGATCGATCTGGGGCGTTTGGATCACAACACCGAGGCGATCCGTCATGTGGTGAGAGAGCCGTATCGCCTGCGGATCGTGGTCAAGTCGCTGCCGAGTCTTGAGCTGCTGTCCTACCTGTGCAAAAAGACCGATGCAAAGGGGTTGATGGTGTTTCATGCGCGCTTTTTACCGCGCTTGTTTGGGCATTTTGGGGGTCAGATGGATTATCTGCTGGGCAAGCCTTGGTCGGTGGAGGCTGCGCAGTTTGCGGTGCGTTCGATGGGATCTGCGCAAAAGCAGCCGTTGTTGGGGGCGGTACAATGGCTGGTGGATTCGCGGCAGCGGTTGGAGCGCTATCTTGCGTGGGCAAAGGCAGAGGGGTTGGTGTTGCGGATCAATCTGGAGATCGATGTGGGGCTTCGGCGTGGCGGATTTGCCGATGCGAAGGCACTCAAGGAGGCGTTGAACGTGATCGCAAGCCATCCAAAACATCTGGTTTTTTCGGGGCTGATGGGCTATGACGGGCATGTCCCGCACACGCCATTTGCTGTTCCATCGCAGCGTTCTGCGGTACAACGGGCATTTCAAGAGGTCTTGCGGCGATACGAAGCGTTTGTGAGCGAGGCAAGATCGGCGTATCCGTCGATGTTTGCGAAGCCATTGACCTTGAATGGTGGTGGGAGCAAGACCTATTCGCTGTATCAAGGGATGGAGAAACGCACGAGTATCCGCGATCTCAGCATTGGAAGTGCCTTTTTGCAGCCCGCGCATTTTGATTTTTACACGCTCGCAGCGCACCGTCCTGCGGTATGGATCGCGGCTCCTGTGTTAAAAAAGCTTGAGGGCAATCAGGTTGCTTTTCTGGAGTCATTTGAGGGGCTGTTGCGCTGGTGGGATCCCAATCGCGGTCGGTCTTTTTACATCTACGGGGGCGGCTGGTCGAGGGAGATCGCGTCTCCAACGGGCCTTGTGGTCGAGCCTTTGACGGCGGGTGCGCCAAACGCCAACCTACTGCCGAACCAGTCGCTGTTGATCGGCTCTGATGCGGTCGAGATCGAGCAAGGAGACTTTGTGTTTTTTCGACCGATGGAGGGGGATGCGCTGCTGAACTTTGAGACGATCGACGCAGTACGAGGCGGCCAAGTGGTTGCGCGTTGGAAGAGCTTTCCTGTGCGGTTTTAGGGAAATTGCGGAAAGTGCTGATTGAGAGGATAAGCGAGCGATGGATGCGTCGGAACTTGGGCGTTTGGTGGCGTTCGATGAAAAGAAATGTCGGGTGTTGGGCTTTTGGTCGAATGAGTTCGCTTCGGGTGCTCAGGTGTTCGGACGTTGGACACAGGAACGATTTCGATCCGAGAAGCACAGAGAAGGGGAGGCTACGCGGGCAAGGCGAAACATTGGTTTTGTGCAGAGCGGTATGGATGATGCCACAATTTTCTATCATCGTCTTCGCGCCCAGACAAAACGGCATTCCTTACGGAATTGGCCAAAAATATCACGGCAGATCCAAAGGCGTTCGCCTTGCTTTCTCCGGCGACGCAACAAGTTCTGGCGGGGATCTTGGTGCAGCGTGTAGGATTCGGTGGCGGTAAAGGAGTCGATCATGACAGAGCGTATGTTGCGATGGTCGCACTGAAAGCAAGCGACCCAGAAAGTTATCGTAAGCTGTTTTCTCCCTTGGTTGATGCCGCAAAACAAGGTCCGCAAGCCATCAAAGATCACGTTCAAAAGGCGTTGAAGAACATCGCGGCGGGCGATGCCGTTGCTGCTGGGGCGGGTTTCGTCGCGCAAGGGATCGTGACGAAACTCACCTCGGGAATCAGTGCGTCGGGTGGAGCAGCAGGGGTGGCCATTGGTTTGGTTGTGGGTGTGGCTTGGGGAGCAAGTTCAGGGAGGGGGATGGAGGCGGTCACCAACGCAGCGGCAGCCTTTGCAACAGGTGGCTTGGCCGCTGCCATCTCTACAACTGTGGCGACAGCAGGTGTTGCGGGGATGGGCATCGGATTGGCGATTGGGGCGGCACCTGCTGCGTTGGTGGCTTTGTGGAGTGCGTATTGCGAACGTGGTGTATCGCAACAGCAAACCAACGAAAGCGTAAGGCAGATGACGCAAAACGAGAGCATTCGCCCTTAGGGGGCTTCGGAGCACGGAGGGGGGGCGGGCGTTTTGAGCACAGGCGAAATTGAAAAAGGCATGCGTACCAAGGAAGAGACAAACCAAGAAAGGGTGCTTTTAGCGCAGATGTTCTTTGATCAAAGGCAAAAGGGTGTCCCAGCGCAAAAGCCCTTCTTTTCGGTCGGGTTCAACGCGAACGGTGCGCCCGCTACTGGTTCGGCTGGTGCCGCCGGGGTGAAGGGGATGGGGGTTGTTGTCGGAAGTGTTGAACATCCAGCTTGAGCCCCGATCATGGGCGTTTTCGGCAGCGCGTGTACCTTGGATGTAGGAGAGGGCGGCTCCTGCGAGATCGTTGGCATTCATCTGTGCGTGGATGTCGATTCCTGCGAAGGCAGCGTTGCGTTTGAGATGTTCGGCAGCGATCACAGCACTTTGGAAGATGCTGCGCTCGGTTCCTGTTCCGCGTTCCCAGCGCCCGAGGCCGTATTGTTCGAGTTTGCTGTTGCCCCATGCAGTAGAGACATGGCGATCATCTAGGCCGAAGCCCGACTCAGGGCCGCGCACAGAAGGCCGATAATCGCCGAATCCCGATTCGTTGGCATGGATCGCAGCGATCAGTTCGGCGGGAACGCCTGTGAGGGCGGAGGCTTTCAGATAAGTGTCGCGGTGCTGTTCAAGTTTTTCGGACATCTTGCTGCCGAGGTCGGAGCTTCGGGCTCGGTCAAGGGCAACAGCATTGGGTTGAAAAGAGAAGTTGGCTCGGACGGCGCGGTTGGGATCTGCTGTAGGAGGCGGAGGATTGGTCGTTGCTGCACCAAGGATCGCATCCAAAACGGTGGTTCGGTGCATGGATTGGGCGTTTCCGTCTCGATCAAAGCGGTCGAGTGCGCGAAAGAGTTTGTCTGTTTCGGAGCTTCCGCTGATCTTGCCATCGCGGTTGGCGTCGGCGCTGCGGGCCGCTGATGCGACTTCGCTTGGGATCGCGCTATTGTCTTTCAGGGATGATACCTTGATGTGTTTGTCGTCGAGCGCCGCTTGAAAGGCCGCACGAGTGATGGTCGTGGTGGGAGCGCTCGGTTGGGTCGGTGTGGTGGGCGTTTGGGGGGAGGCGGCATGATGGAGAACGGTCTCGACGGCAGGGCTTCGGTGCATGGAACGGGCGCTTCCGTCGCGGTCAAAGCGGTCAAGCGCACGAAAAAGTTTGTCTGTTTCGGAGCTTCCGCTGATCTTGCCGTCGCGGTTGGTGTCGGCGCTGCGTGCGGCTTCTTTGAGGGCGGGGGTGAGGGAGTTTTCTTGTTGCAGGTCGTTGATGCGCAGTTCTTTGTTGCGAAAATGATCTTGGAATGCGTTTTTGGTGATCTTGTTTGACATCGAAACTCTCGGGTTGTTGGGCATTTGCGGAGATACGCACGATGCTATGTGTCGATCTTTGTCGATCTCATCCCGATATCGGCGAAGAGATCAACGTTTTTCAAACAGAAGACTCTCTCGCTTGAACGGGTTCGAACGCGGGTTTTTTGTGAGCCGCGTCACTCCTCTTTTGATTATCGTCGAGATCGTTTTGGAGATTCCAAAAAAACAGGGATATCTATCGTCGTGCGGAGCGGTTTGATCGCGATGCTTTGGGGGAGAGGGTGTTGTGCTTGGCGAGTTGTTCGCGCAGGATCTCATAGAGCGTTTGCAGGGGTAGGGTCTTGCGGTGGTGTGGGGACAGCAGCATGTGCAGATGGATCGTCGGAAGTTTCAACGCAGGCACAAGCAGTATCAGGCGTTGATCGTGTAAAAAGCGTGAGGCCGTGTAGGAGGGGAGGATCACAGCGTGTTGGGAGAGGACTGCAAACTCGGCGGCTTCTGAGAAAGTGCTCGTGCGGATCGTGGAACGGATAGATAGATCAAAGGTTTTTTGGCGGAGGACGGCTTGGACTTTTTCGTTTGTACCGACGACACCGACATACGGCAGAGAGCCGATGGCTTCGATCGAAGGCTTTTGCAAGCGCAGAGAGGGTGGGCCACACAAAAAAAGGGCCACTTCGCCGATGGGACGGGCAAGTAGGTTCACATCTTGAAGCGGGCCCAAGCGGAGAGCGGCATCGTAGCTTTCTTCGAGTAAGGAGACTTTTCGCGCTTCGGCATGGATATCCAAACGCACCGTAGGATGGGCTTGATGGAAGAGGGATAGGCTGGATGGAAGCAAGGATAGCGCAACTTCGATCGGTGAAGAGAGATGCAGGGGGTGGTTTTGGGGGTGATCGAGTGCGGTGGCTTCGGCGATCGCAAGATCCAGATCACGCAAAAGAAAACGCGCTCGCTCGACGAATCCCTCTCCTGCGGGTGTGAGGCGCACACCTCGTCCTGTTCGCAACAGCAAAGGTGTTCGCAGTGTCTGTTCGATCTCTGCGATCTGACGGCTGATACTGCTGATGCTGGTTTTTCGTTGCTGTGCCACGCGTGAAAGTGAACCTGCTTCAGCAACGGCGACGAGCGTCGCGAGATGGGTCGTATTCACCGACGTTTCCTTCGGGAAAAGACTTTGCAGAAAATGCAAAGCAGGGTTGCGATATCTCACAATCGACAAATCAAAGTCAAGGCGGTATATCTTGCGTGTGCCTTGGGTTCACCGAGGTTTCGGCGTCGGGAGCAGATGGACACGAAAAACAGTCATACGAAATCCGCCCGTTGTGTGATCGCAAAAATGTAGGGGCAGCCCCCTGTGGCTGCCCAAGCACAGGGCGTCTGGGCGCTCTCCTTCGATCACAGATCACTCGGATACCGTATCACGCGGCGAGAGACAAGGAGCCACAGAACGGGCGGACGCATACAACGTGCCTCCGAGTCCGCTGCTCGTGTGGCCTTGTTTCGTGCCGCCAAACTGAGTGTCGAACATACCCCACAAGAGAGTTTGGAGGAAACGATGTTTTTGTCGATCGAAGATCGGTTGATGGTCCACGAAGTGTTGTCGCGTCTTGATCATGCGGTGGATGCCCAAGATTGGGACACGTATATGCAGTTTTTTGATGCGCAAGCCACGATGGATCCGGGGTTCGCGCCGCCTGTTTCGGGAGTCGATGCGATCCGTGGGTTTCTGGTGGCTACGGAGGGAAACACCAGCGGCAAACGCCACGTCGTCAGCAACGTGGTCTTGGATCCCACAGAGCAAGGCGTTGTCGCAACCTCTTATCTGACGGTGATCGAGCGAGAAGATATCCCCAAAGTCGTCGCCACAGCGGTTGTTCGGGATACCTTGGTGAAGAAAGCCGCTGGATGGCGTGTGACAAGCCACGAAGTGCGCGTCGATCCCGGGATGTTTAAAGCCTACCAAGCCGCACAAGTCGGGGGTTGACGCCTTCTTTACAAGTCGGGGGTTGACGCGGCTTCTTTACAAGTCGGGGGTTGACGCGGCTTCTTTACAAGTCGGGGGTTGACGCAGCTTCTTTTATCGTTTATCGCAGATAAACGATAAAAGGAGGTTTCGATGGAGAAGAGATGTTGTCCCGAAGCAGCAGTGATGGATTATCCGAAGAGTGAGGGAGAAGCGAATACGCGCTTGGCGGAATTGGCGAAGGCATTGGGGCATTCGGCGCGCGTGGCGATCTTACGGTTATTGATGCGTCGAACGTCTTGTATTTGTGGGGAGATCGTGGAGGAATTGCCGTTGGCGCAGTCGACGGTATCGCAGCATTTGAAAGTGTTGAAGGAGGCGGGGTGGATACGGGGCGAGATCGAGGGGCCAAAGGTTTGTTATTGCATAGAACCCGAAGTGATGGGGATATTTCAGCGCTTGTTGGAGGCGTTATCCTCGGAAACATCCGAATGATAGGCTTTTTTAGGCGAAAGAAAGGGAAGAGGAGAGCGATGGGTCTTTTTGAGCGGTTTTTGTCGTTGTGGGTGGCGCTGTCGATTGGGGTGGGTGTGGTGTTGGGTTTGTGGATGCCGAGCGCGTTTGTGTGGTTGGGTAAGCTTGAATGGGCGCGTGTGAACCTTGTGGTGGCGGTGCTGATTTGGTTGATGATCTACCCGATGATGTTGAAGGTCGATCCGAGTTGTTTGAAAGATGTGGGGAAAAAACCCAAAGGTTTATTCTTAACATTGTTGATTAATTGGCTTGTAAAGCCCTTTACGATGGCTTTTTTAGGTATCGTATTTTTTCGTTATGTGTTTGCGGGGTGGGTGTCATCGGCAGATGCGCAACAGTACATCGCAGGGATGATCTTGCTTGGTGTTGCGCCTTGCACGGCGATGGTGTTTGTGTGGAGCCATCTGACAGACGGCGATCCAAACTACACGCTTGTCCAAGTGTCGGTGAACGATCTGATCATGGTGTTTGCGTTTGCGCCGATCGCGGCTTTTTTGTTGGGGGTAACGCGGTTGGTGGTGCCTTGGGAAACGCTGTTGGCTTCGGTGGTGATCTTTATCGTGATCCCTTTGGCTGCGGGTGTTTTGACGCAGCGAGGATTAAGTCGGGAGCGCTTGCAGCGATTCGGGGACGGACTCAAGCCCGTATCGATGGTGGGATTGTTGCTGACAGTGGTGTTGTTGTTTGGTTTTCAAGCGAAGGAGATCGTCGGAAAGCCTCTTGTGGTGGTCTTGATCGCGGTGCCGCTCCTGATCCAGAGCTACGGGATCTTTGGGATCTCCTATGGTTTGGCAAAATTGCTGCGATTGCCACATGATATCGCTGCTCCAGCCGCGATGATCGGGACATCCAATTTTTTCGAACTGGCGGTGGCGGTGGCGATCAGTTTGTTTGGCCCGTTGTCTGGGGCGGCTTTGGCGACGGTTGTGGGCGTCTTGATCGAGGTTCCTGTGATGTTGTCGTTGGTGGCTTTTGCGAACCGAACGAGGGCATGGTTTCCAACCCCAAGCGAAGCGCCAAGCAAAGCCCCGAAGACGGCTGTGCAAGATGTTTGAAGGCGTGCGTTTGGCAAGGGGCCAAGGCCACGTAGTGAAAGAAGACCTGTCCTCGGGCGGCAGACCGTGCGATGGGTGCGTTTGGCAAGGAGTCAGGGTGATGGAGTGGAAAAGCGTGTTGTTTTTGTGTGTTGCGAACTCGGCTCGCTCGCAGATGGCGGAAGGATGGGCGAGATCGTTGTTTGGGGAGGGCGTGTTGGTGCAATCGGCGGGAACGCAGCCCTCGCGGGTAAATCCTTTTGCGATCAAGGCGATGGCGGAAGTGGGGATCGATCTGGCAGGGCATCATTCCAAGTCGGTGGACACGATCGATCCTGCGGGGGTGGAGCTGGTGATCACGTTGTGCGCAGAAGAAGTCTGCCCCGTCTTTTTGGGCTGCGCAAAGCGTTTGCATTGGCCGTTGCAAGATCCTGATCGAAAAGCAGAAGTGTTAACGGACGAACAGCGTCTGCACTTTTTTCGGGTGGCGCGTGATCAGATCAAGGCTCGTTTGCAAGACTTGTTGGCCTCCTCGAACCTAAAATCAATTCATGGGTGAAGGAAGGTGGGGAGATGTTTTGAGGGATCATGGGGAGGCGGGACATCCTTTGGGCTGCTTGGTTGGCTAGAGGGTTCATTGTTTCGAGCGAGCATGGGGAGGCGAAACAGGGTTGTTGCAGAAAAGTTTCATAGAAATCACAAAAGATGTGCTAGAAACACGCATCGCAGAAAGCAAAGTTGCCGATGTTGTCGGGCAGTTTTGTGGGAGATCTCGCCTATGCGGGCTTTGCAACGTGTCGCATCTGTGGTGCTTGTGGGCGAGATCTTGGGATATGGCTGACACCAATAAAGGAAAAAATCCAGATGCAAGAAACCGGGTTACAGATCGCATTGGGAGTCTTTGGAGGTTTGGGGGTATTTTTGTACGGGATGCGCTTGATGAGTCAAGGCTTGGACTCAGCAGGCGGGCCGAAAATGCGCCAAATGCTCCAAAGCATGACAGGGAATCCGATCAAGAGTGTACTGACCGGCCTTTTGGTGACATCAGTGATTCAGTCTTCGAGCGCAACGACCGTGATGGTGGTGGGGCTGACGCATGCGGGGTTTTTGTCGTTGGTGCAGGCGATCGGTGTGATCTTGGGGGCGAACATCGGCACGACGATGACGGGTTGGATCGTGGCCGTTTTGGGGTTCAAGTTCGATATCTCGACCTTTGCGGGGCCAGCGGTGGGTGTGGGGGTTGTGTTGATCTTTTTGGGTACGGGCAAACGGCGGGCGTTGTGGGGTGAGATCTTGGTGGGGTTTGGCCTGCTATTTTTGGGCCTGATGTTTATGCAGAAGTCGGTGGCAGGGATGAAAGATATCATCCAAGCCTCGCCTTTTATGGCGGGGATGTTGAAGACCTACTCTGCACAGACGGGAATCTTTGCGGTGATCTTGTGTGTTTTTATTGGTACGGTCTTGACCATCATTTTACAATCGTCGAGCGCGACGATGGCTTTGACCATCAACTTTGCGTATCAAGGTTTGATTGATTTTCCGACGGCAGCCGCCTTGATCTTGGGCGAAAACATTGGAACAACGATTACAGCTTATTTAGCTTCTTTGGGGATGAGTTTGTCTGCGAGGCGTGCAGCAAGAGCGCACATGGCGTTCAACGTCGTGGGTGTCGTCTGGGCGGTGGTGTTGTTTAGCCCGTTATTGTCGTTGGTGACGTGGCTCTCGCCCGGGAACGTTGCGACGCGGATGGCGGCTTTTCATACGACCTTTAACATCATTAACACGATGCTGTTTTTGCCGTTTGTTGGGGCGTTTGCAGCGTTTGTAGTGCGTCTTGTTCCCGGTGAAGAAAAACCCGAAGAACGGCATCTGGTGTATTTGGAAACCACGCTGATGGCGACTCCAGAACTGGCGTTGGTCGCGACGCGCAAAGAGTTGCAGCGGATGGCGCAGAAGTCGATCGAGATGTTTCGGTCGGTGATTCAGTTGTTCGACCAAGGGCAATCGAAGGCTGTGGAACTTGCGAAGCAAGTGGCGCGCTACGAAGACGAGATCGATGGTTTAGAGCGCGAACTAACCACATACCTTGCGCAGATCATCCGTGAGCCGCTTTCGGGCGAAACGAGCGCGGAAGTCGCTGCTTGCATGAACATGGCGCACGACTTTGAAAAGATCGGGGATCATTGCGAAGCAATTTTGCGATTTTTACAGAGAAAATATGATAAAAAACTGTCTTTTTCGGAAGATGGAAAAGAGCAGGTACACGCGATCGCAACGCTGGTTGAGCGGGCCTTGCAATTGTTGGAAAAGTACGTGACGGATTATGACGCCAACTTTATCAAAGAAGCGTTGGAACTCGAGCAACAGATCGACAAGATGCGCGGTGAGTTGCGAGATGCCCATATCGCACGCATCGTTGAAGGCCGTTGTGACGCGAACACAGGGCTGATCTTTATCGATATGTTGACCAGTTTCGAGCGGATCGGAGATCACGCTTTCAATATCGCGCAATACATCTCGCACCAACGCGACAAAAGCAAGTCCGCTGCATAGTGCAGCCGCCGTTCGTAGAGAGCGAACCAGCGTTTGAAACGCGACAAAAGCAAACCCGCCGCATCGCCCGCCCCTTCCTACATCAAATCACCAACCCAAGCGCAGCCAAGGTCTTCCTGCACCTGTGGAAAGGAAGGGCCACGGGATCGCTGCGAGCAGCGCAACCAAGGCCACCGTAAACCAGATAGCGGAAATCTTGTGCTGGCTCAGGCTTTCTTCTTTGCGCTTGGCGATGGAAAAGCCGATCTGGACGAACACCAGCGAAAGCAGCATCAGTGCGATATGTTCGACCGCCCAAAAGCGCAACTCTCGCGTCTTCATGACGATCTTCATCCCATTTTTGAAAGAAGAGGCGCCATAAGGGCTGAGGCCAAGATACAGGATAAGTCCCAAAACAAGCTGGAGATGAGAGAAGATCAGCACGAGAAGATTGCCTTGTTTGTCAAGCGGCGTCCAAGCTTTGTTTTGGAACCAGCCTGAATACGCCTGCCAGATTTTGAATAGAAGGGCCAATAACAAGGCCCAGCGCAAGAACGAGTGAAGCCAAAGCGTCAGAGTGTACATCTGAGGAAACTCCTTTGAGGTGCGGATATGCCGATCCATCGGGTGGAACGGCATGGGGTGAAGCCACGTGTTGACTTTTCGTGGAAGGCTGCGCGGTGGCGCAAAGGTCCGTTTTTGTGCAAAGCGGCGTTCAGTTCTGGGATAGGCGTTGAAGAACGAACCCGCTGTTTGCGTTAGTTTTTGTGCAAAGCGGCGTTCAGTTCGATGGTTTTGGGGTTGGGTTTGCAGATCACGCGGCCCGTGCGGGAGTCTTGAAGAAACAGCATCTTGTCGCGACCGCTCAGATCCATCGCTTTGACGAGGTTTTGGCCTTCTTCGACGATCTTTCCGTTGAGGTCGGTGGGTTGGTCGTGTTGGTTGTAGAGAAAGATCTTCATGCCTGCGGTGATGTAGAGACCTGCTTGGATGGTGCAGCCAAATCCAAGCGAGATGCCCGTCCCTGCGTTGGCTCCGAGCAGGCATTTTTCGCCGATGGTGATCACATGCTTGTTGCCTCCTGAGAGGGTTCCCATGATCGAGGCCCCTCCGCCGATATCGGAGTTTGCACCCACAAAAACACCGCCAGAGATGCGCCCTTCGACCATCGCGTTCCCTTCGGTGCCTGCGTTGAAGTTGATGTAACCTGCGGGCATCACGGTGGTTCCTTCGCCGAGGTAAGCACCGAGGCGGACTTGGGCGTTGGCTGCGATACGACAGCCGCTTGGGAGATGGTAGTCCACAAGGTAAGGAAACTTGTCAAGATGGCTGATCTGAAGAGGTTGAGCGGAGTAAAGGTAGCGGATGCGTTCGGCGGGGACGTCTTCGGGAAGCATGGGGCCGTAGTTGGTCCACGCGAGGTTGTGGAGGACGCCAAATGCGCCTTGGAGATTGACGCTGTGGGGTTTGACACAGCGTTGAGAGAGGCATTGGAGCTTAAAGTAGGCCTCTTCGGGCGTTTGAACGGGGTGGCTCCCGTCAAAGAGAAGATAAAGGATGATGTCGATCTCTGCGTATCCTTCGGGCGTTTTGTGGGCAGCGAGGATGGTTTCAAGGGTGCGCAGGTTGGGATGGGGCTTGGTGGTGTCGTTGCGAAAAGGGAGAAAAGTCTTGTGGAGGTCTTGGATCTGTTCGAGGGTGAGGGAGGCAAATCCGTTTTGTTGTCCGAACCACCCGACTTTTTTGGAGAGTACAGCCGCACCGCCAAAGTTGGTTTGGTAGTTGATGTGGGGAAACAACACATCCAGCGTTTTTTCGCCCTTGCGACGGCGGATTCCGAGTCCATAAGCCAGCGGACGTTTGTAATCGGCCTCTGCTTCGATGCTTTGGACGTAGGCTTGAAAATCTTCGATGGTTTGGATCGGCATGGCTTCCTCTTTCGTCTCGGTGGATGGGGGTGTCCGATGGTATGCCTTGGATGCAACATCTCGGCATACGTTTCGGCGGCGCATCATATCGAAGGGGCGGCACCGAGGCAAGCAAGGCGCAAGGCTTCCCCGAGTCGCATCCGAGCGATGCGGTGGGTTTATGCTGCGGGGTGTTGCCCCTTCGCCGATCTTAAAGTTTTGGGGACTGAGCCGCTGTTGCAAAGTTTATAGTTGCCCCTTCGCCAGCCGCTACGTTTTACAAACACCTTTTTTGGGCATCCGTCACAAACAAGCCATGCGGTTGAGATCTTTCCATGAAACAAAGCGAGCTTCGCTTGCTCGTGCCGCGAGTGTGTTGACGCCAACGAGAGCAGTGTGTAAGGTGTTCCAACGCTCCCGCAAGATCAGACGAACCGAATCTCAGCGAAGAAAAAACACCCGTTTGATAGAGATGGACGATGCGCAGACAGCTCGATTTCGAAAAGCAATGGGTGCTTTACGACGAACTGCGGCACTTCTACAAACCCTCCGACTTAGGAGAAAGTCCATGCGAATAAGTCTATGTATTTTGCTGAGTTTGCTTTGCCTTTCCCCGTTCCAGTCTTTCGCGCAGCCGCCGAATTCTCGGCCTGCGACACCTCCCCCAGATCGATCTTCTGTGCTGCTCAAGAAAAGCGCGTTCGAGACGAAACAACCTCTTATTTCAGAGATCTTCGTCGATTTGCTTGCTTATGAGTACATCACGAGCTTCTTTGCGCCCAAGGGTCCGTTGGCGTTTCATCGAAAAAAGCTCGGAACTTTTTGGCGATCACACGGATCTTGGCGGCTTTTGTTTGCAGAAGCGCTCCATCTCCATTTCAAAAAACTCTCGAAAGAAAAAGGCCAATTCGCCGATGAACTGGCTGTTTGGGAACGTTTGTCTGGGCAGAAGATATTTCTTGGATCGCCTAAACCCGAGCGCGCAAAACGAAACTCGGTGAATCCTGCGTTTGTGCGTTGGGTGATCGCTCATTTGATGCCTTCACCAGATCAGAAGGTTGGGGCGTACAAGTGGCAAACTGTTTATGACGTGATGCTGCGCGACTATGCGAGGAAATGTGTAGAGACTTATCTGCATTTGCACACAAAACTTGACTTGAAACAAGAAGTGAAGGCGTACGAAAAAGCTCTTGCGTTGACCGACAGCAAGGGAGGGCTTTCGTATCTTGTGAAGCGATTTCGTAGCACTCTTCCGCAGCATAAGTTCTGGGATCCCGACGGCGAATCCACCGACGGAGACTATGCGCACCCGCCGGCTGTGCTTCTTGGTCTTTGGATGCGCCGCCATCTAGACGGCACAGCGCCGATCTTATGGGAGGGCCTTCGCCATGCAATGTTGCAATTTGATCGAGATTGGTTCCAAAAAACCCTTTCATCAGTAAGCCGCTCCAAACAAAAATAGGGAATCGCAGCAGCGTACCCGAAGGCGGTAGCAACGAAGCGAAAGGTGATCGAAGTGCTGTGGTGGGTGGAACGGATAACCAAGCGATAGGGCGCGGTAGTGCTGTTCTCGGCGGTTCTTCGAATCGGGCGGGTGGGCTGACGAGTTGTGTGTTGGGGGGGCATTTGAATCGCACGATCGGGGAAGACAGCACGATATCAGGCGGAAGTTTGAACGAAACAACGGGCAGCGCAAGCCATATCTCGGCTGAACGGATGAATCAGTCGAGCGGCTATAGCAGCGTTGTTCTTGGGGGAGTCGGAATTTGCGCATCGGCAGACGCCGAGATCCGTTACAAAAAGCCCTAACCTCCGTACCGACCGCTTCTTGCTCGCTACAAATCTTGAAGGATGCACATACGGGAGCAATCCGTAGACAAAGACTCCGTGTTTGCGCTCTTTCAAGCAGTGCAGTGGTTTGTTTGAAGGGCGACCGATCGAGCCATCTGCTTGACAGAACGAGTTGATGCGGTTGTGATGGGCGCGCAGGAGGTTTGTGGCAAGTTGGCTCTCTTCTGATTGGCTTGTCTCTTCCGCGATGTTGGGAGCTTCTTGCGGGATGACACCTGCATGGGCTTGGATGAAACAGAAAGATGGAGTTTTCGATGAGTGAGCATATACACGGTGGTTCGATAGTGGGCGAGGTGTTGGCGGCGCATGGCGTGTCTTGTTTGTACAACCTGTGTGGGGGGCATATCTCGCCGATCTTGCAGGGCGCGAAGATGCACGGCCTGACGGTGGTGGATGTCCGAGACGAGGCGACAGCGGCGTTTGCTGCGGATGCAGCGAGCCGAATGACGGGTATCCCGGGCGTTTGCGCTGTGACCGCAGGGCCGGGGGTGACCAACACCGTGACAGCGGTCAAAAACGCACAAGAAGCGCAGCAGCCGATCTTGATCTTGGGTGGTGCGACCGCAACCGTATTGCGGGGACGAGGTTCTCTGCAAGATATCGATCAGTTGTCGTTGATGAAGCCGATCACCAAGTGGGCGGCGCGTTGCAACAAAGTGGGCGATCTGGTGCCGATGCTGGAAAAAGCCTTTGCGGTCGCGACGGAAGGCGTGCCGGGACCGGTGTTTTTGGAGATCCCCGTCGATGTGCTGTATCCGAAAGAGATCGTGGAAGAGTGGTATATGAAAGAGTCGGGCGTCGACAAGATGAAGGGCGTCGTCGGAAAAGCCGCACAGTTGGCGATGAAAGGATATCTCCAGCATCAATTCCACATGCCGCATCTACCGATCCCGGGCTGGCCGTCATTCGACCTACCGTTTGGTTTGGGTGTGGGCCGCCAATTAGAACAGGTGTCTGCGGCCCTTTCGAGTGCATCGAAGCCTGTGTTGGTGATCGGAAACCAAGCGATGGTGAACTTGACGCCTGATCGGGCGGAAGCTTTGGCGTCTGCGGTGCGGACGTTGGGCGTCCCGACGTTTTTGGGGGGCGCATCACGCGGTCTATTGGGGCGGTTTAGCGAAGTGCAGTTTCGGCATCAGCGAAGTGCTGCATTAAAAGAAGCGGATGTGGTGATCGTGGCGGGCTTTCCGTTTGATTTTCGCCTTGGCTACGGGATCAAGATCAACAAAAAGGCCGAGCTGATCAGCATCAACCTCGATCCTACGGCACTCAAGAAAAATCGACGTCCGACGATCCCGATCCAAGCGCATCCCGGACACTTTTTGGTGCAGTTGTCGCAACGTGTGATCCAACGCAAGAATTGGGGCGATTGGTTTGGTGTCTTGAAAACACGCGAAGATGCACGGGATGCAGAGATCCTCAAAAGCGCCCGAACAGAGGGGCCGTTGGTTGATCCGATCCATCTCTTTTTGCGCATCGAAGAAAAGATCGCCGAAGATAGCGTGTTGATCGTCGATGGTGGGGACTTTGTGGCGACAGGCTCGTACATCGTGCGGCCTCGCAGTCCGTTGAGTTGGCTTGACCCCGGAGTCTTCGGCACGTTGGGCGTTGGTGGAGGCTTTGCGGTGGGAGCGGCAAGCGTGCGGCCTAGCGCCGAAGTCTGGTTGTTTTATGGAGATGGCTCATGTGCCTACAGTATCGCGGAGTTTGATACGTGCGTGCGCAGTGGCTTTGCTCCGATCGCGGTGATCGGAAACGACGCAAGTTGGCAACAGATCGCTCGCGATCAAGTCAAGATCCTCGGTGATGCGGTCGGAACAACGCTGCGCCGCACCGATTATCACAAAGTGGCCGAAGGCTACGGGGCCAAAGGCATCTTGATCACGGAAAGCAGCCAGATCGACGGCGCTATCGACGAAGCCAAGCGCCTCGCCGCCGAAGGGACGCCCGTTTGCATCAACGTCCACCTCGCAAACAGCGATTTCCGCGAAGGCTCGATGTCGATCTGATCGCCGTCTATAGGAGCGAAAGATGCGTTATTTTGGATATCTGGTGATCGGTCTTGTTCTCTTGATCGGGCTGCCTGCTTGTCCGCCGTCAGCCCCCCTCGCAGAAGGAGAAGTCAGTAGCAGCGAACCCCGCCAAGAATCCGCCAGCGAGACGACTCCCAAAGAACCCGTAGGAGCCGAGACTTCCCAAGAAGCCGTCGTCGAGGACACCCAAGAAAGCTCGTCTGAACCCCAAGCCGAGGCCCTGATCGAGCGTTCCTCCGAGATGCCCGTAGATGGGGCCGAAATCATCCCCGAAAAGGCCGAAGAACAGGCCCGCGAAGCTGTTGCTGAGTCCCTTAGCCCTGATACAGCAGGCCCGATATCTCTGACGATCACGCATCCTGAGGACATCGTGGCCTCTTATCTGATGAGCGGCACGGCGTGGAACTATTTTTCAGGAAAAACAGTCCCCTTGGGACGGCACTCTGCGACAGGAAATCCCTCTTATTTTACGGCGTTTCGCTTTCGACAAGTCGCTGTTCCCCAAGGTGCCTCCGTCGTTTCGGCGTATCTGTCCTTTTATCCACAAAACGAAGTCGATAGCAACAACCGCTTGATGATCAACGTCTACGCAGAAAAGACCGCAGATTCCGCTATCTACAACGTCCAAGATTACGTCCAAGGTAGGCCCGATCAACGCAGCAAGACCACCGCCAAGATCGATCGCTGGATCGTCCGATGCAACGCCGATTGCAGCGATGACAGCACCTCCCCCAAGTACGAATACGATTGCCCCCAACGCAAAAAAGACTGTTGGGATCGGCAAACTCTCTACCAAGTCCCCAAAGACCTAAAGGCACTGCTCCAAGAGGTCTTTGCACAACCCGATTGGCGCGCTGGAAACGCCATCAGCGTGTTTCTTTTTAACGCAGCCACCGACCAAGACGGCGAAAAATACAAAAGCAGCCGCACCCTCACCGGATTCGATCCCGCCCTCCAAGGAAAAGAACCCCGTCTCGTCATTCAATTCCAATAGGACTCGCGCAGTCGATGGTGTTTGTGGGGTGTCACCCCACGCCCCGCCATAGAGCGCGGCTTCCTTGACCCCGTATTGGCGGGGCGAATAATACGATATCCGAGTGATCTGTGATCGAAGGAGAGCGCGTAGACGCCCGATTGTTGGGCAGCCACACCTGTCTGCCCCTACATTTTTACGATCACGCAACGGGCGGATTTCGTATAAGTGCTTTTCACGCCAACGACTTTGCCGCTTGGAGTAGCGCGAACACGGCTTTTTTTGTCCAACAGGGTCACTCTTATTTCAAAAAGTCAAACACACGCCTCTCTTCTCTCGTACACATCACAGAAAAAAGTGTCATGTGAGATAAATCACAGAAAAAAGTGTCATGTGAGATAAATCACAGAAAAAAGTGTCATGTGAGATAAATCACAGAAAATATTTTTCTTACGGAGAAGAAGGGGAGACAGGTGGTGGGCAACAGTTGTTAAAAAAAAACAGCGAGAGCCTTAACTTTTTTTTTTGATGGTCGTCGTAGAAAGGGGTTGTGGTGTCAATGGACGGACACAAACAGACACCTCGAAGTCATTCAACATACGAATCAACATCTTACCGAGGAACCATCAAGCAAGACAGTCCCGAATGTTTTGTGATCGCTTGCGGAGTCGAGCGATGCGAAGCATCAGGAGCCTTGAAAGGGTTCGATTATGCGTAAGCCTAGTTCATCTCAGCATGCGCTTTTTTTTCATCCACCTCTCCAACCACAGACTGCTGCGTACAACACTCGACGCGATGATAGCGGAACGTTGCCGACCATCGTGGCGGAACCCCCTTCGATGCGAGGGTTTGATGGGTTTCCGTTTTTGTTGGGCGATGCTGTGCGTGTGTTGCCAGAATCAGGTCAGCCCTTGGCGGGTTGTCGGGGAATGGTGGTTTGTGTGTATCCATCGAAACAAGCGGGAGGGGTGACGCGGTTTCGCGTGCGTTTTTCTTCGAGCCTTGCGATGGAGTTCCCAGAAGATGCTTTGGAGCTTGAGTTGGACGCATCGGGCTTGTTGTCCGACGGGGTGTTGGATGCTTTGGTGGGGGCCAGCTGAGGGTGTCTAAAAAAGGTTTATGTTGGAGAGTCGCGACCGATCTGGGTATCGCTTGATTCCGTACTTTCCGTACTTTCCGTGCTTTCCGTGCTTTCCGTGGACTCTTCTTTTCGATATCCTCTGCGTGATGCCCGTGTTTTATACCCATGTAAGAGGGGCCAGCGGTGGCTTCACCATAACGCCTATGGGGGCTGCCCCTACCTCTTTACGGTAACACGATGGGCGGATTTCGTATAAGTCCTACCAGAAAAAAATTTTGTGTAAGCTCCCAACATTTTGGATCGCCGATCACTATAGCCGATCAAAACAAACAAGCGATCGCGCAACAGGCGTCGCTTGTGGAGATTGAGGCAGGGAAAGCGATGCGAGATATCGAGCTATCCTCTATGTTTGCGCGATTTGCGGAAGGCTGGTTGCCGTCGATCAGCTTGGGTGGAGCGATGCAACAGAGCGAACCAGACGAAACAAGAAGGGAGACGTCTTTGTCCGAAAGAGAGGCGCTTTCTTTGCGAAAAAAGCGATCTGCATATTCGTCTTTTTTGAGGGAAAGACAAGATCGTCTGTTGGGTATCGCGTGTCGGGTGTTGCGGGATCGGGAAGCGGCCTTGGATATCTTACAAGAGGTGGCGCTTGTGTTGTACCAGCGTTGGGAAGAGGTCGATCAGGAGCAAAACCCCGATGGTTGGCTGTATCGTGTGACGGTGCATGCTTGTTATGGGTGGTTGCGCAAACGAGCAGCCCGCGATCTCGGCTCGGATGTGCTGGAGTGTACCGATAGCGCGGCGATTCCGGCTTCGCAAGAGGGATACCTACGGACACAACAATTTCAGGTGTTTTTAGGGAAAGCCCTTGAGCGACTTTCTGAACAAGAGCGTATCGCTTTTGTGCTGCGCGATATCGAACAGCGATCAGGCAAAGAGATCGCAGAACTGATGGCTTGCCAAGCCACCACCGCACGCGGCTACTATTTCTCTGCGCGCAAAAAGTTGGCGTCACATATCACGATACAAGCGCCCGAATGGCTGTCGCTGCTTGGCCAAAGAGGGGAGGAGCGATGACAAGACAACGCAACGACAGAGCACCTGCGGGTTCGGAGCGAGTGGTGTCTTTTGCAGAACAAAACAAACATGGAATCGCGGATGGTTCGGACAGAGCGGCGTCTTGCATGGATCGCGAAGCGTATCTGTTTGGTGAGCTTGATGTCGAATCTTCGGGGGCTTTCGAGCGCCATCAAAAAGATTGCGCGGCTTGCCAAAAGGAAGTGAGCAAACATCTCGCGCTATCGGCTCTTTTGACTCCATCACAAAGCGTCTTTTCGAGCGTGTCAGAAGCCGAGCATCAGCGGATCGTCGAGGCTGTCTTTTCGAGCGCCCCAAAAGTCGGACATCAGCGGAACTTGGAGCGGGTGTTTCGAGCAAAAGGCGCGGAAGGTATCGCAACAGTCACGGATGGTCTAAAAAGCTCGGATGTCGCGGGGAGAGACGGCGCTGGATCAGCGGGGCAAACCAAACCGCTCTGGTTGTTTTCTACGCTGCACGGGTTGTTTTCTACGCTGTGCGGTTTTTTTTCTACGCTGCGCGGTTTTTTTTCTACGTTGCGCTCGCTGTTTTCGTTGCGCTCGTTGGCGTGGTCTGCGTTGGTTTGCGTTTTGGTGGGGGCTGCGGTGCTGTTGGGGCAGTTTGAAACATCGAAACAGCGGGAGGATTCGGAGGGTCGGCCTTTGTCTCGATCGCTTTCGCATCGCACAGCACGCCGCTCCCCTGATACTTCGCACCATGCAGCACGCCGCTCCCCTGATACTTCGCACCATGCAGCACGCCGCTCCCCTGATACTTCGCACCATGCCGCACGCCGCTCTCCCGACGCTTTTCATGGCGTAGCACGTCGCTCTCCCGAGGCTTCATCGCACATCACGCCTTCTCCACGCCGTGCTGTCAAGGCACAGCGGCTTGTGATGGCCCGATCCGTAAAACCGCCGACGAGGACTCGTGAACCGAAGATCACGGCAAATCCGAAGAACATCGCAAGTATGCCCGATGTTGCGGATGTTTGGTTACATCAAGAGTCCATTCGGATCGTTGCCTATACCTCACAGCCAAAGCAACGCGATGTCCGAACCCACACACAGAAAAGCGGCCAAAATCCCCACCAACAGGGCATCGAAGCACGCCGTCAACAGGGCATCAATGAACTCGAAGCTGTGCGTGTTGTGGTGGTCGTCCCCAAACGAGTAGGACATTTCACGCACGCAGAGGCTCGTTATCGTGGGCGATTACAAAAAGAGGCGACGATGTCTTTCTCTGATGTTGTGGTGCGTGTCGTGTCTTTGGATGCAAGGTACGGGAGCGGAGAAGACGCAAGGTACGGGAGTAGAGAAGACGCAAGGCATGGGAACGCAGAAATGGAGGTGCGCGTAGAAGACGATCCCAGCGCCTTTTTGGCGATCGAGAGGGGAGGAGCGGATGCGGTAGAGGCTGAAAAAGGCCGAACCGCAAAGCACCAAGAGAAGATCCCATCAGCGCTTCCTTGGGTGCCTAAAGTGATTCCTCGCGATATCGCGGAAGAAACAAAACAGCCTGTTTTAATTTTGTAATCTTGGGCTTACGCAGTCGAAAAGGGAAACCCTGAGATATCAGAACGTTGTAGGGACGGTTCGCGAGCCGCCCACGCCCGAACATGGGCCTTTTTCGTATCGAACTGCGTAAGTCCTCTCTTAATTAAGAAGGAGATCAACGATGAATCGATCAAAAAAAAGTGCGATTGGTTTTTTGTTCGGCTTGTGTTTGGTGTGCGTGTTGTGGTCGGAAGCCTCGGTGATGGCGGGTCCACCGACCCCTCCGTCTAACCCGCCAAGTCCAAGGCGTGTGGTGGAGCCTGATCAACGGGAAACGATGATCCTTTCGCTGCGTTCAGCGGATGGTTATCGCGTGGTGGAGTTGTTGCGCCTGTTTGTGCCGCGTGAATATCGAGACACGGAGATCCGCTACAATCACACCCTAAACAAGATCTTGGTTCGCGCTCATCCCGCTCTCTTGCAAAGACTTCGGGCGGCAAGCAAGCAATTGGACACTCCCTTGTCGCAATTTGGCGTACGCTTGTTCTTTGTGAAAACGTTGTCAAAGGGCGAAGTGGTTGAAGAGCACGTTCCGACGGGCATGTTGACCGCTCTTTCTCAGACGTTTCCAACCGTTTCAGGCTTTTCGCTCGTTGAACAGCTTTACTTGCACGCAAGCAACCACGAAGAAGCCAAGGCCAAGATCACCAACCTAACGAACATCTCCGATCCTTTTGTGTCCATCCGCCTGCATCAGACGCCTCATCCACAAGCAGCCGTCCTTGTGGAGTTTCAGATCAGCCAAAACGAGATGTTTTCTTCTGTCGGACCAAAGGGCGCGGACACCAAGTTTGTTTCATCGGTTCACTTGCGCACGCGGTTGTTTGTAAAGCCCGGTCGTTTCGTTGTGATCGGTCATGCCCCACTTCAGCGGAGGGGCAAGGCTCGCGAAAAAGTGTTGGTGGTGATGCACATCCGACGCCTGCCTGACGTGCTTGACACAGAGAGCGACGACGCCCCCAAGGCTATCTCCTCAGGACTTCCACAACAGATCGCACAAGATCCCCCGTCCCATCGAGCCCACGAAGCCCATGCGCCCACGGCTCCAACGAGCCAACCTCCCGCGCCTGTGTCTCCAAAAACGAACGTTGTCGCTTCGCATTGGGGCCGTCGCAGCATCGTGCAAGTGATCCGCGAGAACGTTTCTCACTTTAAGCGTTGTTATGAGCAAGCCTTAAAGTCTCGTCCCGGTTTAAAAGGTCGTGTGGTGATGTCCTTTGCCATCCAAGCCGCAGGCGATGTCGCTGAAGCCCGCGTCAAAAGCAGCACACTCCAATCCCCCGAAGTCGAGGCCTGTCTCCTTCGTCACTTCCAAGCCCTTCGTTTCCCTGCTCCCCCTCAGGGAAAGGCGGTTCGCGTCACCTACCCACTCAACTTCGCTCACAAATAATCTTGGGGCTTGCTGGGGGGCTTGGAGGGGGGGGGCTGTTTGTGCTACCCGCAGATACGCCGATCGTTGCCGCTTTTCCGATCCCGCGAGGGGCTTGGGGGGGATGGGTCTGTTTGTGCTGAGAACAAGGCTGCGCGGTTGGGTCGCTGGGGTTCCGTATGAAGTGCCGTTCACTTGGATTGAGTAGAGATTCAGGAGGATTTGAAGCGTTGTTCAAAACTTAGTTCATTGAAATACCTGCTTTCTTTGATGTTTCTAACGTTTGTGGTGTTTGTATTGCACGAAGGATATCGCTATCGACGAGAGAAACAGAAATGTCGTGTATGCCCCACAGGGCGATTAGGAGGGAGAGAGCGATGTCTGAGCGTACAATTACTCATCAAGAAATGGAAACCAACTATTCAGGTTTTTGCTTGCGTTTGCCAGAAAGCGAAGAACCCCAAGCCGCCAACGAAGAGACAGGGAAGGTCGTTGTTTCGAGTGCGAAGGCGGATCTTCAGCGATGGAACGAGATGCGCGAGCAATTTTGTGAAGTCGAGCTACCTTTTCCCTGAGAGGCTTTTGAGGTTTTGAGAAAAAGAGTTTAGAGACCTTTAGGATATCTCTTCGAGAACGGCGGAGATGGCGTCAAAGGAAAAGCCTTGTCGGCGGAGGTAGTCGGTGAGCTTGCGCTTGCGTTTTCGGGGATCGGCTTCGCTTATTTCGAGGCGCTGCCAGCGTTTGAGTGCGAGAGGGCGGATCTCTTCGAGGGCATCGCGTTCGGTGGGTTCAGGTTCATCGAAGATCTCAGAGGATTCATCGAAAGCCTCGATGGCATCGGTTTCAAAGGATGCCTGTTCTTCGAGATCATCGGTGGAGGAAGCGGCGTCTTGGTCTTGTTGTTGGAGAGCATGGAAAACTTTTTGAGCGAGTTCGAAACCGACACCTTGGCGCAGCAGGAAGTCGAGTAACTTTTGTCGGCGTTTTTGAGGGTGAGGTTCTTTGCGCAGGCGTTCCCAGCGCTTCTGAGCATGGGGGAGGATGGCTTCGGGGAGATCGTTTTGCTCGTGGAGGTGGGAGATGGCTTCGCGGATATGGGGTTCGGCGACTCCTCGTTTTTTGAGTTCCATCTGGATGCGTCGTGGGCCTTGTCCGCGTCCTTCGAGGCGGCTTTGGGCGAAAGATCGGGCAAAGCCTTGATCGTTGAGGTAGCCGAGTTCACGGAAGCGGGCGATGACTTGTTCGATCACATCGGGCGCGATCTCACGTTCTCGGAGTTTTTGGATGACCTCTTGTTCGGTGCGGGACTGGTAGGAAAGAAAGTTGAGCGCGATCTCTTTGGCGCGTACAAGCTGGGCTTCAACAAGCAGCGCTCGCTGTTTTTCTTCGTCGATGCGGCATCCTTTGCAAAGCATGTGTTGAATCACCAACGCTTGTGGAAGACCAAAGGCAAATACTCCGTCGAGATAGATCGAAAGGCGATCGGGGTTTTTCTTTTGGGCTTCGATCGCGGTGATGATCCGATCTGGGGTTTGGGCAGGAGGAGAGGGGTTGATGGTGTCGGGAGAGGCGGTGTGAGTGTCGTCTGTTTCGAGCGATGCGATGGATTCGGGATCTGGCTCGTGCGTATCGTTTTTGTTGGTGGAGCGGGGTTTTTTGGAGTGAAGTTTTTTTCGCAAGATCGCCATCTTTGGACCTCGGTCGGTGTGTGGGTGAAGCGGTTGTGTGTTGTGGGGCGTTACCCAAGCCAAAGTGTTCTGATGGGAAGGTATCTTTGTTCTGTGTCGAGCGCTGTCAAACACACAAGAAACAAGAAGGAAAAGTTATACGAAATCTGCCCATAGTGTAATCGCAAAATGTAGGGGCAGCCCCCCGTGACTGCCTAAAGCAGGGCGTCTACGCACGATCCTTCGTGTACACATCACTCGGATATCGTATTAGGCAGGGGAGTGTTTGTTTTGGAGGGGGAAGAGGCGATGCAATCAAGAAGATCGGGGATATGGAGAGGGTGGATTGGTGGGGGATTAGCCTTTGATGAAGACCAAGGTTTGCTTGCGCTTGCCGCCTTCACGGGCGCAGGAGAGTTTGTTGCCGCTGAGATCGCAGCTCACGGTGGTTTCTTTTTTGGTTTTGTCTTTGGCGCTTTCGCGGGTGGTGGTGATCACGACTTTACCGCCATCCATCTTCCAAGTTCCCATCTCGGCTTTTTTGCGGATCTCGCCTTTTTTGAAGGGGTTGGGCATCTCGGTGTTCATGGTGGCTTTTCCGCCTGCTTCGAGAGAAAGACTGATGTTCATCATATCGATCATGGCGAGGCCAAACTTAGCGAATCCTTGTTTTTTGGGATCCATTTTGGCGATCTCGGCTTCGGCTGCGGCTTTCATCGCGGCTTTGTCGAGTGTGTAGCTGCCTTCCACAGAGCCTTTTTTGCATGCAACAAGGGAGAAGGAGAGAGCAACGGTCGCGATCAAGAGGAGCATTTTTTTCATTGGATTTCAATCCTTTACAATGAAACAATTGGGGTGCGTTTTAGGGCGAGGTTCACCGTGAACCGCTAGGAGACGCACCCGCGAACAAGCGCGGGACAGAATGCGCAGGGGCGTTGTCATATCACGACACACAAAAATGTACACGCGATTTTTTTGAAGTCAGTTCCATCCTACAGGAGCGAGCGTAGCCCCTTGACCTGCTTCGGCGTTTTTTCGATGGTTGTGTGGTGTCGGCTCGGTGAAAAAGCTGCGATGCTTCGGGAGGTGTAGATGAAGCGCACGATGGTGAAGAAGCGCCTGTTGGATGGGCGGGATTGCGAAAAATGTTTGCACGCAGAGGAACTCTTGCGTCAACGCGGAGTGTGGGAACAGATCGATCAGGTGATCATCGCAGAGGAAGGTAACGCAACCTCCGAAGGGATGGTGTTGGCGGGGCGTTATGGTGTAGAAGTCGCTCCTTTTTTTGTTGTACAATCTGACGATGGGAGCGAGCAGATCTATCGAAGCGTGCTCCAATTTTTGCGCGAACAATTTCCTGATACACCCAGCGAAAGTATCCGAGAAAGTGTGGTGCTATCTGCGGAGTCTCTCGCTGTTTTGGAGCAGGCTTATGCAAATCGGCCCCCGTTGGAGATCATCACATGGGCGCTTCAAACCTTCGGACAGGAGTGCGCGATCGCTTTTAGTGGGGCCGAAGATGTCGTTTTGATCGAGATGGCGGTGCGGACGGGGTATCCGTTTTCGGTGTTTTGCCTCGATACAGGGCGTTTGCACCCTGAGACGTATCAGTTCCTTGAGCGTGTGCGAAAGCACTACGGGATCGATATCTCGTTGATGGCCCCCGATACTTCGGCCTTGCAGGCGTTGGTGAAAAAAAAGGGACTGTTCAGCTTTTATACAGACGGACACAAGGAGTGCTGTGGCATCCGTAAGGTCGAGCCATTGAAGCGTGCGTTGCGTTCGTATCGAGCATGGATCACAGGGCAGCGCAGGGATCAAAGCCCGAGTACACGGGGAGAGGTGTTGGTGATCCACCCAGACGAAGCGTTTGTCGGAAAAGAAGGGCTGTTGGTCAAGATCAATCCCTTGGCAGGATGGACGTTGGCAAAAGTTTGGGGCTACATCCGCGCCCAAGAACTACCCTACAATCCCTTGCATGATCGGGGCTTTGTGTCGATTGGATGTGAGCCTTGCACACGGCCACCACGCCCGGGAGAACACGAACGCGCAGGGCGTTGGTGGTGGGAAGAAGAAACCAAGCGCGAGTGCGGTTTGCATATCGCGGAAACTCCCACCACAACGGCATCATAGCGCTCGAACTATCGCGGTATGGCACTTCGATTGGAGAGATGTGCGGCTGGGTTTGTTCGTTTTGGGGCGCTGCCCCACGCCCCGCAAGGGAGCGCGGCTCCCTTGACCCCGTATTTGGCGGAGTGTGCCTTGGTTTTTCAAACCAACAACATCGCCGCTTGAAGCTGCGCGAACACGGCTTTTTTTGGTGATATTGGTTCGATCTGGAGCTTGAAACCTCTAGGAGATTGTAGTCGGTTGTGTTATAGGGCGGCAGAGCTTGACGGTGAGCAGTTTGTGATGGCGCGCTGATCTGACGTAAGGGCTGTTTTTGGCGGCGTACGGAGCGCGGGATGTGTAGGAGAGAAAGATGAGCTTTCAAGGTGTAGACTTTTTGCAGATCGATCGGATGTTGAGCGAAGAAGAGCGGATGATCCGTGACGAAACACGAACCTTCGTGGAACGTGAGATCTTGCCGACGATTGAAGGGCATTTTGAAGCGCACACCTTCCCCGATGCGTTGTCAAAGGTGCTGGGGGAACAAGGTTATCTGGGGTCGTTTTTGCCCGAAGAGTACGGAGGATCGGGGGCTTCGTATGTGGCGTATGGTTTGGTTTGCCAAGAATTGGAGCGTGGAGATTCGGGGGTGCGCAGCTTTTGCTCGGTGCAATCGAGTCTTGTGATGTTGCCGATTTGGAAGTTTGGCTCCGAAGAACAACGGCGGCGCTGGTTGCCAGATATGGCGAAGGGACGGGCGATTGGGTGCTTTGGTTTGACAGAGCCGGACTTTGGCTCGAATCCGAACGGGATGTTGACTCGTGCGCGGCGCGATGGCGATCACTACGTCCTCAACGGAACCAAGCGTTGGATCACCAATGCAGATATCGCCGATGTCTCGTTGGTTTGGGCCAAGGATGATCAAGGCCAGATCGGTGGATTTCTGATCGATCGAGGAACCGCAGGATTGGAACAGGTCGAGATCAAGCGCAAGTACTCGTTGCGTGCGTCGCATACAGGCGAGTTGATCATGGAAGATTGCCGTATCCCTGTCGCAAACCGCCTTCCCAACGCAGTCGGATTGAAAGCGGCGTTGCAATGCTTGGATTCAGCGCGCTATGGCATCAGTTGGGGAGCACTTGGGGCGGCGATGGCGTGTTATGAAACGGCCCTTTCGTATGCGAAAGAGCGTGTGCAGTTCTCTCGGCCTATCGCGGGTTATCAGATGGTGCAAGAGAAGTTGGTGTGGATGTTGACGGAGATCAGCAAGGGCCAGCTTTTGTCGTTGCACATCGGTCGGCTGCGCGACATGGCAGCAAGCCACCACACGCACGTTTCGATGGCCAAAATGAACAACGTGCGGATCGCCATCGAGATCGCACGCACAGCCCGCGAACTCTTGGGGGCAAGCGGGATCACCGCTGAGTACCCGATTATGCGGCACGTGATGAACCTCGAAAGTGTCCTTACCTACGAAGGGACCGAAAATATCCACAAGCTGATCTTGGGCAAAGAGATCACGGGTCTTGCAGCTTTTGACAATTGACAAGACTTTCGCGGTTGGGCCGGTGATGTGGGGTTGGAACCCCACGCCCCGCAAGGGACTATCGCCCCTTGACCCCGTGTTGGCGAAGAGATCACGGTTTTTCACGCAGACGACTTTGTCGCTTCAAGTGGCGTGAACACGGCTTTTTTGGGGGCAACTGCGTAAGCCCTATCAAAGCTGCTTGAGAAGTACTTCCGCCTGATGTGTCCGCCCTAAAGCAGTCGTCTTAAAGCTCTCTCCTGTCGGGCGATAGCCGCATTTGCGCCAGAATCTGCGGGCTCGCTCGTTCACCCACTCCACGCCGACGGTGACTTCGCTCGTTGCACCGCTTTCTCGTGCCCAAGCTTCGACTAGCCCCACCGCCTCTGTTCCGAACCCCTCGGACTGATGCTGTTCTGACAACAACAGCAATCCGAAGATCCCCTTGCCTGCGCTCGGATAGTTGACCACAAAGTCGGCAACTCCGATCATCTCGCCACTTTCACGCAAAAACAGCCCAAAGAAGTGCTTGTGGTCTTCGTATCCGAGCGGCCCCTCTTGCATCTCGGCACAAATGTACTCTTCGGGCGGCTCATTGATGCCGGCAATCAACTGAAAAAATCGTCGGTTGTCCCGATAAATGGCCGTCACCGCATCAAGATCCCCTGTGCTCAGGAGGCGCAGGGTGAGTCGTTGGCTGCTTGGCAACCGCTGTTTGTTCGTGTTCATGTGCAAGATCTCCCGATAGGATCGAGGCTATGGATAATACGATATCCGAGTGATGTACGCAGCAAAAGAGAGCACGTAGACGCCCGATCGTTGGGCAGCCACAGGGGGCTGCCCCTACGTCTTTACGATAACTCAACGGGCGGATCTCGTATCCCACGATATCCGAGAGGATGGGGTGCTGCCCCAAACCCCGCAAGGGACTGTCGCCCCTTGACCCCGTATCGGCGGGGTGATCATTCGCCTTTCAAACAAACAGCACCGCCGCTTGAAATAGCGCGAACACGGCTTTTTTTGGCAACTGTGTGGGGTCTTTGTTGTACCGCTCTTGTTTGTAAAGGTATATTTTGTTCTTTACAAAGGCATATTTTATTCTTTACAGAAGCACATTTTATTCTTTATAAAGAAGATCGGGGTGGATGTTGTTTGAGAGCGAAGCAGCGGATGGAGGCGTGGCGATGTTTTCCGAAGCAAAGCAAATACACGAGCAATTAGAGCATTTGGCAGACGCGTTGGAATTGGAAGGTGCGGAGCGATTGGACTTGGTGGTTTGTGGTGGCGCGGGTTTGCAAGTACTCGGCTTGGTGGAGCGTGCGACGCGGGATGTGGATGTCGTTGCGCGAGTCGTGGGGGGCAAAGATTGTTTTCCCGAACCTTTTTCGGAACCTTTGCTGCGAGCGGTGCAGCGTGTGGCGGAGGATGACGGGTTGCCAAAAGATTGGTTGAATGCTGGGCCTGCGGAGAACCAACGTTTAGGACTGCCTGAGGGCTTGTTGGAGCGTTGCATGGTTCGAGTATACGGAGCGCTACTGACAGTTCGTTTTCTGAGCCGCTATGATCAGATCCATTTCAAGTTGTACGCAACGGTGGATTCGGGTGTTGGTAAGCATTTGGATGATTTGAGGTTATTGGAACCCAACGCAGGCGAGTTAAAAGCAGCAGCGTTATGGTCGATGACACACGATCCATCGGAAGGCTACAAGCAAATGTTGCTGGAACTCTTGGACCTTTTGGGATTCATGGATGTTGCAAATGAACTTAGAGGCTAAGTACGATCATCAAGAAGAAGTATTACAGGCCATACAAAAACTTACGAAAGATCTTGTTGCTTCGCTCGCTGAGCGATGGGGAGGCATTTCTTCGGGTGTTCGCTCTGTGGAGGCGAACAGTGTTGTTGTCGATCCAGAAGTGATGTTGCTTTCAACGTGGCGGTGGGGGCGAACGGAGCCACGGATCTTTGATGAAGTTCTGCGGTGGTGTTGTTATGCGGGCGATGAGATCGATGTCTCACGGCTTCAGGCTTTGTTGAAAGAGCAAGAAGAAAAAGACTTGCATCCGTTGGCAGGAGCCTTTGCGTCTGTTGTGGTTGAGCAGGGAAAGCAAAAGCGTTGGGAGAAAATAGCGAGCTTTACGGACATAAATGTCATTGTTTCACGACCTTTGTTTTTGAACAAAGACGGCACATCTTTGCCCATTTTTGGAGAAACCGATCCGATATTTCTTCGGTATGGTTGGTTGCGTGGCGCTTTTGTTCTGCGATCAGCACCTTTTGGGGGGCATCTAGCCAACGCATCGACGGGATTACGTTTTTTGTTGCGTCATCTGGTGGGGATGGGATGCAAAGCAGAGGTGCTGTTGGCGCTGCTGATGCAGGAAACGTGTACGGTCAAAGAGATCGCCGGATATTCGGGCTATACCGAACGGGGTATCTTGTTGGCGTTGAGCGATCTCGAAAGGACGGGGATGTTGCAGTCGTACGGGATCGAAGGAGGCAAACGCCGTTATCCGTCGAAGCGATATGCGTTGGATCACCCCCGTTGGTGGGGATTTTTGGATCCGCAAGAACAAGGGGACGCTTGTGTGTGGCGCGATCATTTGCGGATCTATCGGGCTGCTTCGGTGGTCTGGAAGGCGCTCGCTGGGCTGTCTACGCAGACCGTCTCTGCCTACAAGGTGCGTTCCGTTTTGGCGCGGGCAAGCAAAGAAGCACAACATCACCTACACCAAGCGGGGCTGCGCTTCGCTCTCACAGACAAAGAGGAGGCCACGCCTCACGGGCTGTGTGCTTTGTTGGCGGAAGTGCTGGTGTGAGGCTGGCGTTGTACAGGTGTGAAAGGCAGCGTGGTGTAGGTGCAAGGGGCAGCGTGGTGTAGGTGTGTCAGCGCGGTGTGGACGGAGGCTCAACGCAATGGGGGGCGTTGCGGTGCCTTGGCTGGGGATGGCGAGGCTTTTGGATCTTTCGGAGATGGTGAGGCTTTCGTGTCTTTCGGTGCTGTCGCACCTTTCTGGTTGCTCGGGGATTTTGTATCCTTCGGGCTACTCGGGGATCTTGGGGCTGTGGGGGCTTTGTGGGTGTTTGCGCATCGATCCCACTGATTTTTGTAATAGCGCAACACACGATCTCGGATCTCGGCTGCGATGATCTTTGGAGCAGGTTTGCGGTGTTTGTCGAGAACGCATTTTTCTATGCCGGAGATCGGGTCTTCTGGACATCCGCATTCTTTCCCAAAATTTTTGTAGTTTTCTCTAGGTTTGCGGTTTTCTCTAGGTTTGTCCTCCAAGTCACCGGGGTTCTTTTCAAAGGGAGATTCATTTTTTAAAAAGGCTTGAAAATTCGTTATATTTCGTCTTCTTGCTGATTCGATGCAACGCTTGAGTTCTGCATAATTTGCATGATTGTTGGTTGATTTTGAATTCGTTGTCGGTTTCGGAAAGAGCAGATGTTCAAGCTCACTTTGGAGTTTGCTCTTTTCTTGTGTTTTGTTTCCTTTTTTATTTCCTTTTTTATTTCCTTTTTTATTTTCGGCGAGCCAGTTGTGAATTTCTTTAGTAGCCTGCTTTCTTTTTTCTTCCCATTCGTTCTTTAATGACTTCTTACCTGTGTCATCTTTTTTATCTGTGTCATCTTTTTCAATTTTCTCTTTAATTTTATCTTCTATGTCCTTTGTTTTAATCAATTTTTTGAATTCGCCCAACACGTCTGTCGTTTTTTTGTCCCAAACTTTTTGGTTGTCACTTTGGTCATCGGTGCTGCTGCCCGTCCACTTCTCTTTCCCGCTAAAGGTTTTCCACGAACACTCCCAGTAACGATGATCTGTTTGAGAGACTTCAGAATGTTTGGCTTTGTTTGCCTTCTCTATTCCCAACCATCGCCTCAAATAATTAGGAAAACCAAAGAATAACAAAGTAGCAGCGAGAAAAAGCAGTGCGCCACTCCACAGCCAGTTACGATAATTCTTGGCGGGAGGAGATGGCTTGGCTGGAGGAATTGGCGGAGAAGGGGGTTGGAATTCAATCCATCCGAGTCGGGCGGCTTCTTTGGCATCGGTCGGCAGTGATAGCGTCGAAATGACGGGCGTGAGCAGAGCGGGATCGGTCTCTGAGGGCATGATGGCGACGAGGTGTTGCGTGAAATGGCGATTCGGAGCGTTCGGATCAGGGAGCCTTTGAGAAAAAACGAACGTTGAAAAAGTGTTGAAATCCATCCATTTTTTCCATGTTTTTTCTGCCGCGAGAGATTCGTTTGCTTGTTTGTCCAACGCCTCATAAAGTTTCGGTGCGATGTCTGTTGGGCAACGCTGGTTGTGCAGATAAACGCTGCCTTTTTCTTTGAACCATGTACGAACAAAGAGCGGTGGTATATTTGAGTCTGGCGTTGAATGGAGTGAGAGGTTTTCTTTTGGTGTTTGCATGAAGGTTTCGTCCTTGGTTTGTTGGAGCGTTGTGGTTGTTGAAAAGAGGATCGCGGGTTGGTTGGGTCTCTTGGATGTTGCAAGCTTCTCCTTGGTGTGCATATCGTTTGTCGTAGCATTGGGAAAAGTGAAAGAGGCATACGCGTGTTTAGTCGTTGTAGTCAGGGAAGATGGCGCTGTTTGGTGTGCGGTCTTCGGAGGATACGGGTTCGATGCGAGCATGGATATAAAATCCATACTGAACAGCGACTTGTCCTCGCAAAAAGGAGATGTTGTATTTCTCTGTGTTTGCGGTTTGTGATTTTTCGTATGCTTGGGTGATCTCTGTGTTGAGCATACGAACGGTGATATCATCGCTGCCGTAGCGCCACGTAAAGGGGCCCAACGTTTGCGGCAACTGCTTTTTTGTCACCAAATGGTTGTCTTCGTTGCTGCTATATTCGGTTTCGACTCTCAGATCAACAAATTCTTCGGACTTTTTTTCTTGTGTGCCGACTTTGACAGAGACAACAACATCCGGCCAATGAAGGCGGCTATACCATTCCGTTCCGATACGGATCCTTTCGATGACAAGGTTGAACTGTATGCCGGAACGCAGTTTCTTATGCCACCGAAGCCAGTTTTCGATGGCTGTTTTCATTTGTTTAGTGGGTGCGTTTGCGATGTATTCTTCGCATTTTGTGTGGATGCGATCGATCGTTGCCGCATCAAGCTTTGAATGGTTGTTTTGCCAGTTATTTTGTATTTGTTGGTATTGGCTGCGATCCCATTCGCTCTCGGTTTTTTGGATGAGAGATCTTGCTTCTTGTGTATAGATTTTATATTGCGGGTTTTGAAGATATTCTTTTGCGCGTTTAATAATTTTTCGATATTCTGTCGGATTTTCTTGTTTGTATAAGGCCACTTGTTTGTTCCAGTATCCTTCGTCTTCTTTCTTTTTGCAGTCGTCTTGGATTTTTTTGACCTCTTCGGAAAATTGAGTTCGTGGATAAGTGATCAAAAAATCACCTGTTTCTTTAATACAAAGACTTGTATTTTGGCTGTCTTGAGCGATTTTCGTTTTTATCTCATTCAATTTGCTTAAAACCGCTGTTCCTTCTTTTTGATGCTGCATTTTTACACGAAGTCGATTGCAGATTTCTGAAATCTGCAACTTCATCCAAGCGTATTCTTCTTTTTCAAGGAATTGATCGCGGCAAGTTTTTGTCGCTTGTTCCAGTTCGACAGTGGTGTGGGCGGATTGTGCTTGTGCAAGGAAGCGGCTCCAATGAAGGCGTTGTTCGGCTTGTCTTTTTTGCACGAAGTTTCCTTTTGCTTGTGCTAATTGTTGTCTCGCAAGTGTTGATTCAGGCACGTTTGGATAAACTTGTAAGAATGTTTCTAGTTCGTTGATCCTTGCTTGCAATTGAGAAAGAGAAGGTTCCGAAGGGAGAGGAAGAAGCTCTTTCCAGCCCGCCGAAGCACCAGACTGGATGACATGGGTTCTTTTGAGAGTGATGCTTTGCCAGCAGCCAAAGATCGATTGCGTGGGAAGTGGGCGGCGTAAGCAGAGATGTTTAAGGATTTCGATGCGTTGCATCTGCGTGGTTTTAGGATCTTGAAGAAATTGATCTGCTATTGAAATAGCTTTTTTCTCGAAAGCTTTATCCCAGAGAGCGACGCCGCCGCTCAATAAAGCGAGCAGAACAAACGTAGAAAAGAACTTTCTCCTGCGAGATTTTTTTTGGAGAGCAAGCACAAGGTCGGAAACCTGATCGGAGATGTGTTCGAGCCGATCTTTTTGGGGGGAAGGGGCGAGTTCTTGGAGAGAAGAGTTGATTTGTTTTTTTAGCTCGGTGAGTTGGCTGAGTTTGGGGCGTTGTATGGCTTTTTCGTAGGCGCGTTCGCTGTTTTCGAGTAAGAGCTGCTCATAGGCAGACAAAAGCCAATGGATGGGGGCTTTGATGCGGTAGGGTCGGAATTGAATGGGAGGAGGAAGGTGTTGTATTTGGGCGAACGAATGTGGGAGGGTGGGTTGGAGTGGGCCTGTGGACGAGATAGGAAAGACTTTTACGAAGTCTTTTGAGGCGAGTTGTTCTAAGTCTTCTACGAAATGACCTAGCACAGAGCGAATATAATCTCGCGCTTTTTGCTCTTCTTGTGCGTGGTTTTGTGGGTAGGGAGAGTGGATATCCCACATCGTGACGATGACGGCGATGGGTTGCTTGATGCCCTGTTGATCACGTTCTCTTTTGAGAGCGTCGAACAAGGGATCGAAGGCGTGTTTGAGCTCGGCTGCTTCGGAGGATTGTGGTGCTAAGTTGCCGGGGATAAACAGCGCTACACCGTGACTTTGCTTGAGTTGTCGAAAATAGTCCTCTTTGAGCTGCAATTGGAGGATATTGGAGCGTTGTGTTTTTGAGTATTCTTCAGCACGATCCATTAATTCACCGCAAGCGTCGGGTAAGACGACACGGTAATCGCGTGTCTGACCTTGTGGATCTTGCCATGTGACGTTGAAAAGCATCTCTTCGGGGGCGCGGAGTTCGGTCGCGTCTATCCATTGGCGGTGTTGGGCCATTTGTTGCCATCGCCTTTTGAGGTAGCTATGCGTGGAATGGCCGTCGGGTACGGAGAGATGGAAGGTGAATTCGTCTTCTTGAGAAAAGATATTGAGGTTATACAGCGCGGTAAGATAAACAGTTTTGCCTGAGGCTTTGGGGCCAAAGATCCCGAGAAATCGCTCAATTCGCGATGAGGAATTACGTTGTGGGGCTTGTTTCGAGGAGGTCTGTGGATGGTTTGTTGTTGGAGCGCCCGAAACTTGCGAGGTCATGCGTTGTTGACTCCGATGTGTTAAAGCCGCAGGCTTTTGGATGGCGACGGCTTGTTGCTAGGGTGTCGAGGACTCCTGTGGGCGGGTTGGGGTAAGGAAGAGAGCAGAGGCTTGTTCGATCAACATCGAAAAGGAGTGTTGTTGTATTTTGTCTTGGATCTTGTTGGAGATCATTTCTCGCCAAGGCAAGTCGCGAAGAGGTTTTGGCAATGAAGAAGTTCGGATGCCGAGAGAAGAAAAGCCAGAAGCTGCTTTGAGAACTGCTTGAGCTGCGAGATCAGGGATTTGTTGATGAAAATACAATATACGGTGAAAAAGTCCTTGAGGGGCTGGGCTGATCTTGAGCGAGTGCGTGCTTTGTTCAAGGAGATGTTGTCGAAGCAGCAGCGGCAAAGCGGCCTTGAAAGAAGCAGGGTGGCGTTTTTTTAGCTGTCGGATGGCTTTGTGCTGGATGACGTTGAATATCTTTGCGCCTTTTTCTTTCGATTCTGATAAAGAAAGAAGGATACTTTGTGGAATAAGCTTCTTGATATGATGGAAGTAATCGTTGGATTTTTTTGTATGATAAATTGTTTTCACCAGTCCCTTTCCACCTTTTGTTAATATCTTCCCGACTTTCCCGACTTTGCCTACGTAGGGGATGACATCGACAGCGGATGCGATATACGTGGATGCGCTGATCTGGTGGCCTCGGGCGGTCGAGCGATAAAGATTGGCTGCGAGAGAATATCCGGGAACCCATCCGAGTGCTTTGTCCGTGAGATCAGGAGGGATTTGACGATCGATAATCTCAAGCCGCCCGATCCTCGAAAAAAGGTCGATTTGTTGTTTGGGATCTTGAGAAGTAAAAATGGTGTGGATCATTTGTGCGAGAAGAGGGGCTGTGTCGCTTTGGTAGAGTTCTTTCCTTTTGAGGAGTGTGCGCCAAGAGGAGAGTTCATGGAATCGGTTGAGCAAATAAAGTCCATCCCAGCCCCGATGTTTGATCACAACGAGTGCGCCGCGTTTTTCGTCTTCGTCGAGGTGGTAATTCAGCCCGTAGAGGGTGCTTGCGGCGAGTGGCCCGTATGTTTTTAATAGATGAAGGCCGGTGTGGTGGTTGTTGTGGTCTTTTTCAAGCAAAAAGCGCATGGAAAAAGGAGAATCGGAAGCTGTGCTGCGCACGATGGATGCGGCGTTGGAAAGGAGTTCGATCGGGAGATCGAATGCCTCGCACAGGACATTTTTCTCGGTGAGAAGTTGTTGGAGATCGTCATGGTTTTGGAGCCATAACGCCAAGGCTTGAGAGGTTCCATCTTGAGGGCGAGGCTCCACTTTTCGGAATGAGCGGATCATTTTGTACAAAAGGCTCGGTAAACAGGCTTTTTGATCTTCTGCTTTTGAGACAAAGAAGAGCGCGAAAGCCAAGCCGTGTTGTTCGCCGATATCAAGGACGATCTCTCCAAAACGGTCGATGGCTTTCGACATTTTTTCGATGGAGCTTGAGCGAAAATCCAACATCGAGAGTAAGCGCCACGCTCTGTAGCCGTATCGATCAAGTACACGGAAGGTTGCGTCGGCGTCTGAGAGAAGCAAAAAGGGTAGATTCCAAGGGTTTTTTTGGAACAACGCAAGGGCTTGCGGGGTCATCGTGTCTATTGTGCGCACCAACCAATTGAGGCGCTGTTTTTTTTGAAGATCGGAAAGAACGGAGGCGGGTAGGCGGAGTAGAGTTTCTCGGTTCGAGGCAGAGCAGTTTTGTAGTTCTGGGTAGAGTGAGTTGTTTGGTCTGGGAGTTGTTGGGTTCAGTGCTATCGTGGGTTGTTTTGAAGGGCGTGAGGCATGGGAGGATGGAGAAAGAGCAACAAGAGGTTGTTTTTCGATGTTTGCTGTTTTTTCTCGATGGGAGTGGGTGAGCGGAGGTTGCGAGCGAGGCTCTTTTTGAGCGGAAGAATGGGTTGGATCTATCTCAGCGTTCATGGATTTGTTGGAGTACAACCACAAGCCAAAACAACCAACCACGAAAACAACAAGCGCGACGCCGATGTTTTCGATGTTAAATATGGAGCCTTCTGTGTCTTTCATGCTGCCTCCTGACCACCAGGCGAGGTGGGATCGGCTCAGCCCGTGTTGACGGGACAGTTGTGGATTCCGAAAGGCTCGATGGGCGCTACTTTTGGGTAGGCACGAAGGTTTGCACACAAAGTATGATCTCAAGCTTCACAAAACAGATCCAAGAGGCATACAGCTTCTTTTTCGACGAGAGAAGAAAATAGAAGAGTACGACCACTTTGTCAACCATTACAGGCGAGTGATTGGAAAACGCGAGCAAGCTCTTCGATTGTCAAGGGAGCCGCGCTAAGGTTGTGGGGTGTGGGGTGAAACCCCACAAGACTTCATCTGATATCCGAGAGGAGTGTGATCGAAGCGTAGGTGTGATCCGCTGTAGCCCCCTGCGGTCGGGCAGCCACAGGGGGCTGCCCCTACATAAGCTGATCACATAATAGGTATATTTCGTATGATTCATCATACAAAGCGGTATGATGATCTGTATGTCCTATTACTTTGGCAGCATCTCACAAAGTCTATCGAAACGAGCGATGCGGAAGGTGGGAGGCGGAATTGGATGTGAGTGTGGGGACAGCTCAACGTATTGAAACGAGTGATGCGGAAGGAGGTCGTCAAACCGCTTGTCTCGTTTTCGTGACCGATTACGATCGAAACGAGCGATGCGGAAGGAGGGAGGGGAAGAACACACTGCTGAGACAAGGGGGAGAAGACAGGAGTCATAGAGGATCGGACAGCGCGTCGTGTGCTTGACGCGTCGAGATCGAAAAGGTTAGTGTTTTTGGGCGGTTGGTTTTGAGAAGCAAACACGGCGGTTGCAGCGAACAAAGGCGACTGAAGCGTCTGTCCATGTTTGTGGGATGGGTGTTTTTGAGGCGATGAGAGGCTTTTTTGAGGCGATTGAGAGGTTGCGAGATGCTGCGTTGGATGATCCTTCTGGCCTCGGTGATGTGGGGATATGTGGCGTGTACAGCACCCAATCAACAGTCTTGTCGGTATCATTCGGAGTGTGAGGGGGGGCGGGTCTGTGTGGGAGAGGTGTGCGTTTGCCCGCAGGGTGGGGAAGAGTGCGAGGGCGTGTGTGTGAATCTTTTGCGCAATCCCGCGCATTGTGGGGCGTGTGGAGTGGCTTGTGAGGAGGGTGGGACGTGTGAAGCGGGGCGCTGCGGCTGCGCAGTTGGAAAGGTCGATTGTTCGGGGAGATGTGTGGATCTTGCGGTGGATACGTCGCATTGTGGGGCGTGTGGGAAAGCGTGTCCAGCCGATCAGCCCTGTGTCGGTGGAGCTTGTACAGGCCAAAGCTGTCCAACGGATCGCCCGTTGGCGTGTGCAGGCGGATGCGTCGAGCCGCAGAGTGACGCAGCGCATTGTGGGGGCTGTGGAAAAGCTTGTGGTGTGGGGGAGCGTTGCGTGGGGGGCGTGTGCCAAGGTTGTCCACGCGATACTCCCGAACGTTGCGGGAATGATTGTGTGGATCTGCAAAGTGATGGAGTACATTGTGGCGCATGTGGTCGTACATGCCTACCGCGCCAAGTGTGCCAAGAAGGCCGTTGTGCGTGCTTGTCGGGGTTGGAGACTTGCACGACGGGTTGTGCGGATCTCCAGACGGATACGAAAAATTGTGGGGCGTGTGGAGCGGCTTGTGCGGAAGGTCGGTTTTGTGCGGGAGGACAGTGCGTTTCGTCTTGTCCCGATGCCACGCCAACGGTATGTCTAGGGGCTTGTGTGGATATCAAAACGGATGCAGCGCATTGTGGGTCGTGTGGAAACGCTTGTAGCGAAGATCGCCGATGCGTACAAGGCCGCTGTCAATGTCCTACAGGACAACAAGCCTGTGCGGGCCGTTGCATCGATATCGCCAATGATCGGGCGCATTGTGGCGGTTGCAACAATGCTTGTCCGCAAGGATCCGTGTGTGCGCTGGGGCAATGTCAAGCGGAATGTCCCGTAGGTACGCCGCTGTTGTGTTTAGGAGGCTGCGTCGATCCGCAGACCAACCCAAACCATTGTGGGTCGTGCAACAAACGCTGCACAGGAGGGCAGAACTGTGAACAGGCCGTCTGCCGCTGTCCGACGGGACAAACCGTGTGCAGCGGCCAGTGCGTGTTGTTAAGCACAGATGGCCGTCATTGCGGGGTTTGTGGGCGCGCTTGCCAGACAGGGGAGCGTTGTCGTGAAGGGACGTGCCAAGCAGAGTGCTTGTCTGAACAACGCCTATGCAGCGGACAGTGCATCGATCCAAAGACCGATGCGCGGCATTGTGGGGGATGCGGTCTCGCGTGCGCGTCGGGGGAACGCTGCGCAGACGGAAAGTGCGTGATCAACTGCCCCGTCGGATCGCCGACGATCTGCGGATCTTCGTGCGTCGATACGCAAACCAACACGCAACATTGCGGAGGCTGCGGCCGTCCGTGCGCTTTGGGTCTCGTTTGTACAAAGGGCGTATGCTCTTGTCCTACAGGGACGATGCCTTGCGGTGGCAATTGCATCAATACACAAAGCGATCTGCGTCATTGTGGCGGATGCAACAAACCTTGTCAGGCTTCTTATATATGCCAGAACGGAAGCTGCCTTTGTCCAAGCGGAATGACCGCATGCAGCGGCGTTTGCGTCGATACGAGCGCAGATGCAAACCATTGTAGCCGTTGTGGCAATGCCTGCGCAGGAGGCAAAGTTTGCGTGAGTGGGTATTGCCGTTGCCCAAGTGGAACAAGCGAATGTTCGGGCGTTTGCGTAGATCTTTCGACCGACGCAAGCCACTGCGGAAGTTGTGGAAAAGCCTGTGCGGGTGGAAAGATCTGTAGCAGTCGTTATTGTACGTGCCCAAGCGGAACAAGCGATTGTTCAGGCATTTGCGCGAACCTAAGCAACGACGCGAATCATTGCGGAAGCTGCGGAAAAGCTTGCACAGGCGCAAAGATCTGTGAAAACCGATACTGTAAGTGTGCAACTGGAATGACCGAATGTTCGGGCGTTTGTGTGAATCGCTCGACAGATCCCAATCATTGCGGGGCGTGCAATAGCCCGTGTCGCTCGACATATAGCTGTAGCAGCGGAAATTGTCGGTGTGCTACGGGTATGTCCGAGTGTAGCGGGGCCTGTGTGGACTTGGATACAGACAAGAACAATTGCGGCTCGTGTGGGTCTCGATGCACACAATACATCAACCAAGCCTGCGTTTCGCGCCGATGCACCTGCGCTTCGGGTTATACGTTGTGCAGCAATGCGTGCGTGGATAAGAATACAGATCGGCTCAACTGCGGGTACTGTGGCCGGCAATGCGACCAATATACGAACCAGATCTGCGATGGCGGTTCGTGCAAATGTCCGTCGGGCTACAGCGTGTGTAGCAGTGCGTGCGTGGATAAGAATACAGATCGGCTCAACTGCGGGTATTGTGGGCACCAATGCAACCAATATACGAACCAGATCTGTAGCGGTGGCTCGTGCAAATGCCCCGATGGGACGAAGGTTTGTGGGAGTGCTTGTGTGAACACCAACATCGACCGCTCCAACTGCGGATATTGTGGGAGGCAATGTTCGTCGAGTCAGTTTTGTCAAAACGGGACGTGTCGTTAAGAGGGGAAGGTGGGGGGATTATTTTTTTAGAGGCAGAAGGAGGGGAAGGCGAGGGAAGAGTGCGATTGTTTTTTAAGAGGCGGATCTTTTGACAAAGAACAGGCGCAAGACAAAACCGAAAGCGAGCAGAGAAAGTCCAGCGATCCAGACTTTGGGGGGTACAAAGAAGGCAAGGCCAAAGCAGGAGAGCAATCCGAAGAGGGCGATGATCGGGTGAAAACGGCGTTCTTGGGGGGAAAGCTGGAGCGCGCAGAGGTTGGTGAAACCGTAATAGATCAGGACAGTAAAGGCGCTAAAAGACCACGTCGTGCGGATATCGCCGAGCAATACAAGAGAAGCGATCAGGATGCCGACGCCCCAGACGGCGCGGTCGGGGCTTTCGGTGCGTTCGTCGACGTGGGAGAAGGTTTGGGGGGCTTCGTGATCGCGGGCCATCGCAAAAAGCACGCGAGAAAGTCCGAGCAAAAGATTGAGTAAGACCCCAGCCATCGCTGTCACGGCACCAAGCGAAACGATGTACGCGATCTGGGGGACGCGGAAACTGCGTGCGATGCGCTCAAGCGGGGCGGCGCTTTGGGCGGCCTTTCCAAAAGCGTCGGCTCCTGCGACGGCGACAGCAACGATGGAGACACTCAGATACAGGATCATCGAGATCAGAAGCGTTCCGACAATGGCGCGTGGGATGACTTTGGCGGGTTCGTGGACTTCTTCGCCGAGGGTGGCGATGCGCCCGTATCCCGTGTAAGCAACAAACATCAGGGCGGTAGCTTCGAGCATAGCGGTGGGACGCGAAAGCCCCGCAAAGAGGGACGTTGGGCCGAGGTGTTGTTGGAAAGAAGCTGCGGAAAGGCTAAGCAGTCCGAAGAATACGAAGCTACCGAGCGCAAGCATGGTGAAGGAGACGATCAAGATATTGGCGGTGTTGGAGCGTTTGAGGCCGGTGGCGACCAGCGCGGTAAGGGCGATCACAAGGGCAAGAGCGAGCGCTGTTCGCGTGATCCGCGAGGGAGAATAACCGAGCGTGTAGAGCAGATAGCCAGAAAATCCTTGGGCAGCCGTCGCCGCCGAAGCGCTTTTGGCGGCGAGAAACATCCATCCTGCCGCAAAGCCTGCCAACGGATGAAGATAAGCGCGGGCATAAGCATACGTGCCGCCGCTGACAGGAAGATTCGCAGCCAGTTGTGCGCTCGAAAGCCCGTTGGCTGTAGCAACAAAAGCCGCAAGAGCCACCGCAAGCACCATGCTCGAACCGACGATCCCTGCGGAGATACCGAGGCTGACAAAGACGCCTGTTCCAAGGATCGAGCCAAGCCCCATCCAGACAGCCCCCCAAAAGCCGACGACACGGGCGAGTTGGTTGGGGGCTGCCGAAGAGGTGGTTGGAGGGGAGATGCGTTCTGGTGTGTTGGGCATGATCGCCATCCTTTGGGGTGAAGAGGGAGCGAAGGTTGGAGTGCTTTTCGTTGTGTTGGTGGTGTGCTGTGAGGATCCTTTTGTTGTGAAATGGTGCGCTCCACGGGCGGAATCAAATCGTTGTTCTTTCTGTTGGTGGGTTGTAGGTGGTTGCTTGTTGTGTGTCAAGCGTTGTTTGCCGCATTTTTCGTTGGCGTAGTGTGTTGGGTGAAAAGCCGTTAGTGTGTCGAGTGGAGGTTGTGGATGGGCTGTCGAGTGCGGGTGGGCTGTCAAGTGTGGGTGTCGTTGCGGTATCTTTTGGGTGGCTGGGCTCGGGCGGTGGGGAAAGGAGGCTTGATCTGGGGGGTGTTTTGGATGTTTTGTGCTTGCGAAGCTAGGGCAGAACAGCCCATCAAAAAAGGCGAACGGTACAAAGCTGTTTGGACTCTGTACCAGTCGCAGATCTTTTTGCAGGCAGATGGGCGGTGGATGAAAGGTGGAAAGCTCTCTGTGATACAGCCGCTTGGTCAGGAGGTTCATGGTTATTTGGGGCACATCCCCGAAGCTGTGCAGCGGATAGAACAGGGAAAATGGTGGTTTGGTTTTCTTGCTGGCTCGTTGTCTGTTTCGCTGTTGTCGGTGGGAGGGGCTTTTACGTTGTTGTTCACTGCGCCGAACGTTTTTGCTGGATCGGCTGTCGATCACGTTATTTTTTCGCTAATTGGCGTCGGATTTATCGCTTTTCCAGCGGCTCTGTTGATGACCATCCCTTTGGGGCAAACGGTGAGCGGGGCGGTAGAGAGTGCCAATCAGGGGATGTTAGAGCGTATGCAGAGGTCGGGAGCATGGACTTCGACGCAGCAGATGGCGTGGTTGCTGCTTCAATCCAAGCGGATCTCCGCGCATGAGGAAGGCTGGGTTCGCAAAGGCAAGCAACGTCTTCCCGCATTCTCGGCTTGGCACGAGGTGTTGTTGAAGGAAGAACCCGCACATCTCGCTTCGCTGCGTCGGGCTTGGGAGATGCGTGTTGCAGCGATCGCGATGTTGTCGGCAGGTGGGCTTGCGATGTTGGGCGGAATGGCGTGTTTTGCAGTGAATCCTTACGCCATCTTTTCGGCGGGGCCTGTGTTGATTCCGCCGGGTGTTTCTTATGGCTTGTGGGCGGGTGGGTTTACGGTCTTTGCCGTTGGGGTTCTGTTGGAGATTACAGCCCAACAGACCTACCAACGGACGCTTGCAGAGTACAACCACGCCCTTTTTTTGCGCGTGGCAGGGCCGCGTGATCCGCAAAAAGCATCCTTTTCGATAGAGCAAACACACACGCCCTCCGGTAGCCTTGCGCAAGCAAGCCGCACAAGCCAGAGCCGCGCCAATGTCGCCTCTGTTCGGGATAGTCGAGTCGATGTCTTACTTTCTCTTGAATAACCTGCATTGTGGAGGATGTTGGTGTATGCGATATGTTCTCTTGAATAGTCAGCATTGTGGAGGGTGTTGGTGTATGCGATATGTTCTCTTGAATAGTCAGCATTGTGGAGGATTTTGATGCGTGTGAGATCTCGATGGGAGGTGCTTTGGATCGCGGTGATCCTTTGGCTAGGTGTCTTGGAAGCACAGGCGAATCAGCCTAGCACCACGCTGCCCGCTCGAAAAGCCAGCAGCCCCAAAGCTGAGGCCGCAAAACAAAAGCTGCAACAGATCATCCGAGAAGAAGAACAAGCGCAAGTATTGATGGAGGTTTATCAAAAGCAAGTTTTTTTGCTGCCAGATGGGCGGACAATTCGCCGAAATAAAAAGAATTATCCAGCTCCTTTTTTTCTGCTCATGCCTCTCGAATATAACGTGTTTTTTCGAGAAACACCCCGAGCAAAAACCTTTGCACGATGGGCGGTGGGTGTGGATATCACAGGTCGTATCTTTCTCGGTTTGGCAGCAGGGAGCGCGCTTTCGATCTCCATTTTGGCTTTTGCGATGCCGCAGACCTTGGCCCCACCGTCAGGAAATGTTTTCGACTCCCCAGCTTTTTGGATCGGATCGGCTGGAGGGGTTTGCTTGCTGTTGGGGATCAGCCTTGTCGCTGCGGTTCCTGCCATCTATGGAACAGCCATCTCCGCGCACAACCATCGGATATTCGCAGAACATTATCGGCGTTTGACGAAGCAGAAGTTTCCGCACCATCTGGAGCCTCCCGACCAACCACCACCAAACATACAGCCGATGCGACCTCCTGCGGAGAGAGCGTTGCCTTTGCCTACAGATAGCGGGCGTTTTTTCTTGTATGAATTGCGCTGAGTCCTTTTTGAGAGGGCTTGTTTTGGTTTCTCGTGAAACAAGGAGGGATGCTGCTCCGACGGACTGGAGTGGTGCTTTCCAATGTTTGTCGGAAGGAGCGGGCTTTTGGGTGCGGGAGTAAGCTCTGTATGTCTCGATCCGATGCCCGCGTTCAGGCTTCGGCTCCGAAGGCTTGTTTGGCGTGGCCTTTGCTCGAAGGCGGAGACAGCTTCTGCCTTCTGAGGCGGACGTGTTGACAGAGAGAGGGTTTCCAGCTTACGTTTGGGTGCGTTGTCGAAAACGGCGAAAAGATCAAGGAGGTTGCATTATGGAAAAGCGCTTACATCGAACTTCTTTTTGGATCGTAGGTTGTTTGGCTTTGATCTTACTTGTCGGTTTGATGGGCGGGGGATGTGGTTTACGTCCTCGGTTATCATGCACCGAAACAAGCCAGTGCCAAAAGCGTTTAGGGCGCGATTATCACTGCCATCTTAAACGTTGCGTACCCAAGGTCTTGTGCCAGACGCACGAGGGTTGTCGCCGCGCTTTGGGTGATGGCTACGCCTGCCGCCAAGGAGCTTGTTTCCCACGCCGCTCAAATGCCCCGATATTGGACGATGGCGATCTCGGTTGGGACGATGGATGGGAAGATGGTTGGGATGAAAACGCTTGGGATGATAGCCCCGATAACAACGGCGGCAACGATAACAACGGCGGCAACGATAACAACGGCGGCTTTCTCGACGACGGCACAGACAACGGCAGCGATGACAGCGGCAGCGACGATAGCGGTGGAGACAGCAACGGCGATGGGGATTAAATCGTTGCCTTGATCCAAAACATGTCCACGGAATACACGGAATACACGGAAAAGGGAAGAAGAAAGAGGGGAAGAAGAAAGAGAAGAAAAAGGGGAAGAAGAAAGAGAAGAAAGAGGGGAAGAAGAAAGAGAAGAAAGAGGGGAAGAAAGAAAGAGAAGAAAGAGGGGAAGAAGAAAGAGAAGAAAGAGGGGAAGAAGAAAGAGAAGAAAGAGGGGAAGAAGAAAGAGAAGAAAGAGGGGAAGAAGAAAGAGAAGAAAGAGGGGAAGAAGAAAGAGGGGAAGAAGAAAGAGGGGGGAAAGACCATCTGAAAAGCTGTAGAGATATGCAGAGGTTGCTAAAGGAGGGGGATCTAGTGTATGTGTTTTGTTGAAGAAAAGCGGCGTGGCCGTTGGTTTGAGGGTTGGATCTTTTTGGCGGTGTGTCTGTGTGCGAGGAGAAGGGGTTTCGGATGCGGAAGATCGGGGCATTGAGGAAGGTTCGGGCATTTGGGGGATGGCGGATGGTTGTTTGGTGCTTGCTGTGCGTGGGTTTGTTGTGGGATTGCACGCAGCCAGCGGATCCTTGTGGTGTGTGTGAGAGCGGGAAAGTGTGTGTGGAGGGGAAGTGTCGTCCGTTGTGCGGGGATGAAGAATTTTTATGTAGTGGTGTGTGTGTGAATCCTCGCCAAGATACGAAAAATTGCGGTGTTTGTGGGAAGGCTTGTGGGGCAAGAGAACGCTGCGAGGGGGGGCGTTGTGTGGAAGAGTGTGTGGGTGAGGGGGTAGCGCGTTGTGAGGACCGCTGCGTGGATACGCGCCAAGATGCGAAGCATTGTGGGGTATGTGGGAAGGCTTGTGAGATCGGACAGCGTTGTGAGGGCGGAAATTGCCTATGTGCGGGGGGATTGTTGGGATGTGGGGGAGATGGATGCGTGGATCTTACGGCAGATGCGCGGCATTGTGGAGCGTGCGGGAAGTCGTGCGGAACGGGCGAAGTGTGCGTCGCGGGGTCGTGTTTTCAAGGGACGTGTCCGGCCTCTACGGCG
>JAKLKB010000017.1 GCA_023150835.1 Myxococcota bacterium | reverse complement strand
AGCGTCTGCGCGTCGTGCATACAGCGTGTGTCATGAAAAAACAAAATCCCCGCTGCTTCCGACTTTCGCTCCCTCCCCTGTTCACGGGGGAGGGCTGGGGTGGGGGGGCCAACAAGCGCTTAACCTAACGCCTATGGGGTCTGCCCCTACATCCTTACGATCACACAACGAGCGGAGCCCGTATAAGTCACAAGCCCGATCAGCCGTTGACATCGGCAGATTGGGATTGGTGGAGATTATCCGTTGATATCGGCAGATTGGGATTGGTGGAGATTATCCGTTGATATCGGCAGATTGGGGTTGGTGGAGATTATCCGTTGATATCGGCAGATTGGGGTTGGTGGAGATCATCCGTTGACATCGGCAGCTTGGGCCTCGTTGAGGATCGAAAACACACGCACATTCTTTCCCCGCGCCTGTTTGGTGGCACCATCCATCACTTCGACCGTTTTGGTGTAAAGCTCGTAGGCTTTTTCGGGCGTATCACCGATGCACAAAACACCGAATTTGCCGAACTCGGAGAGCGCCCCAATCAAGTGAAAAGCCACGCCTTGCTGCGTGGCTCCGTGATAATGCAGCCCGTGATACACCGCGATATCGATCAAGTCCTCGGCAGCAAGGCCCTTATAGCTTTCGCTTTCCAAGTTGTCCGACGCATAATAAAAGCGCGGCTGGCCCGAAGGCGTGTTGTACAAACCCGTCTCTAGATCATACAAACCATCGGTCAAGAATTGCAGCGTCATAAAGGGATGCGTCGTTCCGCCTTTGCGCAAGTTGATCTCGATGGCGTAATGCTCCCACGTCCCGTCAGGTTGGGGGATCGAGATAAAGTCCACGCTGTAACGCCCCATCACACCGCGACTTCGCAAAACACGCGAGATCTTCTCCCCTGCCTCTTGGATGTCCAAGCGGTATTCGCCTTTTGCAGGAAAAGTGCAGCCCAAAAAGATCTGCCCCGAAGGACCGCCCAAGACTTGATCATGCGTAGAGATCACGTTGATCTCACCGAGCGGATTGATCCGACACTGCACCGAAGGCGAATGTTTGATCTCCCCCTCCACAAAGCACTCGACGATCCCACCCATCTCTTCGAACTTTCGGGAAAAACGAGGCCATGTCTCATCCTTCGCTTCAAAACGCAGCAGGCTCGGCAAACGCTGTCGGATCTGTGTCTCCAAGTCCTCGGATCTTGCGTCAAGATCGCCATACGAAAACAAGGCATTGCCTTCGCCCGAAAAGCCTTCGTTGAGCTTCACCACCGCCCGCCGCATCTCTGGATAACGGCGTTTGAGCGTCACCAACGCCTCCACTACATCGCGCTCATCACGCAAGTTCTCGAATCCATCGGGCAATAACACACCCGCCTCGCGAAATACCTCGCGGCTTCCGCTCTTTGAGCCAAGGTACGACAAGGCAGGATCACAAGCATACAACGGCAAACCAAGTCGCACCGAAAGCGTTCGCTCGAGTGGCGTCGAATTAAAACAAACCATGTGGTTGTGTTCGCCGCCGCTCGCCAACTCTCGCAGGCGTTGCACAAGACGCGGACGCGCCAAGATCTTTTGCGTCAATGGCGTCGGACTCGCATCGTGACAGCTAAACAGCAACAAGCGCTTGCGTGCATGCGCCCCCGGGATCCCCGACAACAGCCCCAAATAATAGTCGATCACCGCTGGAACGATCGGCTGGCTCGTTATATAAATCACCCGCGTACACGGCAAACGCAAGAGCATCAGCATACACAGCATCCGCTCCTCATAATGATGAACACCCGAGACTTTCTTGAGCTCGGACTGATCGAGGCTTAGGCTGGGGATCACCACCACCGTACGCGGTGCAAGCGGGTTGGGAAACACTTCGCGAAATAACTCAGGCAAGCGGCTCTGGACACGAGCGAATTCCTCGATCTCTTCGGTCGACTCTGGCATCGGAAAGTCCGGTAAGATCGGAGTGGGGTGCGGATAACGCCACATCATGGACGAATACGGGTTCATCGAAAAAGTCTCCTTTGGAGTTCCAAAAAGATCATCTAGGCGATCGTGCTCACTTCAAGATATCGGGAATCAGAGCTTTTTCATCTGCGGTGAGATGCTCCAGCAACAAGGCACGGGGCAGACCACCTGCATCGGAGATCTGCTTAAAGGCCGCAACACCCGGGCGCGCCACCCGCTTCTTTTGTGCATCTTTCGGATCGACCGCATACAAACCAAACTTGAGATGCAGACCATGATTCCACTCGTAGTTGTCCATCAAAGACCAATAGTGGTAAGCCTCGACTTTGGCTCCTTCGAGATTGGCCCGAGCGATCCAAAACAGATGGCGCACCAGATAGCCCACCATCTTTTGTTGATCTTCGGTGGTACGCATCTCCACGCCGTTTTCGGTGATCATGATCGGTCGGCCACAAGACTTGAGATCGACCAGCGTTTCGTAAAGCACCTTGGGCGCAACCACTTCTTGTTTGAATTCCAAAGGGTTAAACGTCAGTAGCTTTGAAAAGTCCGGATACAGCGACCCCACGATCCCGGGAACCGTCACCGAGCCGTAATAGTTGATGCCCAAAAAGTCGAGGCGGTTGAGTTCGGGCCGATCGACCTGCGTTCCATCCAACGCCTCGTCGAACTTGCCTTGGCAGATCGCGTTGAGAAAGACCTTGTTGACGAGATAGTTGGCGTTTTTGGCTCCGTCGACGTCGACTTTGTTGTTGGGATCTTTGGGCAAAAAAGGCGTGACGTTGTAAGCGATGCCGATCACCGAGTTTTTGCCGTCTCCATCGGCATCTTTTTTGTCTTTGTCTTTGATCGCGTCGTAGATCTGGGCGTGCGCTTGGATCATCCCCTTGATCACCTGTTTGGCGATATCGAATTGAAAGGACAGTCCGGGCGGATTGGTGCGCGTCTGCGTCGGCTGCATATACCCCGGCAAGACGATCGCCAGCGGCTCGTTGAGCGTGACCCAACGATCGACCTCTCCTGCAAACTCTTCGGCCACAAAGCCCGCAAACTTCGCCATCTCGGGGATCAACCGCGACGGCTCCGCCCATCCTCTGTTTTTGCATCCCTTGATATCTTTGTGACAACTGACACCGTCGTGGATCCACAGCGGCATCGTATAATGATGGATCGTCACCAACGGTTCGATGCCGTTCTTTCGGAGCGCTTGAAACATCTTGCGATAGCGATCGATGGCCTTGGCATCGGCGATCTTCTTGAGCGCTTCGTATCCTGTCGTTCCTTCCGTCGTTTTCGGAAAGATCCGACTCCACTCGATACTCATCCGAAAACTCTTGATCCCAAGACCCTCTTTCGCCATCTGAAAATCTTTTTCATAAAGCTCCCACATCCCCGGGCTGTACGAGATCGGATCTCCGCTCGAAAACAGCCCCTTGTTTTCGATGATCTCAGGTGTCGTCACCCACTGGTACCAGTCCGAATTGCGATCTTCACAGCTTTCTGCGGACTCCGTCGGACATCCCATATCCACCTGAAAGCCCGCAACCGCTACACCCATCGCCACTTCGCGCATCGCCACCCCATCAAACGGTGCGCTACACGCCCAAGGCCCCACCATCCCCCCACCCAACAACAAGCACACCAGCAGCGCGCCCCCTTTGCGTACATCACCAAGCCACCCGCGCTGTCTCTTCGCCTTTTTTCGCACAGCCTACCTCCTGTTTGCGTCTATCTCGCCTCGCCCTTATAACAGCGATCGCCCTCCAAAGCCAAGACGAATCCCTCGCTCCCTCGTTGCGATCCGCCCAAGGCCACAGGAAAACGCCTTCATTGTACCGACCCACACACGAGATGCCAAATGGATATCAAACGACAACAAGAATTCCCCCATAATCCCGCCCTAGCCGAAGCACTTCAAACACAACTCGCACACCAGATCGAGATCACCCAAGGCCCCGATCAAGCCCGTCTGATCGGGGCTGCCGACGTTGCCTACCACAAACACCAAAACATCGCCTATGCAGCCGTTATCCTCTACGATATGCAGTCCCACACGGTCCTCGAAGAAGCCTCTTGGATCGGGGAACCCGAATACCCGTACACAAGCGGCCTCTTTTCGCTGCGCGAAGCGCCGTTGTTGTTGCGCGCCTTCGCCCAATTCAAGCGCACACCCGAAGCTTTGTTGATCGATGGACATGGCATCGCTCACCCCCGACGCTTCGGGCTTGCGAGCCATCTCGGATGGAGCCTTGATATCCCTACCGTTGGCGTCAGCAAAACCCCGTTCTTCGGTGATCATGCGCCTGTCGGTGATCAACGCGGTGATCAGGCTCCGATCACCGATCAAGGCCAGATCATCGGCTTGAGCCTCTGCACACAACCCCACACCAAACCTGTCTACGTCTCTCCCGCCCATCGCTTCGATATGCAAAGCGCTTACACCTTTGTCTTGCGCTGCTGCACGCGCTACCGACAACCCGAACCTCTGCGAAAAGCCCACGACCTCTCCATCCGTTTGCGTGCGACCACCCCGCTCTGACAGAAACTCCCTTGTTTCGTCGCGTCACCCTTGGCTCAAACAGCATACGATAACGCACAAAACGACGAACTATCGAGATTTTTTGTTCCGACCCGCGACGGAGGAATGCTTTATGCTTCTTAAATAAAAGACGGCAACTGGCGTCCAATCGGGCGTCGGCAAGAATGCCGCATAGAAAGGATTCGTGGCCATGCAAGCATTTTATCGTGATCTTTCGTACCCTTATGGCCTAGAAAACGCACTACAACTCGCGGGAACACGCAAACAAGGACTCCATCTCCGCCACAACGTAACGATCATAGAACCTCCAACCACACCGCCCTATACAGCCCACACATCGGAGCGATCGCAGACTCGCACGCAAGGGCACATCGTTGTCTACGACGACGACGAAGCCATCCGAAACCTCTTAGCCCAAGCCCTCGAACGCAAAGGATTCACCGTCACTTGCCGTGACTGCTTTCAAGACGACGAACACGACATGGCTTTGATCGCCGACACTGCCGATGCGTTGATCTTGGATCGTCATATCGGACAACAAGACGGACTCTTTTTCCTTCGGCGTTTGCGCGAAGAGATCCCTTGCTTGCCTGTGGTCTTGATCAGCGGCCACCCGCTCGATCCGCAAGAACAACGGAAACTCGCCTCGCTCAACGCAGACTTCTTTGCAAAACCCTTCCAAGTCAGAGAACTTGTGCGCTTCCTCGCCCACTGCCTCACCGACCTCTCTTCCCCCACCTCCCGCTAAGTCCACCACCCAACACGATCCAGAGTCGCACACTCCGAGGATGGAAGGTCGCACCTTCCCCACCTCCCGCTAAGTCCACCACCCAACACGATCCAGAGACCAAAACCCAACCGCATAGGTCTATCGCCGACAACACAAGCCCTCACGTTGGACGCATCCCCCCTAACAAACACCGCGCCCGAACGAAACAGCGCATAATGGGAGACTTTGTCGATGGCCTCAAGCCTTTTTCACACCGCCCCGAAACGAACCTTCTTTTTCCTTGCATGGTTGGCTGTCGCCGCCTTCGCTGTTCTTGATTGCACGCCACCCGGCGTCGATCCAAACCAAGAAAAAATCTCCGAAACCCAAAGCAACAAAGAAAACGGTACGGTCGAGACCTCCACCGAATCATCGACCGAAGCCACCACCGAGACCTCCACCGAATCATCGACCGAAGCCACCACCGAAACCACCACCGAGACCACCACAGACGGAAGCATCGTCGAAAACGCTCCTGACAAGCCCCTCCCTGACGAAACCCCCGATACACCGAAAGAACAAGGCCCCCTGTCTTGCAAAAACGACTGCGATTGCTACAAGGCCGGCCAAGCCTGCGTCAACAACCAATGCGCCGATGTCGATCGCGTCAACCAATGCCCCCCTTGCGAAGATCCCCAACGCTGCTTGGTTGGACAACCTTGTGTCGACAAGACCGGAAACATCGGGACTTGCCCTGCAGTCGCTTGTCAGGACGATTGCGATTGCTTCGCCTTGGGGCTGGTCTGCCACGAAAAAGCCTGTGCGCCACTCAAACGCGCCAACCTCTGCCCTTCTTGCGAAAATACGCCTTGCCCCGCAGGAGCTTCGTGTTATACCGCCAAAGGCACCCTCGCCAAATGCCCGGGAACAGGTGTCGGAACGGCCTGTAAACACGACTGCGATTGCCTCAAATTTGGCCTATTGTGCGACGGAACCAACGGATGCCGCGCTCTACGTCGCCTCTCCCAATGCAAGTCTTGTGGCGATGCCACCTGCGTCAGCGGCGAACCTTGCTTCCAACATGACCAAAGCCTCTCGACTTGCCCCGCCGATTGCAAACATGACTGCGATTGCGTCAAATACAGCCAAGTCTGCGACTCCAACAACAAATGCGCCTCTCTCCGTCGCATGAGCCTTTGCCTCTCCTGCACCGATGTCCTCTGCAAAACAGGCGACCCCTGCCGCAACCAAGACGGAACGCTCGGTAGCTGCTGCTGTAATGTCTCTGGATGCCCCCAAGGACAGCTTTGCTGTTCCGGTGGAGCGCCTCCTCCACCCGGCATCTGCGGTCGCTTCTGCACAGCCCCCGATCCTCAAACCAAACATTGCCCCGCCTTCCCCTAACCTCCCTGCTTTTCGCTCCCCAGATCTCCGACCCATCCACCCCTTGTTTGACGAACGCCGTTTGGCCTCGTGCCTCCGAAAGCCCCCTTGACAGGCTGCTTTCGGAGACTACTATGCTTGAACGCCCTCTCTCATCACCCCAAATCACGAGGCCACCATGCCGAACCAAGCCATCGAAGAGATCGCCCTGAAAGACCGCAACAGCGGCCTTTTTTGTGATGGAAAACCTGTTGCGCTCGAAGGAGTCCGTATCGAAGGCCAGATCAGCGGCCTATCGAGCCAGATCACCGTCAAACAACGCTACCGAAACACCGAGACGATCGAGATCGAAGCTGTCTATTTGTTTCCTCTCGAAGAACAAGCCGCTGTGTGCGGCTTTGTAGCACGCCTCAAAGATCGCGTGCTTCGAGGAGAGATCGACGAAAAAGAACGAGCCTTCGAACGTTATGACGAGGCCATCCGCGAAGGAAACAGCGCCTTTTTGATGGAGCAAGTGCGCGCCGATATCTTTACGATCTCGGTCGGACGCATCCCCCCCGAAGAGACCGTCGAGATCGAGATCTCTTATGTTGCAGAACTCGCCTACGAAGGCTCTGCGATCCGCTTGATGCTCCCGACCACCGTTTCCCCGCGCTACATCCCCGCGCATCAAGCCGCCGAATCTCCCGAAACCATCGCAGCCCTCGATACTCCGCGCCAACTGCGCGTACCTTACGGACTCAGCCTCGAACTGATGCTGCGCTTGAATGGAGGACTACGCCACGTCGAATCGCCCTCCCACCCTGTACGCATCACCCTCGAAGACGATCACGCGGTCGTGTCACTCAGCCAACGTGAGATCGCGATGGATCGGGACTTTGTGTTGCTGATCGAGCCTCGCAAGCCACACCAGCCTTTTGCACAAGTCGCTTGCACTGCCGACGGACAGCGCTTTGCGATGTTGCACTTTCGCCCCGATCCCGAAGGCGCACCGATCCTCCCAAGCGAAGTCTTTTTTGTTCTCGATTGTTCGGGTTCGATGAGCGGATCGAGTATCGAAGAAGCCCGCCGCGCCCTCGCTCTTTTCGAGCTTCGAGCGGCTTTGGCCTGAACCTGTCCCCTTCAACCAAGCCCATCTTGACGAAGCCAGCGCGTACATCGCACGCATTGACGCAGATCTCGGTGGGACCGAGATCCTCGAACCACTCCAGAGCATCTACAATCTGCCATCACACTCCACCCGCCCACGCCAGATCATCGTCCTCACCGATGGACAGGTCTCCAACGAAGACGAAACGATCCGTTTGTGTCGCAAAGGACGGCCCGCACGAGTGTTTGCTTTTGGTATCGGCGAAGGCGTCAGCCAAAAGCTTGTGCGTGGGATCGCCCGTGCATCGGGAGGTTCCGCGGAGTTCATCGCATCAGGCGAGCGCATCGAACCCAAAGTGCTGCGCACATTTGGCCGCCTCAACACCCCGATATTCGACAAGATCGATCTGCGTTGGGGCAAGACCAAAGCCGACATCGCCCCCAAACAACTTCCACCGCTGTTTGCTGGCGAAGGGATGACTCTGTTTGCGCGTATCCAAGACGGCCACGACAGCGCGGTCACGCTCCAAGCCGATCAACAACAATGGAGCCTTCCACTCGATTTTGAAAAAGCCGAACGCAACAGCCCGATCCCGATCTTGTGGGCACGCCACGCCATCCGCGATCTCGAAGAAAGCGATGACAGCGGCAGCCAACAACGTCGAACAGACACAGAAACCAAAAAACGCGAGAAGCTCTTACAACTCAGCAAAGACTTTGGCCTGATGTCGAGCGTCGCCAGTTATATCGCTGTCGAAGAACGCCCCACCGACGAACGCTCCGATGAACCCGTTGCGTTGCGTCGCATCCCCATCGCTCTCACCACAGGATGGGGCGGCCATCCATTGCTTGCTCCCCAAGCCGTTGCTGCCGCTGCTCCGCTCAATGCGATGATGTTTTCGATGTCGGCGAGTCTTTCGATGTCTCCGCAGATGGCCTCCTTTGGAGCGCCCCCCCCTGCACCAGCCCCGGGTGGTGGCGGCGCTGCACCCGCAGGGCCTGCGGCACATGGCGCCCTCGGCGGTTTGCAAAGCGGGCGCGGGGGATTCGGTGGAATGCTCGCCGATCAAGAACCCGTCACTTCTCACAGCGGGTTGTTTTATGATCTGCCCGATGGTGAGATGGCCAAAGAACGATCTGTGCTACAACCCGCTCGTTCGGCTCCCAAAAAAGCAAAGAAGAGCATTGCTCCGCCTCGCGACGCAAAAGCTTCTTTCGCACCTGCCGCAAGCTCCAACAAAGGAGGTTCGGGCGACGAGGACGCAGACGACCTCGCCACACCAAGCACCGAGCACGCTCGCGAAGAAGCCGAACCGCCCGCCCCCGTAGGCATCGAAGAACGCATCATGGAACTTTTGTTGACGCAACGCGCCGATGGCAGCTTTCCTGAAAGTCCTACGCTGCGAGCATGGCTTGGCGCTCGTTGGCAAGCCGTCCATACCCGCGCCCAACAACAAGCCCATCCGATGCAGATCTACACACTCGCGGCTCTTGCGCTGTTGCGCAAAGAAGCCCACGCCCACAAAAGCCTATGGAGCCGCGCTGAAGCCAAAGCCCAACGCTGGCTCGATCAACAACCCCAACCCGCCGACCTCGACGGTATCCTCTGATCCTTCCGCCCTCCGCCACCTTCTTTGTCGTCATGTGGGTGAAGAGGGCGAAGGACTCGACGATATCCTTTGCTCCTTCCGCCCTTCGCCGCTCCACAACCGCACCCAAACCACAACGCAATGGAGCCTCTCTTGGATATCTTGATGGCCAAAGACCACATGGAACAAGCGTGGTCGCACAGACAAGCTCTGATCGATCAGCTTCACGCCGAATCGACCGACGCTTACAGACTGTTCCACGGCGCAACCGAAGGCATCCCCGGCCTAACCGTCGATCGATACGGACCCTTGCTCTTGCTCCAAACCTTTGGTTCACCCCTCGACTCCCCACAACGCGATGCCTTGGCCGATATCTGGATCACGCGCCTGTGCGATATCAAACACTTCGTCTACAACCATCGCTCCAAAGGCCCTCAACAAACCTTCGACGCATGGCACCAACCCTCCCCCGAAGCTCTCGCGCCGATGACCTGCCAAGAGATGGGACTGCGATATCGGATACAAGGACGACATCGCGGGATCGATCCGCTGTTTTTCTTGGATATGCGCGCAGGTCGCCGTTATATGCGCACGATCGCAAAAGGCGCATCTGTCCTCAATCTGTTTGCGTACACTTGCACGATGGGCATCTGTGCCGCCAAGGCCGGCGCCCGCGAAGTTTGGAATGTGGACTTTGCAGCCTCCAATCTGGCCATCGGACACGAAAATGCCGAAATCAACGGCCTTGTGGAAAGCCCCTCTTTGCGCCTACGCTTCATCCAAGAAGATGCGATCCCTGTAATGCGCCAACTGGCGAACTTACCGATCAAAGGCAAAGCGGGCAGGCGGCCTTATCAGCGTTTTTCTTCTCGAACGTTTGATGTCGTCTTTCTCGATCCACCGCGCTTTGCGCGTGGTCCGTTTGGGGCCGTCGATCTAGTTCGCGATTACCAAAGTCTCTTTAAGCCCGCTCTGCTCGCCACCAAAGCAGGCGGGATCTTGATCGCCACCAACAACGTCGCCGAAGTCGCCCTCTCCGACTGGCAGGCCTCTCTCGAACGCTGCGCCCAAAAAGCCGATGTCCCGCTCGAAAGCATCGATATCCTCCCTCCCGAAACCGACTTCCCCTCCTTCGACGGCCAACCCCCCCTCAAGATCGCCCTCTGCCGCCTCTCTCCGAATACACCACACCGCGAAGACAGATAAGAAGCCTGCGCGATCGGGTTTGTTCTTGTGGGGTGCCACCCCACGCCCCGCAAGGGACCGACGTCCCCTTGACCCCGTATTGGCGAAGAGATCGGAGGTTTTTCAAACCAAGCACGCTGTCGCTTGAAACATCGCGAACACGGGTTTTTTTGTCTTCAGATCACTCCGATAGGACTTATACGATATCCGTGAGATGTGTGATCGTAGGAGAGTGCGTAGATGCCCGATTCTTGGGCAGCCACAGGGGGCTGCCCCTACTTCTTTACGATCATACTCTGGGCGGATTTCGGATTACGCAGTTGAAAAGGGAAACCCTGAGATATCAGAACGTTGTAGGGGCGGTTCGCGAACCACCCACGCCCGAACATGGGCCTTTTTCGTATCGAACTGTGTAAGTCCTATCCGATACGGAGCCGAGTTGAGTCGAAAAGCGCTCGCTTTTTGGGGTGCTCTCTTGCGCGCTACTCTGCGACATCCTGCTCCAAAGAAGCCGCAGGTAGGCGCTTTCCCGTCAGCAGCAGCGTATGTTTTCCTGTCACCGTCACACGAAAACGATGCTGTTGGAGGTAGCGCTTGTGGTAGGCGACTTCGTGAAACAAGACGGAGAGTTCGGGGCGTGTGTAGTTTTTCATTTTTGCGCCACAACGGATCTCGTGATCGAGATAGCGGCAGTTCGGGAATCCGAGGATAATGTGGCCTGTTGGTTTGAGATGAAGGCGCACAAGATCGTGGAAGATCTCACGCGAGCGCAGCGCAGGACTGTGCAAGGTCGCGATGCTGACGATCAGATCGTAGCGCCCCAACCCAAGCGACGCTAGATCGTTGAGATCCGCGTCAATCCAACGGAATCGCTCCGAAGGAAACCGAGTCCGCGCCACAGCAAGCGCCGAAGACGCATGATCCACCCCGACAAAACGCATCGTCTCATACACAGAAGGCGGATAAAGCTGCGAAAAGATCGCAAACTCGTCTCCCTTGTTGATGCCCAGATCCAAGATCTCCGCAGCCTCAGGAAGCTCCAGCCGCTCCAACGCATCGACATAATCCACAAGAAAAGAAGGCTCCTCAAGCTTATCGATCCGCGAAAACTCTGTATGCGCGCCATACTTTTCGCGATCCCCCGATGGACGGGCGCGTTCATGCCACGAATCTCCGAAACCCAGCGGCAAGATCCGCAAGCGCACAAAACCATCCCCCAACACTTGCGGCGTCAAAAATCGCGCATCCAACTGCTCGCAAAGCTCCAACCAACAACGATACGACCGATAGATCGCCCCATTCTCCAATACTTCGCCTGTGTAGTGAACCACCGAAGCATCGGGATCCACCACATCAAAGGCTATCGGCGGATCTCCCACCCGCCACACCTCCATCTCCGCCTGCAACCTCCGAAATATCCCATACAACGGCATCTCCACAAAACGACCCACAAAACGTATCGGCTTCAACTCGTTCTCCTTTTCCTAGGACTTACACCGTTCCAATTTATTTTGTGGGGTTTCACCCCACACGCGCTAGGTTAAGGTGGAAACACCGGAGGGTCGAGGATGATCGCCGTTTTGGGTGTTGGCCCCCCCTCAATCCCCCCGTGAACGTAGCGTCTGCGTCTCGTGCATACAGCGTGCGTCACGAAAAAACAACATCCCCGCTGCTTCCGACTTTCGCTCCCTCCCCTGTTCACGGGGGAGGGCTGGGGTGGGGGGCCAACAAGCGCTTAACCTAACGCCTATGGGGTTTCACCCCACACCCCACAAGGGAGTGCGGCTCTATGGACCCCGTATTTGGCGAAGACAGCACAGGTTTTCAACACAACGACTCTGTCGCTTGGACGTTCGCGATCACGGCTTCCTTGCCGAAGATCAACCAAACCGCTCAACCGAACAAGAAGCCTTGCCGATGATCGATAACCCGCTGATTTTGGCGGATCGACGGATGGGACGCGGGTCAAATCCTCACAGATACCCTCCAACAGTCCGCATCATACGAAATCCGCCCGTTGCGTGATCGTAAAAATGTAGGGGCAGACAGGTGTGGCTGCCCAAGCACAGGGCGTCTTCGCGCTCTCCTTCGATCACAGATCACTCGGATATCGTATCACTTCTGAGAAGAAAGGAATTACAACGATGTTTCGTATGGATTGGAGGCCCTCGCTGGCCTTGGCGCTCTGCTTGGCGTGGCTTGTATCGACACAGATCGGATGCCCACAAAGTACGCCACAGCCCGATGGCAGCGAAGAGATCGTGTCTGATTCGGACATCGAGAAAACACAAGAAGCATCCCCCGATGCCACCGAAACAACGGCAGAAACCACCGCTGAGATATCCCCCGAAGCAACAGCAGAAACCACGCCTGAGATATCTCCTGAGGCGACAGCAGAAACCACACCTGACACGATCACTTGCCAAACGACCAAGCCCGAACAAGACGGCGATATCGCGATGACTTACGGGACGGTGCGCGGTTCACAAGAGGACGGCGTGTGGAGCTACAAAGGCATCCCTTATGCGGCCCCGCCGCTCGGTGCATTGCGTTGGAAGGCTCCCCAACCTCCCGCATGTTGGAAAGAGATCCGCCCCTCGGCTTCTTTTGGAAGTGCTTGCGCCCAAGTGGATATCCGAACCAACCGCAGCAGCGGCGCGGAAGACTGCTTGACCCTGAACATCTGGCGGCCCGCCCAAGCCACGCCCCAACAGCCCCGACCTGTGATGTTTTTCATACACGGTGGCGGAAACGTCCAAGGCGCAAGCAGCGAAACCAACCTCGGCAGCGTTTTGATCTACAACGGAAAACATCTCGCCAAACAGCACAATGTTGTCGTCGTCACGATCAACTACCGCCTCGCAGCACTCGGTTATCTGGCCTTACCCGAACTCGCCAAAGAATCCCCTCACAAAACGTCCGGAAACTACGGCTTTTTGGATCAAGTCTTTGCGCTGCGATGGGTTCAACAACAGATCCTCGCCTTTGGTGGGGATCCCGATCAAGTGATGATCTTTGGTGAGTCCGCAGGGGCCGTGAACGTCTGCGCCCATCTTGCGTCGCCTCTCTCAAAGGGCCTGTTTCACGCGGCTTTGATGCAAAGCGGTGGGTGTGGAGCCGTCGAATCCAAGATCGCCGAAGCCAACGGAACGAAACGACTCGATCAAAGCAATTGCAAAGACGCAGCGGATCGCCTCGCTTGTTTGCGAGGCAAAGATGCCAGCGAGATCGCCCAGATCTTCCCCGCAGATATCGCCATCACGCGCCTTGAATTTGGAGGAACCGACCGCGATTATGGCCCGATCATCGACGGATACGCCTTTCTCAAACACCCCACACAAACCATCCTCGCCAAAGAACATAACGCAGTCCCCGTTGTGATCGGCTCGAACGCCGATGAATACGAGTCTTTGCTGTCTCCCACCATCCAAGTTCCCACCCAAGCCGCCTACGAAACGTACGTCAAAAACCTGCTCAAAACGGCCAGTCCTACCGATATCGACGCCATCCTCAAGATGTACGATGCAGGCAAGTATCCGACACCACGCGATGCGTTGGTCGATCTGCTGACGGATCTGGCCTTCACTTGCCCCACCCGCGTCCTCACCAAAAACCTCGCACAAAACCAACAAGCCTCGGTCTGGCGGTATTTCTTCTCCCGCCGACCCAAACTCCCCAACCGCGAAGGCAAGGCAGCCCACGGCATCGAATTGTTGTATGTCTTCCAAAGCCTGATCGATATCCCGCTGTTCACGCCCGACCCCACCGACCTCAAGATATCCAACGACATGATGCGCTATTGGAGCCGCCTCGCCCTACACAAAGACCCCAACGGGCCGACACTACCAGCCTTTGCGTGGAATGCCTACGATCCACAAAAAGACAACGCCCTACAACTCGACGAACCGCTTGCCATGCTCCAAGGCGTACGCACCGACCGCTGCGACCTCTTGCAACGCGCCCTGACCAAGCCTTGATCTTCTCAGCGTTTTTCGAGCGCCTTAATCAGCGAATTCAAGTCGTCATCGAGAGCTTGGATCTCGATGACTTCGTCCTCTTCGTCGGTGGACTTGTGTGGAGACGGTGGGGAGTGAGAAATCCGAGAGACCCGTCCTCCGCCCATGTACGGTGTTTTGGTTGCAGGCGGAGCAGGAGAAGTAGCGTTTGCCTCGGTGTGATGGAGGTTTCCGAGCGGCTTGGCAGGCCCCGCACCATCCGAGAAAGACAACGATGGCAAGGCATAAGCCCCGATCTCGTCGTCCACAGAAAGACTCGCTTCATCTTGTGCTTGCGGCCATGACCATTGCGTACGTTGCAAGAGCCAAGCGCGATAACGCTCAAAGCTCCACATCCCCTCACGCGCCCCCGTTTCCATAACAGAAAGCAGCTTGAAAAATTGCCCTTCGCGCACAAGATTGCGCACCGCAGAAGAACCTCGGATGATCTCACATTCAGGAACGCGCAGATCCAGATCTTCCCGATACAACAGGCGTTGGCAGACCACCGCCTGCAAACAATCCGCCAACTGCGTACGCACACCCGCTTGGATCTCAGGAGAAAAAGCCGAGACAAGGCGTTGTAAAGCTTCTGCGCAGCTTGAGGAATGAACTGTCGCAAACACCAGATGGCCGGTCTCTGCAGCATTGAGGGTCTGCCGCATGGTCTCGGGATCGCGCATCTCCCCCACCATCAACACGTCGGGATCTTCGCGCATCGCATCGATCAATGCGCGCTCCACCGAAGGCGTGTCTCGCCCCACTTCGCGCTGCCTGATCAACGATCGCACAGGCGACAAGAAGAACTCGATCGGATGTTCGATCGTGACAATATGACACGCCCGATGCACGTTAATCTCCTGCACCATCGCCGCCAAAGTCGAAGACTTGCCGCTTCCTGTGGGGCCTGACACCAACACCAATCCGTGCGGCAAGGCCGCGATCTCACGCAACACGGGGTGCAGATTCAAGCTCTCAACCGTCGGTTGTTGCGCAGACATCAGTCGGATCGCAAACCCCACTCCCCGCACACTTTGTAACACGTTGACGCGACAACGCACTCCGCCGATGGTTTGGGCCAGATCGTACGATCGCTGCTGTAAAAATAACGGCCACGCCTCCCCCAACAACCCACGCGCCGCCTCCAACAACGCAGCCCCTCCAATCGCCCCTCCGATCGGCTGCAACTGCCCACGCACTCGCACCATCAACGGCATCCCCGCTTCCAAATGCAGATCACTCGCTTGCACCCCACGCGCTTGTCTTACCCACTGCTTCAATGACATCCGATATCTCCCTTCCATCCGCACATTCCAAAGCACTTCCATCACCCGCGCCTCTCGGCGTCCATGCTGCGCCCTCCTGCACACGCTATGCCTCGATCGTACGCACCACGCCGCAAACAAAGCACACACCCCATCACAAAAAAGAAGGTTGCTTGTTTCGGCGAATTGCATACGATAAGGCCCTTGAGGGAAGCCGCATGGATCATCAATACAAAGCGGCTTATACGCAACCTGTGATCTCGTTGCTTGTACTGAGCGCCAACAGGACGTTCGCTTGGTTCACCGCCTCGCAACACCCCTGCCTGTGTCGGGATGGAATCCGCACCGATGGACGGCGATCGCAAACGCCCCCATCACAGGGCAAATACATCACGTAAACCACAAAGGAGAGGGAAGTGGCCCGCGATACAGTCATCGACCGCTTTCGAGCGCACGCACAAAAATCAGCAAATCAGCCCGCATTATACGGCCAAGCCGGCAACGCATGGCGCATGATCACATGGAAAGAATACTGGGATCAGTGCCAAAAATTCGGTGGGGCCTTGATCAAATACGGCCACAAGCCCGGTGGGGCTGTGACAATCATGGGCGACAACTGCCCTGAATGGGTGATCGCCGATGTCGGAGCCATGATGGTTCGCGGCGTACCCGCAGGCGTCTATCAAACCAGCACCCCCGAACAAACCGCCTACATCGTCAATCACTGCGAAGCCATCGTGTTTGTGATCGAAAGCAAAAAGCTGTGGGACGCTTCGGTGGCCCCCATCCTCAAGGATCTCAAAGCCGTTCAGCGCTTTGTGATGATCCGTGACGCCGACAAGATCAAACACGAAAAAGTCGTCTCCTTTGAAGACTTCTTAAAAGAAGGCGATGAAAAAGCCGATGAAGTCCACAAGCGCGTCGACAGCATCGACTACAACGACCTTGCGACGCTGATCTACACCAGCGGCACCACAGGCCCCCCCAAAGGCGTCATGCTCAGCCAACGCAACCTTGCATTCACCGCTGGGAAAGCCGTTGATCTGGTCGGTGGATTGGACGGAAACGATTGCAACGTCTCTTATCTTCCGCTGTCGCACATCGCCGAGCAGATGTTCACGATCCACGTTCCTCTTTCGGCGGGTAGTCCGGCCTATTTCTGCGCCGACCTCAAACAGATCCGCGATGCACTGACCAAAGCACGACCGACGATCTTTCTCGGTGTTCCGCGTGTATGGGAAAAATTCAAAACCGCGCTTGAAGGCAAGTTTGCCGAAGCCAAGGGGATCAAAAAGCTGCTGCTCGGTTGGGCGCGGGGAGTCGCCCTCAAAGCGGGCTACCACAAGCTCCAACACGGCGCACCGAGCGGCGTCTTGGGCCTCCAGTTCAAACTTGCAAGCCGCATCCTCGGTAAGATCCACGCGGGCCTCGGCTTGGATCGGCTGCGTGTTGCGGTCGTCGGCGCTGCTCCTATCGGCCTTGACGTCCTCGAATTCTTCTTGTCGATCGGTATCCCCATCCACGAAGTCTACGGACAATCCGAAGGCACGGGACCCACCACGTTCAATCGCCCCAAACCCGGTTGGACCAAGCTCGGAACGGTCGGACGACCCTTTCCCGACGTCGAAGTCAAGATCGCCGAAGACGGCGAGATCATCTTCAAAGGCGATAACGTCTTTATGGGATATTACAAAAGCCCCGAAGCCACGAGCGAAACACTCAACAACGGATGGCTGCATTCGGGCGATATCGGCGAGTTCGACAGCGATGGATTCCTCCGCATCACCGACCGCAAAAAAGACTTGATCATCACCGCTGGCGGAAAAAACGTCGCCCCACAAAATATCGAAAAACTCTTGCGCCAGATCGATGGCATCGGTCAAGCAGTAGCGATCGGCGACCGCCGCAAGTTTATGGCGGCCTTGCTTACGCTCGATCCCGAGCGTGCGCCCAAATTGGCCGCAGAGCGCGGTTGGCCCTCGGATCTTCAACAACTCGCCAAACACAACGACTTCATCCAATACGTCGATGCAGAGGTGAAAAAAGCCAACGAAAGCCTCGCACGCTACGAAAGCATCCGCAAATTCACACTCCTGCCCGTCGACTTTACCATCGAAGGCGGCGAACTCACCCCCACCCAAAAGATCAAACGCCGCGTCGTCAACGAAAAATATGCTGCCGAGATCGAAGCCTTCTACGCCGGCCTAGACGACTGATCTGCTCCCACCCACCAAGGAGCGTGCCTTGACAAACACACTTCCGCCACACCACCGCTATTTTCAAGCCAAACAGGGACGTTGGTGGAGTCCCTTTCAGCTTGAGATCACCGATCCTGAGGGCCTTCGTACAAGCTCCTTGCGGTGGAAAGAAAAACAAACGCTTCGGCTTCTCGACTCTTTTTGCCGCCAAAACAGGCTCCCCACTTTTTCGACCCTGATGGATTACACAAGCCGAGGCCAGCACAACGAGGTCTTCCACATCACACAGCTTTCATTCGGCGGCATCACCCTGTTTCGCAGCCTAGAAACCATCCACCTCAAAGAAGATGGCTATACCTTCGACGTCAGCGGAAAACAAGGCTACTTCCCCTTTTTGTGGTGGAGATCACCTTGGAAAGGCCACGGGTTTGTAGACAAAGAAGATGACGCAGCCACGTATTTTCTTCCTTGGCAAGGCTTAGAACTCGTACAACACACGCAGATGACTCCCGAAGGACTTGTGATCCGACAAGAAACCCCCTTCTCTAAGGCCGCCTTGTGCCTTCGGCCCCGCTCCTGAGCCTTGCAACGCTGCTTTCGTTGTTGCTCCCAAATCCCGCGTTCGCACCCTTCCAAGCAGCATCGTTGCTGGCTTGATAGCGCTCCCGCCTACGCATAAGCACGATCAAAAAAATCAAACGCTCGGATGCACCGCAGTTTTTTCTTCGTGCTTGTGCTTATTTTCATCGAGGAGCGCGATGAAACACCATCGCCCACAGAGTCCAACACGGGGTCGTTTCGTTTTTTTCTCCCCCCTCGCCCCGCAGCGCAGCGTCGCGGGGAGAGGTGGGGTCGGGGGGGGTGAGGGGTATCGAGAACACACCGCCATCCTTCGAGGTTTCCGCCTTATTTTTTTTGATTTTTCAAACGCTGCTTTTTCTGCCAATCGCGCACCCAATTGTCGTAATATTCGCGATTTCGTTTGTCGCGTTCGAGGCGTTGGAGGTCAAGAGGGGCAGAGGCATTGCGGGGGAGAAGCTTGACCAAGATGTATTTGTTGTTGGATTTGTCGATGACGCGCAGGAGAGACGCATCGTACGATCCGACACCGCGTTTGAGTTGATCGAAACGCTCGGCTTCGGTCAAGAAAAACACAGGGCGTCCCGGGCGTCGGTGGCGTTGGATCGCGTCGTAAAGACGGGCATAAGCGTTCGTTCCCATGATCTGAAGGTCGTGGTTTAAGGCGTAAAACTGTTCACCACGCCAATTCATTTTGAACGCAAACAGCGGCTCTTCGGGGATCGGATGCTGGCGAGCGTCGATGTTTTTGTCGGAAAGAAGGCGCTTCCATAGCGGACTGTGTTTTTGCAGCGTCTCAAACAACGGCTTTTGCGACCAATGCTGGCTCAATCGCACCAGAAACACGTGTGTGTTGTAGATCGTCAACAACAAAGCCGCAGCGCAAAACAAAGCGATCGCCGCCTTGCGCATCTCATAAAAAAAGCCGACAGCAAGGGCAAAACCAAACAGAACAAACAGATTGCGAAAAACAAACGCAGGTGTTAACGCCCAAGAATTTCCCGTCTTGGTTTTGAGACCCAAGCTCTGCAATATCCCATCGATGCTCCATAAAGCCGTATCTGCCGCAGGATACGCACGTTCATATTTGTACACAAACAGATTCACAAGGCTCTTGGGTTCGTGGATAAAGTCTCGCATCACCATCGCCAAGATCCCGAAGATCGCGATCAAAGCGAAGCGTTGGGTTGTATCAAAAGGCTCGCTCAAATAGCGATCGATCCACAAAGCGATCAAGATGGCGCTGATCGGGATCACGGGAAAGACATAATGATGGAACTTTGTCTGTGATAACGTCAGAAAAACAAAGGTGACAAACCACCATGACAACAAAAAGCGCCGCAGTTGCTCGTGGACAGAGAGTCCCCCTTGCATCGCATCACCCCCGCGAAAACGCGCCACACCAAACAACCCCATCGGCAAAAAAGCCAACCAAGGCCCCAAACCATACCCAAGCTGCCGAACAAAATACACAAAGTCGCCGCGTTCACCATGAACCCCCCCAAAGACACGATAAAAGTTGTCGTGCAAAACAAAGCGATCCCAAAAAGTCTTGTGATCGTCGATGTTGCGCCCGGGAAAAAAACTCATGTGGATATACCAAGGCAAAGCGATCACCCCCACCAAGATCGCCCCTCGCGGGATATGCAAACGCCGCAAGCTATCGAGATCAAAGGTGAACAACAGATATCCCACAAACACCGCTCCCGCGATGCCAAGACCAAGCAACCCTTTGGCAAGCAACGACAAACCGATCAACGCATAAAAAAACGTCAAATAAGGCAGATGCACAGGAGGTCTGCGCCCCGTACGTTCGGCCTCCTCCCGTGAAGGCCTGCTACCAAACAAGGCCAACGCCAAAAAGCCCATCGCAAGGGTGAGATAAGTGACAACCAAGATATCCGAAAGCGCTTGTCGCCCCATAAACCCCGTCAACGGAGCCGTTGCGGTGATCACCGCAGCCAAGACCCCGACACGCGACGAATACAGCCGCGCAAGCACAACATACACCCCCCACACCAACAACACCGCATGCAACGCAAAGGGCAAACGCACCGCCCATTCGTTGATACCAAAGACGGACATCGAGGCCGCCATGTACCAAAACATCAAGATCGGTTTGGACAGAAAGTAAGCGTAAGACCAATACGGATGCACCCAATCTTTGCGCACGATCATCATGCGCGCCGTCTCCGCATAATGCGGCTCCCAGCAATCCCACAGCCCATAACCAAGCTGCGTGGTAAACAACAACAACGACACCGCAACCAAAGCAAATTGAATCGCCCGATCATCCACCCCATCCGCATCCACAGACGGCGACTTCCACCATTGCCCCCACGACACGACCGCACCATCCCACACCGAAGAGGCTTGTGGCTGCAAAGAAGACACCCCGTCCCCTTTTTTCGGCGGCAGTACAGCCTCTTGCTTCGATAAGGATGTAGCCTCTTGCTTCGATAAGGAGGCGGCCTCTTGCTTCGATAAGGAGGCAGCCTCTTCATTCGATGACGCGAATACAGTAGGTTCGGAGGTCTCCGTAGAACGCAAGGTCTGGCCCGTTGCGTGTGCGGATCCTTGTTCGCGAGGGATCGAGGCTCGCGTTGGCGATGCCTCCGACGAAACGGATGACGAGGCTCCTTTTTTCGGCGGATTGGCGGCTCCTTTGGAAGGACGGTTGTTTTTTTTGGACATGCAAAACTCCTCCACACGACAAGACAAACACAACAACCTGCGTTGGGCTGCGCAGTGTAGCCAACCTCCTCCAAAAAAGGGAGATTGATACTTTGTTCAGTAAAAAACGCAAAAAAAGAAGAGGCAACGACCGAGCACGCAACAAGAGAAACCCAGCGCAGCGCACCACACCGCCCCCTGCGCTCTGCACAAACCCCCACCGCCCTCAAAAATGTTCCAGCCGATCAAACCCACAAAGATGTTCCAGCCGATCAAAAAAAGGATAGAGATATCATGGAGAAGCGAAGTGGCTCCAATTGTTCAGAATACCTCGGTCATGCGGGATGGTGTGTGTGGCGCATCTTGTGGTGCGCGGGGATCTGGTTTGGTCTTACATCGCAAGTTTGCGCAGAAGATGGCCTGTATTCGGCGTCGATGGAAGGTCTGCCTTCAGGAATGAAACGGCTGCTTGCGGATTATCGTGGGCAAGACAGCGAATTAAAAGCCAAAGCGCAAGAGCGCCTTGCAGAAGTGGGAGCCCAAGCGATCACGACCTACCCTCTGCTCGAAAAAGCGATGCGCTCCAAAGACTGGCAGATGCGGCGTTTTTCACTTTTACTGATCACGCGATTTGGTCCCCCCCAAGAGATGATCCCGCTGTTGCAGAGCGCCACACGCGATCCAGAACACCGCGTGCGTGCGGCTGCAATGGAGGCATTGCAACCCTTTGGGCAAGAAAGCTTGTCGGCCTATATGGGGATCTTGGATCAAAACAGTTGGTGGCAGATGCGGTGGCAGGCCGCCCGTTCTATCGGCCAATTGGGCGCAGTCACCAGTCTTCGGGCGTTGCCTGTGATGAAAGACGCCCTCGAAAAAGAACGTGATATGCGTGTCCGAATCGCTGTAATCGAAGCGCTCGGAGAGATGGGACCCAACGCCGCACCTTTGTTGCGAAAAACACTAATCGCCGAACCATCGGCCTCTTTGCGACTGGCCTCCGCCAAAGCCCTCCACCGCATGGGAGCGCAAGCCGCCTCTGCCGTCCCCGAACTCACTCGCGCCGCACGCGACGAAGATCCCATCGTTCGCCAAGCCGCCGCCCTTGCTCTCGCGCAGATCGGCCCCAAAGCCACCCCGGGCTTGTTGCGCTTGCTCAAGTTTGGTGAAACGCCCCAAGAGCGCCGTATCGCTGCGCGTTCGCTCGGATCCATCGGTCCCAAGGCCGCCACCGAAGCACTTCCCACACTCATCGACTCGCTGCGCGATCCAGACAAAACAGTCCAACAAGCCGCTCTTGTCGCGATGGGAAAGATGGGGCCTCCTGCGATCCCTCCGCTGACCCAAACCCTCCAACAAAATACTTGGTGGCGTGCGCGTTGGTATGCCGCCCAAGGACTCGCACAGATCGGCCCTGAAGCCCGTTCTGCGATCCCCGCCCTTGTTCGCGCTCTCAAAGATTCCAACCGCAGCGTCCAAGAAAACGCAGCCCTCGCTCTCGCAGCCATGCACCCCTACGCCCTCTCTCACCTCGCACAACAAGCCACACAACATCCTTGGTGGCGCATCCGACAGATCGCCTCCGCCGCGCTATGGCCCACCCCCCAGCCCACCCCAAAACGTGTCCTCCAAAGCCTCGAACGTGCCACACAAGACACCTCCATCGAAGTCGGAGCCGCAGCAGCTAGAAATCTCGGAAAACACGGCCCCTCCGCTGTTTTTTACCTTCAGCGCGCCCTCCAGCGCAGCAAAGATCCAAACCTCCGCAGGATCTTGTTGCTCGGACTTAGCGCACAAGGCGCAGCCTCCGCCCCCGCCGCCAAAGAACTCGGAGAGGCCTTGCGCGACAACGAAGTTGCCGTTCAACTCGCTGCTGTCCGCGCTTTGGCCGAGATCGGCGGCCCGGGTGCCAAGATCCTGCGTCAGGCTCTTGCCGAGCATCCCTTTTGGCGGGTCCGCTATCTCGCAGCAAGTGCCTTGGGCCGATGGAAACGCGGAGGGCGCGCCTCCCAAAAAGCTCTCCAAAAAGGGCTCACAGACGCCGACCGCCGCGTCAGAGAGGCCTCGATCAACGCCGTTGGAGAGCTAGGGAAAGATTCTTTAGGGACACTTCGTTTTGGTATGAAAAATGAGTGGTGGTTTATTCGCGCACGTTCCATCCGTTTTCTTGTCAAGCTTAAACCAGCGAACGCGATCCAACTGATCCGACCGATGTTTGATGACGAAAACGAGCAAGTTCGTGAAGTCGCTGTCAAGCAAATGGGGCGACTTGGCGTACGTGCGCTTCCTTCGTTGATCGAAGCCCTCGCACAAGAAAGATTCCCATCGCTTCGCTGGATCGCCGCTGTCGAGATCGGGCGACTCAAGCGCAAAGCCACCCCCGCCGTGCCCGCTCTCACGCAAGCGCTCGCCTCCGAGGATGCGCGTGTTCGCCTCGCTGCCGCAGAAGCCCTTCTTTACATCGGCCCTGCCGCGCTACCAGCCACCGCCGCTCTCAGCCAGCGCATCAAAGACGACGATGAGCGCGTCCGTGTCGCTGTCGCACAAGCCCTTGGAGCGATCGGCGAACAAGCCGCGAAAGACGCCATCCCCGCACTCAAACAAGGACTTCAAGACAACACACCTCTAATGCAAGAAGCCTCCGCCAAAGCTCTCGGTCAAATGGGTGAAAAATCACTCGATGAACTCCGATATTATCTGATACAACACCCGACCCCAACGATCCGCACCCTCATGGCCAACGCCATCCGAGCACTCGCCCCCAAAGACGCCTTGACCCTCAAAGCCCTGACCACCGCCCTTTCAGACGGCAGCACAGACGTTCGAGACGCGGCCTTGCGCGCCGTCCGCCGCATCCCAACCAAAAGCGCCCGCGCACTTCTCAAAAAAACGTTGCTTGAAAACGATTGGTGGCGCGCACGCCAAGCCGCAGCAGAAGCCCTCGGCGAGCAACGCTACCCCGCCGTCCTGCTCACGCTCAAAAAAGGACTTGAGGACACAGACACACGCGTCCGTATCGCTGTGATGTACGCAATTAGCTCCTTTGGACCGCGTGCTGCAACGTACCTCCCGCAATTTGAACGGCTTCGCGAAGATCCCGACCCCAGCATCCAAGCCGCCGCCGAACGCGCCGCACAACGCATCCGCTTCCTGATCAAATCCCAACAGCGCAGACCTTAGCCTATTTCTCATCGGAGTTGCGCGTCTCGGTCGGTTGAACATCGCTACGGCTTCGGCCTGTAGGGCCAGATCACCGATATCGCGTCCAAGTCAAATCCAGCGTTATGCGCTTGACACCAACGCGCAGCGTCAGGCAACGCCCGACTGCGGTCGCGTATCCGCACAAAACGCGCCACCGAAACCCCCAGATCACGCAGATCATACACATCTCCTCCTGAAACTTGCGGATCATAGGGCGATATCCTGTTCTCGGGCGACGAAAACACAGGACGGACACCCGCACATTGCGCATACGGCCAAGAGGCCGACTGCGGATCACACGGAAACACCCGCCAGTTCTTGCCGTCCACGCTCACCGAGACCTCCGCTGGTTCCGCAAAACTCCCCACTCCATTCGGAGAAAACGCATTTTCAAAAACGATAAAGTCTGGACCCGGACCATCCCCGATCATCGGGTCTGAAAACTCCAAGATGATCTCCCCACCGCACCCCAGTGACACCACATCCAACGATCCCTTTCCTAGGCCCGATCCTTGGGGAGGACCGAGGAGCTTGTTTGGAAAGTCTTCTTGTCCATAAGAAACGCCGCCCGTTGGAGAAAAAGACACGACTCCTTGCGCAAATCCCCCGCCTGCTTCTCCCCACACATAACCCTCGGGAATCCCCGCATCCAGATCGCTTCCTTCCCATGCAGTCAGCTCTTTCGCTTTCCATGCCTGTTGCTCAGCCCCCGCTTCTGCCCCCCACTCCGCAGCATCGCCAGCCACCGACTCTTGCGCGACCCCACCCACGCAAGCCGCACCACCAAGACCCCACAACACACCGAGGATAGCAACAAGCCCGAAACACCGAGGCCATCGTCTATAACACCGCATCATCGAATGCCAACACCGTTCTTGTAAGCCTTGCACCTTGTTTTTCATCGACCTAATCACTCCATCTCACCGCCGATTCATCGGCCAAAAAGAACTTTCTACTGCGCAAAGCTCGCCTTCTACGGTGCAAAGTCAAACCACCTACCCTACGCGGTCAACGAAGCGACCGCAAAGCTCACCTTCTACGGTGCAAAGACTACAAACTCGGGGGGTAAGCCGATATCCAAGGGAGCCGCTGTTTGTTCTCGGCCCTCTGTCGGATCAAACAAGCGCACTCCCGGCTTTTTTTCATAGCGATCCAACAGGATCACCCCACCCTTGGGCGTTTTCGCGACCTGAACAAAAGAAAAACATGAGACTCCCCCTGTACATTCCGAAGCGGCCCACTGAGAAACGACTTTGCCTTGTGTGGCATCAAAACGCACAAGTTCCGTGCGAAAAGAAGCCCCCGTTCGGATCACGACACCCGAAGACGCATCGATCATGGCGAAGGATCCGAGGTTTCCACCCAAGGACTCTTCTCGCAAGATCACCGCGTCAAAGCGCCGCTCTTCGAGAGAAAAGCGCTCCAACACACCATCCAAAGCTGGCGCTCCTTGTTCATTCATCCATTGGCCGACTTGGGCCACATACAGGTGCTTTCCGTCGACCGAAGGGGATAGATAAAGCGGATTGCTCCCTTGCATCGGGAAGCTCTGCACCAGCGTATCGTTTTCAGTATCGATCAAGGCCAACAAGCCTTGGGTCGTCGGCAAAAATTGACGTTGCTGGTCAAGGCGTTGGACAAGAACATACAGCCAACGTTGCTGGTACAAAAACATCCGCCCCAACTCAGGCAGATCGTCCAGCGCACAAGCCCCCCCAAGACAACGCACACCCCCACAATCCGCATCTCCCTGACAAGGCTTGTTTCCCACCTCGGAAAGTGCCGACAGATCGATCTGTGTTTGCAGCTTTCCCGACGCGGCATCCACGACTTGCAGCGCAGCCCGACCCAAGCAAGAGATATACGCCTTTTTGCCCACGACAACGAGGTCTTGGGGATTGGCCCCTACGCCGACAGAAAATTGGGTCAATAGGCGCATGTCACGGAGATCCATCGCTTGGATGTTGTCGTGTGTGTAGCGATTGATGATGTAAAGCGTGTTCCCCCACACTCGCGCTACCGCATCGTTGGAAGCGGGTCCGACCAGTTTGTAGGCCACTCGGCGCTCAAGGTCGATCGCCCCAAATGCCCCGCTTTGTTCGGAACGCCCGATCACCACAGCCCATGCGCCGTTTTGTAAAGCCCCCGCAGCAAGGCGATCTGTCGGCAGCGTCGGTGGAACGCATGCGATCCACCCCACCCCTCCGAGCCAACCGCACACACACCACACAACCCAACGCCCGAACACACGCATCGGCGATCACTCCACTCCCGCAGGAGTTCAATGAGATAGGAGTGGCGCAGTTGCCAAAAAAGCCGTGTTCGCGAACGCCCAAGCGACAGAGTCGTTGTTTTGAAAAACCTGCGCTCACCTCGCCAATACGGGGTCCATCGAGCCGCGCTCCCTTGTGGGGTGTGGGGTGAAACCCCACCACATCCGCCCAACTGCGTCACTCCTACGAGATCTGAGAGGCTCAGTTTGCGCGCTTGACGATCACGATCTGAGCAGGAGGCAGTTTGCCTGTGGAGATCGGATCTTGCGTGACAGCCGTTCCGCTTGCTGCCTCCAAGACACGAACGCCAAAAGCCCCCTTGCTACGGTCTGCAAGCAAGAGCTGCCCTTCGTGCATCGCAAGCTCCCCAAGCTCCGCCCCGACGATCAGATCCTTTTCTTTGCTTCCTGTGGTCGGGTTAAAACTTACAAGACTCTGTTTAAACGAAGCATCCGACACCAGAACATATCCCAACGTCGGCGAGATCACCACCATCGCTCCATTTTGTGGCAAACTCCCTCCCAGCTTCTCTTCGGTGATCAAGAAACTGCCCGCGAGTTTGCCTTGGTTCAGATCAAACCGCTCCACTCCGCCATCTTTGGGATCAAAGGCGTTGCCATTTTGGACGATCAGCCAGTTGCCTTGCGCATCGTCCACAAAAGCCGTTGGATTGCCGCCTTTCATCGTAAGAGGCTGCGCAAGCAGCGTGTCATTTTTGGCATCGATCGCAGCCAAGACGCTTTTGAGTGGAACAAAACCATCATTGCGATCAAGACCTTGCACAAGAATATAGACTTTTTCTTGAAACAACAACATCTTTGTGGCTTCGGGTAATCCGTCCGCTGCACAAGTTCCTGCGTTGCAAGTCGCCGAGCCGTTTCCAAAAGCGTCCTTGCAATCGTCGCCTTTCGTGCATGTCTTTTTGGAAGCTTCGACAAGCGTTGACAGATCGATCTTTCCCTTCTCTTCGCCTGTTGTGGGATGCACGATCAAGACATGAGGCCGCTCGTACAAGCTGATGTACGCTTTTTGATCGTTGATCACTGCGATATCTTGGGGGTTGCTCTTGGCTCCCACGTTGTATCGGCCCACTTCGAGCAATGTCTTTGTGTTAAAGACAAGCACCACGTCTTCTTTTTGCGGATCGTTGTAGCGATTCAACACAAACAACAAGTCCCCCCACACCCGCATCACCGCATCGCCCGAAAGCACCGCAGCATCTTGGCGTATCCATGTTCGCTTATGGACATCCAAGATCCCCAACTGACCGCTGACATAGTCGGAAGAGATCACAAAAGCCAGCGTATTTGTCGCCTGTGTCTCAGGCTTGGCTTCGGGGATATCTTCACTTCGTTCAGGCATTTTCTCCACAATAGCTTCTTGTTCTGAGGTGGCTTCTTGCGCGACTTCTTCTTTTACGCCTTCGGGCATCGTACCTTCAGGCGATGCTTCGCTCCCGTCGCTTGTTACCTTTTCCACAACGTTCTCGCTCGCCTTGCCATCGCAGCCGCCCTGCATCAAAGCACTCGATGCCAAGAACAAGACCAAAAACAGACCACTCATCCAATTTTTCATCTGATAAACTCCTGTGAAGACTTACGCAATTTTTCAAAAAAGACGTATTTGCAACGGCCCAAGCGGCAGAGTTGTTTGTCTGAAAACCTCTGTTCGCCCCGCCGATGCGGGGTTCAAGGGAGCCGCGCTCCCTTGTGGGGCGTGGGGCAAAGCCCCACAAAACACCATCCAACGGCGCAAGTCGTTTCCTGTTAAAAAAACTCCCAATGTACCGACAAAAAGAACGCTCGCCCCGGCAGAGGGTAGCCGCCGATATCGGCGATGGCTTGGGGGGTTTGAGTGCGGTTCGGCAACGGTGGTTGCAGATCCACCCATGTCATCCGTTGATCGAGCAGATTGCTGATATCGAGATGCACACGCAGGCCCTCCCAAGGCACATCGATTCCCCACTTCCGCGCCAAACGCGCCGGGTAAAGCACCGCCCCAAGGCCGTGCAGATGACGGCTCCCTAGGGCATGAAGGTTGGCACGATCCAACCAGTTTTCACCGAGAAAATGATAGCGATAAAACAAACGCCCCCATGATCGCTGCAACGTCGCTTGGACAAAGGCATCATAACGCGGTCGCCCGGGTAGTTGGCGGCCTTGCTCAAAAGCCGCGATCGAAAGATTGCGGGCATCCAACAACGTGAACGCCCCTTCGACACGAAGCCAAGACGAGATCTCCAACAACAACCGTGCTTCCATGCCCATCGTGAGGGCCTGATCGATGTTCGCCGCAACAAGCGTGCGTTGAGAGTTTTGCAGCCAACGGATCAGATCTTGGGCTGCGCTACCAAAGAACACCGCTTCGATCTCCAAGCGCCGCAACACCGCCGACGGCGCGTGCATCCGCCATTGTAGGCCGATATCCCATTGCCAACCTTGTTCGGGCCGAAGTGCGGGGTTTCCCATCGTTGCGCCGCGATCCCCAAACATCTCTGAAAAATCAGGAAGGCGCAGATAACGCCCGACGTTGGCCTTGATCCGCAACGGACGCCACGGCCAGATCTGCACCCCCACACGGCCCGTCGGATACCACCGCAAGACCTCTTCTGCCCCCACCGTCTGCACAGAAGGCGATGTATAGGCCCCTTCCAATCGCATCGCCGCTTGCCATGTCACCCACTCCCCCGCCATCTGGCCCTGATACGCCAACGCAGACCAGCCATGCACCCGCTGGCCGCCCGCCAAAGCCCGTCCACCCGCCATCTGATCCACCGCTGTCGCTTGCTCCCATCGCATCCATAACGGCCATTGCACCCGATGATGTGGCGTGATCCACCATTCCAAAAGCGCCGTCCCACCAAGGCTATCTCGGCCACTTTCGATGATCCGCCGCCCGACACCGATCTCACCGAGCGGATCGCGAAAGACCTCACTTTGTTGCAACCACTGGATCTGGCCCTCCATACGGGTTTGTGACCACGGGATCTGCTGCGCTTGGACGCGCAACTGCCCCGCATTCCGAAGGCTTCCATAACGGGCCTCCAACGACCGAAACTGCCCGAGGCCCGGAATGCCCTGTTCTCGCCATGCCAGCAAGTGGCTGATATCCAGATTGACTTTTCCCCAACGACCGCCCATGCGCCCGATCACTTGGGCAAGATGCGTATCGTTGTTTTGTCGCAACGCCTCGCTCTGATCATCGCCCGTGTGCAAGGGCGTTCCTCGATCGTCGTAATAAGAAAAAGCCCCGCCGCTGTGAAGATAGTTTGCAAAAAGGCCCCAACGCCACGCCCCTACACCGTGTTGGTAATGCGCCTGCACCTTCGCACTCGCAAAAGAACCCAAGGTCGCTCCCATCCCCCAACGCAACAAACGCCCACCTTCCCGCGTCACCAGATGGATCGCCCCGCCCATCGCTCCACCAAGACTCGCAGGCACAAATCCCCGATACACCTCGATCCGCTCCAATCCACCCAACGGAAGATCGCCCAGATCCACCCCCCCCATGCTGCCGTGATTCAACAAGACGCCATCCAAAAAAACTTGGACTTGCCCCGGTGTGGATCCCCGAATCGACGCCTGTGTCAACGCCCCCCACGATCCCAACGAACGGATCTGCACCCCCGCTGACTCTCGCAGGATCTCCCCCAACGTCCGCGCCCCTTGCAAGGCTTCCTTGCGCCCTAATATCTGCACAAAACCCGTTGCTTCTTCCGACTCGATCCGCGCACGCTCCCGCTGCCCACGCACCACGATCTCTTCTTCTTCCGAGGAAGACTTCGGGTTTTTTCTTGCCGTCGACTTGGTTTTTTTTGTACAAGAGTGATTTGTTGGATTTGTTTTGTGGGGTTTCACCCCACACCCCACAAGGGACCGATGGCCCCTTGACCCCGTATCGGCGAAGAGGGCATCGTTTTTCAAATAGATGACTCTGTCGCTTGAACCGCCGAGAACACGGGGGTTTTTGCCAAATGCGTCGTTTTTGTTTGTAAGCGAGTGCTTGTTTGCGAGACAACGCCAGACACAGCAAGAAGGCAACGGACATCGGATCGCCCGACATATCGGCTTTGATGGATGCTGCGTCTGCGCACTGCCCAACAAGGTGAGCCACCAAGTCAAAAGCAGCAAACTCCCAACCTTTCGCAGCCTCCGCACCTGACGAAGGGCCGCTTGCAGTTGGAATAGCGCAGGGTTCGATCATGAAACACGATCGCCCTCAACTATCCCAGATCCCGAGGATATGAAATGAGGATGCCTCGCTCAGGTCTCCTGACTTGCAGCCGCTATCTTGTGCGCCTTCCCATCCATCAAGGACAGTGGCCCTTTTGCACAAGCCTGACCGCTCACAGTGGCGGGTCCGTGACGGATTTACACCGTCTTCCCTTGCTCGCTAGGCACAACGCCTGCCACATAACACGCCCCTCCCACCAACACAAGCACTTTCTTCTCGAAAAGACTTTGGCCCTCAGCCCGCCAAAGCAAACAGCCACGATACGGGCGGCGTCCTTTCGGGTGGGAGGGCGGCTGGTGCTTTGGGAACCCCAAAAGCACGAGTTTCACACGCTTGCGCGATGGATGCGTTTGAACAACAACGTTCTCCAAACCAGATCACCCACCGCAAAGATGCGCGTTCGCAACTCACAAAACCCGAGACAGACGGCTGGAGCGGAGCAACCTGCAACAAAAGACCAAACATCGAGAAGAATCCGATGCTGTCGCCTCTGCGCGATCACCCGTCACAGCGTGCCGTATGTGGCTGTGTTAAAAAGTTTGATGTGTTACCTGATCCCAAATCAAGCGCGTCTTCCATTCCGCCAGAACCCCAAAACCGTCCACAGACGGCGATGGTGGAGTTCCCGGGACTCGAACCCGGATAACGAAGTCGCAGCCGATACGCGGGACGCATAGAACCGATGGTTAGGCGTGTATGCGCCGCTGGCTTTTGCAGCCTCGGTGCGCCTAGACGCCTCGTCCTTTGGGTGGGTTCATTTTTCAGAAGAAAGTTCTCGGTCACCAAGAAAGTCGCGGGAGAAGCGGGTGAGATCGGCTGGCAAAGAAGAGACAACGATGTGTCGACTTCCTTGACAAAGCACGACGCCCCCGAAGGAGCGCGATCCACACACAAGCTTTGTGGCGATGGGCGGAGCGGTCGCCTTTTTTCTTTTTTGAAACGACTGCATGAAAGCAACAGATCAAAGCAAGAACAGCACAACATCGCGCCCGTATCTTGATGACCGAGAGGTTTGAATTGTTAAATGTTTTACAGACATTCGCCTTTGACCACTCGGCCACATCTCCTTGACAGGGAGAAGCCGGGATTCGAACCCGGGAAACGCGCCAGCGGGTTGATGCGCGGGACATCCTTTACCGATTTGAGGCCGAAGGACGCCGCAAACCCGATTGGCGCGCAGAGAGACGTCGCCCGATTCGGACTTGTTCGCTCGGCGGAAAAAAGATTTGTTCACCCAGCGGAAAAAAAGCACCTCGACTACGGAGTGGGGTTTTCTTTTTCTTCCCAATCGAGATAGTGCTTGTGAGAGCGATAAAGTCCTTGATAGGCTTGTGAAGGGGGCGGCTGATGCAGGATAGCGGCGAGGATCAGGCCACCACCGATCCCTGCGGTGATCCCGCCGCTGATGTAAAGCGGAAGCGCCACTGCATCAAACCACCGACCACAGATCGTCTCGTTTCCGCAATCTTTGCTTTGCCGAGCAAACGTTTGATAAAGGTGTCCCGCGCCTCCGACCGCGATCGCCAAGATTCCGATACTCGCAACCGTAATGCCCGAATACAGCAGGATGCGACTGGTGCGTTGTTTTTGAAGAGCTTCGCGTTGGTTTTGTTGGAGGATATCTTGGGCGTTGGAAAGGGCGACGGATTGAAGAGCAAGGGCTTTCATCAGGCGAGCTTGACGAGAGCGGATCTTGTCGATGGTTTGGGCTTGTTCGTCGCCTTGTTGTAGCAGGATCTGAAACTGCATTCGTCGTGCTTCGGCAGATGTCTTGTCCCACAAGCGAAGAACCGTATCCATGTGAGCGAGTTGGTTCTGTAGGGCGCGTACAGTGTTTTTGAGGATCTGCACGCGGTTATTGGTTGTCGTCACGGTGATCGCGTCGTTGACATCGCCTCGGCGCATCACCTCGCGGAAGCTGCGGGTGTAGCGTTCGAGGAAAAAGGCCGCCGCTTTGGTGTGTTTGAGCGAGCGTTCGAGATCGCCGACTTGGGCTTGGACTTGCTCTTTTTTTTCGTAGAGGTGCAAACGACGGAAAGAAGGGGGCGGGCCTTTGAGTTGGTGGTATTGCGCAAAAAGCAGATCGAGCCAGAGCCGAAGGTTGCGCGTCTGTTGCGGCGATCGCTTTGCAGGTTTGGCGGCCTCTAGCTCTGCTTTTTCGAGGACGCTCCGCAAGGCTTCCAGATCGCCTCGTGCAAGCGCAACGCGGGCTTGTTGGAGCCATTGAGCAAGCGGAGAATTCGCCCAACACGGAGCATTTGGGACGAGCCACAGCCCACCCAAGAAAAAAAACAGGCCAACAAAGAAACATACTCTTACAGAAAAACGCGGAGAAAACATCAGTATTCGCCTCGATAGAAAAAAGAAGCTAGACAGAGTTCTTGATTTGCGGTGATCTGGGTCAAGGGGGCAGTACGGTATCGTTCCATTGAGGGCGACTATTAAGGATCGAAGGCTCGGCCTTTTTTCGGCGTTTGGTTTTTTTGATCAGGGAGCGCGGTGGAGAAAGAGTTTTTGAAGGTGCCGTTGGTATGGCCGTTTTTGGGGAGGCTGTTTGAGGTGGAGCGGCGTCGGTAGTTCGCTTGATGGGGGGCCGAAGAGAGGGACGGAGCGAAGAAGGCACAAGCCGATGCGGTGGTGAAAAAACAGAGGGGCGTTGTGGGTTCGGTTGGTTTTGTGTCGGAGGTTGAATGGTTAAAGCCTGATCGGACGGGCGTTTTGGCGAGGCATATCGCTTGGTGAAAAACACAAGGATGGCGAGCAACGACAGCGCAAAACCAACCAGCAAAGGCATCAAGGCGGCATACCGAGACTGCGTTGTGGAGGGTTCGTGTGGATGGGGGGGTGATGGGATGGGACCATGTTGTGTTTCAGCCCGAAAGAGGTTCGAAGGAAGAGGCAAAGAAGCGGCACTCGTTTCGGCAAAAGCCAACGCTTCGGGTTGGAGAACGGCGTCATAGATGATACCGGATGGAAGCAGACCTTGGGGGGGAGCATCTGTGACAGGCAAAGGCGGGGCAGAAGGCCGGATGGAGGCGAGTGCGTATGGCCATGCGGGTTGAAGGGCATAACAAAAGGCGCGAAGGTCTTGGAAGCGGTCATTCGGGGATTTTTGAGTGGCTTTTTGGATAACGCGGTCGAGGATTTGAAGGGCATCAGGGGGGATATCGGGCGGCAAGTCGTCCACAAAATCAAGGAGTGACGGCATCGGAGTAAGCAAGTGTTGGTGCATCAGTCGAGGAAAATTCCCAACAAAGGGACGGCGAAGCACAAGCATCTCAAAGCCCATGATACCGCACTGATAGATATCGGTGCGGGCGTCGATGGAGTCGCCCATCCACATCTCAGGGGCCATATAAAGAGGCGTCCCAAGCAGCGCACCCGGGGCTGTTTCGACCGTCACTTGCGTGCGCAGATCGTCGGGAAACCACTTGGCGATGCCGGGATCGATCCATTTAATGGCGGGTTGGTTCTTGTCGCCCACACAAAGGATATTTTGGGGCTTGATGTCACGGTGGATGGCCTTGATCTCGTGGAGCGCGAGAAGTCCGAGTAGGCATTCTTGAAAAAGGCGCAAACGTTCCCAAAAAGCAGGGCGATGTTGCTTGAGGTGCGTATCGAGATCCACGGCCTCTTCCAACATCTCCATCGTATAAAAAAGGCCGTGTTTCGGGTCTTTTCCCCAATCCAACAAGGCGATCACGCGGGGATCTTCGGCGAGCATCAGGACTTTGATCTCGCGCTGCATCCGTTGAAGGATCTGCGGCGAGTGCAGCGGCCCTTTGGGAGGGGCAAGCAGCTTGAGAGCAACGGGCTGATCGTTGATCTGGTCTTGAGCCAGATACACGGCTCCCATCCCGCCCCCACCAAGGCGTTTTTTGATCACATAACGCTCCGCCAGCAGCGTTCCTTCCGCAACAACAGACGCATCACTCATTGGGAAACCTTTCGTAACGCACGCGACCTTTTCTACTTGAGATAACAGTCCAAAGTCGCGGATGTAGCGGACACACACGGCGCGATCTGCCACAGAAACAAGCTCGAATCCCTGTAATCGAGAACGGGTGATCGAGCATTGCGAGAGCCGATCTGGATCGGACCCAGCGACGTTTCGCCCGCGACGTAGAGGAAATCACCCGACGAGCGAGAAGCGACAGACACCAAGGCATCGCTTACTCCACCATTCGCCGAGCCGATCAATCCGCCCCAGACGATGCTTCCTGCCGAGTCGATCTTCGCGATAAAACCGTCATCCACACCAAACCCCATCGGTTGTAACGTCGGAAGCTGCGGGTTGGTAGAACTTTGAGGGCCAAAGAAAAATCTGTTGTTGCCAAGAGCGCTTCGGCCCACGACATAGACGGCTCCTACGGTGTCGCTGTAGAAACCTTGAGGCTGATCGTCGCCGACAGAAGAACCAAGGTGCGTCACCCATTCCCATGTGGGCGTTGCCACATCGCCAAGATCAGGATGCGTGGAGGTCTGGATCTGCGCTAAACGCAAGACCAACACGTCTTTTTTGCCCCACGGTTTCCATTTCTGCGGGCCTGTGCTTGTTTTGAACTCGGTCTCTCCTTCAAATGTCGCCGCCAACGTGACCTTGTTGTTGTAAATGGACACGTGGTAGCCAAAGGTCGGCGTTACAGGATTGCTGGTAATAGGCTGAAAAAGACAAAGCATAGGTTCCAAAACGCAGAACTTTGTGCGTCGGACAAGAACCACAGAAATACTCTGCATACCCAATCCACCAGACGTTGTTGCTGGAGTCTGTCGCAAGACTCTGTCCGAAGATCCGAACATTCGGACTCGGCCAGCCTTCGACCAGAGGCTGCGCCAACCAAAGCAGTTTGGGTTGAAGTTCCCCATCGCGAGTCCCTTCCGTCAACTTGATCACCGCGCTGCCCCCCAAGCCGCTTGTAGGAAGGAGAAGGGTCTGGTTCGTGTCGATGATCATCCGCAAGTGGTTGGGGTGGAAGGAGATGGACGAGGTGAAAAGAACGGAAAGGTAGATATCGCCCTGTGCGTCGACGTGGACGGAACGCCCTTGATCGTCGCCGAGCCCACCAAGGTTCGTCGCCCATACCAACGCGCCTGTTTGGGCGTTGAGTTTGAGAAGCGCTACGTCACGCCCTCCTCCGCCTGAGCCATTCCCCCCGCTGATATCCGAAGCCGACAAGGTCTGATTTCCTATGCGAACCGAACCAACGTAATCAAACAAAACATACAGCCATCGCTGCGTGGGATCGAGCGCAACGCTCCGAATGGTTGCGTCCAACGTACCGCTCCCGCTCAAATCTCCAGCAAAAGCCCATACGAGGTTGCCCGAAGCATCATATTTTGCAGCAAAAGGTCGGTATACGTCTATGGTTCCCGATAACGAAAAAGCATCCAATTCAAAAGGTGTTGAAGCCGCAGAAGCGATCGAAGCAGCCACATACAAAACATCCCTATTTTGCGCGTCTTTGCCGACCACGAGATGAGGCGAATGGGATGAGCCGTTTTTGGGAACCTTGATCCAAGGGCAGCCCTCGTCGACTTGGCCGTCGCAATCATTGTCGAGGTTGTCGCAGCGGTCTTCTTCGCCGTTGGTGGGGGCGGGCCGTCGAACGTGATTGGAATGGGCCTTGTAGTCGGCGTCTGTGCAAAGCGCATCACCGCTTTTGATCTGCGACCACTTGGGCTCGTAGACATCGGGCGTACAAGGCAAGGTGGCCCCCGCACACGCTCCTTGTTGATCTTTACAAAGCGGATGGCGCGGGCGGATCGCAAAGGCTTCGTCGATCAAGCCGTTGCAGTTGTTGTCCTTGCCATCGCATTTTTCGTGATCCAGTTGCGGATCGATCGGAAGACATACACCCCAAGTACCTACAGAACAAGTCGCCTGACCGTCCCCACAGACACCGACGCCTCCCAGCGAGCAAGGCCGCTTTTCTCCATCTTGGCAAGGTGTTTCGGGCAAGGCTTCCACCAAAGGTTCATTCGGGCCGCCCTCTGCAAGCAGTTCGGGGGTCGCTTCGGCCTTACAATCGTCGATCTTGCCGTTGCAATCGTCGTCGAGGTTGTTGTTACAGATCTCGGTGGTAGGGAGGACTTGGAGCAAGCAGTCCCCCCATACGCCTTGTTGACGGATCTGAAGTCCTTCACGGCAGATGCCTTGGCCTTGGGTTCCTTGCGGGCCGCTATAACAGGCTTTCACACTCCCCGTGACGCAGCGTCCCGAACAACCTTCGTCGATCTGGCCATCGCAATCGTTGTCCTTTCCGTCGCAATGCCCCTTCCCTTCGACATCTTCTGCAAGATAGGAAAGATCGACTCGCCGGTAATCCTCGGTCGTACAGGACAACCAACCTTGCGCACCACCGCAGCGCTTGACCGCACCAAAACACACCCCAAGGCGCTTTTCACAAGGCGGAGCCACCAGCTTTTCGGGATCATCGATCACCCCGTTGCAATCGTCGTCTTCGCCGTTGCACTCTTCTTGGCGCGGCAGGTTGCTGCTTTCGCACGCTCCCCAAAATCCACGCTGACACTTTTGCAATCCATCCACACAACGGCCTTTTCCCCGCGTACTGGCCTCTCCTGCATAACAAGGCTGCGTGGCATTCGGCGAACAGATGCACCCTTCATCCACCGTCCCGTCGCAGTTGTCGTCCACTTGGTTGCAATCTTCAAACGAAGGCCCGATCTGCCCGATACATTCTCCCCACGTGTTGTCGTCTTTGCAGGTGCGCAAGCCCGTTTTGCAGCTTCCTTGGCAGGTGAATCCGCCCTTGCCATCGGCCACGCAGCCTTGGACATGATTGTAACAAGGTTGTGTTTGGCCTTTTTTGCAGACTTCTGGAGCTTTGCAGTTGGGGACGCCTTCGTCGATCTGGCCGTTGCAGTCGTTGTCTTTGCCATCGCAGGTCTCGGCTTCTGGATAGAGCGCCCCAAGACAAGGCCCCCATGTGTTGTCCTCTTTGCAAAGCCGCGTCCCAAGGCGACACACGGCATAGCCGGGAAACGGCTTGTCAGGGGTGGCATCTTTCCAGTCGTAGCAAGGCTCGGAACGACCGACGAGACAGTAGGTTTTGCAGGAAGGATCGGCGTAAAAGTCTACACGCCCATTACAATCGTTGTCGATACCATCGACACACAGGTCTTTGGAGATCTCCTTGTCAGCGGGGCTTTGGGGTTTGCAGTCGCCCCAAAACAAGGCATACAAGCCCTCGTCTTGGCAGATCTGCACGCCCCATCCGCAGCGTTTGTCGAGGAGTTGGGTGTCTTTGCTGAGTTCGCAATAACGCTTTTGCCCTGCCCGAAAACACGGCTCACGCGACACCGATTGGCAGACCTCTTGAACGCATCGGCCCACAAATCTCTGGTTGTTGCAATCGCAATCACCGCCACATCCGCGCCCGTTGGTGTCCAAGGTGCTGACACCGATCTGGTTTGAACAAGGCGGCAACGATTGACACGAAGCCACCAGCCAGCCAACACAGATCGACAAACAAGCCAACCAACGCCCACAATAGAATCGTTGCGTCCGCATCGCAGACCCTCCATCCAACATACGCAAACCAACAAAAGACTTGATCGCGAACAATAGCCACAATACAACACCAAGGCAACACGAATTTCCTGCCGATATCCAGAAAGCAAGAGAGCCGATCGTGGAAGGATGGAGATGGAAGGTATGAGCGGATGTATGATCGATTAAAGCGTGTGCTGTTTGCGATGGATGCGGAAGATGCGCACACATGGGTGTTGCGTGGAGCGCGGATGGTTCAGCCTTGGCGTGCGTTGTGGCGACAGGCGTTTGCGGTCAGAGATCCACGCCTTGCGCAAAAAGTAGGAGGGGTATCGTTTTCGACACCGTTGGGCTTGGCGGCGGGAGCAGACAAGAACGCCGAAGCAGTAGACTTTTGGTTTGCGTTGGGTTTTGGCTTTGTAGAGGTTGGAGCGATCACAGCACGACCAAGCGCAGGAAACCCGAAGCCACGGGCATTTCGTTTGATCGAAGATCGCGCATTGATCAATCGTATGGGGCTCAACAACGATGGCGCAGAACGGATCGCACAACGCCTGCGACAGCTCAAGCAGCGTTCTATCGGCCCGATCGGAGCCAATCTCGCCAAAACGCACGACCCCCAAATCCTTGGGGACGCAGCCATCGAGGATTTTGTACAGAGTTTTCGATGGGTCGCGCCACACACGGATTACATCGCGCTGAACGTATCGTGCCCCAACACCGCAGAAGGCAAAACCTTTGAAGATCCCGAAGCCTTTGCAACATTACTTGCAGCGATCCAACAAGAAAAAGCCCGAATGGGCCTTGGCACGCCGATCTGGGTCAAGCTCTCGCCGCCACAAGCCTCTTCTCATCTGGATATAGACGGTAGATTGGGCGAGATCGTTGATCTCGGTCGGGCGGGTGGTATCGCAGGCTGGATCGCATCGAACACAGCCCCCGACCGAGCGGGTCTTTCAAGCGATCCAACGCTGGTTGCATCGATCGGACGGGGTGGATTAAGCGGTCGACCGCTCACGCAACGCTCAACCGCCTTGGTGCGCTATCTCTATCGTCGAGGTGAAGGAAAGCTCCCGATTATCGGGGTGGGTGGGATCTTTGATGCAGACGACGCTTACGAAAAGATCCTCGCAGGGGCTTCGCTGCTACAGATGTACACGGGCTTGGTGTATGAAGGCCCCTTTGTGATCAAGCGCATACATCGCGGACTGTTGCGCCTGATCGAACGCGATCGATGGGGGCATCTTTCCCAAGCAGTCGGCTATCGGGCGATGTAGAGAAGAAATACGAATTGACAGAGAGGGCATAAAAAAAGGTCGGATGAAAAACATCCGACCTTTTTTATTTTGTAGCGGGAGCCGGATTTGAACCAGCGACCTTCGGGTTATGAGCCCGACGAGCTACCAGGCTGCTCCATCCCGCACCAAGGACGTTTCATTTGGAAACGCCGAATCTATCAAAAACGCCGATACAGGCGGAATCAGGGATCACTCACAAGGAGTTTTGTGAGAAGAGAAGATAGCGGGAGCCGGATTTGAACCAGCGACCTTCGGGTTATGAGCCCGACGAGCTACCAGGCTGCTCCATCCCGCAGAGTGGGTGGGGAGACGGTGTGTCTCCCGAGAGGTTCAAAAAAATTGAAAAGATCGTTGAAAAGCCCCCGATATGGGGGCTGAAATAGCGGGAGCCGGATTTGAACCAGCGACCTTCGGGTTATGAGCCCGACGAGCTACCAAGCTGCTCCATCCCGCAGCGAGTGGTGTATAATACACAGGCATCCGAGATTGTCAAGAGATATCTAGATCCGCCACACAAGATCATCGCAAAAGCTTGCAAACAGAGCAGAATTCGACAAGTCACGGACGCGGAGGTTGGCTGGGTTTACGAGCGCGTTTGGTGGTGAAGGCGGTGGGAAGGGAGTCGAGGTCGGTCGTGGGTTTGGCGGCTTTGGGCTTGGGTTTTGGCTTGGGGATGGGTTTGAGTTTGGCATGGGGCATGGGGAGAGGATTTCCTGTGAGACTGCGGAGTTCGCGCACAGCATTTTCGCCGATGGGCTGATATTCGCCGGGTTGGAGTCCTTCGATATCGATATTTCCGAAGCGAACACGGCGAAGACGCAAGACGGGATGCCCGATGGCTTCGCACATACGGCGTACTTCGCGGTTGCGGCCTTCGGTGAGGGTGATCTCGATCCAAGTGTGTCCTGCGGGTGTGGGGTGAAGTTTTTCAACGTGGATGGCTTGGGCCAGACCATCGTCGAGTTCGACGCCATCGACAAGCTGTCGAAGGGTGTTGGCGGTGGGATTGCCGCGTACTTTGGCGTGGTAGGTGCGCTGGATCTGAAAAGACGGGTGCATCAGGGCGTTGGCGAGTTCACCGTCGTTGGTGAGCAAGAGCAAGCCTTCGGTTTCGTAATCAAGACGCCCGACAGGAAAGACACGCTCGGGGATATCGGTGAGCAGTTCGGTGATGATGGGGCGTCCTGTATCATCGGAGAGTGCGGTAAGATAGCCACGGGGCTTGTAGAGTCGGAGGTAGACAAGAAGCTCGGCAGGTTCGAGCGATTTGTCATCGACAAGGATCTTGTCTTGACCAAAGATCGCTTTTTCGCCGAGGGTTGCGGGCTTTCCGTTGATGGAGACACGGCCTGCGCGGATCAGGGATTCGGCTTTGCGCCGAGAGGTGATTCCTGCGCGGGCGAGGAGTTTTTGTAAGCGTTCGGGTTGTTGTGTGGTCGACATCACGTCGTTCCTTTGATGCTGAGGGAGCGCCGATGGAGGCTTGGGTCCCTTGTGTTGTATTGAAAAGGGGGAGGCTCGATGGCGGGCGTTGGGTTGACAGGACGGTTGGCAGAATCAAGAAGTTTGGGGCGTTTTTATTGTTTTTCCTTTGTATCGGTGGGCGCGGGATCTGGGATATGTTGCGTGTTTGTAGGGGGCAGGAGCTCCTGCGCAGCGATGGGCTGTTGGGAGGTTTGGATATCCTGCGCAGCGATGGGCTGTTGGGAGGTTTGGATATCCTGCGTAACGATGGGCTTTTCGAGCGTATCGATTTGCTCGGATGGATGAGAAGGATCGGTATGTTGAGTATGATCGGAGCGCACGTTGCGTTGTTTTTCGTGGGGGTGTTTGTCTCGCGATCGGTGATCGTGGCGATGGTTGCGGTGAGGGCGTTTGGGTCTTCCATCGGGGTGGATTTTTCCGCGTTTGAGGTCATCCATAAAGCGCGACCAGACGGCATCGGGATCTTCGGCTTGGGGTTCGTGTGAACGCAAACTGCTGTTTTGGGAGCGGTTGCGTTCGAGGGATTGGGAGGTATGTTCTTGTTGGCGCATGGTCAGGGCGGGGTTGCGCTCTTGCTCGGATTGACGGGCAAGATGTTGTTGCCATGTGGGTTGATTGACCGACAAGACGCCTTCGATCTCACGGGGGGGCTGGTGCTGGCGCTGAGGTCTTCTGCGCCATTGATCGCCTCCGCTCATGGGTTCGCGATAATAACCACCGATGGCTTGAGAGGGCTGATATTCCTTGCGGTTTCCGAAGTCTTCGTTTTGTTCGCGGCGTTGGTTTTTGCTGTTGTTTGGGCGAGATCCCGAGGGTCGAGAGTTGTCGTGTGATCGGGATTTGCCTTCCTGTGGGGGCGCTTCACGTTGGGAGCGGCCTTGGGATGGGCGCTGAGGATCGCGCTGAGGATCACGTGGTTTGGGAGGCCGTGTGCTATCAGGCCGAGTTTGGGCCGCAGCGTCTTTTTCTTGCGTCGTCTTCGCGTTGGGGGTGGGTTTCGCTTCGGACTCTTTATCCTTTTCCATCACGGACTCCTTTGGAGGGCATTATCCAACGCCCTTTTGTCGTTGTGCTGTGCGGAGATACAGCCTTGCACAAGGCTTGTCAAGTGGAATCCACCCACAACACAGGCAGATCGCAAGAGAACAAGCCAGAACGCCACACGAGTTCCACTCATGGAGTGATCGAAATAAGGCAGGGGCAGCCACAGGGAGCTGCCCAAGAACAGCACCGCGACAGCAAAATCGTGGCAACCTTTCGAGTATGCGTCTCTCGTATCGTATAGGCAGATCAGGAGAAGAGTGGCGTAGCGAACGAATTCCCGAGATTCGCAGCACTTCAAGCGGCTTAGATATCCTCGGATATCTCGGAGGATGGGGCTGTTGTGGAGGCATCGGGGGGATGTGTGGAGGCATCGGAAGAAGAATCAGAAGAAGCGGCTTCGGAAGAGGCGGAAGGAGCGGTTGCAGCGGCGAGGACGCTGGGGAGTTCACGGAGGTCATTGAGGCCAAAGAATTCGAGAAACTCTTTGGTGGTTGCGTAAGTGAAGGCTCGTCGGGCGTCTTCGGTACGTCCGATGCGTGCGACGAGTTTGCGTTCGAGCAAGCTGCGCAAAGTGCCGCTCGAATCGACGCCACGGATCACATCGATCTCAGCGCGAGAGATCGGCTGTCGGTAAGCGATGATCGAGAGACATTCGAGGGCAGCGCGACTCAGACGTGGAGGGCGTTCTTCGTAGAGCAGTTGAAGCAAGTGCGCGTGTTCGGAGCGGGTGCGGATCTGCCATCCACCCGCAACGGTTTCAAGGCGAAGCCCACGCGATGGGTGGTTGTACTGATTTTTGAGTTCACGCAAGACGGCTTCGATATGTTCAGGCAGAACGGAAACGCCGGCATGTTCGAGGATGTCGCGCAGTTCTTCACAAGAGAGCGGGCGATTGGCAGCGAACAACAAGGCTTCGAGTTGACCGTAAAGCGCCTCACGGGCGGATTCTTTGCGGGAGCGAAAGCCCCAAGAGGATTCGGTCGCAAGCGGTGTTGCGTGGTGGGCGCGTTGTCGCATCAGGTCTCTCCATCAAGGCGGTGCATTCGTCGGGTCTATCGAGGTTTGCGGTTTTTGCGATCGGCTTCGATAGTTTCGAGTTCGTTGTCTTCATCAAGAAGATCAGCGGATTCATCGAGAAGATAGGCGTCTTCGACGTCTTCGTTTTCAGCGGATTCCTCGTCATCGTGCAAGAGCGAAAAATCCGCAAGATCCACCAGCGCGTGCTGATCAAGTTGGCGCTGTTCTTCGGGAGAGAGGGCCGAAGCGCGATAAGTGAAGCTGTTTGGATCGTCGAGCGGGATCTGATCCAGATCGGTCAGGGCTTCAACAAGGATATCTTCGCGCTCGATCTGGGCCAGCCTGATATGATGTAGTCGACAAAGCTCAAGCAACGCAAGAAAAGTGACAATTAAAGTCGAACGCTCCCAGATATCCTCGATCAATTGGGAGAAACGCAGATTGTTTTTCCCGCGCAGTTGGTGGCAAACCCAAGAGATCTGTTGACGCACAGAGACGAGTTCGCGTCGGACTTGATGAAAGGGGCCTTGTGGGGACTGCAACATCTTGCGACGTAGGAGGGCGGAAAAGATATCGATCAGTTCACCAGCGGTGACATCGGTTTCAGGCGGTAGTTCGGGGAGTTCAGGGCGTAGATCACTTCCGCGCACGAACACATCGCGACCAAGGAGATGGCGGTCTTGGAGTTGGAGGGAGAGTTGTTTGACTTGCTCGTACTCCATGACTTTTTCGACGAGCGGGGTGCGTGGATCTTCTTTGCTGTCTTGGACGCGGGGCAGGAGCATACGGGATTTGATGTAAGCGAGTTCTGCGGCGAGTTCGAGGTATGCGCCGGCCTGTTCGAGATCAACGCGCTGGATGGCGTCGACGTAGAGTTGGAATTCTTCGGCGATTTGGTGGATCGGAAGGTCAAAGATATCGAGGTCACGCTTGCGGATCAAGTGCAGCAAAACGTCAAGCGGCCCGTCGAAAGAAGCCGTTTGAAGATGAAGGTCTTTGTGGGAAAGAGTGATCTCTTGCATCGTGATGGCTTCCTCGTCGATGGCACGCACAGGATCGTGAGAGATGGGGCGGTGGGGTCAAAACATGCCGAACAATCCGCGCAAAACTCCAATCAGATAGGACATCGGTTCGCGGATCAGCCATCCGATCGGATCGATCGAGCGGTTGGTCAAGTAAGGCAAGACGATCAAGCCAAGAAGCGTATACGCGCCGAACTCTTCGTTGAATCGCTTAAAACGGTAGGCTTGGTTAAGCGGCAAAAGGTTGGTGACGATGTGCGATCCATCAAGCGGAAAGAGCGGGATCAAGTTAAAGAAGGCCAGAGAAAAATTGGCGACCATCATCAGGCCGAGGAACTGGAAGAGGAAAGGCTCAAGGTCGTTTCCCCGAAACCAACCATATTTTGCCATCGGAAAATAGAGCGCTGCGGCGATCAAGCCGAGGAGAAAGTTGGAAGCGGGCCCCGCGCCCGTCACCAAGATATCGTCGCGGCGTGGTTGTTGAAAGTTCGTGGGATTCACTGGGACAGGACGGGCCCATCCAAATCCACCCGACACCAGAAAACAAATCGATCCCCACAGATCGAGGTGAACGATGGGGTTTAACGTCACGCGGCCTTCGCGATAAGCCGTATCATCGCCGAGTTTGTAGGCAGTCCAAGCGTGAGCAAATTCGTGAAAGGTCAGCGAGATCAACAAAACGAGCGCCAGAAGCGCCAAGCGTTGCGGATCTTGGAAAAGGCTAAACATCGTGTGTCTTCTCCGAAAGCCTCGTTGAGGGGTGGTGTATCTTCTGCGAAAACCTCGTTGAAGGTGGCAAACAAAGCAACAGCGGGCTAAAGATGTCGCTGCTTGCGTGTTGAGGCAAGAGGCCCGTGTTTTTCTGCCCGATGCAGCGTCAAAAAGCAAGATGGTTGGGATAAACGTAGTTTGGGAATTCGCCCCCCCGACCAACAAGCCGCTCCTCTCTCAAACCCCGACGTTCTAACGCTTGCGTTTCTTGGATTTACGGGAGACGCGGGGACTGCTGCTACCGCCGCGACCGAATTGTCGGTTGTAGATGCGGATCAGCTCGTTGGTGTAGTCCATGCCAGAGCGTGCGTAAAGGATGCTACTTTCGGTTTTTTCAAGCATCAGATCGAGTCCTTCTTTTTCGGCGATCTGGCGGATAATCACTTCCATTTTTCGAAAGATCACCCGAGTTTCTTTCGCTTCTTCTTGTGCGAGTTCGCGGGTAAGGTTGCTGTACATTTTCTGAAGTTCAAGAAATTTTTGCTGAAGTTTGAGTTGGGCTTTGCGCTTGGCTTCACCGCGCAAGATGGTGGAACGTCGATCAAACAGCTTTTTTTCACGTTTGAGTTTTTCTTGTTCTTCGTTGAGCTTGCTTTGGTAAGCTCCTTTTTTTTCTTGGAGCTTGTTTTTGGCGGCGCGCCCGTCGTCGACTTCGTTGAGGGCCTTGCGCAAGTCGACATAGCCGATGCGCTTGGCGTGAGCCAGAGCAGGGGCCAAGAGAAAGCAAGCAATCAAAAGGCAGCGAAACATGTGTGTAAGTCCTCCTTTGCGGGCCGAGCAAAGATAAGCGGATGGAGAGAGCATCCGCAAGGTTTTGGCGTGGTGGAAAGGCGTTAGCGTTAGCGAATTCAACGTTAAAAAGCGTTGCCGATGTTGAATTCAAAGAGGATCGAGTCATCTCCGGGGCGTCGAGTGAGTGGGATGCCCCACTCAAAACGCAGCGGCCCGATGGGGGAAAACCAGCGCACCCCAAAGCCAGCGCTCATAAAGAGGCCGAGCGGCAAGAAGGTATTGCGTCGGTCTTGGAAGATCAGTTCGTTGTCGTCGTAGGCGTTTCCGGCATCAAAGAAGACAACCCCTTTGAGTCCAACACTCGGGATGATGGGGATCTCCAGTTCGGCGTTAAAGATCAGCTCTTTGTTGCCGCCCCAGTTGAATTCGTCCAATTTGAAGGCGCTATCGGACTGTCCGGGGATTCGGCGGGTGGGTCCGATCGTAAAGGGTCGGAAGCCACGGATGGAGTTGATCCCGCCGAGGCGGTAGCGTTCAAACGATGGAACGCCTAGAGTAGAGGGGCTAAAGATCCAACCGAGTTGCAGATTGAAGCGCAGGACGGGGAGGAATTCGTTTCCAAAGATAGGCAAGTTGACATACCAGCGGCTGATCGCGGAGAGGCGAGAGAAGCGGTTTTGAGATCCGAGATACCAGTCTGCGTGCTCGATGGAGATACTTTGAAAATGCCCGCGTGTCGGGAAGAGGCGGTTGTCGCGTTTGTCATAACGCAAAGACAGCCGAAGGCTGGAGGTGATGGTGGGGCCATCGACGCCCGAAAAGAACCCCTTGATGCGGATGCCCGAATCAAGGGTGTTTCCACTGGCATTGATCTGTACGCGCTCGAACTTGTAGGTGAGCAGGAGGTTGAGGTCGTCAAGCAGCGGATAGCCCCATGTCAGCGAGCCCCCTGTGGTGGTTTGGCGAAAACCGATGGAGAACAGCGTGCCGTAATCGCGCTGGGAGTTGTAGGCCGAAAAAGCGAAGGTCCAGAGCGAATCAAAGAGGTAGGGTTCAACGAATTGGATCTGGAAGAGTTGGCGGATCGAGGAGAGTTGTGCGGCAAAAGACAGCGATTGTCCGCGTCCAAAAAGGTTGTTTTTGGCGATCTGTGCGTTAAAGACGAGTTGCTCAAAAGAGCTAAAACCTGCACCGATCTGAAACGTGCCTGTGGGTTTTTCTTTGACTTCGAATTGAAGAACGACGCGATCGGGTTGGCTGCCTTTGCGGAAGTTGGCCTTGATCCCGTAGAGGGGATGGGCTTTTTCAAAGAAGCCAAGGGCAAAGATCCGCTGTTGGCTGATTTGAACGAGGTTTCCGTTGTAATAATCACCTTCGGAAACGCGGATCTCACGGCGGATCACGCGGTCTTGTGTGATCGAATTTCCCGAGATTTCGATACGTTCGATGCGAACCTTTTCACCTTTTTGGATCTCAAGAGTGAGATCGATCTCACGGGTTTCTTCGATGAGGTTGTGCCGAGGGACGATGTTGGCGTAGGCGTAGCCTCTATTTTGGTAAAGATTGGTGAGAGCGAGCAAGTTGTCTTTGTAAAGCTTTGTACGATTGAAGACTTGCCCTTTTCGCATGGTGAGCTTATGAAGGAGTTCTTTTTCGGGGATCAGGAGATCGCCTTTGACGCCGAGGTTTCGGTAGCGGTAGACTTCGCCTTCGGTGACCCAATAGGTGATATAGATCGAGCGTTTATCGGGGTTAAGGTACACTTTGGGCTTGCCCATCTTCACTTTGATGTAGCCGTTGTCCATGTAGTAGGAGTTGAGGAAGTAGAGATCGCGCTGGATCAAGGCTTCTTGGTAGGTGCTGCGTCCTGAGATCATGCCAAGCAGCGATTGTTCGGAGGTTTGGAGATATTGGCGCAGGGTATCGCTGGTGACCTTTTGGTTTCCGACAAAGTTGATTTGTCGGATCATGATCTTGGCATTTTCGCGGATTTGAAAGGTGACGATCACAGAAGCGTTGGTGGGCTTGGAGACTTCGGCTTCGACTTCGGCGAGATAAAAGCCTTTTTCAACGTAGAGTTCGCGGATTTTTTGGACGTTTTGTTGGATCTGGGCTTGGTTGAGGATGCCGTATTTTTTGACGTCGACGACTTTTTTGATATCATCGAGTCCGACCTCTTTGTACCCCTTAAACTGAACATCGCGAACAGCGGGCTTTTCCGTCACTTGAAAGATCAAGACGATTTGATCGCCATCGCGTTTTGCAACGACTTGGACATCGCGAAAAGGCCCGAGGTTGTAGACGCGCCGAACATCGTCCGCAACTTTGGTTCGGTCGAGGGCGGCTTTGGGCTTGGACTGGATCTGATTGAGGATGGCGAGTGTTTCGGTGCGGAGATTGCCTTTGATCTCGATTTTTTTGATAATCGGCGGGGTGCTGTCGCTGTCGTCTTGCGCGTGTGCGGTGGCGAGAGCGACGTAGCCCCAAAGCAACGCAACGAAGGCAAGGAGCCGTCGGAAGGTCATGTATTTGTTCTCCAGCGAACGCAGCATGATGGCCCTATGCGTTTTCGCGTGAAGGCGTGTCTTGCGCCTCGATGAGTTGGCCTTTTTCAAGGCGAAGGGTACGTTGCATACGTTGGGCAAGGGAAAGATTGTGGGTCACGACGATGGAGGTGACGCCCCAACGTTGATGGAGTTCTTGGATGAGGTGATGGATGCCTTCGCCTGTTTGGTGATCGAGGTTTCCTGTGGGTTCGTCGGCGAGGAGAAGACGGGGGCGCATGACGAGGGCGCGGCAAAGGGCGACACGTTGGCGTTCTCCGCCGCTGAGTTCACCGGGGCGATGGTCGAGACGGTGTTGGAGGCCGACCCATTCGAGAAGCTCTTGGGCGCGCTGTTGGGCTTGTTGGCGCGGCATACGTTGGATCAAGGCGGGCATCATCACATTTTCGAGTGCGGAGAATTCGGGGAGGAGATAGTGTGCCTGAAAGACGAATCCGATCATACGGTTGCGCAACCCCGCGAGAGCTTCTTCGCTCATGCGAAGGATATCGTGGCCCGCGAGCATTAGCTGGCCTTCGGTGGGGATATCGAGCGTCCCAAGCAGATGCAGCAGCGTACTTTTTCCAGCCCCCGATGCGCCGATGATGGCGATACTTTGGCCGGATTCGACGCGCAAAGAGATCGCTCTTAGTACATCGATACGGCGCTGCTCAAGCCAAAAGCTTTTGGCGATGTCTTGGGCAAGGAGAAGAGGAGGCATGGGATCAGTCATGGCGAAGTCCATCGACAGGGCGCATCCGAGCGGCCTGTAGTGCGGGGTAGATCGTGGCGATAAAGCTTAGCAAGATCGCGGCAACAGCCACAGAAAAGAAGTCATAGAAGTTCATTTTGACGGGTAGATGGGCGATATAGTACACGTCAGTATTCATGCGGATCGGGAATTCGATGAGATAAAGGCAAGTGCGCCACCCAAACAACAGGCCCAAGATCGTGCCGATCAAGCCGATCACGACGCCTTCGATCATAAAGATCCGCATGACGCTGGAGTTGGTGGCTCCCATGGATTTCAAGATGGCGATCTCTTGGGACTTTTCGACAACGACCATGAAGAGAGTGCTGACGATATTAAAGGAGGCCACCAAGACGATAAAGGTGAGGATCACAAACATCACCCATTTTTCCATCTGCAAAGCGCCGAACAATTGGACGTTGAGGTCGATCCAATCTTGGACATGATAAGGGCCACCCCCCAACCGCTTGCGGATCGCTTGTTTGAGTTGGGTGGTTTGGTGGAGATCGGCGACTTTGAGTTCGAGTCCGCCCGCCATATCGGGCATCTGAAAGAGGTCTTGTGCGCTGTGAAGAGCGACCAAGGCAAACTTGAGATCGTACTCGTACATACCTGTAAAAAAGATTCCTGCGACGCGAAACTTGAGGACACGGGGAGCCGGTCCCATCGGGGTGAGCGTGCCACCCGCAGGGGAGATCACGCGCAGTTCGTCGCCAAGGCTGACGCCAAGACCGTTCGCAAGTTCCTTCCCGAGTAAGATCCCGGGCAGGACTTTTTTGGCGTCTTTTTTTGGAGCGGTATCCAACAAGCCGAATTGACGGAGTTCATCGTCAGCAGGCGTCGTGGTGGGCGATGAAGTCGGGCGGGAGGCTGGCGGTGGACGGCGACGAGGGCGCAGTCCCAAAAGCTCCTCTTCTTCGGGGGTGAGGGCATCGTTGGAGTCTTGAAAGATCATCCGACGACGGATCATCGGGGGATGTGGGATCAGGTGGGGGGAGAACAGATACGAGAGCTTGCCGGACTTGAGTTGGCGTGAGAGGCGCTCGGTATGAAGGGGGCGATCTTCGATCCCGCGCAGCAACGCACCCGAAGAGTTGCTTGGTGTAGAGAGCATCACCTCGCTAGAGATGTAAGCTGCGCAATCAAGGACGCCTTTTTGTTGGAGGATGCGGTGACAAATGTCGCGGTATCGGGCGATATCGCTATCATGCCGTTCAATGGTGATGTTGGGAGTGCTTTCGATGATCTTGGAGCGCAGGTCGTCCCCAAAGCCGCTGAGGACGGAGAGGACGACAGTTAGCGCCCAAACGCCCACCCATACGCCAAGGATACTGATCAGCGTAAGCAGGGATATCACGCGGCTGCGCTTGCGACTTTTGAGATGACGAAGCGCCACGAGGACTTCATACGACAACAAGATCATGCTTATGGCTTTTGTTCTTTTTTGAGTTGAGGAAAGAAGATCACATCGCGGATAGACGGCGCATCACAGAGATACATGCACAAACGATCGATCCCGATGCCTTCACCTGCGGTGGGAGGCATACCATGTTCGAGCGCGCAAATGAAGTCCTCATCGTAATCCATGGTCTCTTGTGCACCAGCGGCCTTTTTCTCGACCTGCTTTAAAAAGCGTTCGCGTTGATCCATCGGATCGTTCAATTCGCTGAAAGCATTGCCGAGTTCGCGACCATACACAAAGATCTCGAAGCGGTCCGTGATCGCGGGATCTTTTTCATTGCGCCGCGCAAGCGGGCTGATCGCCGTAGGATAGGCCGTGATGAAGGTCGGCTGGATCAGATAGGCTTCCGCGACTTCTTCAAACAACAGCCCGATCTGCTCGCCGTGTTCGAGTCCATCAAAGGGGTTTTCGCCTTTGTGCGAAAAATGTGCGGAAGTAAAGGCCGCCAAAGCCTCGCGATCCTCGATCAAAGCCAGCGTGATGGGTTCTTTCTGTTTGTCTTTGACCCAGTGCTCGTTCCAACAAGCCACGATGGCTTCACGCATAGTCATCCGTCGCCAAGGAGCCGCGAACTCAATGGATGTTCCTTGGTAGGAGATGTGAGTGGTCCCGCAGACTTGGCGTGCGACGTGGGAGATCATCTGCTCGGTGATGCTCATCAAGTCTTCGAACGTTGCGTAAGCCATGTAGAATTCGAGCATCGTGAATTCGGGATTGTGTTGTGTGCTGATGCCTTCGTTGCGGAAGTTGCGATTGATCTCATAGACGCGCTCAAAACCGCCGACCACAAGGCGCTTGAGATAGAGTTCGGGCGCGATCCGCAAAAACAAGTCCATATCAAGGGTGTTGTGATGGGTCACAAAAGGCTTCGCCGCAGCCCCGCCAACAAGCGGGTGCATCATCGGGGTTTCAACTTCCATAAAGTCGAGTGCATCGAGATAATTGCGGATCGATTTGACGATCTGCGAACGTTTGCGAAAAACGTCTGCGACTTCGGGATTGGCGATCAAGTCGACGTAGCGTTGTCGATAACGGGTTTCTACGTCCTTGAGTCCGGCCCATTTGTCGGGGAGGGGGCGCACACTTTTGGTCAGGAGAACGGCAACATCGGCTTGAAGGGTGAGTTCGCCTGTCTTGGTCAAAAAGCAGCCGCCACTTGCGCCAACGATATCGCCCATCTCTACGAGCTTAAAGCGCTCAAAGGCTTCATCGCCGATCCCGTCTTTACGAACATAGATCTGGATCTCACCGTGTCGATCGCGCAGTTGTGCAAAGATGGCCTTGCCAAAAGAGCGCAACAAGATCACGCGCCCTGCGATCGAAAAGCGTTCGTTCCCGACACCATGCGAGAGATCACGGCCACAGCGCATCACGGGCTTGCCGTGTTCGTCCACGTCGCCCGTGGGTGCCCAGTGATAGTAAGCCTTGATATCGCGGGTGGTGGAGGTCGGTTTAAAGTCGTTGCGAAACGGCGAGCCACCGAGTTCTTTGAGCTTTTCTAATTTGGCGATGCGGTTGAGTATCTGCTGATTGATATCCAAAGTCTCGTCTGTTTTTGACATCCTGCGCTAACCTCCGTCGATTCGACTGCTGCTTCGCGGTCTTTTGCCTAATAAGGCGACGGAGGATAGCGAGGGCACAAGCCCTTGTCAACACAAGCCTGCGTACAGCGCTGAGGCGGTCAATCAAACGCACAAAAGACATTACGGAGTGGGCGGTGGGACGGGCTTGTTGAGGGTGATGGCAGTAGCATTAAAACGAAAGACAGTGGAGATCCCGTCGCCCATCCGCGTATCCACAGCGCAGCTACGGGTGCTGCAGTTGGTCACACCCGCGTGGCAAGCGGTGGGTTGGGAAAACTTGGTGGTTCCATCGCCATCCGTACATTCGAGGGTGGTTCCTTGGAGACCGAATTTTTCGAGTTTGTCGTTGTCGAGGTCGATATCGGGCTGTGCAAGGCGAGGATTGAGGCCGACAAGCAATTGGAGGACGGTTTGGTTGTTGATACCATCGATCAGATCGAGATTCCACATCGGCAGCGCGCCGCCAAACTTTCCAGCCGTCAGGACGCGCAGTTGGGGATCGACTTTGAAGGTGACACGGGTCATCTTCAACGTGATCGGAAGAGGCGGTTGGTTGGGGAAAAGCGAAAGATTCAGGCGAAAGTCCCCGGGGCCAGCGGTGATCACGCCGTTGTTGACCGTGACATTTTTGAAAGAGATCAACGGCTTGCCGTTGGCGTCTAACGAAGAAGGATCCACCCCAAAGGTTCCCGGGATCGAGCTTTTTTGGCCGATGTAAAAGTTGACGTCTGTCGTGCCTGTTTGGACGGTGGGATCGGTGTTATTGACGAGTTCAAGCAAGAGGATCAATTGCTGCGATTGGATCTGATCGTCGATCTGCTTTTGAACATCTGCGCCAAATGCCGCAAGCAACAGAGCGATGCTACCGATCAGTTCTCCAAAGCGATTGTCCACGACTTTATCGCCGTTGAGGTCGAATCCATCGGTGGGATCCATGACAAGGAAGAGCTGATTGACGTGGAAGGCACCTGTGCCTTTGTTGATCTCGGGGAGGATGGCTTCGGGTAGATCGGGTTCGACTTCTGTAGGCGTTTCGGGGATCACCTCGCCGCTATCGGGCGTGGACTCGGCTTGGGGCTCCGTTGTGGCCTCGGGCTTGGCCTCGGCTTGAGGTTCGGCTTGGGTTTCGGAGGATGGCTCGGAGGATGGCTCGGTTTGAGGTTCGGCTTGGGGTTCGGAGGATGGCTCGGAGGTATTCTCTGCTTGCGTCTCAGCCGAGGTTTCGGTGTTGGCATTTTCTTTGTTGGTTCCGCCATCTCCCGAAACTTCGGCGTTGTTTTCGTTGACAACATCACGGCCACAGTTGACGGTGCTCACGCTCAACACAAACGCCAGCATCGTAAGCCAAAGGCTCGAAAGAAAAAAGGTCCGCATTCTTGTTTGCATAAAAACTCCTTCCTTACACAAGGTGCATGGTTGCGCTGTTGAGTGTACTGAGGACCCGCAAGGAATTCAACGCAGAAGCAACGGAGGGGCAAACAAATACAGATCGCCCAATGCGATCGGCCCCTCAAAAGAAACGGCATCTCGGCGGTTTAGGAGCGGAATTGTTGGCGCAGCCAGATCGCGATGGCGAGCAACAAAACAAACAACGTGAGATTAAACGTCCAACTCATCACGGGCAAGATTCGCCATTTTCGGCGTTCTTGGCTGCTATACCACCATTCAAACACGACATAGGCCGCATAATACGGCGTAAAAAAGACGAGGAGTGCGGTGAGCCAATTGCGTGTGAGTAAAAAAGCAGAAAAGACCAGATGGCCAAGGACAGGGAGTAAAAAACGAAACAGGTCGGAGAGCGTCCACTGTTGTCGCACAACGGCAAGGCGCGCTTGAAGCGGGTTGAGCTTTTGCGGCGTTGTCAATCAAGGACTCCTTGTCGGGCGTGCGGGGGTATGGGTGTTGTTGTATTTTTTCTGTGCAGCGCGCCTATACATCGGCCTTTTCGGTCGCGTATCCACCCGAAACGTAGGTATGGATGGCATAGCACAAACCCTATCGCTCTTCAAGCGCAGAAACCACACGCCCGCAAAACGGCTTGTTGCTTTCGGTTGCGAAAGATACGTCTGGATCTTTTGGCTTGTTTTTTGCGTTCGGCAAAAAAACGCAAAGTATGGAGGCGCGTGGTGTGTAACCTTTTGCGCGGCTTGGGGGAAAAAAGAAACAGCCCCCAAATTCCATGCGGGGAATCTGCAAGCATCGTTATTGGGTAGAAAGATGTCAGAAAAATCGTTTTATCCGAGACTTTTTATTTCTTCTTCGCGAACACCTTCTTGGCGCTCACCGCTGCCTGTGGATGGACGTTTGCGCGAGCCGACGAGCGATCGCATGAGCGTGGGGGCGTTGCTTCGGCAGTGGCGGAGTTTATTAAAAGAGCGCCTGCGTGCCATGCGTCCATTGATCCGACCGGGTTTGCGATTGGTGGTGTGTGGAGGATTGTTGTGGGTGTGGGGTGCAGGGCAAGAAGGGTCGCAGGTGCCACAAAAAGTACGCACCTCGCAGAGACACGCCTTACCTGCTGTCCCGTTCAGCCCTTTGTTGTCCTTTTCAAGGGACGCGACATCCTACACCCCCAAGCAAAAAGACGCACACCGCGCCCCTGCCGAGCGGTCTGTTGCGCCGCATCGCCTGCCCAAGCCGAGCCACCAAATCGAAACACCGAAACGACCATCCATCGGGGATGTCAAGCAAAAGCTGGCCTTGTCGAATGCACAAGTTCGTCGGGTGTTTTTGATCAGTTGGGATGGTGCGAAGTCATCGGTATTACGGGTCTTGATGGAAAAGGGGCAGCTACCCGCATTAAAAGCCCTGTGGCAAAGCGGTGTGGGGACACTTGCGGCGCGTACGATCATCCCGAGCCTGACGCTGCCTTCGCATACGTCCATGTTGACAGGCCAACCGTTTGAGCGCCACAAGATCCATTGGAACCGATACATCGCCAAAAATGGTGTGGTCCGATACCCGACGATCTTGGATATCGCCTCGGATGCGGGAGTGGCTTCGGGATTCTTTGTGTCGAAGAAGAAATTTTTCCATCTTGTGCGTCAGCCCGGGCGTTATGTCGTCCACCACCGCAATCACTTTGCGCCCAAGCGGATGGATGCTTTGCTTGCGCATCTCCAACGTGCTCCCCTGCGTTTGGTGTTTTTTCACTTGCGCGATCCAGACCTTGCAGGCCATTGGTTTGGTTGGGGAAACGAGCAACACGTCCCCCCCATCCCACCGTCTGCTCAGTACCAACAAGCCTTGATGCGCAGCGACAAAGCGTTGGGTCGTTTGATGCAGTTTTTGAAAGCAAACAGGCAGTGGAAAGAAAGCGCGGTAATCGTGACTTCGGATCATGGCGGGCATGACCGCACGCATGGTAGCGCACACCACGAGGATCGACTGATCCCTTGGATCATGGGGGGCAGCAGCGAAATCCGCCGACGTTGCGTTCTTCAAGAACCGCTGGACACCTACGACACAGCAGCGACAGTCTTGTGGCTATTGGGGCTTCCGCGCCCAAAAGAGATGGTGGGACAAGTCCGTCTGCGCTGCCGCTAAGACGAGATCCGCAGGGCGTGTGATCGCAAAACGTAGGGGCAGACAGGTGTGGCTGCCCAACAATCGGGTGTCTACGCACTATCCTACGGGAACACTTCACACGGATATCGTAGAAGCAACGAACAACAACGAAGACAAAACGGAGTCAAGGGAGCCGCGCTCTTGGGTGTAGGGTGATATCCGACAAAACAAGTCCAACCCGCCGAACAAGCAACTCCGATGGGATGGACAGAGGCTGCGGGGGGGGTGGGCTTGCAACTTTGCTCGAAACGCGCCGATACATGGGAGACGATGAACTGGTCTGTCTCGCGACAGCTTGGAAAAAAATGCGGGATGAGCCAAAAAGAAGTATGTTCGGTATAGCGGAGTGGAACGAGCCGAGGGGTTCGCGCAAAACGTGCGAAGAGAACGACGGGAGCATCGATCATGGAGCAGGTCGCCGAAAAAGAACAACAAGAGAAGTGGTTACAACTCGAACGATATCTTTCGGCCCCTTCTGGTGATGTGCGGGCGCTGATCGCTCGAATCGAGGGCGAAAACCTCGAAGAAGATATCCGCGAAGAACACCTCGCCTTGCTGTGCAAGGCGACCGATCCGCGCTATCTCGAAGCGTTGCGGATCTCTGCGGTGTGGGCGATCGGACGGGCCCAATCGCTGTCTCCGTTGGCGCGGGAACGCATCACCGAATTGTTATTGGATGCCTCCGAACCAATGCGCCTTGCGGTTGCAGAAGTCGTCTTGGAGAAGTTAAGGCTGCCGCTTGCGGAGTTGGAGGGGCCGTTGCTATCGGCCTTACAAAACGATCAAGGTGCGCTGCGTGGGCGCGCTGCATGGGCGCTTGGGGCCTTGCGCTTAACCACTCCGCCTGTAATCCGCGCCTTACAACAAGCGCTGTCCGATCAAGAGGGCGTCGTGCGATTGCATTCGGCCTCTGCGTTGGTGGCGATGGGACGGGCGGCGTTGGAATCTGTCGGCGCGCAGCCGTTGGTTCATGCGCTCCAAGATGCGCACGGCTTTGTGCGTTATCACGCGGCGCGTGCTTTGGGCTATTTGGGGAAAGCCGCCACCGAAGCGATCCCCTCGATCTTGCGCCTGATGAGCGACCCCGAAGCCCGCTGCCGCGCTGCCGCTTCCGAAGCTTTGGGGGGTATTGGTGGCGTAGAATCCGCTGTGTTGGACGCATTGGAAGATGCACTCAGCGATCCCGATGATCAAGTCCGCGCTGCCGCAGCCAAGGCATTGGGGGCATTTGGCGAACATGCAGCAAAAGCTGTGGCTTCGTTGCGTGCTTCGTTGCGCAGCGGTCGAAAGTGGGTGCGCATGGCTGCTGCTGAAGCCCTTGGCCTGATGGGGCAAGCCGCCCGCCCCGCGATCCCCGAGCTTGCGGAGGCCCTGAGTGACGAGACATGGGGCGTGTGGATGGCGGCGGCTGACGCGCTGCATACCCTCCAGCCAAAGATCCCAGATATCTGGGGGTGGATCGAAGATCGGCTCGTTGATGCAGACGCCCATCGCCGAAGCGCTGCTGTGGATATCTTGGGACGCTTGGGGCTTAGAGAGACCGTCGTTGTGCAAGCCCTGACCAAAGCACTCCAAGACACCAACGAGTGGGTTCGCCGAGATGCAGCGTTTGCCTTGGGAAAACTTCGAGAAGCATCCATCCCTTCGGTTCCTACGCTGATCCAGCTTTTGTTGCACGACGGCGAATGGGTCCAAAGCGCAGCCTTCGATGCGTTGGTGGCTTTGGGACGGGAGTATGTCGAAGGGCCGCTACACCACGCGATCGAACACTCTCCGCCGTCATTTCGAAACAAGCCCACCACAGCCCTTGCGCTCTCGATCTTGCGCAGATCTTGGGCCAATTCCGATCTGCACCATTTTTTTGAGGAAAACCACGATGACGATATCGAACAAGCCTTCTTCTCGGCCTGATGGGAGAGAGAGCGGTTCAAAAGCAGGGGGAAAGGCCAAAGAACGGCTTGAGCAACTCGAAGCGTTGTGGTTGCAAGAGCGCGAAACAAGCCATGCGCGATTTTTAGAAGAACGGCGTGCCAAAACATTGAAGCAACGGGTGGATGACGGACACGCCTTGACCGATCTGCGCGTGGTCGAAGTCGATGCAGCACCGGGAGGGCGGTTATTGCTCTGGCTGGAGACAACAGCCCGACAAGGACTGGGTGATCTGCGCGTAGGTTCGGGCGATCCCGTGCGGCTGTGGTGGGAGGATCCCGATAGCCCCGAAGCTGTGTTGGGGGTCGTCAGTCGCCGTCGCGGCGAGCGATTGGGGGTGATGGTGGAAGATCTGGTCGATCGCCTAGAACAAGGGGCGTTTTCGCTCGATCGAGATGAGCCGCAAACCACCTTCCAACGGGGCTTACAAGCGATCCAATCGTTTAAGCAAGCCCGTGACGGCGAGATCGCCCAACTGCGTGAGATCTTTTATGGCGAGGCTCCCGCTCTGTTTGCACCGCGTCCGAGCCTGCTGCATTGGGTGGATCGTGGATTGAACCCGCCACAGCAAGCAGCGATCTACACTGCTCTTTCCGCCGAACACATCGCCTTGATCCACGGCCCCCCCGGGACGGGAAAAACGCGAACCTTGGTCGAGTTCATCCTCCAGTCTGTACGGCGGGGTGAGCGCGTGCTCGCGACCGCCGCAAGCAACACAGCTGTCGATAACCTTGCGGAGCGCCTCGTCGATGCGGGGATCTCGGTGGTGCGATTGGGCCATCCTGCCCGTGTCTCGGCTCGCATCGAAGCCCACACGATGGATGCTTTGCTCGAAAAAGAAGAAGACTTTGCTCTGGCCTCTCGTTGGATGCGAGAGGTCCGCGAGATCCGCAACCGCATCGAGCGCAAGATCAGCCGTGGTGAACTGCCTCGCGCCGAGCGTTTGACACTCAAAGAAGAAGCTCGTGCTTTGATGAACGATGCCCGCCGACAGCTTAAAGGCGCTCAAGAGGCCATCTTGGATCGCTCGCAAGTCATCTGCTCCACCGCAGCAGGCGCAGACTCGGGCTTGTTGGGCAAACGGCGGTTTGACACCGTCGTCCTCGATGAAGCCACCCAAGCGGTCGATCCGATGGCCCTTGTCGCCCTCAGCCGTGCGCGCCGTGTCGTCATGGCAGGCGATCCGATGCAGCTTCCTCCCACCGTGATCGACCTTGAAGCCGAACGAGCGGGCTTGGGCGAGACTCTTTTTGCCCGTATGTACGCACAAAAACGCGATTCGATGCTGACGATGCTCACCATCCAATATCGGATGAATGAAACCATTATGTCCTTCCCATCGACACAACTGTACGGCGGAGCCTTGATCGCCGCCGACAAAAACCGCGCTCACCGCCTTGAAGATCTCGATGGAGTGGCCTCAGATCCCTTGCGACCACATCCGCTGATGTTTCTTGACACCGCAGGGACGGGATGGAACGAACTCAACGACCAAGATGACCCAAGCATCGCCAACCCCGAACAAGCCGCACGCGTCGCGGCAGAAGTCACACGCCTGCTCGGTCGAGGGATCCAACCCACGTATATCGCGGTGATTACGCCTTATTACGCACAAGTTCGGCAACTGCGCGCCTTGCTTTCCGATGCTCACCATCGGGGCCTTGAGATCGACACGGTAGACGGCTTCCAAGGACGCGAAAAAGAAGCGGTGATCGTCGATCTCGTCCGATGAACGTCGCCTTGACTCGGGCCAAACGCTTTTTGCTGGTCGTTGGCGACAGCGCGACCTTGGGTGCAGAGCCTTTTTACCAAGCCTTTCTCCAATACGCCCAAGATGTCGAGGGATGGTTGAGTGCTTGGGACGATGATGCTCCGCCTTTTTCCGCCGATTGAGAAGATATGCACATTACCGCATACTCCAAAGCCTTGTTATCGAACTGGTTTTACATCGAGCCGCTGCGATTGTTGTTGGATGCAGGAGAGGGCATCGGGCCGTTCTTGGAGTCCCGTGCGTTGGGTATCCAAGACGTGTTCTTATCGCATGCGCATGTGGACCATTTCACAGGCTTGCGACTGCTCTTGTTGATGCGACGGCGCGGCATCTTCCGCAACGAATCCCCCCTGCCTCCACTTCGCATCTATTTTCCCGCAACATCGGGTGTCTTTCAACGTTACTTTGCTTATCTCGCAGGAGAGTTCTTCGACTGGGACGAGATGGTCGAGCTGCACCCCATGATGCCCGAAGATCGCGTTGCCTTGCGCACAGGCCGCGACCTCGAAGCCCTCGCGATGGAAGTCCAACACGTCCCCTATGATCTTTGCCTTGGTTACCGCATCGTCCAAAAACGTTGGAAGTTACGCCCTGCGTTTCAAAAGCTCGATGGCAAGGCCATCCGCACCTTGATCGAAGCACAAGGGCGCGAAGCCCTCAGCGATCGGCTCGAAGTCCCCGTCCTTGTCTTTTCAGGCGACGGAAAGCCCCTCCAAGACGAGGCTTCACGCGGTGCGATGTTGTTGATCCACGAGGCCACCTTTCTTGATCCCGATACATCCGACGTTCACAGCACACTCTCCGAAGCCATCACCGCCTTTGAACGCCTCGAAGCAGAACGTTTGTTGCTTTATCACTTCTCTGTGCGTTATACACCAGCCCAGATCACTGCGGCCCTTGAGCGCCTTGTTCCCGATGCCACGCGGCGCAGCATGATCCATCTCGTCCTCCCCGGGCATCTCTTCGATCAAACGCTCCCGATCAAGATGTTTGGTTAACAAAGGACAACGACGCACGATGCAAACAGATATCGCACGACTTTTGCTGCTCTATACGGGCGGAACCATCGGGATGATGCCAAGTGAACGCGGATACACTCCTGTATCCGGCTATCTCGAACGCCAGCTTGAGGCTATGCCCCAATTCCACGACAAGACCATGCCACGCCTCACCACCCCTCCCTCACGCTTTGGAAAACGCATCCGCTACGATGTCCTCGAATACGCCCATCCCATCGATAGCGCTTACATGGATGTCCAAGACTGGGTGCAGATCGCCCACCTGATCGAGCAACATTACGATGCCTACGATGCGTTTGTGATCTTACATGGCACCGATACGATGGCCTACACCGCTTCCGCCCTGTCTTTTATGCTCGAAGATCTCGCCAAAACGGTCATCCTCACAGGCTCCCAGATCCCGCTGTCCCAATCCAGCAACGACGCCATCGAAAATCTGCTCGGGGCCATGACCCTCGCAGGCCATTACGAGATCCCTGAAGTCTGCTTGTTTTTTCGAGGTCATCTGTATCGGGGCAATCGCACTCAAAAAGTCGATGCTGCCGGACTTCAAGCCTTTGACTCTGGCAATCTCCCTCCCCTCGCCACCACAGGCACTCACATCCAAGTCGACTGGGATCTGATCCGCTCCGTCCCTCGCAAGCCCTTTCGCGTCCAAACCATCACCAACCGCGATGTCGCTGCCGTTCGGATATTCCCGGGTATCCGCGCAGATGCACTCGCCAACTTCCTCAAACCGCCCATCCAAGGACTTGTCCTCGAAACCTACGGATCAGGGAACTTCCCTGCCAACCGCCTCGATCTGATGGAAGTCTTGCGCCTTGCCACCGAACGCGGCGTTGTCATCGTCAATTGCACCCAATGCCATAAAGGAATGGTCAATAGCGATTACGCCGCAGGATCCGCCCTCTACGATGTCGGCGTCATCAGCGGCTCCGATATGACACCCGAAGCTACCCTGACCAAACTCGCCTACCTACTCAGCCAAGACCTCCCCACCGACGAGATCAAACAACAGATGCAACGCTCCCTTCGCGGAGAGCGCAGCGAACCACAAAACCAAACGCGCTTTTCTTTTCGCGAGCGTGCCTTCCTTGACTCCGTAGCGCGCACCATCTCCTCGATCGCTTCGTCCGACGACAAAGTCCACCTCGAACGCACCCTCTACCCCGTCCTTTTGTGTGCAGCAAGCGAGATCGGCGATCTCGAAGGGATCCAACGAATGCTCGACGATGGCGCAGATATCAACGCTCGCGATTACAATGGCCGCACCCCCCTCCACGTCGCCGCTGCCGCTGGGCAGGCGCACACCGTCCAGCTTTTGCTCCAACACGGCGCATCGCCCTTGGTTGCCGACCGTTCGGGCCGTACACCGATCGACGAAGCGCACCTCCACCAACATCCCGATGTAATCGCTCTCTTTAAATAGGATAAAACTTACGCGGTTGACTGGTTTTTGTGGGGTTCCACCCCACACCCCGCCATAGAGCACAGCTCCCTTGACCCCGTGTTGACGAAGAGATCACAGGTCTTTCAAGACAACGACTCTGTCGCTTGAGAGAGCGCGAACACGGCTTTTTTTTGGCAACTGCGTAACTCCTGTCCTATCGAAATCTTTTTCTGCTTTATTGATCAAACAAACGCGATCTCAAAAAAAGTTTGAGCGAACACAACACACCCGCGACAAGTGCGATCAACAAGTTCCGAAACGGATCAGCCCAAACGGAACATTTTAGATCTCCTTCTATTAAAAGATAATATCATCCGTTGATTTTTTTGTTTCCACCACAGTTTTTTTTGCAGAAATCCACAGCACCGCGACGAAGCGACGAACATTTCAGACCCGTTGCTTCCTTTTTGCTATCGCTGTTCGGTAGCAAAAAACAAACACCCCACAAGGAGAGAACGATGCGAAAACTGCTTCCCACCCTGCCTGTCACCTTCCTGTTTGCACTCGGGATGTTGCTCCTCCCCAGCCCCGCAAGCGCAGGAAACGTCTGTGCTCCCGGAGCCAAGCGTTGCGTTGATGGCTACAAACACGTTTGTGCTGGCGGCAAACGCTGGCAAAAAACCAGTGACAGATGCGGCCAACCTGTGCAAAAATGCGCGAAACTCTTGATGCACTGTAGCGCTGGCAGCCAATTGTTGACGACCGTCTGTGGCGGGCAACCTCACACACTCAGTTCCCACGTTTCCAAGAACATCTCCTATGTCGAGTTTTCGGGCGCAACGAAAGGTGCCGTCCTGACGCGATGTGGAACCAACGAGACGCTCACCATCCGCGCAAACACCAACCTCTGCTCCCTGCGCGGCGGATGCTGCGACACAAAAACCCGTTGGAATGACACGATCTGCAAGATCAAGCTTTTCTAACCCGACAATTTGAAAATCCGCACCCCAACCACACCCGCCCTCTCTCCCAACCTAAGCGCCGCACCCCAAGCCACCCTCACACACCTCGATGAGTCGATGAATCCGATATCTGCAACCATCAAATCCCATTTTGCTCAAGGCTACATCGTGGAGCTTGAAGACGGTACGGAGGCACATCTGCGTTTGCCCGAACTCATCGACCGCGAACGAGAGCTTCACATCGCAGGCAACGAAAAGCTGATGTATGGCAAGAACATCTCGGTGTATCTTGTGTATCGAGACGAAACATATTGCTCTGTTAGCCAACTCTCTCCGTCCGAGCGCCAACAGCGGCAAACAATGGCGGAGAAAAAAGCAACCGCACAAAAAGAATGCGCTCTCGGCGATATCTACGTCGTGCGGGTGGATCGAGAGTGTAATTGGGGCTATCTCTGTAGTGAGATCGGTGGTGATGTATCTGGAGCGATCAAAAAGCCAACCATCGCATTAGAAACAGGGCAACATCTCTCCGTCGTGGTGGTAGGAAAGAACGACGTAGGTGATCCGTACTTTGAACCCGATCGCAAGTAAACCCCGTTCGGCGACCGATACGAACATTTCTTGTTTTTGTTGGCGGGCTTATCTTGACGCATACGGCCTTTGCGCCTCACGTCAAACCAGCAGCGTGACCCCCACCAAAAATCCACGCAAACACGGAGGCGAGGAGTGAAAGCATTTGTTGTTTATTGGCACCCCGAATCCAAGAGCTTCAACCACGCGATGTTTATCACGGCACAACAAGCCCTTACAAACAGCGGATGGGAAGTGGTGACGTCAGATCTGCACGCGATGCAGTTCGACCCTGTGTCCAGTCGCGCCAATTTCAAAAGCGTCAAGGATCCGAATTATCTCAAGTTGCAGAGCGAAGAAGCGTATGCCACCGAGGTGGACGGCTTTTCCGAAGAGATCAAAACGGAGATCGAAAAGCTCGAATGGTGCGACTTGATGCTTTGGCAATTCCCTCTCTGGTGGTTCAGCGTTCCGGCGGTTCTAAAGGGTTGGGTGGATCGTGTTTTTGCGATGGGGCGCATCTACGGCGGGGGTCGGTTATACAGCAAGGGGGTGTTTTGCGGAAAACGTGCGATGTTGTCTCTCACGACTGGGGGACCAGCGGAAGCCTATGTCGAAGGGGGACTCAATGGCGACATTCACGGCGTCCTGAGGCCGATCCATCGAGGAATGCTTCAGTTTGTCGGTTTTGATGTATTGGCTCCACACGTTGTCAACGGGCCAGTTCGGATGAGCGACGAACAAAGAAAAACAGAACTCGAACGCTTCAGCAGGAGATTGGCAGATATCGCAACGGAACAACCGATCGACGTAGGCTCATACTAGGCCGTCGGCAACGTGAACCAAAAACATGCACCGCCCCCTTCGGCTTCTCGAACCCCCACACGGCCACCATGCGATTCCACCAACTGCTTGACGATCGCCAACCCCAGTCCTTGATGCCCCGTCTTGCGCGATCGCGAAGCATCAAGTCGAACAAACCGCTCAAAGATCCGCTCGCGCTCCGTTTCAGGAATCCCCGGCCCCTGATCCGCAACCTCCACGCACAAACCCCCATCGTTCCGCTTCAATCGCAGCTTGATCTCTCCACCCTCTGGACTGTAGCGCAGCGCATTTTGCACAAGGTTGTTGATCACTTGCTTGAGACGACGCGCATCCCCTTGGATCGGCGGAAAAGAGGCATCCGCACTCTCCAGCACGATCTGCACACGCTTTGACTCCGCCGCCAGCGACAAATGCCGCCTTCGCTCTTCCAACAAAGCCCGTACATCCAACGCTTGCAACTCCAACAATTGTTTCGAGGGTACTTCAAAACGCGCCAGTTCGAGCAGATCCCCCAACATCTGATTGACTTCATCCACCTGCACGCAGATCCCCTCCATCGCCCGCTCCAACGGAGCCGCCTCCCGCATCAATCCATCCGCCACAGACTCCGCCACCATCCGTATCCGCGCCAGAGGTGTTCGCATCTCATGCGAGATATCTGACAACAACGCCGCCCTCTGCTCGTGCAGATGCAACAGCGAACGCCGCATCTCCTCGATGGTTCGAGCAAGATCCGCAACCTCATCTGTCCCTCGAATCTCGATCGGATCCGCAAGATCCCCCTGTGGTATCCGCTTTACACGCTCCATCAAATGCCGCAATGGACGCCCGATATTCCGACTGATCGGGATCGTCAATAACGCCAACCCCACAAACAATACCATCAACACCAACGGCACCGAAACACCCGCCCCCTCCAAATGAACGGGTGACATCTGCCAAAAAGTCAGCTCCACCTCCCCTACCCCCTCCACCTGCAAACGCCGCGTCAACACCCAATGCGGTACAAAGCTACGCCGATAATGCCGATACATCCGACGCAAACGTCGCGGGCATCGCTGCCTCGCAAACACTCGCACTTGCACCCGCGAGCGCAGATCATCCACCCGACGCAACGCCCCCGAAAAGCGCTTCGGCATCACATCCAACCAACAAGAGATATCCCGATCATGCACAAACACCCGCGCATTCAACAACAAAGACCACGCACGCAAGCGCTCTTGGACCCACTCTTGACCCAGCCACGCCGCCACCCGAACGCGACCTGCTTTTCCCTGCGTCGTCAGCTTGCTAGACGCCTCTTGCTTCGGCTTGGAGGCCCGCCCCTCTCTCCACCGCTTCCACCAAGGTCTCCGCTCGGGCGCGGGCGGCGTCATCTCTCGATCATAATGCAGTCGCCGATCCATCGACTCCAACCGCTGCAACAGCAACGTCGTTTGCGCCCAAAAACGCTCGCGCAGCGCTCGATCCACATACGCCACATAAAACACACGCAACACCCCACCCATCAACACAAACAACGCCAACAACACCAAGATATGACTCAAGATCAACTTCCGATACAACCGACCCATCAACCAACGCCACATCGCTGACTCCTCCTGATGCCTCACCTCCACACAACCTAATCCCCCTTTATTCCGCGCTCTAGGGGCCTACACTTTTTTTACATCTGAGACTATCCTTCCGATCCAAACCGCTCAAAGGAGGCGATCATGTCCGAAACATCGCGTATCTTGCTCATCGAAGACGATACCATCCTTGCCGAACATACCTGCCAATACCTCGAAAACTACGGATTCTTCGTGCAATGGGAAGAAGACGGAAACGCTGGACTTCGTGCCGCCCGCGATGCTCCCTTTGATCTTGTCCTGCTCGATCTGATGCTTCCCAGCATGGACGGTTTAGAGATATGCCGACAACTCCGCGCCCACCCCTCCACCGCTGCGATCCCCATCCTCATGCTCACCGCTCGCGGCGAAGAAACCGACCGCATCGTCGGTTTCGAAATCGGCGCGGATGACTATCTGCCCAAACCTTTCAGCCTACGCGAACTCGTCGCCCGTATCCGTGCCATCCTTCGGCGCATTCAGCTTGACGCACAAGCCCAACCACCCCCAGCCCCCACAAACCCACACGCCACCTCTCCACAAAGCCCCGCCCAAGAAACCCTTATCATCGGCACCTTGTCGATCAACCAAACCACCCGCGAAGTCTTCTGCCGAAACCAGCCGATCGAACTCACCGCCTCCGAATTTGATCTGCTCTGGTTGATCGCCCATCGCCCCCACCACGTCTGGAAACGCGAACAGCTCCTCGATCTCGTTCGTGGCCGCGAGTTCGAAGTATTCGACCGCTCCGTCGACGTCCACATCAGCAAGCTCCGCAAAAAACTCGAACGCGACCCCAAAGAACCCACCCTGATCCAAACCGTCTGGGGCGTCGGTTATCGCTTCGTCCCCGAAGATCCGTAATTTTCTTTTTATAGGACTTATACGAGATCCGCCCATAGCGTGATCGCAAAACGTAGGGGCAGACAGGTGTGGCTGCCCAACAATCGGGCGTCTACGCACTCTCCTTTGTGTATACATCACTCGGATCTCGTCTAAGCCTGTCCGATGAGATCTGTCGTCTTGATAAAAAGAAAAATTACGGAGACTCGGTGCGAACAGAGGGCAACGAAGGGAGAACAGAAGGGAAGAGAAGCGAGGCTGTTTTTGGGGCTGCGGTTTGCTTTTGGGGCAGAAAGAACAACACCGCCGCGCCGATCCCCGCAGCCGCTCCAAGTCCCACAAAAGTCCAACCTGTCGGCGTTTGCCAACCGCTCTGGTACAAGGCATCACGGGCTTGACGTGCAGGCGTCGCAGGATTGGCGATCTGCCCTTGGTTGCTTGCGGAGACCCCCACAAACACCACCCCCGTTACGATCAAAGCCCCTGCCACAGCTACCGCAGCCCACGCGAGAGGTCTTGGCTTGGAAGAAGCGGACGGTTTGACAGGCGACGAGATCGCACCGTCAAAGCCCCGAACGTCGGGTTTTCGGTCGTCAGGCTTGCGAGCAAGGGGCGCAGCGACCACCATGTCCAGACGCAAGGTCACGGGTGTTTCGGGTTTTACTTCAAGGGTGTGTTGTTTCGGAAGATAGCCGTTGGCCGTGAGTTGGAGGGTGTACGTTCCGGGCCGCAGCTTGGCGGTCAACGGCATCGTGCCTTTGCGAAGATACTTGTCTCCAGTCAACACAAACTCCGCGCTGACAGGCGCACTTGACAAAGAAACTCCCGCAGAACCGATTAATTTTTCTAATTTTTGGATCATGCTGTCTGACCAAAAGTTCGACTGGGGGGCTTCTTTCTTGTGTTCTTCGAGCGCAGCGATGGCTTTTTCTCGCAAGATCGCAGCATCGGTGGGGTTCAATTGGTTGAGTGCAGCAAGCCGATACGATTGGGCGATATTGACGAGATATTGGGGAGATTTGTGTTTTTTGCGAAGTGCTTCATAACAAGGCGCAGACTGCAAAAAAAACTTTTTCCGATAAAGTTGGAAGCAGCGCTCACTCTCCTGTTTGATCTCGGGAGAAGCGGTATCTTGCGCAAAGGCCACTGATCTTCCCGATAGATAGGGAGAAACCAAAACTCCCAAACCACACCAAACGAGCCTCCAAGTCCACACCGTAATGGAATGCCCCTTGTATCGGCCCGTATCACTAGATTGAAACGGATATTGCATTGAGATCTCCGTAATTATTTCGAACAGCCACCGTCTGCGGGAGGCGCGATATTGGCATCCACCAAAGCAAAACGGATGGTCGTGCGAGACGATAACTTCATTTGGCAGAGGTGATACGCTGTAACATCGGGTTTGTAAGCGAGCATCAGCACATTCGTAGACGCAGGGATCTGGATACATCCCTGCGCATTAGGCGAGATCACCGAGCTTTGCACACGGATCATCACCTTATGCAAAGGCATCCCGACCGATAGAAGGCGGAGCGCACGCATCCCTGCAACCGCTTGGCACCCTCCCGAACGGACGGAGGCTTTTCGTGCAACGACGCGGCGAGCAGGCCGAGGGCGACGAACGGGTTGAGGACGCCGAATCTTCGGGGTAGGGGAAGCCTTCGTCGGTGTGGGATCGTCTCCGTTTGGCGGGGCTGTGAGTTGCCTTTCTTGGGGGGTTTCTTGCTCGCGACGATCTGGCGCAGGTTCCTCCCTCTGAGACGAAGCCTCTTTGACCTCGGGCGCTCGGGGCTTTGCGTCTACAATCGGTGGTTTTGCATCGGAGGCTTGCCCCTGTGCATCGGGAGATAAGGCTGCAAGTGCCCGAGCAGAGGGCTTTTCTCTCGTGCGGCGCGCCATCGGAGCCTCGTCACCTTTGGATTGCGTTCGCTGTGTTGGGGGAAGTTGCGGAGTCGTCTTCGAGAACAGCCCTACCCACAAAGCCCCCACGATCAGCAAGACACTCGCTCCGCCCAAGATCAACGGTAACCGCGAAGCTTTGGAAGAGGCCCCTTGCTCCCATGCCGCCTCACCTTCGGACTCCCACGACTCGGCCTTGCCTGTTTCTATCGAGCTAAAATCCCGCATGGGCGGTGGTGGTTGTGCAACATGGAGTGCTTCCATCGGAGGTGGCGGTGGCTGCGCAGCTTTGAGCGCTTCCATCGGAGGCGGCGGTGGTTGTGCAACATGGAGTGCTTCGGCTGGAGGCAGCGGTGGCTGCGCGGCCTTGGGTGCTTCCATCGGAGGTGGCGGTGGCTGCGCGGCCTTGGGTGCTTCCATCGGAGGTGGCGGTGGCTGCGCGGCCTTGGGTGCTTCCATCGGAGGCGGCGGTGGCTGCGCGGCCTTGGGTGCTTCTATCGGAGGTGGTGGTGGCTGCGCGGCCTTGGGCGCTTCCGTCGGAGGTGGCGGTGGCTGCGCGGCCTTGGGTACTTCGATGGGAGGTAAAGGAAGTGCTGTGTTTGCAGGAACGGCGATAAAGTCGGCAGTTCCGCTTTTTTGCTCAGAAGACAGAGATGAGGTGGCGGGAACCGCAACAAAGTCAGCGGTTCCGCTTTTTTGTGGGGGAGGCTCTGTTGGAGCGATCGGTGAGGTAAGGGTGTGGAGGTTGGCGATGGAGACGGTGCTTGGAACAGCGACAAATTCGTCTGTGCCGCCTGAATACACGGGCGGAGGCGATTGGGTTGATGGCGCAGGTGGAGGCGCAGGAGTCGATGACACAGGCCGAGGCGCAGGAGCCGATGCAGTCGAAGAGAGCGGTGGTTCACCCGCTTGGCTGTGGGTTTCAGGTGTTGTGTTGGCGGCTAGAGAAGCCCCACACAAGATGCACTCTGCCGTGTCATCAAGGGCTGGGCATTGGCATTGTGGACACGTTTTCATCGAAGAAATCGACTCCTTGCGAGCAGAAGGAAAGCAGGGCATTGTGCCAAAAAAAGAGCTTGATTATGGGCAGTTTTCATCAATACGCCCATCGCAGTTGTTGTCTTTTCCGTCGCACACTTCTTGAGCGGGTGTTCCGGGCTGCGCGCTGCACTCAAGGCCCGATCCATCGGCTTTGCAAACATACTGGCCGATTTTTGCGCATTCACCGCGCCCCACCGAACAAGGTTTGCCCTTCGCAGGCCAGTTTTCGTCGGTGCTTCCATCGCAGTCGTTGTCTTTGCCATCGCAGATCTCCACAACAGGGTTCACGCCTCCATTACAGGCTCCCCACGTGGCGTTCGCGCCCGCTCCAGCGCAGGTTTGCGTCCCTTGCTTACACTCGCCAACATCGGTGCCACAACTGCGCGTGTTTCCGCGCTGACATCCGCAGTTTTCGTCTGTTTGACCATCGCAATCTTCGTCTCGGACAGAGTCGCCTTGTTGGGTGCATCGCTCGTCTTGCCATTTCGTGATCTCTCCACGACACGCTCCCCACTGACCATTGAAGCAAGTCTGCAACCCCGCACGACAAATGCCTTTGTTGACATCCGCAGGGGCGGGCGAGCAATCTCTCACCAGATCTTCGTCGACGTTCCCATCGCAATCATCGTCTTTTCCGTTACATTCTTCTTGTTTGGGAGCCTTCGGCGTGGCTCCACAAGTGACGCCTGTTCCGTCCGTTCGACAGATCAGCGTCCCTGTTTGCTCGCATTCGCCGCGCCCCACCGAGCAGGATTGGCCTTTGGTTGGGAAGGTTTCGTCAACTTGTCCGTTGCAATCGTTGTCTTTGCCATCGCAGATCTCGGTTGTTCCTGAAGACGGCTGCGCATCGCACTCTACGCCCGAACCATCGGACTTACAAACAAGCTTTCCGTTTGTGACGCACGCTCCTTGACCGCCTGTGCAGCTTTGACCTTTGGTCGGGAAATCTTCGTCGACTTGTCCGTCGCAGTCGTTGTCTTTGCCGTCACAAGTCTCTTTTTGGGGTAGGCTCTCGCCTTGGCAAGCCCCCCACCGATTGCCTTGGCAGGTTTGTGAGCCTTTTTGGCAAGGCGACGTGCATTGCCACGAGCCGTTTTGGTTGACGCATCCGACACGACCGCTGTAGCAGTCTTGCGTTTGCCCATTGCTGCACTGGCATCCTTCGTCGACGCGACCGTCACAGTTGTTGTCTTTGCCATCACAAGCTTCTTGCGTGGGTAAGATCTCTCCTTGACACGGCCCCCATGCGTTGTTGGCGCAAGTTTGCGACCCTGCTTTGCATTCGCCTTTTCCCTCCGTCCCCGGAGGACCCGAATACTTGCACGGGCGCGTCTGATTTGGCGTACACACGGGCGGTTGCTCCACAGGTTGTTCTTGTGGGGGTTGTTCTTGTGGGGGTTGTTCTTGTGGGGGTTGTTCTTGTAAAGACTCGTCTGGCTTGGTGGTTTCTGTGGACTGCTCTTGAGGAGTGCCGTCTGGCAACGCTTCGAGAGAAGATTCTGACGAACCGTCTGTCACGATCTCTTCGGTGGTTGCGACACCTTCGGTCGTTGTTTCGGTCGCCGTTTCGGTCGTCGTTTCGCCCCCGCTTGGGATGCAATTTCCTCCGACGCAGGCTTGTTGGCAGCAACAGTCCTCGTTGACGCTACACGTCCGATTCAGCGTCAATTTGCAAACGTCTTCGCTACATCGCGAAGATTCAGGAGCCGTACAGCCACCAAACATCGGCGCGTACACAAAGAATCCAATACAAAACAACAACGAACCCGCAAGGAAACGAAACCTCCGACGCAGCAAAGCCCCGTCAGACGGATTTTTGGAGAAGGCAAAAAACGGAAATGCGTGCATGACACACCTTACGACAGATTTTGAAAGAAGCCTTTTGGCTTCCAAACAACGTATGTACCGACCCGCCCAAGCAAAGTCAAAAACTTGGGCGCAGATCAAGCAGATAGTCGAATGCCTGTTGTCTATGCCTCAAAAATTCTTTTGCGTTCCCCCCCGCGTGTTTTTTTTCCTGCACGCTCTACATCCCCCGATGACGGGCCACTTGCGCAAGACCACTCACCACCGAAGTCAGTTCATTGCCGCCCCCTAGCTTTTGCTCGCCAAAACGTTCCGCAAAGATCCGTCGCACAGAAGGCACAAACGCCGTTCCACCCGTCATAAACACGCGATCGATGTCTTGGGGCTGTAGCCCTGTCTTTTCCAAGATGCGGTGACAACACGCAGCGATCTCGTTTAATTCGGCATCGATCCACGACTCAAATTGCGAACGCGCCAATCTCTCTTCGATCGGCTGCTCCAGTTCCCGAAAAGAAAACAGCGCATGGGAGTCGCGAGAAAGCTCGATCTTGCCCTGCTCTACGGCCTGATAGATATGGAAGCCCATCTCTTGTTCGATGCAATCGATCAACAAACGCACCTTTTTCGGCTCCAATGAACGCGCTGCGATATCGTACAATTGTTTGAGCGTTTTCTTTTCATGCAACAACGCCACATGATGCCACCGCATCATCGAGTGGTACGGCCAAACAGGCATCGGAAACACGCTACCAAACTCCGACCGATACGACGTCCCCAGCCCAAGATACGGACACAACCACGCATACACCACCCGACCATCAAACGCATCTCCCGCCAAACCCACCCCATCCACCGCCAAGATCCGCGCTTCATCCGAAAGATCCCGAGACTTCGGACCCACGCGCATCACACAAAGATCCGTTGTTCCGCCACCAAAGTCCGCCACCAAGATACATTCATCGTGATCCAAACCCGCCTCGTACTGACTCGCCGCAGCCACGGGCTCATACACCAGATCGATCTCCGTCAACCCCACCATCCCAAAAGCTCCACGCAAACGCTCTAACGCCAACGTCTCATCTTCTTCGCTCTTTGCGCCCACAAAACGCACAGGACGCCCCACGACCGCCCGTGTCCCGATATCTCCCCATGCTTGCTCTACTTGTCTTCGCATCGCATGCAAAAAGATCGCGACCATCTCATCTACCCGATAAAACCGATTGAAGATCCGCGTCCCCTCAAACGATGCACTCGCCAAAAAACTCTTGGTACTTTGGATCCAACGCCCCGTCCCACCTTCCTCCAAATACATCTCGATCGCACGCGGCCCTGCAAACATCACGGGCTCTCCCAACGCCTCGCTTTGATCGAGCGAACAATACAGCACCGACCGAAACACTTGCGTCGGCTCCCCATGCAAAGAAAACGACGCCAAGCGCAAGGCATCCCCCGAAAAAGTCGCCATCGCCGAGTTGGTGGTCCCATAATCAATGCCCAAGATCCGATCGCCCATCGCTGCCTCCGTCTAGGTTAAGGACGCTCCATCGCAAAAGGGGGCCATCTTACGCCTTTTGCAAAAAACGGGTTCGATCTTTTTTCTCCCCACGATCGATCTCCCTCTTGACGCTTGCCCTACCGCAGACCTAACCTTGCCCACCCATAGAAGGCTGCGCCTCATGACACGCCCCATCGCAAAAGAGATTGCCCAATCTACCGCCCGATCCACAATATCTTGACCTCGATGGGCCACCACAAGGGAGATTTGTGCGTTGATCACCGTTGAAGATCTGGTCTTCGAATACCCCACACGCCGCGTCCTCTTTGGCGTCAGCTTTACCATCCAAGAAGGCAGCATCGTTGCTCTTGTCGGCCCCAACGGTGCAGGGAAAACCACGCTTATGCGCTGCATCGCCGCCCTTGTTCAACCCTTTTCGGGCCATGTCAAGATCGAAGGTATCCAAACCACCGTCGATCCCCACGCCTGTCAACGGCGACTGGGCTATCTCTCTGACTTTTTCGGCCTCTATGATCAACTCACCATCCGACAAAGCCTTCACTACGCCGCACGCATCCGAGGAATCCAAGAAAGCGATATCCCCAAACGCCTGCTCCAAACTGCCGAACGTCTCGCCCTTACCGACCGCCTCGAACAAAAAGCTGGCGAACTCTCGCGTGGCCTCCGTCAGCGCCTTGCCATCGGACAAGCCATCATCCATCACCCCAAAGTCCTCCTCCTTGATGAACCTGCCTCGGGACTCGACCCCGAAGCCCGAAAGACCCTCTCTCGCCTGCTTATCCAACTCCAAAGCGAAGGCATGACCCTGATCGTTTCTTCCCATATCCTCAGCGAACTTGAAGAATACTCCTCTCATCTCATGGTGATCCGCGACGGTCGCCTCCGCGACTTTCGCCCGATCCGCCTCGAAGGGCACGAACACCCCCGACGTCTGCGCTTGCACCTCGCACGACCCTTCCAAGGACTCCCCGATATCCTCGCTCAATTCGATGCCATCCAAGACACACAGATCGAAAACCTAAGCGCGATCTTGTTCTTTCAAGGCGATCTTGACGCACAACACAGGCTTTTACGCCATCTGATCCTCGCAGACGTCCCTGTCTGCGCACTCCAAGAAGAAAAAGAAAATCTCTCCGAACTTTACCTCGGCCCCGCTCCCACCCCTACGCGGTCCTGAGTATGCGCCCATCACGTGACGCCGCTGCTCTATTTTGTGGGGTTTCACCCCATACCCCACAAGGGACCACAGGCCCCTTGACCCCGTATTGGCGGGACGATCAGCCGTTTGTTAAACCAACTACGCCACCGCTTGATACGGCTGCAAACACGGGGTTTTTGTCCACTGCACCAGCCCCATCCATACGGGCTTCTTTCTCCTAGCTCTCAACCCCATCGGAGGTTGCTGATGAATCCAGAGCTCCAGCGGTACGCATGGCTCGAACTTTCCGTACAACGGCTGATCCTTTTACCCCTTGTGTTGATCGGATTGGCCATCGCCTTACCCAAACAAGCCACCTCGTTTGTTGGGCTGTTTGGCTTCCTTACGCTCGGCGTGATGTGGGGGGTGCGCGCTGCTTTTGGCGCGATCCCCAAAGAAGTGACAGACCGCACTTGGGACTGGCAGAGGATGTCTGCCCTTTCTCCTTGGACGATGGCTTGGGGAAAGCTGCTCGGCTCGACTCTTGCGCCTTGGTATGGTGCGCTGATCAGCCTTGGTATCTTTGCCCTCGCCGGTCTCAAAAATAGCCCGATCTCCATCGGACAAATTATTCTCTTCCTTGTTGGCGTGGCCGTCTCACTCCAAGCCTTCGCCATGATGGTCAGTTTGCAACTCATCCGACAGCCCGGGTTCGGACAAAAACCCGGAAATCGCTGGCTTGGCGTTGCCGTCTCTTTGTTCTTTTTCTTTGCGCTCGTTGTCCCCGCCAGTGTCCTCTTGACCGAAGCTATCCGTCATTTTTTCCGAAAAGGCAACACCCTTGAGATCAACGTCTACTGGTATCAGATCAACATCGGAAAACATCTCATCAACTTTACGCTACTTTCTCTCTACCTCTTTGTCGGATGGAGCCTACTCGGCTTGTACCGATCCATGCGCATCCAACAACAATACACCAACAGCCCGCTGATCTGGCTGCTCTTTGTCCTTTATCTGCTGACCTACGCTGCTGGCTTTGCCTACAACTGGGAACGCTTTCTCTTCCAAAATCCGCTGATGGCCCCCGAATTCGGTGGCCCGCTCCAACAACAACTCTTCCCCAAGTTTGTCACCTGTATGCCCCTTGCCATCGGCTTGGTCTACCTCACCATGCTGATCGAACCCAAAGATCCCGTCGGCTTTCGCAAGCTCCTCCAAGCCGCCAAAGAACGCCGCATCCTCGACTTCTTTGTCCACATCCCCGCGTGGTTCATCAACGTCGCCCTCTTTCTTTTGCTACTGGTCCTGACCCTCTGGGCTGCCCCTCAATTCCTCAAACTCACCCCCCAAGGCTACAACATCAATCTCACTATCTTTCTTTGGACCATCTTTTTCTTTATCTTGCGCGACGTCTCGCTTATCCTCTGGAACGCCCTGTCTCCTTCAAGCAAAAATAGCGACTTTATCTCGATCATCTACTTGTTTTTGCTCTACCTAATCTTCCCGAATATCCTTAACCAACTCCAATTCCACGATCTCTCCTTCTACATCATGCCCCTCAACTACCACGTCCTCTCGCGCTCCACACCCCCCAACTTTCTCACCCTGCTCTTCTCCGCCATCCTCCAAAGCGCCCTATTCTTGGCCCTTTGTGGCATACGTTGGAAACAACACTTCGCCAAGGCCGAAGCCGCTCCTCCTCCCGCAGAAGATTGATATCGCAAAAGACTCCTCGCCGACCGCCCAGCAGCATCCCACCAAACAAAACCTTGACCTTGTAGAATAAGAGCGCAGATTTCTGCGTCACTAGCCCAAACTGGACGCCCTTGGGCCGATCGACTTGGTGGATGCCTGTTCTGGTGTCCTCACCACAACACCAAACGCCGCGCTTCTTTGCACCCCCACTCACCCGGAGAACAGAATGCCCCCTAACCCCCCCTCGGATGCTCGCTGTCACCCCCCTCCTCATCGGCTTCTCCAATGGCTGTTTGCCCTGTTTGCTCTGTTCCTTTCCGAACGCATCACCCGCGCCCATCCTCCCGCCTCTCGACCAACCTCCAAAAATCTCGTTCCCTCCGCCTCTTTGAACACATTACCCACCACCGCCCCCTCCAAACCACGCACCCCTCTTCCTCCAACCCTCCGCACACCCGCGCTCTCCACCACCTCTCCCTCCCAATCCTCTCCCAAGCCCATCCCATCGAATCTATCGCAATCCAGCGACGGCCAACTTCCCAAAGGCTTTGTCTTGCGTTGGGGGGCGGATTCGAGCGGTGGGATGCCGTTTGTCTTCTACTCTCCCCAAGATCCTAACCAACTCATCGGATTCGAGAAGGAGATCGTCGACGCCATCAGCAAAGTCTTGGGAGTTCCCAACCGCTTTCATCGCGCAAACTGGGCCACCCTTGTTCCTGATCTCCAACGCAACACCTTCGATATCATCGTCAACGGCCTCGAACCCACCAGCGATCGCGCCAAAGTCATCGCCTTTAGCAAGCCCTACTATATCTTTCGCCAACAACTCACCGTCCGAAAACAAGAAACCAAGATCAAGACGCTTGACGATTGCAAAGGCCGATTGATTGGAACGCTCGACAACACCGCAGCATCGAGGCTTTTGGAATCAAAAAAACTCCGCTATCGCGGCTATGATGATCAAAGCGTCGCTTACAAAGACCTTGAGATCGGGCGTATTGATGCCGTCCTGCTCGACTATCCGATCGCCCTTTACTTTGCCAACAGCCCCAAGTTCAAGCCCGCAGGACCGCCCTTTCATCGCGGGGCCTACATCATCGGGCTGCGCAAACAAGACACCCTGCTCAAACAAAAGATCGACCACGCCATCGAGCGCATCGCCCAAGACGGTACGCTAGAGCGCATTCTACGCAAATGGCGGCTGTGGGACGATATCCAAAAAGAACTCGCCGCAGGAACCGCCAAATACGAGATCACCAGCCTTCATTTTAGCTGGCCCAATGCCTTCAAACGCCTCGCTATGGCGGCCTTGATCACCATCGGTCTTGCCTTTGGCGCGATGTTGATCGCCATGCTCCTTGGCCTCCTGATCGCCCTCGGACAACTGCACGCCTCCCCGTCCCTACGGGTTCTTTGCAACATCTACGTCGAGTTCTTCCGAGGAACCCCTGTTCTTGTTCAACTGCTTTTCCTCTACTTTAGTTTGCCGATGGTGGGCATCACGATCCCCAACTGGCTCACCGCGATCCTCGGTCTTGGTCTCAACTATGCCGCCTACGAATCCCAAGTCTACCGCACCGCTCTCCAATCGATCCCTGCCGGACAATGGGAAGCTGCGGCTGTCCTTGGCATGGGGCCTTGGTTGACCTTTCGCCGCGTGATCTTTCCACAAGCCTTTCGGGTGGCCCTCCCACCGATGACCAACGACTTTGTCGCCCTCTTTAAGGACACTTCTGTTGCCTTCGCGATCTCTGTGTGGGAACTCGCCACCGCCTACCGCGAACTCGCAAGCGCATCGCAGAAATTTATGGTCCTTGGCGCGCTGACCTCTTTGTTTTACCTCGCGATGAGCGTCCCCTTATCCTATCTGGCCCGCAGCCTCGAAACGCGGCTGCAAGGCCCCAATCCACAAGACAACCCAAAAGCCTGATCTCTGCCACCCAAGGAGGCCATGATGATCCACGTTTCTGGACTCGAAAAATTCTTTCAAGGCAAGCGCGTTTTACACGGCCTGAATGTCGATATCCCCCGAGGCTCCGCCTTAGGCATCATCGGAGGCTCTGGCTCTGGAAAAACCACGCTCATGCGCTGCATCAACGGACTCTCGCGCTTTGAACAAGGCCGAGTCCGATGTGGAGATATCGACCTCTTGCCCACCCTCTCCGAAAAAGATTACAAAAAACGCCTCCAATCCCTTCGCCGTCAAGTCGGTATGGTCTTTCAACATCTCTACCTCTTCCCTCATAAAACGGCTCTTCAAAACGTCATCGAAGCCCCCCTTTACGTCGCCAACATCTCCCGCGATCAAGCCATCGCAGAAGGCGAACGCTGGCTCGAACGCTTTGGCATCGCCCACACCGCCCACCGACGGCCCGATGCCCTCTCGGGCGGTGAACAGCAGCGCGTCGCCATTATCCGCGCCCTCATGATGAAGCCCAAGATCCTCTTTCTCGACGAACCCACCAGCGCCCTCGACCCCAAACGAAGCTCCGATGTCCGCGAGATCTTCAACGAATTCGTTCGCCAAGGCAGCACCCTTGTCCTTGTCACCCACTCCATCCGCTTCTTGCGCGGCCTTGCCGATCAGATCCTTTACATGGAGTCCGGCGAAGTCGTCGAATCCGGCGCCGCTGAACAAGTCCTCGACGCACCCAAAGACCCGCGCACCCGCGCTTTCCTCGAATACGCCTAAGCTCCCGCCCATTCCCTCCCCTCACCTCCACACCGCGAACACGCCTTCGCACCATCTTGGTACCTTCTCACTCCTTTCGCACCTCTTCCGCTTTTTTGCTCGCTCAAAAACTCAATCATTTCAAATCATTTGCTTCGTTCCTTTCACTGGTACGTTTTTTGAAAAACTTCGCGCCATCTGTTTGTCACCTTTTTGTCACCCACAACATAAAGGGAAAGCGCCATGCTTCGACCTTTGACCCATACACCCTACCTTCCCGCAAAGCTCCGTTTTGGCGTCTTGCTCAATGGCAACGCACGACGGATCTCCCCCCGCCTTGTCGAAAAACTCCGTCCCTACGTCCCCATGAGCGATCTTTTTTTCACCCGCTCTCTCGAAGAAGCCCAAGATGCCTTCCGCGAGATCTATCTTCAGCAATACGATATCCTGCTTGTCGGTGGTGGAGACGGCTCTTTACTCCAAGCCATGACCGCACTCCAACACCTCCAAAGCAACGACCGCTTGCCGCGCCGCCTTCCAGCCTTTGGCGTCTTGCCCTTTGGCACGGGAAATGCCGTCGCTGCCTCCCTTGGCGGAGATCGCCATATCCTCCCCTTGCTTGAGCGTCTGCAAAACCACCAACACGATATCGCACTCCGCCATCACCATTGGGTCGATGTCGAGGGCCAGATCGCTCCCTTTGCGGGCATCGGCTTCGATAGCCTCGCACTCAACAAATACAAAGCCCTCCACGCCTCGCTCAAACAATCTCCCTTTTCTTTCCTTGGTCGCGGCCTGCTCGGCTACCTCAACGCAGTCTTCCTGATGGCGATCCCAAGCTTCCTCTGGAACGGTCGCACCGAGATCCAAGTGATCAACGAAGGCAAAACCGCCCAACTCCTCGGACCCGACGGAAAAGTCGTTCGCGAATTTGCTCAAGGTGAAACCCTCTTCCAAGGCCGCCCCATCATGACCGCCGTCTCCACCGTCTCTTGCTTTGGTTTTCACTTCCGAAACTTTCCCTTTGCCACCGACGGACAGCGGATGCAGCTTCGCGTGGCCGAACTGCCCGTCCTTGACGCTGTCGCTGGACTCCCCTCTGTCTGGCGTGGAACCTTCCGACATCCCCAACTCCACGACTTTCTCGTCCAATCTGTCCGCGTCCGCTGCGAAAATCCCCTGCCCCTTCAAATCGGCGGCGATGCCTGCGGATACCGCAACGAAGTCCTCCTCAAACGCACCGAACGCCCCACCCTCATGGCCGACCTCTCCAAAGAACGCCGCCCCTTGCTTGCCCCCATCGCCCTTGGTCGATAATCCTGTTTTGACTCCTCGCCTCTCCTGCCGATGGTGCTGGTTTGGTCGCAAGCGAACCATTCCCGTACGTCGATAATCCTGTTTTGACTCCTCGCCTCTCCTGCCCTACCCCCCGTCACACTTTCCGTACTTTCCGTGCTTTCCGTGCTTTGCGAAGCGCGCAACTCCCGTTGGTCGTTGTCCGTGGACTCTTCTTTTCGATATCCTCTGCGTGATGCCCGCGTTTTGTACCCATGTCAGAGCGGCCAGCTATGGCTTCACAAGGCGCCTATGGGGCAGCGCCCCACAAAACACACCCTTTGCTCCAAAAACCTCGAATCTGCCCGACTCACGGGAGTTTCTGGGTCACGCGCATCGAGCCGATCTCCAGCGTAAAAGCATTGGCGTTCGGCCCCAAGAAAAACTCCAGCGACGCAGGAACGCCGTTTTTGTAAGCCTTCACCAGCTTCTGATGCTGATCATAGACGGCTCCTTCGGGTGCGATCACGGCGTTGGCATCGACAACTTCCGCAAAGATATCCATCATCGAGCGCATCTCATGGGCGATCTTGTGATCCCAGATATCGACCTCTGTTCCCGTATCCAGATCGTCCAACGCTTCCATCTGTTCGCGCTGCACATCTTGACCAACGCCGATCAGCACACACTTGACGCGATTGCGCCGACCTGCCGCGATATCACGCGCCAACTGCGTCGTGTACCGCTTCACCTCTTCGAGATCATCCAACGCACCGTCCGTCATAAACACATAAAAACCGTAATTCGCCGTCGCAAAACGCTCCAAAAAATAGCGCATCGCAGGCACCAGATACGTCCCTCGTCCAAACTCGCTCGGCCCTGCAAACGTCTGCTTCGTGCAATCTGCCGCTGTCAAATCCCCCAACACCTCGACTTGACGGCCATCTCCACACGCCCAATAAATCACCGTCGTCCCGCCATCTTCGTCCACATTGTTCGCCAGATACCCCGTCATCTCGCGTGCTTGCGCTTCGACCACGTTGTCCGTCGATCCCCAATGCCCCTTTAATTTCAGTTGCTCGATCGCCGCAGCCGTCGGTTGATAAGTCGCGTGACCATCTTTGATCTGCTCGGTCATTAGGCCACGACGCAACAGATCGTCGAACACTTCTCGCGGCGGCGTCTTCTTCAATCGCCCAAATGCCCCACGCATCGACGCCGAACCATCCAGCGCGATCCCTGTCTGCACCCCCTCGATCTCAGGCTCCATCAAGATCGTTAACTCCACCCGTGTTTCGGTCTTTGTCCGCTCGACGTTGATCTCCCCGAATGCTTCGTGTGTTTGGTCGCTTGGCAATTGATAACTTGTCATCTCGGCCCCTTTCTCTTTGGTTTACACGCCTCTCCCAAAGCCCGCTCCATACCGAACAGACTCGTCACTACCGATCAAAAAAGCGGCTGTGGTTCAGCCCGCTACTCAAAAAAGCGGCTGTGGTTCAGCCCGCTGCCCCGCAGCTTCGAGGATGATATGTGTCGTCGTCAACGGAACCTCAAACTCCAACAGCGTCGGAAGACCGTTCGGATACTCTTTCAACAAACGTAAGTCCTGATCCAAGATCCGACCCCACGGCGCAAGGATCTCGTTTCTCGACACCACCTCCGCAAAAATATCCCACATCTGCCGCAGATCCCCCGCCAACTTGTGATCCCAGATATCCACCTCTGTCCCTGTCTCCAGATCGTCCAACTCGATCATCTGTTCTTCTTTGACTTCTGGGCCTAGGCCGATCAACACCCCCTTAAATGGCGGACGCTTCCCCGCTTCGATCGTTTGCGCAAGTTCGGTCGTGAACGCTTTGACTTCTTCCAAGTCGTCGATCGCTCCGTCTGTGACAAACACATACATCCCAAACGCCGCATCCTTCGATGCTTCCGCAAAATACCGCAGCGGCGGCATCAACCGCGTCCCTCGGCCAAAGCTCGTAGGCCCCCCAAACACCGATTGATTCGCTGCAGAAACCGAGATATCTCCCAACAATTCGATCTCTGCACCCATCGGACCGCACGCCCAATACAACGCCGTCGTTTGTCCCCGACAGTCCACCTCTTCCGCGAGAAACCGACACATCAACTGCGCGATCGGCTGCACTTCGTTTGTTTGCGCCCCACCAAAAAAAGTCCCTTTGCCTCCGCCTTGCCCATACACCTTCTTCATCGACAACGAACCGTCCAGCGCAAGCCCTGTCTTCGTTCCTTCTTGCACTTGATACGTCAACAGCGTCGCGATGATCTGCTTCGCGTGTGGACCCACATGCACATTCACCTCTCCAAACGGCTCCACCACACGGTGCATCTGCGAAGAGGCCGGTCGATTCACCTGTTGCGCCGACGAAGACGGCGGGCCATACGGATTGTACGGCTGCCCTGCCGATGGATAGGACGGCTGCGGAGTATACGGGGGTGGCTGATGTGTCCCTGTTTGTTGGGGAAACCCTTGGTGTGTCCCTGTTTGTTGGGGAACCCCCGGGTACTGGCCTGTTTGTTGGGGAACCCCCGGGTACTGGCCTGTTTGTTGGGGAACCCCCGGGTACTGGCCTGTTTGTTGGGGAACCCCCGGGTACTGGCCTGTTTGTTGGGGAATCCCCGGATACTGCGAGGTAGGTTGTGGCCCCCCGGGATAGGGGGTGGGTGGAGCCGCAGGGCGTGGAGCAGATGGAGAGGGGGCCGTTGAAGAACCGATAGATTGGGGATGTTTGTTGTGGGCGTTGTACTTCCCACAAACCTTGCAGAAGACAACCCCTTGCTCAAGATGACTTCCACAGCTTACACAATTCATCCCAAAACCTCCAAGCGTAGGGGGTCTCTTGCGGGTAAAGTCTGCAAGAAGACGGGACCAAACCACTTTCCGATGCACGATAAGAAGCAACGATCTTCAAGAGTAGGACGCACACAACCTCTTGACAAGTGGCTGACTACACCCCACCAACCCCACAGACTCGCACTTGTTCGACCCGCGCAGCCACACGTTGACAAGCGCTGCCTTCTATCCTACCCTGCATCTACTCTTTTTCGACGGTCTTCTCCACCAGAACAAAGCACACAACGCCCGATGCTTCGGCTCTATCGATTCCAGATCGCATCGCTGTTTGATGTGTCGAAAGGTATGTCTTCCATGCAACAAACACCTCCCCCCTCTGTCGGCTCTTGGGAAGAAGAAGGACTGTTCTGGCGAGGCCCCAAACCTCCCCATCCATCCGACACTTCGAGCGGCGATGTCTGGGAAGATCACGACTGGATCGAGATCCCCCACGAACACTACATCGCCATCAGCAAGTTTCGCCTCAACGAGATCCTTTGGCAGTTCCCCAAAGTCCAACAAGCCCGACGCGACTTCAAGCACTTTCTCAGCCGCATCGAGTCCCTCTACCACTTTCACTACCACGCCCTCCTCGACGAACTCAAAAGCGATTATGAATTCTTTGACCCTGACAGCGGCCCCCTGCGCCGACGTTCCAGCAGTCCAGAAGAACTCCTTTACCGCGAACACCGCTTCCTCAGTAACTTCTTGCACACCATGCTTCGCGGAAACTTCCTTCCCTTCACCCAAAAACAAGTCGAAGACGCCCAACTCTACAGCTACCTCTTCGACCTCAAAGTCCGCATCCAATGGGATCGCCACGACCCCCAACTCCTCCAAGACTTCGAACAGTACGTCCAAACCTCGCCTGATGCCGCCTCACTTCGCCGTATCCTCGAAGCCGAAACCCTCTCCGATTATCTCCAACCCCATCCCGACTTCAAAAACCGCGTCCTGCTGTTCTGGCGCGGTATCGACTGCGATCGCCGACAAGCCGCACAACCCATGCAAAAACTCGATATCTGGATCTCTTCGATCATTGGAAAACTCTTCTTCCCCATCCAACGCCTGATCGAGATCTTACGCGGCGAGCGCAACGTCGACAAAAACCTCGTTCAAGACGTCATCGGCGACGTCGGACGCCTCGCCAACCTCCTGACCTTCGGATTGATCGGCCAAGACAAACAACAAACCACCCACCAAGCCGACGATGCACGGACCGTCGTCTTTGAACGCCGTTGGATCCGACGCCTCAACATGGAAAACCAACCCATCCTCCTGCGCGACCTCTTCAAACCCAAGATCCTCCAAGAACCCGAACTCGAACGCATGATCTGTCTCTTCCGACAAACTCCCACCAAAGCCCTCGTCGATCAACTCCGCGATCGCATCCAACGCAAAAAAGCCGACCCCACCCAAATCGACCACAACATCTATATCAAGATGTTCAAACGCATCCCACTCGCCGATGCCGAAGTCATCCTCCCCTTCAAAAAACCCAGCATGAAGTCCTTTGACATCACCCTCATCAGTCTCACAGGTGTCGGCAGTCTCTATGCTCTCTGGAAGGGCCTTCAATCGGGCGGAAGCGCCGCTTTTGTAATTATGGCCGTCCTGCTCGGTCTGTTCTTTCGGATGATCATGGGCTACATCCGCACCGTCCAACGCTACAATGCCCGCATGATCTCCGAACTCTACGACAAAAACCTCGACAACCACACAGGTGTCCTCCAATACCTCGTCGACTCCATCGAAGAACAAGAATACAAAGAAACCGTCCTCGCTTATTACATGCTCTGGCTTCAAGACGAAGCCATGACCGAAGAACAACTCGACGGAGCCATCGAAGAATTCCTCAAACAGTACTTCGAAGGCATCGAGATCGACTTTGAAGTCGACGACGCCCTCAAAAAACTCGTCATCCGCCCCGACCAAGAACGCGACGACCATCACCTCCCTCTGATCGAACAATTCCAAGCCCCCGACGGCCAAACCTACTACCGCGCTCTCCCCCTCCACGAAGCCATCGAGATCATGGACGCCAAATGGGATCTCCTCAACCGACAACGCCTCGAATCCATCAGCGGAATCCTCTAACGGCGTCTGGCCCCTCGCCCCACAACACAAACCAACAGCGTCACGCCTATCAATCTTCCAAAAACTTCGGACCGGGCGGCGGAGGCGGCGGAGTCCCCGCAGGAGCCAACGGAACCGCAGGGCCTGGCGGGGGTTCCTTTGCCGCAGGAAACTCCGCAAACAACGCTTTCATCTGCTGTTGCACCGCTTCGGGCTTGTTGGGTTCGATCTTCCAACGCTGATCCACAAACCACAATAGCAACCCTGTCCCCTTCTCAATCAACGACATCTTGATATCCAGATAAGAACCCGAAAAGAACGGCTGATTGTTTTCAGCCGTCGGGGGTAGACCCTTTTGGGCCTCAGCCATCGCCTCCAACGAAGACGAAAAATACAACACCATCGAAGCCGCTTCCAAAGGCCGAATATACGCATCCCGATAACTCCGCCAACGCCCGCCATACATATACCGCGTCTTGTATTGGCGCGACGCACCCGCCGAGGGGATCGCTCTTGAGGCTCGGTGCGTCCGATAATATTGCCGATAATTCCGATATCCGCTGCGTTCAACGCTGACTTTCCCCCCCGCTACAGAACGGCCCGCTGTTCGCCAACCTCTCGATTTAACACCCTTCCCACCTTTTCCTCCCGAGTTCTTCGCCCCCAGCGCCACCGCCAACACAATAATCGCCACGATCAGCGCCACCAACAACACGATCACCGTCGTCTGTACCGCCTTCTTTCCGTCTGTTGTGAGATTCGCTGCCCCTTCGATCACCATCACCGCGTCCGTCCCCGGGATCCCGCCCTCCACCAAGATCGGCGTCACGCCCTTGGTCGCTCCCTCTTCTGCGTCTTCGCCCGTTGCACCGTCGATTTGCGATAAAATATGCAACAGCCGCTCGCGTGAGATCTGCCCCCGCGCCAATTGATACCCTTTCACGCTCATCACTCGCCGCAATTCTTCGTCCACCAAACGCGCCACCGTCTCATGCGCCGCCTTCACTTCCGCGATCGCTGCCCGCCCGTTCCCGTCGATATTCACCGACAACCGCAGCGGCAACAACTCGATCCCTTTCAGCGCGATCTGCCCGTTCGCAAAGTCTGCATCCACCCAGATCCGACCCGCCCGATCCGCGACACACGACCACGCAAACAGCAACAACGTACACACCGCCACCACGCGCAACCACCTCTTCCTCAACATCGCTCACTCCGTCCTCTGCTTCGGTTTTTGTGCTTTCCTTCGCACGCTTTTTTTGGGTTTTTTGTAACTTTCTTGCGCACGCTTCTTTGTTTTAGAACCTGCGCTCTCAGATGGCTTTGTGGGGCTTTGCCCCACATCCCACACACTTCTTTCTTTTTGGACTCGCGTTCTCAGATGGTTTTGTGGGGCTTTGCCCCATACCCCACTTCCTTAGCGCGGCTCTATGGACCCCGTATTGGCGGCGTGATCAGGTGTTTTTCAAACCAATGACTCTGCCGCTTGAAACACCGCAAACAACGGAGTTTCAGGTGTTTTCCACACAGACGACTCTGCTGCTTGACTATCCTTCGATCTCATGGATGGCTTCTTCCGGCGTCACATCCGCAAACACCACCCGCATCAACCCCACATAATACTTGTCCATCATCGCGAGGTTGTAATACACCGTCCGGCGTACCATCTCGACGGTGGCTTCCGCCCCCGATGCCACAAAGCTCGTCTTAAACCGCACCTCTCCATCCTCCAGATCCATCTCAAAATTCCCCACCCGCATCCCATAGTTGGCTCGCGTCAAAAACAACGCCACCTTCTCTCTCTTGGGCTCCGACACATACACGCCCAACATCGAATAAAACAAAAACACCTCTTGCGTAGGCTCTACTTGCGCAACGCACCGCAACAACGCGTGCTCCGCTCGAAACTGCATCAACAACACTTCGCCACTCGACCGCTGGTACTCCCATTCGTCTTCTTCAAAAAACGACAACGCCACCGAAAACAACGGACTCTCCGACACAACATCACACATCGCGGTCTTTTCCTCTCATACTACCCATCACAAAACACCCTTGTTCTCGGCACTTCAAGCAACAGAGCCGTTGTGTTGAAAGATCTATGGTCTTTTCGCCAAACACGGGGTCCATAGAGCCGCGCCCCCTTGTGAGGCATGGGGTGAAACCCCACATCAAATCAAACAAACCCAACAAGTCCTCTCCGAATCATTCTCTGATCACGCACAACAAAACAGATCGCGATCAAAAAATCAACTCTTCTCCACCTCCCTTTGCCACAACAGCACCAACCATGTTGCGTTTTCGCCGATTGTGCCTTAGCATCGCAAGCCGATCTCGTGACCCTTGAGCCTACTTTCACCACATATCGGCCTTTTCGCCTTACAACCCACCCCCAACAGAAACCACGATCAAAGAAACCACGATCAAAGAAACCACGATGCGACCTTTTGGAATCTGGACAAGCTACGATCTTTCTTCTTTTGATGCGATCCTTGATGTGCGCTCACCTTCGGAGTATCGCGAAGATCACATCCCCCACGCGCTCTCTCTCCCTGTCATGGTCGATGAAGAACGCGCACGCATCGGCCTTCTCTACAAGTCTCATCCCTTCGAGGCCGCCAAACAAGGGGCCGCCATCTGTAACCGCCGCATCAGCGAGCATCTCAGCAGCTACTTTGCTGACAAAGACAAGCGCTTTGCGCCGTTGGTGTACTGTTGGCGTGGCGGGATGCGCTCGGCGAGCTTGGCGATGGTGTTGCAGGCCGTCGGATGGCAGGTGCATACGCTTCAAGGCGGATACAAGGGCTTTCGCTCCGAAGTTCGCCGTGCCCTTGCAGAGGACTTTTCAGCGATACCCATGATCTTGCTTGCAGGCCCAACAGGTAGCGGAAAAACCCGACTGCTTGAGGCTTTACAACAGCAAGGCGCGCAGATCATCGATCTCGAAGCCTTGGCCCAACATCGCGGATCGCTCTTGGGCTCGTACTGGTGGGAAGATCCACAACGCCGTCAACCTTCACAAAAACACTTTGAAACGTTGCTCTGGGATGCTTTGCGCCATCTCGATCCCACACGACCCGTCTGGATCGAGTCCGAAAGTAACAAGATCGGTCGCGTCCAGATCCCCAAACCCCTTTGGGATACGCTTCGCCACGCACCGCGTGTCCATCTCCAAACACCCCATCCCATCCGTATCGCCCTTCTGCTCGATGAATACCAACACTTCATCCACAATCCCCAGACCTTCGAGATGTTGCTCGACAAGCTCAAACCCCTTCACCCCGCCCTCACCCTCCAACAATGGCACTCCCTACTCCAACAACAGCGCTGGACCGAACTCGCTGACGCCCTCCTCACCGCCCATTACGACCCTTGCTACGCCCGTTCCAGCCACATCCTCTTCCCATCCCCACAAGAACACACGCACTCCTTGCCCGATCTCCATCCCCACACCCTCCACAATGCCGCCCGCTCCCTCCACTCATGGTCTCTCCAACGCACTTCCCTTCTCTGATCTCCTTCACTTCGCTTCGATTCATCGTTCATGGGGCGCTGCCCCATACCCCGCAAGGGACCAACGGCCCCTTGACCCCGAAAGGGGCGAAACGATCACTGTTTTTCAAACCAACGACGCTCTCGCTTGAACAACCGCGAACACGGGGTTTTTTATCAAACCGCTTCTCTCAAAAACAAACGGTCGCCTCTCCTCCCTTCACCCCTTCAAGATCCAACCCCCGTGCCGATGTGTACAAATGCCTCTTATCCTCGCGCAAAAAGTACGCAACGCCCCGTTCCTCCGCAAATTCATTCGGATCCAATTTTTTTGTTGCATAGATTTGCACGGAAACACGCGCCATCTCCGCTGCCAATCCTCGCAATGCCCTCCGCCTCTCCCAACGATCCCTTTGTCTCATCGCTTCCTCGAATCGCTCCCGTAAGCCCGCAATCTGCTCTGCGATCACGATCGTGTACTGCTCGGCTTGCTTCCCACGCAACAACTCACGCACGCACACCTCTCCCTCAAATCGTGCAAACTTCTGTGCTGCTTCAAGTCCCGTGTTCTTTCGCTCCGACAGCAAACCAAAGTACGCATCGCAGATCCCTCCAGCCTGCTCTTCCAAGATCACCTCGCTGTGCCTCAGCACCTCGTGCGTCGCATCCAGATGAATGCGATCGTAGATCATCTCCGCAAAGGACTTGCCTCCTTCATCGCAAAGCGACACCACCCGCACATCACAACGTGGCTTCTCTCCGTTGCGATTGCAGCGTCCCGATATCTGGATCAGACTATCGAGCGGTGCAAAGTCTCGAATGACTAGATCCATATCGATATCCACCCCCGCCTCGATACATTGCGTAGACACCACCAAACAACCTTTGCGCCCTCCCTCCGCGCCTTGGCTTTTGCGGATCGAACGCAACGCCGAAGATCGATCCAACGGCGTCACATCCGCACTCAAAAAATACAACCCTTCCTCACCCCACACCTCCGCAAGCCTATCCCTCAACCATCGCGCTGATCGCCTTGTGTTCAACGTGATCAACACCCGCTTACCTTCCTTCTCCCAATCCTCCACTTCGCCCAACAAACCCTCTTTAAATTCCTCCAATGTCTGCTTTCTCCGATGCTCCAACACGATCCGATACCGCTGAAACATCCCCCGATACGCTTCCACATCTCCCTGTTCCAAAACAGACACCGATCCGCTCAAAAACGGCGGCAACGTCGCTGACATCGCCAACACTCGCGTATTCCCCTCCGCACACAACGCACCCAGCATCCTCGACACGGGTTCCCACACCCCACACGGCAGCCCCTGAAGCTCGTCCAAGATCAACAACGCATCCATCAACCCATGAAAACGCATCTGATATCGTGCCCTCGGATCAAAAAGCACCAACAATAGCTGATCGTATGTCGTGACGATGATCTCCGAACGCCATGTATCTAAAAAGAAATCCGCTTCACTCCCCGACTCGCTGTCATACACCCGCTCGCTCAACGAGTGCGACGCCAACATCATGCTCCCTCCCGCTTCCACCTCCAAAACACGCCGATACACCCGCTCTGTTTGCTCGATCACACTCAAAAAAGGCATCACCACCACCACCTTCGGCGGCCTACCTAACGCCTTCTCTCGATGCCCAAACGCCCATGATGCCGCTGCCAACGTCTTCCCCATCCCCGTCGGCAAGATCAGATGCTGCACCCGCTCCTTCGCCCTCTCTACCGACAACAACACCTTTTGCCGCGCTTCTTCCCTCGCCCTATCCAACGGCGTCTTCGCTTGTTCTCCCACATAAGCGTCTATCCTCCCAATCGACAGCGTGTACGTCTTTTTCTCCTTGTAGAGTTCCTCCCCCATCACCAACAACGCCTTGTCCGCCTCCAGCAACACCGAAAACAATGCCTGAACTTTCACCCGATACGCAAACCCTTCCTCCAGCCCCATCCTTTCCAGCTTCTCCGCTTCATCCCCCCACCAATCCCCCAACTCGTCCAGATCAACGCTCTCTCCAGCCTCTCCCAACGCCATCAACCCCACCTCTCCACTTTCCTCCCCTAGCAGCCGCAGATCCATCTGCGGAAGCTGCCGCTCTATCACCCGCATCCATTGATCGCACACAAACAGATCCACCATCTCTTTCCAACCCCGCAGTCTTGTATGGTGTCCCCACGCCGCCTGCGCCAACGCAAATGCCTCCTCAAATCCCCAACCTTCCTGCTTCGCCAACCACAGCGTCAACACCAACGACAGCGGCGTATGCGCCTTTTCATTCGGTTTTCCTTGGTACCTCGCTGGATCCCTGATGTACGATTGGAACGCTGGCGTGCCTTTGCCCAGATCATGCAGGCGCGCCAAACGAAGCGCCATCCGCCGGATATCTTCTCTTCCCAACAACCCTTCGCTGCTGTGTTGCTCCACGATCCAACCCGTCGTCTTGTATACCTGATCGACGTGTTCCAACAACCGTTGATGTGGATGCGACCATAACCCCTCTCTCTCTCCCTTGCTTTCCAACATCTTTCCCTCTCTCGCAAAAAGCTAAAGAATGATCTCCCACGCTCACCCGATCACAACACAACGAGGTCTTCCTCTCTCACAAAAAGCTGATGTATGATTCCCCCCAATGATAGGCACTTTGCGTCCGAACTGGTAGCGCTTGCCCACGACGCTCCGCGAGATACGAACACATCGTAAACACCCTATCCTCCGTCACCTCACGCGGCATCTGAAGCTGTTGCAAATACAACCTCCTATCCAACGCCTCTTTCGCCTCAAGCTCCCCTTCATCCATCCGACACACCGTCGCGATATCGTACACTCCTCCACTACAACGCTCCGACTCTTCTTCTCCTATGTATTCGAGATCCCCCAACATCTCGCTCAAACCCAAACTCACCCCATAACACCAACGCCTCTCTATCAACCGCTCTTTCAGTTCTTCGTGGTACGGCGACGGTAATCCCGTAAACACCTGATAATCCGGCCACAACAACCACTCTTGCATCATCAATGTCGGCAGATCTGTGTTGCCCTTCGCCTCTTTCTCTTCTTTGCTTTCCAAATCGGCTTTTTTCTTCGTCCACTTCACCTGCTTCGGCTGCGGCTGCGGAAACAGCCTCTTGTGCAGTTGGGCATGGTGCCAGTGCGTTCGCGGATGTTCGCCTTTTATCCCCACAAAAGCTCCGCCCAACAACCCTTGCGGTGCATCTTTTTCCAAACCCAGCACCGCACCCAACAGCCCCAACAACGCTGTGCGCGGTGGCACAGGATAACTCAGCCACGACACTTTCGACTCTGCACGCACAAACAAACCAAATCGACCACTGTACCGAAACGATAGAACTTTCATCGCCCACGCTTCTTTCCGGGCCTAGCCTTTGAGACCTTCCAGATCCAACGCTTCCCAACCCTCCGTTGGATTCGACTCCCACTGTAGATCGGGCGACACCTGATAAAACACCTTGTCTACTTTGCTCTGAAAGTACTTCAACCGATCCACCAACCGACTCAAATCCACCCGATAATCCGCCGCACACGACCACGCCGTCTCTGCCTTCCCATCCACACCCACCAGTCGCACATACGGCAACATCCCCCCCAACTGAAACTCCGCTGCTTTTTTGTATCGCACACTCACCAACAACTGCGGCATCTGCCCCATCTTCGTTCGCGTATTCGCCGCCGAGCGCACTCCTTTCCACAACGCTCCCAACAACGTATCGTAATCCGCTTGCGTCATCCGCGTTCGCTTCGCGTTGTGCTCGTTTGCCACACCATGAAACCCGATCAGCGCATAACGCAACCCGTGATACGACGTAAACGTCCCTTGCTTCTTTTCTTCCGTGCTCCCAAACACCGATGTCCCGTAGATATCGACTTCCTCTGCTTTGTGCAGCACTTCCCCATGATTGAACTGCACCGCACCCGTCAAGGTCTTCGGATCCGCCTCCAACTTCACCTTCTCCTTCTCCTTCGCCCCGTCCTTCTCTCTCTCCTTAAACGCCAACGACGACCCAAACAACCGTGCGTCCACAAAGCTCTCCAACAAGATATCCACCAATTCTTTTCCGTTGGCTTCTTTTTTTCCCGTCTTCTCCAAATACGCCAGCACCCGACCCGTCAAATTTGTCGTCTTCTCCCGCGTATCCACCAAGATATCCTGTCCTTGCCCACTCAAAAAATCCCGCACAAACCGCTTCAGCCGCACATCCGTCACATAATGCGTCCCATCCGGCAACACTCGCGGGCGATTCTCGCTCGGATCTCCGTTCGGATTCCCCATCCGCGCATCGTACAAATACAAGATCTCATGCCGCTGTTCCAACACCTGCTTCTCCATCGCCTTTTCCTCTCTTTTTGTCCAATCACAAATGCCCTACGTGCCTCAATAAACCGAATTTAGGACTCTGACTCGTCTTTTTCTTTCTGCTTTGCCGACGGCAAGATCTGCGCTGACAACGCTTTCCCCAACAGCAAAAAATAACACGTCTGCGTCTGCTCCAACTCGATCTCACTCCCCAATCGCACACCCAACGCCGAAACATCCGCCAACACCCCACGAACTGCCTCGCTTGCATCTGTCCCATAATCCGTCAGCTTCGCGCTGATGTTCGTGTACAACTCAGGCAGATCCCGACCACGCAGCGTTAACCTTTTCAGCCACGTCAACGCATTCGCCGCCACATTCACACCTCGCCCCGCTTGCACCGACAACAGCTTGCCAAACAACACGCCCAACAAAAACGCAAACGCTTTTTCGTCGCTGTCTATCCCGCTCTTCACACCCAAATAAGGCTTCAACACCTCTGCTCTCGGCTCGTACGCACTCTCCTTCATCTCAAACACCCCTTCGCTTCGTAAAAAATACACGTACCGCGCAATATGCCTCACCCAGCCACCCAGCGTCATCCACGCCGGACCGCCCTTCTTTTCCGTCAACGGACTCCCTTCCTCCGCTCCCTCTGCTTGCGATCTTTTCTTCGCCGACTGTTTTTTCGCCTTCTTTTCCGCCATCACCGCTGCCGATGGGGGTTCACTAAGAAAATACCCGATGCTTGGACTTTGTTGTTGCCCCCACGCCCGCAGATATTCTTGCGCTGTCAACAACCACTCCTGCCAAAACCGCCGCTCCTCTAACGCTCGCTTGTACAACAGCCCTCCCAACAATTCACGACGCAATACCCCCAAACGCTCGCTATCGCTCTTCGCATTCGCACTTTTTCCGCCCGGTCGATTGAACAGTTCTTTTAATACGTTCTGATGCAGATCCATCTGATAACTTTCGGGGATCTCCCTTGGAAACACCAGCACCTCTGGTGCTTTCCAACTCTCGTTCACCTCTGCTATCTTTCTCGATAATTCCCCCAAACGCGACGGCAAGATATCCACCAACATCCCTTTCGGCTTTTCGATCAATTGGCCAAACTCCAACCACACGATCGTCACCGAACCCACCGCTTCTTCTTTCTCAAAAAATTTCAACAGATTGTCTTCCAAACGATGCACATCCCCCTTTTGGATCTGCCGCAGATATTGCTCTAAACTCCTCATCCATTTTTTTCTGTTCTTTACCTCTCCCACCAGATGCGGGATCACCAGCGCTGCTTCTCCCGCCAGATGCGCTCGAAACCCACTCGCCACATGATTTTTGTATACATACAGCAGATCCGCACAGCCCGAACACAGCGCGAAAGCCTTCCAAGCATTCGACTGCAACAACGACGGAAAGGCACCTTGTCGATCTGCATTTAAAAAATTCAATCCCGCACCCTTCAAGGCGTTTGGATACACTTCACCCAACACACCGCACATCGCGCAAACGCAACCTTTTTTCGAGGATGCTTCCATCGTTGCGTATTTCGATTGCTGGAGTGCTTTGCTCAAATAAGCCTTATACTCCGGTACTTCCCCCGGCAGGCGACGTTGCTGATCTTTCACCGCCAAAAAAACCGTCCCTTTTTTCTCGTCGATCCGTTCCACCGCTTCCTCCAACAACGTCCGTTCTCCCTCCACCACCACCGTCTTCTCACCCACCCGTAGCCTCCGACGCCGCAACAACGCCACAACCTCCCCAAAATATCCCGACCACGCCTCCCCGCTGTTCGCGATCTCCTCGAACGCTTTCATCGTTGTTCCCAAAATCTTTGCGCTCGGGCCCGCCCCTTTTTCCTTTGCGTAAGTCCTCTTTAACACGGGTCCCAATTGGGCCGATTGCGAACCCGTCGGCTGATTGAATGGATATTTTTTGCGCGCCTCTTCTCCCAACTCTTCCGCCGTAAGATGCGCTAGATCCTCCTCTTCTGGATCCGCCCACAACACATACCCGCGTTCGATCTTCTCGCTCGCCTCCACCAAATACGGAAATAATTTCTCTCGTTCTTTTTCACGGATATCTTGATACCACGCCTCTACATCCGCATCCTCAGCAACCTCTAATTTCTGCGCTAAAAAATACAACCCCAACATACGCATATCGCCAAACATCGCCGCTCCTCACTTTCCTTTTCCGCTGATCTTGCTCTTTTTCCTTCGAACCTCATCCCTCTAACGCTGCGGCCTGTTGCTTTCTGACAAAATCCCTCTTCCAACCCAAATTCTTCCCGTTGCCAGCTACAGATCCTCCGCCGATTACAGATCCTCTACCGACACCATCCATCCGAAGCCATGCGAGATCGAGCGCCCTGCCGCTAAATGGCTCGGCATCTTTAAATTGGTCTGCACTTCTCCCATAAATCCTAACATCTTCACCCCTTTGTGCGTCACATACACCTCTCGCTCCACCTGCAATCGCGCTCCCAACTCCCAATCTATCCACACTCCTAGACCCTTCAACATCATCAACATCTGGCTCCGCAACAGCCGATCCCGCTCATGCTGCTGCCCTTCTTCGTCCATCCCCAGATAATCTCGATAACGCTCTTGATTAAATAGCAACAGCGGCGACCACAACCGATAACGCTCTTCCCACTCGCTCTCCTCCAACCGTACCAACCGCGTCTCTATATCCACTTGTTCTACCCGACGCACATATTCCCCCAACACCAGCAGCCGCCTCAACAACTGCAACCGCAACACCAGATGCGCCCCTTCACCCACACCGATGATCCAGCCACGCCCATCCCGCCAACGAAACTGCACCTGCGGATAACGATACGCTGTCCTTCCTTCCTCGTGTTGGTGCAACAGTCCTTCCTCTGGATACCAACGACATACCGCACCTCGCAACAAGTTCGCTCGCGGCGGAAACGATGGCAGATCCTCGTTAAAACGCAGCCGCACCGTCACCAACTCCACTTCTTTCGCTTCGCTCACGTTTTCCTGTGCCACCCGTTCCTCCACCGATTCGCTTTTTTTCGTGCCTTTCGTTTTAAACCGATCCTTTCCCTTTCGCAAGCCTTTTTTTTCGCTTTGTCAGAATCCGCGCCTCTCCTTCGTTTCTTTCTCCGGTCAAGATCGCGCACCCTTCAACACAAACCTGCTCCAAAGGAGTCTACCATGCAGCTACTTCTCACCAGCCCCGGCGTCCTTCTCGCCCAAGAAAATAACTGCTTTCTTCTTCGCAAAGACGACCAAAAAAAGCTCCTCTCTCCCCTCAAAGTCCAAAGCATCGTTGTCGCTCACTACGCCCAAATCACTTCCCAAGCCATCGTCCTCGCAATGGAACACAACATCGACCTCGCCATCCTCGATAAGTTTGGCGATCCTATCGGTCGCTTTTGGTATGCACGCCAAGGACGAAACGCCACTCTCCGCAGAAAACAGCTCTCTCTCTCTTCTTCTGCCTACGGCTTCCGTCTCGGCGCTGAATTTGTCTGCGAAAAGATCCAAGCACAGCGCCGATTCCTCCGCAAGCTCGCCGATGCCCGACCGCAAAACCAGTCCCCCTTTCTCGACGCTATCGCCCTCTGTGATGATTCTTCACAGCAGATCCATGGACTCCTCTCTTCGGATCTCCAAGACCTCCTCGAAGAACATCCTCCCTTCTCTCCTACACCTCTCTCGCTCGCCCATCCACACGCCGAATGCCTCTCTGCTCTTCGCGCCCTGATCATGGGCTTTGAAGGCAAAGCCGCACAAGCCTATTTCCGTTGCCTTTCCGAACTCCTCCCCGCCGGTTATCGCTTTGAAGCCCGTACCCGCCGACCCGCTCGCGATCCCTTTAATGCGATGCTCAATTACGCCTACGGCATCCTATACAGCCGCATCGAACGCGCTTGCCTGCTCGCCGGCCTCGACCCCTATGTCGGTCTCTTTCACACCGAAGATCCCCATCGACCCGCTCTCGTCTGCGATCTGATCGAGCCTTTCCGTTCTTGGGCTGACCAAGTCGTCACCTACCTCTTCACCCGACTCAAGGCCCAAAGCGAACATTTCGACCACAAGCCCGAAGGCGTCTTCCTCAACGAGGCTGGTAAAAAACTCCTCCTCCCCGCCTTCAACGAACATCTCAGCGAGACCATTCGACACAAAAAACGCAACCTCTCTCGCGCCAACATCCCACAACAAGAAGCCCATCGCCTCGCCAATCTATTCCTCCAAGGCCAACTCACACCACACGGCTGGCACATGGACGTCCAAGAATTCTAGGGGGTTCCCTCATGCTCACATGGATTATCTACGATATCTCCGACGACAACGCTCGAAATCGCGTCGCCAAACAATGCCAACGTTCGGGCCTTTATCGCGTCCAAGAAAGCGTCTTCCTCGGCTGCCTCGAATCTCCACGCCTCTCCGAGCTACTTTTGCTCTTTGAAACATGGATACAGCCCGAAACCGATCGCATCTATCTTGTCCCTCTTTCCCTTGACGACTTTGAAAAGATGCGCGTTGTCGGCAAAGACTTTGACCGCCGCCTCGTCACGGATCAGATCAACGAACTTTTCTTTTAAACGGCTTTCCTTTGCCCTCAACATCCCGCAAGAGCAGGGCGAGCACGGTAGCCCCGAACATACCCTCTCTTTGTCAACAACCTATCCGGAGAGATCCATGACTACACCCCCCTCCGCTCCACATCCCCACCCGCAGATCCTTGCCGCACCTCAACCTCCAGCGGCACCTCCCCAAGAGCACCCCGCCCCCTTGCCTTGGTGGACGGAAGCTGCCGTCTGTGCAACCGATCTGCTCGCTTATGGATTTTGCCCTCGGTTCACTTATTTCGAGCAATTTCTCGATATCCCCGAACATCAAGAAAAGCGCGCCCTTGTCCTCAAAGGCCGCGAAGTCCACGAAGAAAAGCAGCAAGTCAACCTTCGCTATCTCCGCAAAAAAATCGGTTGCGTGGATCGAAAGATCGCTGTCAAACTTTACGGCCAACAAGGCCGACTTGCTGGTGAGATCGACGAAGTTCTTTTCCTCGAAGATGGTTCTGCCGCTCCGCTTGATTATAAGTGGTCTGTCTGGAAAGAGCGCGTCCGCGACACTTATCTTTTACAACTCGCCTTTTACGCTCGGCTGATCCAAGAAAACTTTGACAAGCCTGTATCTCGTGGCTTTCTCGTTTACGTCCGCAGCCAAAACCACTTCGTCGAGGTTCCTTTGGATGCAAACGCTTTTGCTTTCCTCGATCGCTCGATCAACACCATGCTTCGCATCCGCACACAAGGCTTCTTCCCTCCCCCTGCTGCCACTACCCAGCCTTGTCTTGATTGCTGCTACAAAAACATCTGCACACATGTTTGACCGCTCGGCTTTTGGTGCTTGCTTTTTCCCTCTTTCCTATGTTATCTCTCTCCACCATCCAACTGGGCATGGTCTCCACAACTCGATCAACTCCGCCTCATCACCCTATCGACACCATCGGTTCGCTCCTTCATACCGCTTCAACAGGAGCTTTCACGATGACGAGCGGCCACTTCCTCTCGTCATCGCGCCCGCTCGCTTCCATCCACAGGAGTCTCTTTGATGCGAAAACTCAGCGTTTCTTCCATGATCGTTATCTGCGCTTATTTCCTCAAAGAAGGCGAACAGGTTTTGTCTCTTCATCCTGTTTTGCAAGTCTTCATCCCAGAGATCGAACAGACCAGACAAACCCTCATCGAAAGCGCGCCCAACCCAGCCCATCTATCCAAACAAGAAGCCCTCTTGCGCGAGTCTCTTCATGCCTTGGATGCGCGGCATGATCTCTTGCGCCGCGCTCTTTTTTATCTCCTCGAAACGGGTGCGTATCTTGCTTCCACCGATCCCGCCAAACAGCGTTGGCGTGAACTTCAACAGCAACTTTTCCCCACACGGCTCAAGATCGTCAACGAGTCCTTCGACAAAGAAGCTGGCGAAGCCATCCGCATCGGAGAACTTCTCTTGCAACCTGCTCTCAAACAAGAGCTTTCTTCCTTTACTCTTTCACTCGGTGCAGAAACCTTTTCTGCTGCGCAGCTTATCCAAAACCTTGCTGACGTGGGCCTTGAGATGGAAGCGCTCATCAACCAACTCGCCGCGCTGGAACATCAAAGCAAACAACCCACCGCAAAAAACACACGCGCCGAGCAACAAGCCCGCCTCCGTTTCTATCGACTGTTGCGTGCGCTCCAACAATCCGCGTCGCTTGCTCTTTTTGAACAACCAGAGCGGCTCGCGTTTCTGTTCAAAACTTACGAAGACGAACTTGCGAAACTCGACAGCAAAAAGAAGCCTTGACGCGACGTTGGGCGGCTTGTTGGGCTTCTCTCTGTTTTTTTCCTCGCCTGCCGCTTCGAGGCGACTTCTCTCTCTGTTTTCTTCCTCGCCTGCCGCTTCTAAGCAACTTCTCTCTCTGTTTCCTTCCTCGCCTGCCGCTTCGAGGCGACTTCTCTCTCTGTTTCCTTCCTCGCCTGCCGCTTCGAGGCGACTTCTCTCTCTGTTTCCTTCCTCGCCTGCCGCTTCTAAGCAACTTCTCTCTCTGTTTCCTTCCTCGCCTGCCGCTTCTAAGCAACTTCTCTCTCTGTTTCCTTCCTCGCCTGCCGCTTCGAGGCGACTTCTCTCTCTGTTTCCTTCCTCGCCTGCCACTTCTAAGCAACTTCTCTCTGGTGAAAAATTATTTGACAGATCCAAATGGATTTGCTATTCTTTTATAAAATCGGCGATTTAGATAGTCTCTGGATCCGTTCTTTTACAAAAGAATAAATCCGTTCACTAACCCACATCCAACAAAACAAGGCTCTGAGAAAACAGCAAAACAATGTGTGAAACAAAACAGATACGTCGATTCTGGGGTTCCCCCCGATCTATCCAGCAAAACAAGGTTTGAAACCGCGATGGCGCGCTCTTTCGACATGGCCAACCCTAGTTCCCCCCGATCTATCCAGCAAAACAAGGTTTGAAACTTCGAGAGATCAACGCGCAGATATCCAAACGCTCGTTCCCCCCGATCTATCCAGCAAAACAAGGTTTGAAACACGTAGATCAAGAGACGGCAGACGAAGCTATCGGGTTCCCCCCGATCTATCCAGCAAAACAAGGTTTGAAACGCAAAAACCGCAGACATCTGGGGGTGGCACATCCAGCGTTCCCCCCGATCTATCCAGCAAAACAAGGTTTGAAACACGAAAAAGGCGGACGATTCGCTAACTTCGCTCATTGTTCCCCCCGATCTATCCAGCAAAACAAGGTTTGAAACAAGATCAGTCTGTCGCCACAAGCGCCTATATCACAAGTTCCCCCCGATCTATCCAGCAAAACAAGGTTTGAAACTGCAAAGGACTTTCGTGGACAACCTTTAAAAGGTTGTTCCCCCCGATCTATCCAGCAAAACAAGGTTTGAAACGCGTTCAACCATTCCCAAAAAGTAGCATTAAGCTGGTTCCCCCCGATCTATCCAGCAAAACAAGGTTTGAAACTTAGCACTAATGCACGGGGTTGAATTTCCCGCGTAAAGTTCCCCCCGATCTATCCAGCAAAACAAGGTTTGAAACCTGATATGGTGGTTCATGCGACACCCGCAGTCACAGAGTTCCCCCCGATCTATCCAGCAAAACAAGGTTTGAAACAGAGTTGCAGCGACGAGTCACTCCCATTTGGCGCGCGTTCCCCCCGATCTATCCAGCAAAACAAGGTTTGAAACATCCGTCCAAGCCCCTTGAGCTGAACCGATGGTATCGTTCCCCCCGATCTATCCAGCAAAACAAGGTTTGAAACCGAATCTTGAGGCAGCAAAAAAAGGCTACCTCTCGCAAGTTCCCCCCGATCTATCCAGCAAAACAAGGTTTGAAACGGGCAACTGGAACAACCTGACACGCCAAGAAGCCCGTTCCCCCCGATCTATCCAGCAAAACAAGGTTTGAAACCCGACTCAAACTCCTCGTATCGGGCTTTCTGTACGTGTTCCCCCCGATCTATCCAGCAAAACAAGGTTTGAAACACGCTAACTCTGGCGCTTTCGTGAAAAGCCAAGGCGGTTCCCCCCGATCTATCCAGCAAAACAAGGTTTGAAACACGCTAACTCTGGCGCTTTCGTGAAAAGCCAAGGCGTTCCCCCCGATCTATCCAGCAAAACAAGGTTTGAAACCAGCTCCGACACCGACACCACAAGCCGCTATCCTCGGTTCCCCCCGATCTATCCAGCAAAACAAGGTTTGAAACGACGTCGTCATCTGCAAGCCCATCGCCGTCCATATGTTCCCCCCGATCTATCCAGCAAAACAAGGTTTGAAACTGTCAGGTACACATACCACCAACCTGTTGCGTCCACGTTCCCCCCGATCTATCCAGCAAAACAAGGTTTGAAACATCTCGACGAATCTCTCGGCCTCAATATCCCGTTGGTTCCCCCCGATCTATCCAGCAAAACAAGGTTTGAAACCAGGGGGAGGGAGCGTACTTTCGTATGGCAATGGACGTTCCCCCCGATCTATCCAGCAAAACAAGGTTTGAAACATGTTCATGCGCTCACCACCCCGAAAAGATCTAGCGTTCCCCCCGATCTATCCAGCAAAACAAGGTTTGAAACCGAGAAAAAACTTCCCGACGTCCACGCCCCCACCCGTGTTCCCCCCGATCTATCCAGCAAAACAAGGTTTGAAACAGGTGGGGGGATGGGAGATGGGGGCGGTTCGGATAGTTCCCCCCGATCTATCCAGCAAAACAAGGTTTGAAACGCTAGCTGCGAACACCAGTAATCGCCCTATATGCGTTCCCCCCGATCTATCCAGCAAAACAAGGTTTGAAACTATTCTTCGCTGTCTGCTTTGTCCGTGGAAGCATCCAGTTCCCCCCGATCTATCCAGCAAAACAAGGTTTGAAACGTCTCGCAAAAGCCACGCCCAACGAGTTCATCGACGTTCCCCCCGATCTATCCAGCAAAACAAGGTTTGAAACCTCAACGACCAACAACCCCGACAACTTCTTGACCTCGTTCCCCCCGATCTATCCAGCAAAACAAGGTTTGAAACGCGAAAACCTGAACAGGCTAGGCGGTTTAGGTACGGTTCCCCCCGATCTATCCAGCAAAACAAGGTTTGAAACTCGCAAGCGTCAGGAAGTGAGGCCTCAAGCGCTAGGTTCCCCCCGATCTATCCAGCAAAACAAGGTTTGAAACACAATGTTTGGCTTGTGAACGCAATTCAGCGTTTAGTTCCCCCCGATCTATCCAGCAAAACAAGGTTTGAAACATGGACTGCGCGATCCATGCGCGCATCAGTTCGGCGGGTTCCCCCCGATCTATCCAGCAAAACAAGGTTTGAAACAAAAAATCGGCTGCTACGGCTGCGAGGGCCGCGTTATGTTCCCCCCGATCTATCCAGCAAAACAAGGTTTGAAACCGCGATTCCCGCGTAGGTGTTGGAGACCGAGAGGAAGTTCCCCCCGATCTATCCAGCAAAACAAGGTTTGAAACGGACGATGGCGTTGCTCTTGACGATGTTTGACATGGTTCCCCCCGATCTATCCAGCAAAACAAGGTTTGAAACGCTTCGGGATACTCGGAGCTTTCGAGCGAGATCACGAGTTCCCCCCGATCTATCCAGCAAAACAAGGTTTGAAACCCCGCTCGAAGCTGTACGGCTTAGAGGTAAAAGAAGTTCCCCCCGATCTATCCAGCAAAACAAGGTTTGAAACTTGGGGGGCGCGTTGGCCCAAAGCCAAAAGCGCACCCGTTCCCCCCGATCTATCCAGCAAAACAAGGTTTGAAACCATCTCACGGCTCCAGCGGAGCGCAGGATTTTTTTGTTCCCCCCGATCTATCCAGCAAAACAAGGTTTGAAACAATACACAGACGATCCGTTCGTATTCGCAGCGACAGTTCCCCCCGATCTATCCAGCAAAACAAGGTTTGAAACGACACAGGAGTACCCGAAGATGGCGCTCAACGGACGGTTCCCCCCGATCTATCCAGCAAAACAAGGTTTGAAACTTTGCCTTCTGTGCGGCAGAACATCAAGACGTTCTGTTCCCCCCGATCTATCCAGCAAAACAAGGTTTGAAACCAAAGCTGTGTGGGCCGTCAACCCGCGTGATCTTCGGTTCCCCCCGATCTATCCAGCAAAACAAGGTTTGAAACCGAGAGACGCCGCCTCGATGCGCCCAAGGAAAAGCAGTTCCCCCCGATCTATCCAGCAAAACAAGGTTTGAAACCTGGAATCAGCGCGGCGAGCGGAAGGGTTCGGATCTGTTCCCCCCGATCTATCCAGCAAAACAAGGTTTGAAACCTACCGTTCTCTTCAATCACCGCTTCATGGGCGGCGGTTCCCCCCGATCTATCCAGCAAAACAAGGTTTGAAACTAAGCAAAGTATTTCATGATCGGGCTAGGCATAGATGGTTCCCCCCGATCTATCCAGCAAAACAAGGTTTGAAACCTCGTCTCCCGACAAAGCACCCACTCGTCATTCGTGTTCCCCCCGATCTATCCAGCAAAACAAGGTTTGAAACTCCACTTCGAGCATTACATCGTCTGAGGTATAGCGTTCCCCCCGATCTATCCAGCAAAACAAGGTTTGAAACACGGCTACATCAAGAGGATTCCAAGCCGTAACGATGGTTCCCCCCGATCTATCCAGCAAAACAAGGTTTGAAACAATCGCTTTCGTCGTATAGCGCCAACGCTTCGCTGTGTTCCCCCCGATCTATCCAGCAAAACAAGGTTTGAAACTACCGAAAGCGAGTCGAACCATGATCCGCATACCCGTTCCCCCCGATCTATCCAGCAAAACAAGGTTTGAAACGCGACGATTTCGTCGGCCTCTTCCTCTTTCGGAACGGTTCCCCCCGATCTATCCAGCAAAACAAGGTTTGAAACCGAACAAACCGTACATCACCGTAGCGATAGCGCAGTTCCCCCCGATCTATCCAGCAAAACAAGGTTTGAAACGGGTCTTGCCCCGCAGAGCGCGGGACTGAACCAATCGTTCCCCCCGATCTATCCAGCAAAACAAGGTTTGAAACCTTGCTACAAAAAAAAACAGGCTATCATCATAAGATTCCCCCCCGATCTATCCAGAGCCATTCGCCCCCCGTGTTCGCGGACGTTCAAGCGGTGCAGACGTTGTTTTGAAAACGCCTGTTCGTTCCGCCAACATGGGGTCAAGGGGACGCAGTTCCCTTGCGGGGCGTGGGGTGGAACCCCACAAAAGCGAACCAACCAACAAGCGAACCCCACAAAAGCGAACCAACCAACAAGCGAACCCCACAAAAGCGAACCAACCAACAAGCGAACCCCACAAAAGCGAACCAACCAATCACGGCAGAACGAAACCTCTTGACCTTGTTGTGGGCTAGAGGGTGTATCCTTTCGGGCAGAGTGCGGGGCATCTTTGATGTCCGATAATTGGCTGAGAAGAAAGGATAAATCATGAACGCATCGGAGCATCCGCCGGCAGAGCCTTCTGGATCGAAGTGGGAAAACCTTGTGAAACAAGTCAAGATCGGGGCGGTGTTGTTTTTGTTGGGGGTGTTGTTTCGGAGCCTATGGTCGCCTGCGCCAAACGTGCTGCGCCAAAAGGCTGAGACAGCGGTGGGAGTGGAGAGGCCGACAACGTGGACGTGTTCGATGCACCCACAATTCAAACTGCCGCAGAAAGGGAAATGCCCGATCTGCTTTATGGATCTGATCCCGCTGCAACAAGGCGATGGGGAAGCGAAAGATCCGCGAGAGTTGAAGTTGTCCAAGTCGGCGAGGGCGCTGATGGATATCCAGACGATCGCGGTGCAACGGCGGCCCTTGAGCCTAGCGATTCGGATGACGGGGCGGATCGCTTATGACGAGACGCGGATCAAGACGATCACAGCATGGGTGGCGGGTCGATTGGAACGGATGTTTGTAGATTATACGGGCGTGCGGGTACGAAAGGGAGATCACCTTGTGCGGCTGTATAGTCCGGAACTTTTGGCGACACAACAAGAGCTTTTGCAAGCGTTGATAACCTTACAGCGGCTGCGAGGGCAAGAAGGGATCTTGCGTCAGGCGGCCCAAGGCAGCCTTGAGTCAGCGCGTCAAAAGCTCGAACTGATGGGATTGAAGGGATGGCAGATCCAACAGATCGAGCAAAAGCGGGTAGCTTCGACGCATATCAACGTGTACGCGCCGCTTGGCGGGATCGTGATCGAGAAGAAAGCCTTGGAGGGGATGTACGTCACGACAGGAAGCCCGCTATATACCATCGCGGATCTGTCGGAAGTATGGGTGATGTTCGATGTGTACGAGCGGGATATGCCGAGGATTCGCGTGGGACAAGAGGTGGATTTTGGAACGATGGCCGCCCCAGATCAACGCTTTCGGGGGCGGATCGTGTATGTGGACCCGACGCTCAATCCGACGACACGCACCATCCGCATCCGCGCCAACGTCACCAACCCACACGGGCGGCTCAAACCAGAGATGTTTGTGGATGGCCGATTGCACATCGCATTGAACGCACACGGACACGCCCGTCCTCCCGCTGCGTTGGGGCGTTGGATCTGCCCGATGCACCCCGAGATCACAAGCGCACGCCGTATCCATTGCTCGATCTGTGGAATGCCCCTCGAACGCCAGTCGACGGTCAAAACCACACACATCGATCACTTGGATCCGTTGGTGATCCCAAATGAAGCAGCCTTGTGGACAGGAAAGCGGGCGGTCGTGTATGTGCGAAAGCCGGGAAAAGCGGAGGGGACGTTCGTGGGTCGAGAGATCCAGCTTGGGCCGCGAACAGAGACCCATACGGTGGTACTTGGGGGATTGCGCGAGGGAGAAGAAGTCGTTTCCAACGGAGCCTTCAAGCTAGACAGCGAGCTACAGATCCAAGCCCGTCCGAGCATGATGCAGATGCCCAAAGCAGCGGAAGATCCACCAAAAGAAGCGGATCACCCAAGCGGCACGCGCACCACAAAGACGGTCAGCGCAGCCTTACGAAAAGAACAAGCGCGCTTGTACAACCATTATTTCGCTCTTTGGCGGGCTTTGGCGGCAGATCAGTTCGAGGCATCGAAAAAGGCTGCGGAGGCGCTTCGTGCCTTGGCTCAAACACCACGTCCGCTGCGAGGCGACGAGGCCGCAAGATGGGACGCTTTACGCGCCCGATTGATCGATGCTTTCCAACGATACGCCCCCAAAGATATCGCAACGCTTCGACAAGGCTTCGACCTGATCTCCAAAGCGGTGCTCCAACTTCAAGAAGCGATCGGGCATGAAGCCCCCCAAGCCGTCTATCTCGCCTATTGCCCGATGGCCTTCCAAGATACAGGCGCTTCGTGGCTCCAAGATCAAGAAGGCATCTTAAACCCCTATTTTGGCGCACAGATGCTGCGCTGCGGAGAGATGAAACGCCGCATCGAAGCATCACCGACGCATCGTCCGAAACATCGGAAACATGGGGTGGATCGATGACACCGAAACGCCCAGACGGCTCACCTACACAGCAAGACTTTGCATCGTTGGACAGCCACAGGGGACAGCCCCCACATGCTACACAGCAAGGCTTACCTACACAGCAAGACGTACCTACACAACAAGACTTTTTGAACCCCGCCACAGGGATGGACAAGTCGCCGTCAAGATCGCCCGTGTATGGGGGATCTTGGTTGGATCCGATGATATCGTTTTGTTTGCACAACAAGCTGGTGGTGATGTTGTTGTTGTGGTTGTTTGTGGCGTGGGGGGCGTATGTTGCGCCCTTTGATTGGCGGTTGGGGGGGCTACCACGGGATCCTGTTGCGGTGGATGCGCTGCCGGATCTTGGGGAGAACCAACAGATCGTATTCACCCGATGGGAAGGGCGTTCACCGCAAGACGTGGAAGATCAGATCACCTATCCGCTGACGACGGCCTTGATGGGCCTTCCGCATCTACAGACGATCCGCAGTTATTCAGACTTTGGCTTTTCAACGATCTACTTGATCTTTGAAGAAAAAGCGGCCTTTTATGACAGCCGTTCGCGCATCCTCGAAAAGCTCAACAGTCTGCCCAACAACACGCTTCCGAGCGATGCCAAGCCTGTGCTTGGACCCGATGCAACGGGGTTGGGGCAGATCTTTTGGTACACGATCGAAGGTCGAGACGCCAAGGGCCGACCTGCGGGGGGTTGGGATCTTCATACGCTGCGAAAGGTACAGGATTGGTATGTGCGTTATGCGCTTCAATCGGTGGCGGGGGTTTCAGAAGTGGCGTCGATCGGGGGATTTGTGCAAGAGTACCAGATCGATGTGGATCCCGAAAAGCTCCGCGTCTACGGCTTAACGCTTGAAGGGATCTATCGGGCAGTCCAAGCCTCGAACCAAGAGATCGGAGCGCGAACGATCGAGATCAATCGTGTGGAGTATGTGATCCGAGCGCGGGGATATCTCAAGAAGGTGCAGGATCTTGAGGAAGTGGTGGTGCGAGCGCGTCAGGGAGCGCCGTTGTATCTACGAGATATCGCACGGATCGCGATGGGTCCGGCCCCAAGGCGCGGTGCGCTCGACAAGGATGGAGCCGAAGCTGTGGGCGGCGTGGTGGTGGCCCGTTATGGAGCGAATCCGCTCGCGGTGATCCAGCAGATCAAAGCCAAGATCAAGGAGATATCGCTCGGCCTTCCGCAAAAACAGCTCGGCGATGGAAGGATCTCGAAGCTAACCCTCGTTCCTTTCTACGACCGCTCCAAGCTGATCCACGAAACCCTCGGAACACTCGAAGAAGCCATCACGCTGGAAGTGTTGATCACGATCATCGTGGTGATCTTGATGTTGATGCACTTACGCAGCGCGCTCTTGATCGCGGGAACGCTGCCGATCGCGGTGTTGATCTGCTTTATCGCGATGAAAGAGTTTGGGGTGGATGCCAATATCGTCGCCCTCTCGGGGATCGCCATCGCGATCGGAACGATGGTGGATATGGGCATCGTCTTGAGCGAGCAGATCTATCAATCCTTCGAGGAAGCTCCGCCCGACGAACCTCCCCTCACCACCGTCTTCCAAGCCACCTCCGAAGTCGCAGGGGCTGTACTCACCGCCGTAAGTACCACCATCGTCAGCTTTTTGCCTGTGTTTACGATGGAAGCTGCGGAAGGCAAGCTGTTTCGACCGCTTGCGTGGACCAAGACCTTTGCGCTGTTTGCGTCGTTGGTGGTGGCTTTGACCTTGATCCCGCCGTTGGCGTTGTTGTGGTTGAAAAAGAAACAGCCCACATCAGACAAAACACCGCGAAACGCCCTGCTCGCGGGAGTGTTGGTGGACGTGTTGTTTGTGGTGAGCGGGTGGGGTTTGGTGCGATATCTTTCGGTGGGATGGGGGCGTTGGTTGGGGCTTTTGGTGGTGGGCTATGGAGCGATGCGGCTGTTGCTGCGGTTTCTGGATGATGCAGGCAAGCAGCGCGTCTACCGAGTCGGTCAGTGGGCGGTCGCGGTCTTGGTGGTGCTGTGGCTGGCGAGGGCTTGGATGCCGCTCGAAGAACAACGGGGATTTTGGCGAAACGCGATCTTTGTGGGCATCCTAATCAGCGGATTGATCGGCTTTTTTGAGATCTTCAAGCGCTTCTATGCGTCGCTGCTGCGGTTTTTCTTGCGTCACAAACTGCTGTTTCTCAGTATGCCGCTGATGTTGGTGCTGTTTGGTGCGAACGTGTGGCTTGGGTTTGAGCAGATATTTGGCTGGCTTCCGTCGGCGATGGCGCGCCTTGGTGTGCCCGAACAGACGCTGCGTTCGCATCCTTGGTGGGTAAGTCTGCGCCATGAGATATTCCCCGGACTCAAGAAAGAATTCATGCCCAACCTCGACGAAGGCTCGTTTTTGTTGATGCCAACGACGATGCCGCATGCTTCGATGGGTGAAGTGTTGGATGTGCTCAAAAAGCTGGATATCGCGGTGCGTGCGATCCCCGAAGTCGAGCAAGTGGTCGGAAAACTCGGACGCGCCGAAAGCGCCATCGATCCCGCTCCGATCTCGATGTTTGAAAATGTGATCCATTACAAAGCCAAATATCGCACACTTCCAAACGGCGAGCGCATCCGCCAATGGCGACCACACATCCACACCCCTCAAGATATCTGGAACGAGATCGTCAAAGCCACCCGTCTTGCGGGAACCACCTCTGCCCCGTTGCTACAACCGATCGGTGCGCGGATCGTGATGCTCCAAAGCGGGATGCGCGCACCGATGGGCGTCAAGATCAAAGCCCCTGATCTACGGACGTTAGAGCGCGTGGCCTTACAGGTCGAGGGCTTTTTGAAAAAAGTGCCGCAGATCTCGCCTGCAACGGTGATCGCGGATCGCGTGGTCGGTAAGCCTTATCTCGAATTCATCATCGATCGGCGTGCCATCGCCCGTTATGGACTCCAAGTCGCCGACGTTCAGCGCACCCTCCAGATGGCCATCGGAGGGATGAAGGTGACGACGACCGTCGAAGGGCGCGAGCGTTATAACGTGGTGTTGCGGTATCCACGCGAACTACGCAACAGCCCCGACGCCCTCCGGCGTATCATGATCGCCTCTCCGACAGGCACGCAGATCCCGATATTTCAACTCGCGCAGATCCGTTATACCCGTGGCCCGCAGATGATCAAAAGCGAAGATACGTTCTTGGTGGCCTATGTGATCTTCGATCGCAACCCAAGCTACGGCGAGATCGAAACGGTCGAAGCAGCGCAAGCCTACCTGCGCTCCCAACGCGACACAGGTCAATGGAAGCTCCCTGCGGGTGTGAGTTACGTCTTTGCAGGAACCTATCAAAACCAGATCCGCGCCGAAAAGCGTTTGCTGGTGATCCTTCCACTTTCTCTGTTTTTGATCTTCTTGCTGCTCTATCTCCAGTTCCGCCAGACCTCGACAACTCTGTTTGTTTTTCTAGGGATCGGGGTGGCGTGGTCGGGTGGCTTCTTGATGTTGTGGCTGTATGCACAGCCTTGGTTTCTTGATTTTTCGGTGTTTGGCGCACCGATGCGCGAAGTCTTCCACATCCAAGCTTTCCAAATGAGCATCGCGGTGTGGGTCGGGTTTATCGCGCTTTTTGGCATCGCCTCAGACGATGGTGTTGTGATCGCCACATACCTCGATCAGTCCTTCCAAAGCAAAGCCCCTCAATCGATCGACGAGATCCGCGAGATCACCGTAGCAGCGGGACAACGGCGTATCCGCGCCTGCTTGATGACTACTGCAACCACCCTCCTTGCGCTTCTGCCCGTTCTTTCTTCTTCGGGCCGAGGCTCGGATATCATGATCCCGATGGCGATCCCTTCGTTTGGCGGGATGTTCATCGAGCTATTGACACTCTTTCTCGTTCCCGTCCTTTACTGTTGGCGCGAAGAGCGCAGATACCGACGCCACACACAAGCCCCTGCACTATCCGCTGCATCTCCTGTCCTGCGAACCAGCGTCTCCGTTGCCCTGTTGATGCTGTGGCTTGGGTGGCCCTCTTCGCTCCAAGCAGCGTCTGTTCAACCCGAAGATGCGCCATTTCCAACACCGCCTCGTGTATTCGTTGCGTTGCCGACGTTCGCCGACCTTTGGGCCCAAACGGCGAGCCACAACCCCACACTTCAACGCATCCGCTCGCAATTTGCGGTGGCTGCTGCGCGCATCAAACAAGCGGGTGCTTGGCCTGATCTGGAGATCGGCATCCAAGCCAACAACTTCCCTCTGCCCAACTTCCGCCCCAACATGATGACGGGCATCCAATACTCCATCGGCCAAAAGTTCCCGATACTTGGGCGTCTTGCAGCGCAAAAAGCCATCGCACAAGCCGAACTTCACAAACTCCATTTCTTGTTGCAAGAAAGCCAAACCAAGATCGCCTACGAGCTACGCGAGCATCTCTTGGCCCTGTTCGATCTCCGCCTCCAATGGCACTTGCGCCGCGAACTTTACCAGATCACCCAACAGATCGCTGCCGTCGCACGCACCCGATACGCCGCCTCCACCTCTCGCAAACAAGACCTCCTGCTCGCTCTGCTCCAACTCGCACAACTCCAACAAGAAGCCCTTCAAATCCAACGACAAGCCCAACGAAGACTTCTTCAAATCCAACGCCTCACCTCGCCTGCTCCCAGCACAACCGCCCGATATTCCCAAACCACCGCCGCTTCCACCGCCGCCGCCCCATCTGCCCGAACCACCGCCGCTTCCACCGCCGCCCGATATTCCCAAACCACCGCCTCTTCCACCGCCGCCGCCCCATCTGCCCGAACCACCGCCTCTTCCACCGCCGCCGCTCCATCTGCCCGAACCACCGCCTCTTCCACCGCCGCCGTTCCATCTGCCCGAACCACCGCCTCTTCCACCATCACCCCACCGACCGCCGCTGCTTTCAACCCAACGGCTTCAACCATCGGAGCATCAGTCCTGTCCGAGACCCAAGTAGCGACGCAGCCCGTCACATCGAATCTTCTGCTTGCTCGATGGGCAAGGGCGCTGAAGCTACCGATGGTTTTTCCAAAAGACCAAGCGGTCGCGTGGGAAGAAGTGCTTCGATCACGACCGATGCTGCGGTATTGGCACAGCGACGCGCTACAAGCCAAACAGCTCAAAGATCTCGCACAAGCCCAATACTGGCCTGAGATCATGTTGCGCTTGACGATCCAGCAACGCTTTGAAAACAGCGCGGATCAAGGCGAGCCGTTTCTGTCGTTTGGCATCCAGATTCCGCTGCCGACGTGGGGAAACAGCGCACGTCAAGGTCTCGCCGAAGAAGCCACCGCCCGTTTTGTCACGGCGCAAAAACGCCTACGCGAGCTGCTCTCTGATCTGCGCCAACAACTGAGCGATACCTTCCAAGAGTCCCGCAATCTCCGAGAACAACAGCAGCTTACCAACACACAACTCCTGCCGCTCGCCCTCCAGACCTACCAAGCTTCACTCGCAAGCTACCAAGTCGGCAAAGAAGATTTCTCCAACCTTCTCGGACATCTCAAACGCTACCTCTCCATCCGCCTACAATCGCAGCGCCTCGATATCGCGCTCTTGACCCAACACGCCCGCCTGATCGCCCTCCAAGGTAAGCCCTTGTGACAAAACCCCCGTGTTCGCACCCATTCAAGCGAACAACCCCCGTGTTCGCACCCATACCAAGCGAGAGTGTCGTTGGTTTGAAAAACAGTGATCGTTTCGCCCCTTTCGGGGTCAAGGGGCTTTCGGTCCCTCAGACAGACCAGCCCGAAGAAAAGCCGTAGACTATTTTTTTCGAGAAACAAAAGGCGCATCAGGGCGGATCGGCCAAGGGACTTCGATGCTTTCGGAGAGATTGAACCATCCGCCAAAACTGCGCAGCGTGATCTGGACGCGAAGCCCAGAGAAGCGCCATACCCGACGGAAGCGATCATACTTGCGGGTTTGAGCCAGCCAGTCGGGGTCTGAGGAAGGTCGGAGCATTGCGTTATGGGGAGCAGAAAAAGCCGAAGGGACCGCAACGATCGGAGCAGATCGAGAAACGGAGACCAAAGAGGCAGGCCGAGAAGCCGAAACCGAGGCGGTCGGTTGAGAAGAAGGCCGAGGCGGCGGGGCATTTATGGGGTTGAGGGTTCGGGCAAGAGGGGGATCGTCTTTGGAGAGTGGGATAGGACGATCGTCTTTGGAGAGGGAGGGGGCGCCCAAGCGGGTTTGGTAGTACGAAACGACCGAGCGGAAGGCGGAAAGCGCCTTGGAAGGGTGCAGATCGTATTGAAAGGAGGCGTGGCGCAAAGGATGTTGGGGGCTATCGAAGACATAAAGCAAACGGCCCCAAACCTTGGTGGGTCGGGGGAGATCTGCCCATTGGGAAGCGAGGACTTTTTCACAATTCCAACGGATCGAGGGGTTGCGTTCGCGGGGGCTGGGGCGATTCCACGTCGCGCCAGAGAGAGCGTCGATCTTGCCTTGAGCGCGCAACTTTTCAACACGAGCAGCGCGTTGTCGACGCATCAGGGCACGAACAGAGTTGTCTTGGCATACGAAACGCTGCGCTTGCGTAAAAGCCTGTGCTTCGGCCAAAGAGGATTCTCCAACAAACATTCCAAAGACTCGGAGGCGCGGTGTTTTGGGCAGCTTCAAATCAGGCTCTTGAAAAGCATGCACCCACGGCTTCGACAACGCTTGGCGGCGTTGCCAAGCGCGATAGCCGCGTATGCTGTACCAAGACGCGCTCAGCAGACCCCCAAACAAACAAACAAAAGCAAGGGTACGGGATATCGAGGAACTCATCAAACACCCCAAAAGCAAGCTCTCTCGGCGCGAACGATGGAGGGAGAACATCGTTTCCGGCAAGGAAAGAACAGCAAACCATGAAGAAGAAAGCCACAGAAGCGAGGTAGGCAAGGAGTAGACCGCAGAAGAGAGAAACATCAAAACCGTTGGGAGTGGTTTAGATCAAGGCTTGGCGCACTGGTCTTTTCCGACTTCAACGATATCAGGACAGACGGTGCCAACGACGCCTTTGGAGAAGGAATCGATATCAGCTTGTGCGACTTTGGCGGCCTTGAGGGCATCGACGAGATGGCCGACCAAGGTGGTAAAGTCTTGATGCGAGATCCCGAGACCTTTGTGGGCGTTTGCCATGCTCAAACAAGGCTTTTTGTCGTCGGGTCCCAGCTCACCAAAGGAAGGTTCTTTCCCGTATTGGCAAGGCCCGTCGACGTTGCAGACGAGGCGCACAAGACAAGTATTCAGGCGGGTGGTGTTGAGGGTGTTTGCGAAGAAAGTGCTGATGGTGGTGTCTGCCAAGACGCGCTTGAGAAAGTCAGCGATCACCACTTCGATGGCGGGGCGGCGTCCAACACGTTGGTAAAAGGTCTTGTTGTTGTCGGCATCTTCGACGATATCTTTTTCCATCGGAGTGAGAACAGCAGCGATGGCGTCGATATCAGCTTGTGCAACTTTGGCCTCTTTGAGAGCATCGACGAGATGGCCGACCAGATCCGTAAAGTCTTGTTTGGAAACCCCCATCCCTTGGTGGGTTTCTTTCATGCCTTTGCAATCGTATTTTTGCGGGCCGCCCGTGGCTTGGCCGATTTGTTTGACCAAACAGCCTGTAAAGCGCGTGCTATCAAGAGTGCTGTTCAAGAAATAGCCGTTGATCTTGGTATCTTTGACCACTCGCTCCACAAAATTCCCCACCACCTTCTGGATGCCGGCTTCTTCACCAAGGCGTTGGTACAAAGAGCCCGTAGCTTCGGGGGTGGCTTCGACTTGGGTTTCGGGGGTAGCCTCGGCTTGGGTTTCGGGGGTGGCTTCGGCTTGTTTTTCTGCGGTGGCTTCAGGGGTCGATTCGGTGCTGCCGTCGGCCACTTTTTCGGTGGTTGTTTCGGTGGCTTGCTCGTTGTTTGTAGGTGCGGGGCAACCTGTGGACCACAGGCTTACGAGAAACAAGGCCGCCACCAAGGGGATGATCTTCGCAAAAAACGTTTGAAAGAAAGGGGGTTTGGTCATGTGCTGGATTCCTCTCCACAAAAAAGAAGACGATTCATCAAGATGCCGTTCACGCGAACGTTTTCGATATCCTTCGCCTCACGCGAAGAATTCTCCTGCCCAAGTCTTTCCTTCACAGTTGCCCTCACGCAACGTTCCCTTGTGACGGGTTCCCTCTTGTGCGCCATCTCAAAGAGACGGGAGTGTACGCAACCGATCGGGAAAAACACGGGCTGGCTCGATGATGGGGCGGGCAGCCAAGCCCCGCAAGAGGGCCAAGCCCCGTACACCACAAGCGCAAGATGGAAGCATCGGAGGATCGAGCGTGATCGTCATGCGTTTGTATGAGATCAAGGCTTAGCGCATTGGTCTTTTCCGACGGCAACGATATCAGGACACACAGTGCCAACAACGCCTTTGGAGAAGGCATCGATATCGGCTTGTGCAACTTTGGCTTCTTTCAGAGAATCGACGAGATGGCCGACGACGGTGGTAAAGTCTTGATGCGAGATCCCAAGACCTTTGTGGGCGTCCGCCATGGGCAAGCAAGGCTTTTTGTCATCAGCGCCTTTTTCACCGAGGGCAGGCTCTTTCCCGTATTGGCAAGGCCCGTCAACGTTGCAGACGAGGCGGGCAAAGCAAGTCAAAAAACGGTCGGAGTTGGTGACGTTCGCAAAGAAAGTGCTGACGGTGGTGTCTTTTACAACGCGCACAAGAAATAAATTGAGCACCACTTCGATGCCGGGACGGCGCCCGACACGTTGGTAAAAAGTCTTGTTGTTGTCGGCATCTTCAACGATATCTTTTTCCATCGGAGCGAGAACAGCAACGACGGCGTCGATATCAGCTTGCGCGACTTTGGCGTCTTTAAGGGAATCAACGAGATGACCGACCAGATCCGTAAAGTCTTGCTTGGAAATGCCCATCCCTTGGTGGGTTTCTTTCATGCCTTTGCAATCGTATTTTTGTGGACCGCCCGTGGCTTGGCCGATTTGTTTGAACAAACAGCCTGTGAAGCGCTGACCATCGACGGTGCTGTTCAAGAAATAGCCGTTGATCTTGCTATCCGCGACGACACGGTTGACAAAATCCCCCACGACCTTTTGGATGCCAGCTTCTTCACCAAGGCGCTGATACAAAGAGCCCGTAGCTTCGGGGGTGGCTTCGGCTTGGGTTTCGGGGGTGGCTTCGGCTTGGGTTTCGGGGGTAGCTTCGGCTTGGGTTTCAGGGGTGGCTTCGACTTGTTTTTCTGCGGTGGCTTCAGGGGTCGATTCGGTGCTGCCGTCGGCCACTTTTTCGGTGGTCGTTTCGGTGGCTTGCTCGTTGTTTGTAGGTGCGGGGCAACCTGTAGCCCACAGGCTTACGAGAAACAAGGCCGCCACCAAGGGGATGCTCTTCGCAAGAAGCGTTTGAAAGAAAGGGGATTTGGTCATGTATTGGACTCCTCTCCACAAAATAGTAATGAAAACGATTCATCAAGATGCCGTTGACGCGAACACCTGCGCCGCTTGAACGAACGCGAACACGGTTTTTTTGACGGCGTGCCTGCCATTTTATTTCACAGGAGGCCCAATCGGTCAATTAAAAAGACGATTTCATTCAAGCGGTGGTGTGGCTATTTTTTTCCACATCCGTCGGATTCTCCGAGATATCCAACGACCACATCCATCTGGCCCAACGCTGCCGCAACCACAACAACGCTCCCACTCCCAACAGCGCAAGCGTCGAAAACACTGCGGCATGCCAAATCAACGCAAACCCCGTAGCTGTGGTCTTTTGCACGCCCAAGATCATCGCGGCTTGGATCGCAAAAAACTGAAAGGTTCCGACTTGCCCGGGGGCAGGCAAGATCGCACTTCCAAGCGCGACCGCCGCCAACAAAAACGCCACTTCCAAAGGTTTCAACGAGAGCGAAAAGGTCCACAACAAGCACGACAAGGTCACCCACTCGACACTCCAGATCAAGAGTGTGATCCCCAAAAATCGCCCAAACTGCCGAGCATCGGCCATCGAGCGCAGCCCCTCCCGAAAATGCAGATACAACCGCCAGACCAGTTCGCTCAACTTCGTTGGAAAGACCCGTAGGATGGACCGCAGCAACCGATCCACCCACGCCACTTCGGCCCGGATCACGACCAATGCACACAACACACCCACCAACCCCACCGCCAAGATCCCGATCCCCGCTCCCCCCGAAAACTCAGGCCGAAAATTCACCCACCACACCACCGCAAACAACACCATCAGCAGCGCATCCACCAAACGCTCCACCACGATCGTCGCCAAGATCCCGCTCGCCGGCTTTTGCGTTTGTTTCGCCAACGCCACCGAACGCACCAACTCCCCCATCCGCCCGGGCAAAAGCAGGTTAAACAAATACCCCACCATCATCGGCGCAAAGACGCTCCGCCCACTCAACCCCAACGAAGGAGGAAACAACGTAGCCCACCGCAACGCTCGCATCCCCATCGAACACGCCATCAATCCCAACGCCACAAGCAACCACCGCCACTTCGCCCCCAGTAGCGCCTTGTGCAAGTCCACCCACGCCACCCCGCGCAAGCTCCAAAACAACATCACCGCTGCGATCAACACACCCAACCAAAACAACACCACCGCACGCCGATGAGAAGTCGATCGAGGCGCAGCAACGGGAGAAGAATGAGACACGGGTCACGCTCCGTTCGCAAAGAAGGACAATTCCTTTTGTTCGATGCGCTCAGGTTCAGATCCGATCGGCCACCAAGCCCACGATGCTACCGTCTGGCGCGGTCCCCACCAAAAACGCCTTCCCTTCGACCATCTGCTCGCCCATCTGTAGTCTCCAGTTTGGCCCGCATCTCCGACCGCGTGACTTTTCCATCCGCACCGCCCGCGCATCCGTGAGGTGTTGCGCAACACGCGCCATCGCTGCATGAACATCGTTCTTTGCGATCCTCGTCATCTCTCTCGCTCCTCTTCTTCTTGCACCCAACCGTGCGTTATCCTTGTTGAAGGTATACATCAAACAGCGTGTTGGTGGGTCTCAAAAAATACCCAAACGTCTCCAACAACGCCTCGTTTCCATGACGATACGCTATCCTTCTTCTTTGCGACAACTATCTCATCTCTTCTTTGCGAAAACCGCCCCATCCCGCCGCCCACATCAAACCCAACTCCTACCCCACGTCAAGCAACACTTCCGTGACAACTCTCTCTTGCGCTTCACATCTCGCTCGTTTTGTAAGACGCTTCCTCGTTCGTTTTTTGGGGCTTTGCCCCATACCGCGCCATAGAGCGCGACTCCCTTGACCCCGATTCGGCGGAACGAACAAAGGCTTTTCAAACCAACAACGGCTCCGCTTGGAACATCACGAACACGGCTTTTTTTGGGACAACTGCACCACTCCTATTGGAAAAAAACTTGTCTTGGCCTAAAATAGCGGTTCTTTCGAGATTTGGGTCTTGTTTTTGTCCCAATCTGCCGTGTTTTGCATAGGAGCGACGCCATTGAAAAAAAGCCGTGACTGCCTCCCTTTCAAGCGCCAAGTCGGGTTGCTTGAAAACAAGCTTGAGACATCGATGCGATTCTTTCGATGGTTCGGGTTTTTTTGCGTATGCTCGCTTTTTCTCCACTGCAAAACGACTCCAACGCTCGAAGCGGGCGGGGTGATGATTGTCTTGCAAAAGGCGGAAGATCCATTGGATAACCGTTTGCTTGGGGCGATGGACGCATACATCCTCGCCCTTGCGGGCTCCAAACCGCACGTTGTCCGGCTCGAAAGCACCCAACATCCAGCCATCCTCGACGCAGCGGCCAAACAACGCGCAGGATTGGTGCTAGTATTGGATGCGCACAAGCTGGCCTCCGATATCATTCAGGAAGAGAAGCTCAAAGAGGCGGGTGCAGACGGCTTTTGGTTGACGCACAAAGATCACGGAGACTGGGGAAATCGCCTCGGCAGCGAAGGAGCCACCGTCGTGTATACCGCCTCTCCCTCCAAACTGGGCCGACAATACGCGGTTTATGAGTTTCTTCGACGCATGGGAGCGCGATTCTACCACCCCGAACAAGAGTTCCTTCCGCGCAACGATCTTGGGCAGCTACGCGAGCGCGCCAAAACACCTACAGCCATCGCACACACCGACAAAGACGGTAAGCCCTCCGATCTCTACAAAGGTGACTTTCTGTTTCGCTCTTACACTTTTCACGGATCACACCCGCTCGAACACCAAGAAGCCTTTTCTGATGGACGCCACCCCATCGACGAAGCCGCCCGAGTCAACGACTGGATCATCAAAAATCGGGGCAACAAGTTTCGCGGTGCAGGGCGTGGTGTGGCTCCTGCGGAGGCCCGAGAAAAGCGCGTCAAAGAGTTAGAAGAACTGCGGATATCGCTTGGTTTTCCACGCGGTGCAGGGATCACGTTGCACAACGAACAACAAGGCTCCACAGGCGTCGTGGATCGCAAAAGCGCGGTGCCTGTCAAAGAACAGATCGAAACCTACGTCGCCAAACGCCTCCAAGAAGTCCCTGACGCCGACGAATTTGGCATCCACTTTGGTCCGACAGAGTTCACCACAACTCCTGACAAAGAAACCATCGACTGGATCAACTGGGCAGGCCAAAAAGCCCTCTCGATCCGCCCTGACATCCGCGTGATGATCAACGACCACACCACAGGAGGACAGGCGATGCCCAACTTTGACGACCTCGGTTGTCCTTCAGGAACCAACAGCAACGGGCGCGTCGATTATTACGATCTGGCCTTTCACACAGACAAGCGCTTTGGCGTCAAAGTCCATACGGTGATGTTCTATCCGCTCGAAGGACCGGCCATGGTGTACAATCAAAAGACTTTTTCACACAAACTTTGCCTGATGCAAAAAGCCTCATCGCAAGGGCGTATCCTTGAATACTTTCCCGAAGGCTCGTGGTGGTTGAGTTTCGACAATCCGATCCCTGTGTACTTGCCGCTGTATCTGTGGGGACGAGGGCGCGATATCGAGCTGATCCGCCCGCTGCTCAAAACGCGTGGCGGTGGGACACTCGATGCACATCGGATGTTTAATTCGGGCCATGAATGGGGGTATTGGCAACAAGACTATGCGGTGGGCCTTTGGCATTGGAAGGCCGATACCACGCTCAAAGAAGCGGTGGGTGAGTTGATGGATCCGTTGTGCAAACCGAGCGAGTGGAAAAGCGGATGTGTCGCACGCACCGAAGGCATCGACGTGATGCTCAAGCTGATGGAGCACCAAAAAGACTCCTTCTTGGCTCGCAAAGACTGGCAAGGAACAGCAGGGGGATTGTATGCGTACTTTGCGGGCGAAGATCCCGCAGACGAGATCGCCGCTGTTTCGGGCTTTGTGTTTCGTCCTGTGCGTGTGGCTTTCCGTGAAGTCTCGCGTTGGAACGAAAAACAGATCAAGCACTTCAAAGAGACCGATATCGCGGCTCTTCAAGCCATCGAAGAGGCGCACGGAGGCTTTCTCAAACGCCTCCAAACCATCCAAGCGCAAGTCCCCGATACAGGGCGACCTTGGCTTGATGAAACGATCGACGGCATCGAGATCAATCAGCTACGCGCTCGCCAAGCCCGCTTGTTGTACCAAGCCGTGATCGTCTGGCGAGAAACGCAGATCGCCAACGAAAACGCCCGAAAGATCGACCCAACCGCACCGCAAAAAGATCCACAAGCCGAAGCCAAGGCAACATTTGATCAAGCCAAACAAGCCCTTCAATCGGCAGAAATGGTGATCCGACGCCGCGAAAAAAGCTATCGCTACCCTGCGGCCCAAGTACACGGAGGCGGCCTTACCCCCGAAACAGCCGTCCCAAACGGCACCACCTACCCTTGGCGAGTGCATACCAAAACCCGACTGATGACCTATTGGAACAATCGCCACGATCAAGTCGAGGCCCTTCTTTCGGGCAAAGGCGACGATCCGTATGCTCTCAAGATCACGCCGACCTTTGCTTCTCCAAACGAAGCTGTCTCGATCGCATGGCCCAAAGTACAGGGTCTTTCCACAACCCTACAGATCGGTACGCAGCGTATCGATCCAAGCATGACTCGGATCGAACTTGGCAAAGATCCCGGATACTGGCCGATCAGCGGAACGATGCGTGCCGATGGCCGTGATATCGAGATCCAAGGTGGCGTCGTTCGCTCGATGCGCCGCGCCACGACACCTTCGGGCAAACTCAACTTGATCGAACCCGACAATGGACTCGCCAAAACCACCCTCCGCACCCTTCTTCCGATCTTGCAATGGGCAAAGATCGATGGTGAAAAGCCGTTGATCGTGCTCGGTCCTGATCTCAACAAAGACGGCCAACCGTTGTTTTCCGATATCGTCGCGATCCCCATCAAAGCCGATGCACAAGGCTTTGAGAGCGAACCCACCCAGATCACGATGCCCGTCCCCGATCCTGCGACTGGACAACGCGCTCTCTCGATCACACTCTCCGAAGTCGTCTTGCGCGCAGATGCCGCATCCATCGACCTTCAAGGCAAGCTCACCATGCAAGGAAAAATGTCCGTCGATGACCTTGTCAACGCCTTGATCCAACTTGCGGGCTTTGATCGCAAAGGAGCGCTCGAAACCCTCGGCGGTGTCCTTGGCTTTGATCCCAAAAATCCGCCTTCTGGCATCCCTTTCAAAGCCGAGTTTCCTCTTCAAACAACACCTTAACTCGCAGCATCCGTGATCACAGACACGAACCATCCCACACCCAACAAGCCACTCCGAACACGATTCCAAGTTCTTTTGAAGCCGCCCCTCCCTCTCTTCGACAAATCGGTCGGGGTTCTTTCGCCTCACCCTTTTTGCAAAGGAGCTTATGGTATGCAAGCGCGTTTCTTTTTTGGTATTTCCTCACTCGGCCTCTTTGCGATCTTCGCAGGATGCGTCCCCAACAACCCCGGCGTCTATCTCAACGATCCTGTCGTTGAGATCAGCACAGATGGCGAAAAAGTGATCGGCACAGGTACACAAGCCTGTACGAACAACCCTGATTGCAACACCAACAATGCTTATTGCAATGGGTCCAACGGCGGACCCACCGATATCGTGCGCAACAAAGACAAAGTCGTCGCTGTCCTGTGTTATCCCGACGCCACCAAAGAACAAGACGTCCTCCAAGCCGACGGTTCCAACCTCGGCAAAGTCAACGGAAACAACCGCGTTGTGACCTTTGGCCCCGCGACAGACGGAAAGCCTCTCGAAGGCAACGTCTCTCTCGAAGGCAACAACAACGTCCTCTACGGAAACGGCACAGGAAAAACCGTCCTTGACGGCGATGTCCGATTCAACGGAAACAACGGACGAGCGCGCAGCCTGACGATCCGAGGCAACTTGACCCTTGAAGGCAACAACTTCGGCATCGTTCGCGTGGTGATCGAAGGCGACTTGTTGATCAAAGGCAACAACAGCGTTCTTGCCGATGTCGTCGTGTTTGGCAACGTCACCCTCGAAGGCAACAATCACAGCCTTTTGCTCGTTCACATCGGCGGCAACGAGCAATTCAAAGGCAAGGGGTTTGCCTGTACCGATGTCTACGAATTCAAAGACACCAACAAAGACACGCTTTTTCAGATCGCCGAACGCGGCGATCCCATCCCCTGCCCTTGACCACGGGACTTTTTACGCCCGCTGCGCTCCTTTGAGCAAAAGGGGCATCCTCACAAAGTCCGATACACGGGACTTTCCGCACTCGCTGCGCTCCTTTGGGCAACGCCGCCCACAACGCTCACTCTTCATCATTTGAACGATTTTTATCCCTGACGCAACTGGAAACTTTGTTGCGCATCTAATGCTCCGTCGTGTTTTCAAAAACGCTCAAAATACGTCTCCTATTGGCATTTTTGGATCACCACTCTTAGGGTTCTTGTTTTGCTATTCTCCAATCCGAGAGGTCTTCGATGAAACGTACACGAATCGCTTTTTTCATGTTTTTGCTATCTTTTCCCATGGTGCATGGCTGTAGCTGCAACGGCTTTCCGATCCCACCGCTACCCGAAAAGCTTTTGGGCCACTGCATCTACAAAAACGCCTTTGCGGGATTCCAAGAATGCAAAGAATACCTCGGTGACTGGACGGTTTCAGAAGTCACCAACGACTGCAAAAGCAACGGAAGCGAGATCGTCCTTGACAAAAAGTGCGGCATCCCCGAAGCCGAACGCTACGGAGACTGCATCTTCATCGTAGACAAAGGCAAAAACAAATACACCCGCGTCGAGATCCCGGGCAAAGATCCCAACAAGTGCGCCTCAATGATCCGCGGGTGCCAGTTTTTCGGAGGGGGAAGCTTTGTTCCAACTCCGTTGTGTGGTGGAAAAGTCGAAAACAACAACGAGACGCTCCCTGTTTTCCAACAACCAGACTACACATGCAAAGCGCCCAAGGCCGGAGAAGCACCCGGCAAAGGCCCCAATGGTCAAGTCTGCACGTGGTCTACGATCTCTGGAGCGACCGAAGAGGGCCGAAACTTCGAGGATTACGGAAACTGCGACAAAGTCCGAACGCAGCGACCTTATCGCGCTGTTCCGCCCAACAGCACCGCGAGTGATGCCGATGCTCGACTCAACGATCCTGCGTATGCGAAGGAAAACGAATGGGTCAAATCTCAGCTTCGCGCCGCAGCGTGCGTCTGTTGTCATACCACCAACGCCCCCAAAGGTCCGGCCAATTGGTTTCTTGAATCCAAACCGAACTGGGTCAACAGCTTTGGCCCTCTTGGTTTGGCGATGGGGGCGGGCTGGATCAACACCGTGAGCTTTGGAGCCTATCCACCCGATCAAAACAATGGCTTCACTCGCGCAACTCCTGATAACGTCGGACACTCGGCCTTTCCAACCACAGATGATGCTCGGATGCGCCGCTTTTTTGAAGCAGAACTCGCTCATCGCGGCAAAAAACGCGAAGACTTCGCCAGCCAAAAAGACGGCTACACCCCTCTTGATATCCAGTTGACCTACGTTCCCACAAGCTGCACGCCTGAACAAGCCATTGCCTCGGACGGTACGATCACATGGATCGGCGGCCCTGCCCGCTATCTTTACGTGCTTGCAGGCGATGCTTCTTCTCCCGGCGTGCCTCCCAACCTCGACATCCCCAAAGGCACCCTCTGGCGCGTCGATGTGGACTGGAAAAGCGGGACTCCCTTCGCTTCGGGTAGCATCAAATACGGCGTTCTACCCGAAGGACTCAAGCAAACCTTCCCCAAAGAAGGCAAGCCCGAACCCCTTGTTTCGGGCAAAACGTACTATCTCTACGTCCTCAAAGACATCGCCTTTCCCCTCACACGCTGCCTGCTCAAAGCCCCCTAACATACGCCCTCTCAGCCGCGCAAATCCTATACAGATACGCTGCCTGTTCAAAGCCCCCTCATCCACGCCCTGTCCATCGCTCAAATTCTATACACATCAGAATATAAAAATATTTTCTTGAAAAAGAAACCAAAACAAAGCTGCTTCATCAGAAGGGCCAGTTCTTTTATACAGAAATGTATAAAAACGCTGCATCCCTTCGATCGTGGGGAGAGCAGAAGGCGCGAAGCAAGGAGCAAGACGATGCGTAAAGGATGGATGCGGTTGTGGGTGGTCGGTTTGGGGGGGTTGTTGTTGTGGCCGTATGGCTGTGGTGGTGGTTTTCCGATCCCACCGTTGCCAGAAAAGGTGGTGGGGCATTGCATCTACAAGAACGCCTTTAGCGGGATGCAAGAGTGCAAAGAATACCTTGGCGGGTGGACTTCGACCGAGGCAACGAACGACTGCAAGAACAACAACAGCGCCATCGTGATCGACAAGAAGTGCGGGATAGCGGACAGTGAGCGTTATGGCGACTGCATCTTTATCGTGGACAAAGAAAAAGACAAATACGCCCGTGTCGAGCTACCCGGCAAAGACGGCTCGCGTTGTGGCTCGGTACAACGGGGATGTGAATTTTTTGGAGGCGGAAGCTTCGTTCCCACGTCCGTCTGTGGCGGAAAGACGACGGGGCCGACAGGAACCTTGCCGATCTTCCAACAACCAGAGTATGTCTGCAAAGCACCGAAGGCAGGAGAACCGCCCGGCAAAGGCCCCAACGGTCAAGTTTGTACATGGTCTGCGATCTCAGGGGCAACAGAAGAAGGCCGAAAATTCGAGGATTATGGTAGCTGTGATATGGTACGCACGCAACGTCCGTATTATCCGGTTCCTCCAAACAGCACAGCCAAGGACGAGGATGCGCGGCTCAAAGATCCCGCGTATGTCAAGGAAAACGAATGGGTCAAGTCGCAGATCCGCGCCGCAGCGTGTGTGTGTTGTCATACCACCAACGCCCCGCAAGGTCCGTCCAATTGGTATCTTGAGTCGGGTCCGAACTGGATCAATAGCTTTGGCCCGCGAGGTTTGGCGATGGGTGCGGGGTGGATCGACACGGTGGGATTTGGGGCATTTCCAGCGGAAAAGAACAATGGTTTCACGCGGGCGACTCCTGAAAACACCAACCATACGGCGTTTCCAACGACAGATGATGCTCGGATGCGTCGCTTTTTTGAAGCAGAACTGGCTTATCGCGGAAAAAAACGCGAAGACTTCAAGGATGAAAAGTACGGCGCGGGTCCGTTAGATACACAAAGATTCTATGTTCCGACCGACTGCACGCCTGATCAACGCATCGCTGCGGATGGAAAGCTTTATTGGATTGGCGGTGCGGCGCGTTATATCCATGTGATGGAGGCCACCGCATCTTCTCCCGGGGTTCCGCCAAATCTCGATACACCGAAAGGAACACTTTGGCGCATTGATGTCGATTGGAAGCAAGGAAAGCCCCTTGAATCGGGAAGTGTGACCTACGGTGTGGTGCCCGAAGGAGTCGCGCAACGCTTCCCTGCCGAAGGAAAGCCAAAGCCCCTTGAATCGGGCAAAAAATACTATCTCTATGTACAAAAAGATATCGTGAACCCGCTCACCCGCTGCCTTGTGACCATCCCTTAATCTACGGCAAGATCAACTTCGCATACACCACCAACCTCCCCTAATCTACGGCAAGATCAACTTCGCATACACCACCAATCTCCCCTAATCTACGGCAAGATCAACTTCGCATACATCACCAACCTCCCCTCGTCTTCGGCAAGATCAACTTCGCATACACCACCAACCTCCCCTTGTCTTCGACAAGATCAACTTCGCATACACCACCAACCTCCCCTTGTCTTCGGCAAGATCAACTTCGCATACACCACAATATCCTCCCCTCGCGTATCTTGCCACGATCATCCCCTATCTACGGCATTTTTACCATGTACAGCAGCGTTGCCCTCTCATAACTTCCTCGCCCACCCGTCCTCGATAAAATAACTTCCTCGCCCACCCGTCCGCGATCCCATCTGCTCTTGCATCTTGCGCAGCACACGATAAATTCCCCTCGCTCGTCCAGACTCTTGTGTGAGAACGACGGTACGACCGTTTCGATGCCTTGATGTCTACAGAAAGAAGTGGCGCGATTGACAAAAAACCCGTGTTCGCGGACGTTCAAGCGAAAGAGTCGTTGGTGTGAAAAACGATGCTCTCTTCGCCGACACGGGGTCAAGGGGCGACAGTCCCTTGTGGGGTGTGGGGTGAAGCCCCACAAAAACAAACCGCTCGCGCAAGTCCTAAGATCTTACAAATATTTGGAGCCGATGGATGTCTCAAAAGATCCCTTCAACATCTCGTTCGATCGGTTGGTGGGCTGTCCCGCTGGTCTTGGTGGTGGTGATCGTCGCGGTATCTTGGTGGTTTGGCCGGATGCTTGGGCAGCTCCAACAGCAAGTATCGCTTTCACCAGAAGTTCGTATTGCGCAGTTTCCCGAACCACGCAAAGAAACACGCGATTTGAGCAAACTTTTTCCGCAGCCACCACCGCATCGAGGGGCCTCTCGGCAAAAGAGCCTTGAGTGGGAGGCCAAGATGCGCCAGCACGAAGAAGAGGCGCTGCGGCGGATGCAAGAACAAAAAGTTCCGAAGATACCGCCTCCGCCAAGCCGCGAGGCATTTCGCGTGGGCGCACTTCAACGCTCCGCGCTCAAGGAATGGGCCGAGCGTCCGTTGGAGGAAAGCGGTGCGCGTTATGCGCCGAATCTGCGTTTTGGCCGCCCGGCGGGGATGCAGGTCACAAACCTCGATCAAGGCTCTTTTCTCCACAATCTGGGCTTACGCGAAGGGGATATCCTGTTGGAAGTTTCTGGAAAGCCCGTCTATTCGCCGGGGCATGCACGTGAACACTATCTCCACGCCGCCAAGCGATATCGCAACCTCAACCTTCGCTATCTCCGCAATGGACATACTTACATGATGGATCTTTCTTTGCGAGATTCCCCTTAGGTAAGAACGACTCACTTTATTCTGCCCTTGTACCCGCCGTATCGGAGATATCGATGAATCACCCAAGCCACTCTCCCGAAGCTGCACAGACCTCTGCTCAACACTTTGCATTGGAAGGAGCATGGGACACGGAAGCGCCGCAGCGATGGGAACAACAGCTATCCCACACGGCCCACCAGCTTTGTCAGATCGCGCAAACAGGCGGAGATGGGTTGGATATCTTGAAGTGTGCTTTTCCTCAGATGAGCGAACATCTCTGTGCGCTCAAAAAGTTTCCTGCGCCGCTGGCATTGTGGGGGAAAAGCCGGAATTGGGATGAGCATACAAAGCAACAGATCGTCGAACCTGCGATCTTGGATGCGATAGGTCGGATGGCAGGGACAGAGATGTGTGGGACAGTCCTTCATGCGGGGCTTTTGCATACTTATGGGTATTTGTTTAGTTTGGTTGAAACGCCTTTTGGCTACAAGCGCGATCGTTGGTTACACGAGGAGATGGGGGCGCGTTTTGGTTTGCCTGACGACACGTTTTCTCCGCTCCCACAAGAGGGTTCTTTGCTGCTCAATCTCACCTATTTTCTAGGCTCTATCGTCTTTTCTCCCCAAGCAGCCCAACGAAGAATCCTTCGACGGCTTCGCAAGCACCTGTCACCTGCGCTGACACGTTGCCCGTTTGCGGCCCTTCAAAGATGGCGCATTACAGAAGCTCTTTCGTTCATTCCTCCGCGTGGCTCTCGCCCCCGCCAGATCCGCATTTATACGGATCTGGTGTACCCTGTGACTTCATCAGAGAACGTGCAATTGTTGATCTATTCGATCGAGGCACAGGCGGATTGTCCTGCTCTTGTCACGACCTTTTTCACATCATCCGACTACGTGGAAACGTTGTTGCGGCAACCCCAAGGACAATATGCCGAGATCAGCTTGCGTTATAACGCTTCTTTTGGGGGTCTCGAAAACACGCCACAGCTTGGTGTGCGTGCGATCATGCCTATGGTTTAGGTTGGGTTGTTGCTTTGGGTTTGTAGGGGATGATCTGTTTGAGGACGCGCTCTTTGTGTTCTTGTTTGAGAGCTTGTTTGTAGACGGTCTTGGTTCCGGCGAGTTGGATAGCAGGGATGCTTCCCAAAAAGGCCAATCCACCGAAGATCAAGGCGACCTTTAGCGACTGAAACCCTTCCATAAAGCATTTGTATTTTTCGGAACACACCATCGAATCGATATGAAGCTGTGTGACGTATTCTTCAAAAAGATCTTGCTCGGTCAGGGCGGCGTATTCGTTCTTGAGAAGTGCGGTGTCTTCGATCTTTGGGAAATTGAGCGTCAAGCTGTAATTGAACACATGGCGGGTCTTGTTGAGATAATCGCGTGCAAGGCCCATCGGTCGGGGAAGGATGGTCCACATCGTGTAGACAAAAGAGCGAACCTGCCAATAAGCGTATCCCGCGAACAGCAACAACAACAGCCCGATATACCAGACGCTGCTGGTTGACCAGACTTTTGAGAACTCGCCAAACTTCCCGATCATAAAACCAACGATCACACCACTGACCGTTAACAACAAGCCACCCTTGGTATCGGCCAAAAGAATCCATTGCTGCGTGTACGTGAGCGTTTGCTGCACATAGCTGATGCGTTTGTTCATCTCCAGCGTTGATGCTGAAGTGGTCGCACTCACAGGAACGGAGGCGACAACACTCGGGCTAACAGCGGCAGTTTCTGCGTGGGTTGGGGCCTGTATGGCGGAGATTGCCGTGGTAGTTGTGGTGTCGGTCGATGTTTGTGGCGGTGGTTCAGGCGTTTTTAGTTCGTTCATCGTTCTTCCTCAGCGTCTATGTTTTGTTTGCTTAAGAGATATCCTTGGCTGCGTGATCGCGGTAGAGCCAAAACAAAAAGAGGCTTCCAAAAAAAAGATCGCCTCCCCCCGAGAGGACCGCCTTGATCGGTAAATGCCCCAACAAAGCGTAAAATGTGATCGAGCCAAAAAAGCAAAGTTTCCCGACCGCCGCGACACAAAGAAACTGGCGATCCACCCGCCCACTCCATCCCACCCAACAATAGGCCGCCCCAAAAATCAAAACAAACAGCGAGAGCGTCACAAGGAAAAAAGGATGCTCTGTTTTCGGAAGCCCACCGAGATCACGAAGAGACGCTCCCATCGGAGAAAGAGCGTAAGACCCGACGGCGTTCATCAGGACGGTTGAGAACATCGCCGCACGCATCGCATTCGATAGCTGCATACCGAACCTTCCAAGGCAGGGGGTTTCTTAGGGAAGAAAAAGCGAAGGCACAATACAGCAAAAAGGAAAAAGAAGTCAAGCGCGGAAATAAAAAAAAGCCCGATAACAAAGTGATTTGTTATCGGGCTGAAGAGGAATCCTGGCGACGACCTACTTTCCCACCGGAGGCAGTATCATCGGCGCTGAAAAGCTTGACGACCGAGTTCGGAATGGGATCGGGTATAGCCTT